>DATJQI010000018.1:0-49788 GCA_035505915.1 Gemmatimonadales bacterium | reverse complement strand
ACCGCAAACAGTCCTGCGAGCAGTTGGAACATTGAGCGTCACCCCCTTCAGCGATCACAGTCGATCGCGTGATGTGACTGGAGTGGTACGCCTTCGCTACGACGTACCCGACGCTCCGCTCGTTGTCCTGTCCGCTCAGCTCCGCTCAGGTCGCGATGACCAGGGGCCCCCTTTTTCGGTTTGCCGACTCTATCGTTACGCCGCCATCGACCGCGCCAACGCCTGCCGCATCGCCTCGATGACCGCGCCCATCCCCGACGTCTTGCCCACCACTTCCCGGACGCCCGCCGCCCGCAACCGGGCCTGCGCGTCCTCCGCGATCCCCCCGGTCACGACGATCACCTCCGCCGTGAGCTTCCGCTCCGGGTCCAACAGGCGCTCCACCACCTGCTCCGCGTTCAAATCGGGCAGGCCGTAGTCGAGCACCACCAGATCGGGGTCCTTCCGGCCGATCTCGAGCAGGCCGTCGACCCCGGTCCCCGCCTCGATCAGCTCGATCTCCAGGTCGCTCCGGTTGATCACCGTCCGGAGCGCCTGCCGGTAGCGCTCGTCATCCTCCACGAGCACCACCACGGGCCGGGCTATCGGCGCGCCCAAGAGCTCCGGCGGCACCGGCATCCCATGCGCCCGCAAGAACGCCGCGAGATCGTCCACGATCACGCGCCGCCGCCCCGTCGGTGTCCGATGCCCCTTCAGATGGCCCTGGTCGATCCAGTTGGCCACCGTCGTGGGCGACACCTGACAGATGCGCGCGACACGCTGCGTTCCCCAATACTTCTTCGTTCGCGTATAACTCACGGAACCCGAAATACCACCAGAATCGGGAGTCCGCTAGACCCCCCAGGAGGGCGCTGCACGGGGGGAAGTCAAGTAGATAAGCTCTTATGTTATAATAACTTACATAGCTGCTGCATCAGCCGCTGGTCCAACAGCCACCAAACCCCACCGCTAACGACGGGCGTCCGCCCAGCGGTTCGTCGCATCCAACACCGCCAGCACCGCGCTCCGCTCGGCGCTCTCCCGAACCTCGGCCGTGCCGGTCAACAGCTGAGCCTCCCGGCCCCCCAACCCGTGCACCGCCACCATCACGAACTTCCGGTCGAACGCATCCACGATCTGCGCCCCTTCGAGCGCGATCGAATTGTCCGGCAACAACTCGTCCAGACAGAGCGAGGCCGCCCGGGCCGCCGCTTCCACCCGGTTCCGCTGGGTGTCCGTCCCCTGCTCCTCCGCCTCCGCCTCCCGATCCTCGAACGCCAGCTTCACCCGCACCAGCACCCGCTGGGCGCGCTGGGCCGGACGAACATCCAGGCCTTTGAAGATCACCACCCGCTTCTTGGCGCGCGTCCGCACCGCGTCGTCCTGCAGCTGCTCGATGGGCCGCACGTCCGCGGTCTGCGCCACGCTGATCACCCGGTGGTCGAGCTTCAACCCCAGCTGAGCCATCAGCGCCGACTCGATGTTCCGCACCACCTGCTTGGGATGCACGTCGTTCTGCGTCAGCACGTGCACCTCGCTCACTTCCCCCTGCGGCGTCACCACCACCCGCGCGGACAGCACGCCGGTGAGACTGGTGATCAGGTTCTCGGCGCGCTTCACGCCCCACGGATCGGGGGAGGGCGTGGCCCCCGCTCCGCCCGCCACCGGCGGGTGCACGTGCTTCGCGTCGGTCCCCTCGCTCGTTCCGCCCGCGCGGACCGGCTTCTGCGGTGTCACGGCATCACGCTCCTGTCGCTACCTGGTTCCGGCCGCCGGCCTTCGCGCGGTACAGCGCGCGGTCGGCCGCGACCAGTACGTCCTCGTGCTCCGCCCCTTCCAACCGGTACTCCGCCACCCCGATACTCGCGCCGATGAACCCCTTGGGGTAGCCCAGCTCGGCGCCCAGCGCCACCACCCGCTCCCGCAGCTTCTCCGCCACTCCCACGGCGCCCGACAATCCGGTGCGCACCAGGAGGACCACGAACTCGTCTCCGCCGTATCGGGCGGCGAAGTCCGCGGTCCGGATGGCGGCCAGGACCTCCCGCGCCGCCCCGCGGAGCACTTCGTTCCCCGCCTCGTGCCCGAACTGGTCGTTCACCTGCTTGAAGTGGTCCAGGTCGATGAAGAGCACCGCGAAGCCCTCCCCCGACCGCTTGGTCCGCGCCACTTCGTTCCCCAGCCGGTCCCGCAACACCCGGAAGGTCGCCAGCCCCGTCAGCCCGTCCACCGCGGCCTGCTGCTGCGCCGCCTTCGCCTGCCGCTCGAGATACGGGGGGCACGACTTGTAGGTCGTCCGCCCCTTCGCCATCGCCCCCGCGAACTCGCGGCACGTCCGGTACCCGCAGGCCCCGCAGTCCCACGCCCGCCCGTTCGGCGCCGTGCCGATCTCGGCCAGGATCTCTTCGATCTCCTCGGGCGCCGCCGCCGCGCTCCGGCCCTGCACCGGGAAGATCGCGCCGACATTCACCCGCCGGGCCACTTCGTCGTCCAGCACCGGCAGCTTGCTCCGCGGCGGCTCCGTCGCTTCCACCACCGTGCGCCGCCAGAACAGCTGCTCCTTGGGGCCGAGCAACGGGTGATCGAGACACCCCTCACAGGGCAGGATGTCCACGAACCCCAGGTCGATCCGGTCCACCGCCACCGCCCGGGCGATGGCCTCGAGCTGTCCCAGCCCCCGCACCTTCTTGAAGCGCCGCGACGCCTGCGTCGACTCGGCCAGGATCTCGAGGGGCAACCCGCCCGCCGTACTCCAGTGCCGCCGCCGCTCCTCGGGGAGCCGCTCGAAGTGCGGCGGCTGATCGGCCACCCGCACCCCGCGCTGGTCCAGGAGCTTCGCCAGGTCCTCGAAGGTGATCGCCGCATCCACCGCGTCGCCGCCCTCGGTCAAACACACGCCCGCGTACACCACTTTCGTGTCACGGCCGTACATCGCCTTCACGTACCGCGCCTCCGCCGCGATGGGCGTATCCACCGGCGCGAGATACGGCACCAGCTCCGGGAACTCCGCCCGCACCTGCTCCACGATCACGGGGCAGGTGCTCCGGATCATCGTGCCCCATCCCGGCTCGGCCCACAGCCGGAGATATTCGCGCGCCACCAGCTCGTCGCCCAGCACGCCGCGGTGCACGGTGCGAAAGCCCGCCTGATAGCAGGCGTTCACCACTTGTTCGGGGGTGGCCGGGTAGAAGTACGCCGCTGCTTCGACGCTCAGGATGAGCGTCCCCCGCCCCCCGGCGGCAAGATCCAATGCCTTGGCGTAGTCACCCAGGGCGACGATCGCCCCGTGAGGACACGCCGGCAGGCAGAGACCACACCGCGTGCACGCTTCGTCGACGATCCGCACTGTGTCCATAGCCACCGCCACGGCGTCCGCGGGACAAACCCGCACGCACGCGAGGCAGGTGACGCAATGATCCGGATCGACGCGAAAATCCACTGGAGGTCCGGCCGGGGGCGCTGCGGCCTGTCGGCCTTCGAAAGAGTCGCCACAAGATGGAGGGGGATGCGGGCCCTGTCAATGGAGGGGGGGCCGTCAACACTATGTGGAAAAAGAAGTTACACCAACGCGTACTCCTTCAATTTGCGGTACAGTGTCCGCTCGCCGATCCCGAGCGCCTCCGCGGCCTTCCGGCGGTTCCCGTGGGTCTCCTTGAGCGCCGCCTCGATGGCCGCCCGCTCCACGTCCGCCATCGACATCCCGGCCCGGTACACCACCCGGCCGTCCGCCAGCGGCTCCACCACGGCGTCCGGAATCGCGCCCCGCGGGCCCACCTCGATCACTTCCACCCGACGGGCCGGCTGGTCATCCACCCGCCGCCGCAGCTCCTCCACCTGCAGCTTCAGCTCCACCAGGCTTCGCAGAATGAACTGCAGCTCCTGCCCCTGAACGTCGTGCCCGGGCCCCGCGAGGCGCATCGGCAGGCCGCGCCCCCTCCCCGCGCCGCCGTCCCGGATGTCCGCCGGAATGTCCGAGGCGCGGATTTCCCCCGCCGGCGCCAGCACCACCATCGACTCCACCAGGTTACGGAGCTGGCGGACGTTCCCGGGCCAGTCCGCGTCCACCAGGAGCTGGAGCGCCTCCGGCGTGATTCCCTGGAACGAGCGGTCGTGCGTCTTCGCGAACTCCGCGATGAACCGGCGGACCAGGATGGGGATGTCGCTCCGCCGTTGCCGGAGCGGGGGGAGATAGATCGAGAGGACGTTGAGACGGTAATACAGGTCGTCGCGGAAGGCGCCGAGGGCCACGAGATCGCGGAGGGACTTGTTGGTGGCGGCCACGACCCGGACGTCCACGCGGATCGGCTGCGTCCCGCCCACCCGGAAGAAGGTGCGGTCCTCGAGCACGCGGAGGAGCTTCACCTGGGTCGCCGCGGGCATCTCGCCCACTTCGTCCAGGAAGATGGTCCCGCCGTCCGCCAGCTCGAAACGACCCAGCCGCCGCTCGGCCGCGCCCGTGAACGAGCCCTTCTCGTGTCCGAACAGCTCGCTCTCGAGCAGCGTCTCGGGGAGCGCGGCGCAGTTCACGGCGATGAAGGCGTTCGCCCGGCGGGGCGACAGATCGTGGATGCCGTGCGCCACCAGCTCCTTCCCGGTGCCCGACTCGCCTTCGACCAGCACCGTCGAGGAGACGGGCGCCATCTGCTCGATCTTGACCAGCACTTCCTGGATGGAGGGGGACTCGCCGATGATCCCGGTGCGCTCCTGCAGCCGGCGGCGCTCGATCAGCCGCCGCACCGTCTGCGCCACTTCGGCCAGGTCGGCCGGCTTCACCAGATACCCGGTCAGCCCCAGCTCCTGCGCGACCTCCTTCGGCTCGGGCTCGGTGGCCTCGAGGAGACCGAGCGTGGACACGGGCGTGTCACGGGCCTGGCCCAGGAGCTGGGCCGTGGAGGCCTCGTGGAGCCCGCCGGTGAAGACCACGCACGCCGGCTCCCGGCGCTTCAGCGCCTGCCGCACCTCGTCGGCCGACGTCGCCAGCTCGGTTTCGAAGCCGGCACCCTCGAGCTGGGCGTTGATGCGGACCGCATACTCGAGGTCCCCGGTGGTGATCAGGACGCGGTCAGGCATCGGGAGTCAGGGGCCAGGGGTCAGTGGTCAGTGGGTTCCCCGCGGAGGATGGACACGGCATGCTCGAGCAGCCCGTCCAGCACCGGGAGCGCGTCCTTCACGGCCCCGGGCGACCCGGCCAGGTTCACGATCAGGGTCTGGCCCCGGATCCCGGCGATCCCGCGCGACAGCCAGGCCCGGGGAAACCCCTTCGCGCCGCGCGCGCGGAGCGCCTCCGCGATGCCGGGCACCGGGCGCTCGATGGCCGCGACCGTCGCCTCCGGCGTCACGTCCCGCTCGGAGAGGCCCGTGCCCCCCGTGGTGAGCACCACGTCCACTTCGCCCGAGTCGGCCCAGCGGGTGAGCTTCGAAACGATGAGGTTGGTCTCGTCGGGCACGACGCTCCTGACCATCACGTCGTACCCGCGCCGGGACGCCCACGCCGCGATCGTATCGCCCGACGTGTCCTCGCGCCGCCCTTGGGCGCCGAGATCCGAAACCGTCAGTATCCCGATCCTCATGTCTCTCCTGACCGCCTAACCGTCTATTTCTTGGTGTGGTGCGGCACGAACGGCAGCTTCACGACTAGGGCGACGGCCCGCTTCCCGCGGATCTCGACCTCGAACCTGGTGCCCGCCTTGGCCTGCTCCCTGGGCAGATACACGGTCCCGATGGGCGCGTTGACGGTGGGGGTCACGGTGCCGCTGCGGACCTGGTCCACCTGCCGGCCGTCCAGGAACGCGGGGTAGCCGTGACGGGCGATGGCCTTGGGGTCCGTCATCTTGAACCCCACCAGGCGCCGGGTGACCCCGTCGAGCTTCTGCTTTTTCAGGGCCATCTGTCCGGTGAACGACGCGCCCTTTTCGAGCTTCACGATGAAGTTGAGTCCGGCTTCGAGCGGCGTGGTCGTGTCGTCGATGTCGTTGCCGTACAGGGGCAGGCCCGCTTCGAGACGGAGCGTGTCCCGGGCGCCCAGGCCGCACGGTTCCGCCCGGCCCTGGCCCGCCAGCGCGTGCCAGAGCTTCTCCGAGTCCTGCGCGCGGCAGTACAGCTCGAACCCGTCCTCTCCGGTGTACCCGGTACGCGAGATGAAACACTGCACGCCGGCCACCTTTCCGTCCGCGAACTGATAGTAGGGAATGTCCTTCGCCCTGATGTTCGCGAGCGGCGTGAGCAGCGCCTCGGCGCGCGGGCCCTGAATGGCGAGGAGGCCGACGTCGTCCGAGATGTTGCGGAGCCGGACATTCGCGCCCCCCTTCTGCGCCACGATGTGCTCCCAGTCCTTGTCGATGTTCGAGGCGTTCACGACCATCATCAGCTTGTCCTCGAACCGGTAGACCAGGCAGTCGTCGACGAAGGTCCCCTTCGGGGTGAGGATGGCCGAATACTGCGCCTGACCCGGCGCGAGCGCGGCGACGTCGTTGCACGTGACCATCTGCACGAAGGCGTTCCGGTCGGGCCCCGTGATCTCGAACTCCCCCATGTGGGACACGTCGAAGATCCCGACGTCGGTCCGGACCGCCTTGTGCTCGGCCCCGATGCCGGCCGGATAGGTCACCGGCATCTCGTAACCGCCGAACGGGACCATCTTGGCGCCCAGCGCGACGTGGACGTCGTGGAGGGGCGTGCGCTTCAGGGGAGCGGGGGGGGATGCGTCGGTCATCCGGAACCTCGGGAGATCAGCGTGAGCCCATCAGGGTGACGAGGAGCGCCTTCTGTACGTGCAACCGGTTCTCGGCTTCATCCCATACCCGGGACTGGGCCCCTTCGATCACCTCGGCCGTCACCTCTTCACCGCGGTGCGCCGGGAGGCAGTGCAGGAAGATGGCCTTGGGGTCGGCCTGCTTCATCAGAGCCTTGTCTACGGTGTAGCCCTTGAAGGCGTTTCGGCGGCTCTCGGCCTCGCCTTCCTGGCCCATCGAGGCCCAGACGTCCGTGTTCACCACGTGAGCGCCTTCCACGGCCTCTTCGGGAGACTCGGTGACCGTCACGCGGGCCCTGGCCCCCGCCGCCTCGAACTTGTCGTGGTTCGGCTCGAAACCCTCCGGACAGGCGAGCCGCAGCTCGAAGCCCAGCACCTGCGCCGCCTCGAGCCACGCGTTGGCCATATTGTTTCCGTCCCCGATCCACGCGATCCGCTTCCCTTCCCACGTGCCCAACGCTTCCCGCACCGTGAACAGGTCCGCCAACACCTGGCAGGGGTGGGTGAGGTCGGTGAGTCCGTTGATCACCGGGATGCTGGCGAAGCGCGCCAGCTCCTCGACCTCGGCGTGGTCGAAGGTGCGGATCATGATGCCGTCGACATAGCGGGAGAGGACGCGCGCCGTGTCCGGGATCGGCTCGCCCCGCCCGATCTGGATGTCGCGGGACGAGAGGAACAGGGCATGGCCGCCGAGCTGGTAGGTGCCCACTTCGAAGGAGACGCGGGTTCGCGTGCTCGACTTGGCGAAGATCATCGCCAGGGTCTGGCCGGCGAGGGGGGTCTCGCGGTACTGGCCCGATTTCATCCTCGCGGCCAGGTCGAACAGCCGGACCACCTCGTCCTTCGAGAAATCGGTGATAGCCAGGAAATCGCGCTTGGACATTGGCTCCCTGGGGACAGGTCAAAATGACAGGATGAACCCTGCGGATTTTACATGGGGCGGCGAGGCGGGACAAGTCTAGAGGATGTAGCGCCTCAGGTCTTCGTCGTCGACGATCTTCTCCAGCCGCTCCTTCACCGCCTTCGCGTCGAAGACGATTTTCTTGGTCGGATAGTCGGGCAGCTCGAAGAGAACCTCTTCGAGGAGTGTGGTGAGGACGGTGTGCAGGCGGCGGGCCCCGATGTTCTCCATCCGCTCGTTGACCCGCGCCGCGATCCGCGCGATCTCCGCGACGCCGTCCGTGGTGAACTCCAGGGTCGCCCCTTCCACGGCGCACAGCGCGGCGTATTGCTTGGTGAGCGCGTTCTCCGGCTCCGTCATGATGCGGACGAAGTCGGCCTCGGTCAAAGGGGTCAGCTCCACCCGCACCGGGAACCGCCCCTGGAGCTCGGGGATCAGGTCGGACGGCTTCGAAACGTGGAACGCACCCGCCGCGATGAACAGGATGTGGTCGGTGCGGACGTAGCCGTAGCGGGTCTGCACCGTGGACCCTTCGACGATGGGCAGCAGATCCCGCTGCACACCCTCCCGGGAGACGTCGGGGCCGGCGGTGTTCCGCTCGCCGGCGATCTTGTCGATCTCGTCGATGAAGATCAGGCCGTGGTTCTCCACCCGGTCCAGCGCCTCGTTCACCACGTCGTCCATGTCGACCAGCTTCTTCAGCTCTTCGTCGATCAGGACCCGGCGGGCTTCGTGCAGATGCACGGTCCGCCGCTTTTTCCGTTTGGGAATGAGATCCTGGAGCATCTCGGTGAAGTTGACGTCGGTCCCCTCCATCCCCTGCGGGGGCTGCATCAGATCGAGCGCCGGGTAGCTCTGCTGCTGCACCTCGATCTCCACGTCCCGCTCCTCCAGCGTCCCTTCCTTCAGCTGCTGCCGGAGCTTCTCGCGGGTGCGGCGGCGGCGCTCCTCGCCCCCCTCGGTGCCTCCCGCGGCCGGCTTGGGCGTCACATCGCCCTTGGAGGAGACCACGAAGAGGGGCCGGGCCTCGCCGCCCGCCGGGCTCGGGGGCGGAGGAGTCGGGGGCGGCTCCACCGGCGGCAGCAGCAGGTCGAGCAGGCGCTCTTCGGCCCGTTGCTCGGCGACGGGATAGACTTCGTCCTCGCGCTCCCCCCGCACCATGTTGATGGCGGCGTCGGCCAGCTCGCGGACCATCGACTCCACATCCCGGCCCACGTATCCCACTTCGGTGAACTTCGAGGCCTCGACCTTGAGGAAGGGAGCGCCGGCCAGGCGCGCGAGCCGGCGGGCGATCTCGGTTTTCCCGACGCCCGTCGGCCCGATCATGATGATGTTGTTGGGGAGGATCTCGTCCCGGATCTCCTCGGGCGCCTGCGCCCGCCGCCACCGGTTCCGTACCGCGATGGCCACCGCCTTCTTGGCGGCGCCCTGCCCCACGATGTACCGGTCCAGCTCCGCCACGATCTTCTTGGGCGGCAGCTCCTCGAGCCAGGGGAGCGGATCGGGTTCGGGCACCGGGCCCGCCGGGGGCCCCGGGACCCGGTCGGCGTCGGACGGGGGGGTCACAGCTCGAGGACGGTGAGGTGGGTGTTGGTGTAGATGCAGATGTCGGCGGCGATGTGGAGGGCCCGCTCCACGATCTCCCGGGCCGGCATGGCCGTACCCGCCAGGAGCGCCCGGGCCGCGGCCAGGGCGTAGGGCCCGCCGGAGCCGATGGCCAGGACGCCGTCGTCGGGCTCGATCAGCTCGCCCGAGCCCGACAGGACAAAGCCGTTGTCCTTGTCCGCCACCACCAGCAGAGCCTCGAGGCGCCGCAGGACGCGGTCCGAGCGCCAGTCCTTGGCCAGCTCCACCGCGGCGCGGGAGAGGTTGCCCGGATAGCGCTCCAGCTTCTCCTCGAACTTTTCGAAGAGCGTGAACGAGTCGGCCGCGGAACCCGCGAACCCCGCGAGGATCTTCCCGCCCTTCAGGGCCCGCACCTTCACCGCGTTCCCCTTCATCACCGTGTCACCCACCGTGACCTGGCCGTCGCCGCCCATGGCGACGCGGCCGTCCCGGCGGACGCAAAGGATGGTGGTGCTGTAGATCGTGGGCAGCGGCACTGCGGCATTCCCTCTAGGCCCGCGGATGGGCCTGGTGATAGACCTTCTTGAGCCGTTCGACGGACGTATGAGTATACACCTGGGTGGTACTGAGCGAGGCGTGGCCCAGAAGCTCCTGCACGGCGCGGAGATCGGCTCCCGCATCCAGGAGGTGGGTGGCGAACGAATGCCGCAGCGAGTGCACGTGCAGATCCCGGCCCCGGGCCAGGGCGCCGAGGAGGTCTTTCATCGCCAGCTGAACACCGCGGGGGGTGAGGCGGGCGCCCCGCTGATTGAGAAAGAACGCCCGCCGGTCTCCCCCGGAGAGGGCCAGGCGCGTGTCCCGCTGAGCCCCGTAGACGCGAAGCGCGGCGACGGCGTGCTGCCCCACCGGAACGATCCGCTCCTTCCTGCCTTTTCCCCTCACCTTCACCTGGTCCGACACGAGATCCAGGTCGTCCAGGTTCAGGCCCGCGAGCTCCGACAGCCGCATGCCGGTCGAATAGAAGAGCTCGAGCATGGCCAGGTCCCGCACCTCACGGAACCCTCCGTCCCCCGCACGGCGCTCGGCTTCCGCGAACAGGAGCTCCACCTCGGTGCGGTCCAGGTGGGTCGGCAGCGTGCGCCCGCGCTTCGGGGTCCGGGCCGCCTTGGCGGGATTGACCTCGAGGCCGTCCACCAGGCTCAGGTACCGGTAGAACGTGCGGAGCGCGGACAGGGCGCGGGCGGCGGAGGCGCGGGCCTGGCGCCGGGCTTCGAGCGAGCCCAGAAAGCCGCGGATGGCGAGGCGGTCCACGCCCTTCCAGGACCAAGGCGCGCCGTAGAACCGGTCGGCGAAGTCGGCGAAGGCGGTCACGTCCCGCACGTAGGCCTTCACCGTGTGCGGCGAGTCGTTCCGCTCCTTGGCCAGGAAGTCGGCGAACCGCTCGATGTCCGGTCTCACGCGGGGACTCCGGCGACGGCGCCGGCGAACGCGCGCATCGCGGCGAGGGCCCGCTCGGCGAGCATCGCTTTCTTCTTCGCCTTGTCCTTCGGCGCGCGCTCGAGCGGTTCCAGGAGACCGAAGTTGGCGTTCATCGGCTGGAAATCGGCCGGATCGGCCTCGCGGAGGTGGCGGTACAGCGCCCCCAGCATGGTGGTGGGCGGCGGGACCAGCGGGTCGGCGCCGGAAAGGATCCGCGCCAGGTTGATTCCGGCCAGGATCCCGGTGGCCGAAGACTCCGTGTATCCCTCCACGCCGGTGAGCTGGCCCGCGAACAGGAGCCGGGCGTCGTCCTTCGCGGAGAGGTGGGGGGTGAGCGCGGCGGGCGCGTTGAGGTAGGCGTTCCGGTGAATGGACCCGTGACGGAGGAACTCCGCGTTGGCGAGGCCCGGGATGGTCCGGAAGACCCGCTCCTGGTCTCCCTTCCGCAGCCGGGTCTGGAAGCCCACCAGGTTCCACATCTGGCCCGCCCGGTCTTCCTGGCGGAGCTGGACCACGGCGAACGCTTCGCGCCCGGTCCGCGGATCCGGGAGCCCGACGGGCTTCATGGGCCCGAAGCGGAGCACGTCCCGCCCCCGCGCCGCCATCTCCTCCACGGGCAGACACCCCTCGAAATACCGGATCTGGTCGAATTCGTGGTTCGGGGCGTACTGGTCGCCGGTCCGGAGCGCCGCCACGAACGCATCGTACTCCGGCTCGGACATCGGCGCGTTCAGGTAGTCGTCCCCGCCCCCTTTGCCGTATCGGGAGGCGCGGAAGAGCCGGCTCGGATCGAGGGAGTCCGCCGAGACGATGGGGGCGATGGCGTCCCAGAACGCGAGGGCCGTGGCGCCGAGGCGCGCGGCGATGGCGGCGGACAGCGCGTCCGACGTGAGGGGACCGGTCGCGATCACGGCGGGGGTGGGGAGCACGGTCACTTCGTTCCGCACCAGGGTGATGTTGGGGTGGCCGGTGATGCGCCCGTGGATGGCGGCGGCGAAGACGGTGCGGTCCACGGCCAGCGCCGCGCCGCCCGGCACCCGCGCAGCGTCGGCGGCCTCGAGGGTGATGCTGCCCAGCAGCCGCATTTCGGCCTTGAGCAGTCCGTGGGCGTTGGTGACGTCGACCGACTTGAAGGAGTTGCTGCAGACCAGCTCGGCCAGGGAATCGGTCTGGTGGGCGGGGGTGCCGTGCCCCGGGCGCATCTCGTGGAGGGTCACCGTCACGCCGTGCCGGGCCAGGGCCCAGGCGGCCTCGCACCCGGCCAGGCCACCGCCGACGACGGAGGCGTTCAGCCCGCGACCGGCTCCGGGGTGGCCGCTTCGTCCACCGCCATTTCGTGTCCGCACTTCAGGCACTTGCGGGAGACTCCCATCGTCTTGGTGCGCTTCTCTTCCATCCCCAGATAGCCGCAGCTCGGACAGTTGACCGCCACCGGCTTGTTCCAGACCGAGAAGTCGCAGTCCGGGTAACGCAGGCACCCGTAGAAGTTGCGGCCCTTCTTGGTCCGCCGCTCCGCCAGATCGCCGACTTCGCACTTGGGGCACTTGATCCCGAGGGGCACGGGGCGCGTGTGGGTGCACTTGGGGTAGCGGGTGCAGGCCAGGAACTCGCCGAAGCGCCCGGTCTTGATGACCATCGGGGCTCCGCACTCCTTGCAGATCTCGTCCGTGGGCTTGTCGGGGATCTTCTCCCGGCCGATGGGCTTCGAGAACTTGCACTCCGCCGGGTACTTCGCGCACGCGATGTAGGGCCCGAACCGTCCGCTGCGGACTTCGAGCGGCGACCCGCAGGTGGGGCAGCGCTCGAGGTGCAGGTTGGACAGATCGTGCACGTCGTGGATGATCCGCTGGACGTCCACGGCGGCCAGCTGGCCGGCGAAGGGAGCCCAGAAGTCGCCCAGGACCTGCTGCCAGGCCAAGTCGCCGTCTTCGACCTTGTCCAGCTCGGTTTCCATCAGCGCGGTGAAGCCGACCTGGAACGTGTCGGGGAAGCAGCGCTGCATCACCTTCCACACCTTCTCGCCCAGGGGCGTGGGCGAGAACCGGCGCTCCTTCATGGTGGCGTACCAGCGGGCCTGGAGCGTGGAGATGATGGCGGCGTACGTCGACGGCCGCCCGATCCCCTGCTCCTCCAGCATTTTCACGAGGGACGCCTGGCTGAACCGCGGCGGCGGTTCGGTGAAGTGCTGGGTGGGGTTGACCTTCACGAGCGTGGGGCGGTCGCCCTGGACGAGCGGCGGGATGGGGCCGAAATCGTCCCCGCTCTTGGCGTCTTCGGCCTCGTGGCCCTCGTGGAAGAGCACGCGGTAGCCGTCGAAGAGCACCACCGACCCCGTGGACCGGAACAGGAACCGCCCCAGGTCGAAGTCCACCGTGGTCAGCTCGTAGATCTCCGGCGTCATCTGGGACGCGACGAAGCGCCGCCAGATGAGCTGATAGAGCTTGAAGAGGTCCGACTCGAGGTACTGCTTCACCGCCTCGGGGCGCCGGCCCACCTCGGTCGGCCGGATCGCCTCGTGGGCGTCCTGGACCCGCGCGTTACCGCCCCGCTTCCCGACGTGGACGTTCGGCGTCTCGGGCAGGTACTTCCGGTCGTAATTCGCGTTGATGAACTCGCGCGCTTGCTCGATCGCGGAATCGGCCACGCGCACCGAATCGGTCCGCATGTAGGTGATGAGGCCCACCGGGCCTTCGGCGCCCACGTCCACCCCTTCGTACAGGCCCTGGGCCGCGCGCATGGTGCGCTTGGCGGAGAAGCCCAGCTGCTTGGCGGCTTCCTGCTGGAGGGTGCTGGTGATGAAAGGGGCGGGCGGATTCCGGCGCCGCTCTTTCCGCGTGACCTCGGTGACCACGAACGGGAGCTTGGAGGCCTCGTCGACGATCCCCTGGGCGGTCGCCTGGTCTTTGATGTCCGGCTTGGCGCCGTCGAGCTTGTGGAGCCGGGCCTGGAACGCCTGGCCGTCCTTCTCGAGGTCGGCCTCGATGGTCCAGTACTCCTGGGGCACGAACTTCCGAATCTCGTCCTCGCGCTCACAGATCAGCCGCAGGGCGACGGTCTGCACCCGGCCCGCGGAAAGCCCGGTCTTGATGCTCTTCCAGAGGAGCGGGGAGGCCTTGTAGCCCACCAGCCGGTCGAGGATCCGGCGGGCCTGCTGGGCGTCCACCTTCTTCTGATCGATGTCCTGGGGGTTGGCGAGAGCGAGCTTGACCGCGTCCTTCGTGATCTCGTGGAAGAGGACCCGGCGGACCTTGCCGCCCTTGCCCAGCTGGCCGGCCACGTGCCACGCGATGGCTTCGCCTTCACGGTCCGGATCGGTGGCGATCAGGACCTGGGAGGCGGACCGGGCGGCCTTCTTGATTTCGGAGAGGGTCTTGGCCTTCTCCTTGATGGTGACGTACTCGGGCGCGAAGCCGTGGTCGACGTCGACGCCGAGCTTCCGGCGCGGGAGATCCCGGAGGTGACCCACGGTGGCCTTCACCGTGTAGCCGCGTCCCAGGTACTTCCCGATGGTCTTGGCCTTGGTGGGAGACTCCACGATGACGAGGGAGCCCTTCCCGTTCGTCGCGGGCAGGGTCTCGGCGTCCTCGACCACCGGCGCCTCCGCCTTCGGCGCGGCCACACGCTTGGCCGCGCGCTTCCTGGGCGCGGGAACCGGGGCGGGAACGGGCTTCTCTTCCGCCTTCGCCTTCTTCTTTTTCACGACACGCTTCTTAGCAGCCACCGATCAACCTTTCGTCAATGCGGGGGGAAGGCACGTTCACCAACCCGCCCCGGTCCGCGCAAGTGAGAAGACGTCCGACGCCACCTGCGCCGCCGTTCTCCTGTCGGTCTCAACTTTCGCGTCCGCTTGGAGATACGCCGACTCGCGCTCCTTCAGGAGACCTCGCATCCGCTCCACGGGGTCCTCCCCCAATAACAACGGACGGGTTCCCTGCGGGGTCGCCCGCTCAGCCGCGGTCTCGGGCTTGGTCTTCAGATACACCACGAACGCCCCGGCCTTCGCACCGGCGATGGCGCCGGGCTGCGCGGCCCAGCCGCCCCCCGGGGCGATGACCGACGGCACCAGCTTCAGGGCGTTCTCCATCTCCTGCCGCTCGAGGGCGCGGAACGCCGGCTCGCCTTTCTCGGCGAAGATCATCGTGATGGGCTTCCCTTCGCGCCGAACCAGGATCGCGTCCACGTCCACGAACCCGGCTTTCAACTGATCCGCGACCAGCCGGCCGACCGTGGTTTTCCCCGAGCCGGGCAATCCCACCAGCACGATGTGCTTCTTCATGACGCGGCCCCCCGTGTCATCCGCGCCGCCAGCTGGGCGACGTAGCCCTCCCAGTTGCGGCGCATCTCGCTCAACGCGTCCCCGCCGAACTTTTCCCGCATCGCGTGCGCCAGCACCAGCGCGACCATCGCTTCCGCAATGACCCCCAGGGCCGGCACCGCGGTCACATCCGACCGTTCCGACTGCGCCGCCGCGGCGGTGCCCGTCTTCAAGTCGACCGTCTTGAGCGGCTGCATCAAGGTCGAGATCGGCTTCATCGCCACCCGCACGGTCACCGGCTCGCCGGTGGTCATCCCGCCCTCCGTGCCGCCGGCGCGGTTGGTGCCGCGCGCCAGCCCGGGCAGGATTTCGTCGTGCACCTCCGAGCCCTTCCGCCGGGCCGCTTCGAACCCCAGGCCGAGCTCCACGCCCTTCACCGCGGGAATGGACATCAGCGCCTGGGCCAGGCGGCCGTCCAGCTTGGTGTCCCAGGACACGTGCGAGCCCAGCCCGACCGGCACGCCCCGGGCCACGACCTCCACGATGCCCCCCAGCGTGTCCCCCGCGGCCTTGGCGGCGTCGATCCGGGCGACCATCTCCCGTTCGGCCTCCGGGTCCAGGCACCGCACCGGCGAGCCGTCGGCGGCCGGGTTGAGGGGGGTGGGGAGCGCGCCCGGCAGCTTTGCCACCACGCCGCCCAGCTCGGCCACGTGGGAGCCGATCTCCACGCCGAACTGGGCCAGCAGGATCTTGCAGACCGCGCCGCAGGCCACGCGGGCCACCGTTTCGCGCGCGCTGGCCCGCTCCAGGATGTCCCGCGCGTCGGTGCGGTCGAACTTCATCACGCCCACCAGATCGGCGTGTCCGGGCCGGGGCCGGGTCACCTGCCGGCGCCGTTCCGCGCCGGGCGCGTCGGCCTCGGGGGCCATCACGTCCTGCCAGTGCTCCCAGTCGCGGTTCCAGACGAGCATCGCGATGGGGGAGCCGAGGGTCTCGCCGGCGCGGACGCCGGCCAGCCACTCGATGTGGTCCGACTCGATCTTCATCCGGGCGCCGCGTCCGTAACCACCCATGCGGCGCTTCAGTTCCCCGTCCACGTCGGCGGCCGCGATGCGCAGGCCGGCCGGCATCCCTTCGAGCACCGCGACCAGCCCCCGGCCGTGGCTTTCGCCCGCCGTGGTGAAGCGCAGGGTCACCGGACCCCCGGCGCCCATAACGCGCGAGCCCGACGGATTGTCGGGCTCGCTTCCCAGAGGCGTCGGCTCACCGGGCGGCTGCCCTCATTTCCGGGCCGCCGCTCGGATCAGCCGTGGGGACGGCAGCGGGTTCACGACGGTCGGCAGCGCGACCATCACGAGACCGCGGGCCGTGATCCCGAAGAGCAGCTGGTTGCCCAGCGCGTCCTTGGCCACCCGCAGCGGACCGATGATCGGGTCGCGGAGCGGGATCGAGCTCAGCTGGGTGCCGTGGAAGGTGTCGAAGACCGAGATGTTGCCGTCGGGCTGCGCCGCGAAGATGATGCGGTCGTTCGGGTTTCCGGCGCCGCCGCAGGGCGGGCAGGTGCCGAACGGCGCGAACGCGTGGTTGTAGTTCATGTCCATCCCGGAGGCGCCCACGGGCGCCGCCGCGGTCACCGCCAGGCGGAGGTTCTGGTCCAGGAAGTAGATCGAGTCGGCGCGGACCGCGTTGGTCAGGCCGTTGAAGTTGGTCGCGATGGACGAAATCTTGATGCCGGTGTTCGAGATGAAGTCCGACACCTGGAACGCCGGGCTCATGCCGAAGTCCACGTCGTTGTCGCCCGCGTCGACCGGCCCGAACGCGCTGGTGTCCGGGGAGGTCTTGCAGGTCCGGAACGTGCCCGCGCCCTGCACGAGCGCGCGCGTGGCGGTGTAGCTCATCACCCGGGCGAACTGCGTGGTGATGTTCCCGCCCTCGCCCATGAAGCCGTGGGTGAAGTTCCCCGAGTTCCGGACGAAGGTGGAATCCCCGAGCCCGAAGCTCGAGAAGTCGATGGTGACGCCCTCGCAGGCCGAGAGGATCACGCTGGACACGTTGCTCCGGAGCTCCTCGACCCGCAGGGTATCGGAGGTGGACCCCGACGTCTGACCGCCGATTTCCCAGAACAGGTGCCCGAAGTACTTGGCCGGATTGGAGGTCAGCTTCTCCATCCGGAGCGTGGCCCGGCCGCTGAACGGATCGGAGCTCGATACCGTGGGCGTGGTGGAGTAGATCGCGAAGACCGAGTCGGCCTGGTCGCAGGCGGTCCCGCCGGCGGGCCGGCACACGGTGCCGACATACTGCGGGCGGTCCGACACGTCGTAGTACGTGATCTGGGCTTCGTAGAACCCGCCCACGTTCACGGTCTGATACTTCTCGATCACGAAGTTCGGCAGCGGCTGGCGCCAGGCCAGGGTGCGCACGCCGGGCCGCACGTCGACCATGGACAGCTCGGTGCCGCCCGAGTTGGCGACCACCACGGTGTCCTGGTAGTTGCCGAGCGTGTCCACCGGCCAGAGCGCCAGGCCCACCGGCTGCGGACCCGCGACCGGGATTCCGGCCGCCACGAACGTGCTGTTCGCGACCTGGAAGATCTCGAGCCGCGACAACGCGGTGTTGGAGAGGTAGACCTCGTTCGTGTTCTTGTTGAAGATCGCGTCGCCGATCTGCCCACCCGCCGGCAGCGGGAAGGTGCGGCCGGCCACGATGGTCAGGGTGTCGGCCCGCTGGTTCGCCGCCCCGGGCTTGGCCGGGGTGCCGAACACCTGGCTGGTGACGCCGCGGTTCTTGGCGGGCGAGTTGTCGATCGCGAAGGCCTGCACCACGACCTGCGTCGGGAACACCGCGATGCCGGTGAGCTTCAAGCTCATCGTCACCAGGCGGTCGGAGGTAGCGCCGCCGAAGTTGAGCGAATCCCCGCCGATCACGTTCCCGCTCAGGTCGGTGACCACGAAGCCCACCCGGCCGATGGCGCTGATGTCGGTCGCGTGAATCGTGATGCTGTCCACCGCTTCCGCCCGCAGCGGCACGGCCTGCGCCACCGACGGGGGCGTGGTGTCGTTGGCGGTCGACTGAATGGTGACGGTCACCGGCGCGCTGACGCCGCGGCGGCCCGCCGAGTCGATGCCGAAGCCCACGACCGTGAACTGTCCGCTCGCCCCCGTGACTTTCACCGAATCCGGGAAGGTCATGGAATCCTGGAACGGCGAGGAGTAGGTGACCGAGTCGCCGGTCGTGGCGGTTCCGGCGCCCGCGATGGTCCAGCCGAGACGCCGCATGCCGCCGACCTGCTGGACGCCCTTCACCGTGATGGGGATGTAGGTGTTGGTGCCGGCCAGGGCGCCCGCGGTGGGCGCGAGCAGCGAGACCGCCAGGGCCTGATTGTTGACCAGGAAGATGCTGATGGTGTCGGGCCGGGACCGGTTGCCGGCGCCGTCCCGGGCGGTGCCGACGACCAGGATCTGCCCGCCCGCGCCCGCCAGCTGGGCGGCGGTGACGGTCACGGCGTAACTCGCCGACTGGACGGTGCCGGTGAAGCCGGTGTCCTTGGTCGCGACGAAGCCGACGCTGAACGTCAGGTCGATGCTGTCGAGCGCGACGTTGTCGGTGGCGGACACGTTGAACGTGAGCCCGCTCGCGACGTTCTGGGTATCGCTGGCGGTCGTGAGCGTCAGCCGCGGCGCGACGTTGTCGCGCGAGATGCCGCCCGTGTTCGACGCCGTTTCGCACGCGCCGAGCGCCGCGCCCGCCAGGGCCACGGCCAAGATCCGCCTCACGTTCCGTCCTGCCCGCATATGCGCCCCCGCCTCAGTTCCCGGTGCTGCTGGTCGCCAGGTCGTCGATGATGTGCGGCGTAATCAGGATCAGCAGGTCGCGCCGCTCCTCGCTCTGCGAGGTGAACCCGAACAGCTTGCCCAGAATGGGCAGGTCCACAAGGAACGGGATTCCCGACTTGCTCACCGTGACGTTCGTCACCGTCAGCCCGCCGATGACGGCCGTTTCACCGTCGTTGACCAGGATCTGGTTGTCGGCCTGTTGCGTTTGGAACGTGAATCCGATGTCCACCGGCGCGGTCTTCACGCTCGAATTCTCGGCGTGGACTTCCATCAGGATCTGCCGGTTGGCGGTGACGTGCGGCGTCACCTTGAGATCGATACCGGTCTGCTGGAACGTCACCGTGGCGCGGGGCGCGGCGCTTCCGGAGGCGGTTCCCTGCGAGCCCAGGTCGATGGTCCGGAGGGGCACCTTGTCGCCCACCAGGACCTCGGCCGTGTGATTGTCCACCGTGGTCACCGACGGCTCGGCCTGGAGGTCGGCCAGCTCGACGGTCTGCAGGGCCTCGACGAACGACGTGAGGTTGAAGTTCCCCACGGCGGTCGAGAAGATCAGCTGCAGCGCCGGATTGATGACTTCCTGGCCGGCGTTGCCGAGCGCCGAGAGGGCGTTGCCGCCCAGGTCCACCACCGTCTGATCGGCCGGCAGGGTCCCGGTGGCCACCACCGCGTCGGGCACGCCGTCCCCGTTGGTGTCGACCGGCTTCAGGGTCGACGGGTCGGGCCGCTGCACCAGCTGGTTGAAGAACTGGCAGGGGTGGGCCCCGGTGAGCAAGCATCCCGAGCCCGTGCCCAGATCGTACTTGATGCCCATGTCCTCGGCGTCGGTCCGGTCGACGAAGATGATCTTCGCCTGGATCGACACCTGCGGCGTGCGCACGTCGAGCGCCTGCACGAACGCCACGTCCTGATCGATGCGCGACTGCACGTCGGTGATCACCAGGGCGTTGTTCGTGGTGTCCGCCACCACGGCGCCGCGCTTGGTGAGGATCGAGGCCACCGCGCCCTGCAGCGCCATAGCCCGGGCGTAGTTGATGCGGACCAGGCGGGTGTCGACCGGCACGGTCGAGTCCGCCTTGGCCAGGTCGGCCTTGTTCACGACGTTGATGATCCCGCCCGGCAGCGGCTGCCACGCGAGGCCCTGGGACTCGAGGATGGCCTGGAAGGCCAGGTCCCACGGCTGATTCTTGATTTCCGCCGACACCGTCCCCTGGATGTTCTTCCCCACCACGATGGTGCGGCCCGAGAACGCGGCGAAGCCCGCGGCGACGTCCGCGATGTCGGCCTTGTCCCACTGGACCGTGATCCGCGGGGCCTGCGACTGCTCGGCCTCGGCCTTGTGCGTCGCGAGGAACTGGTCCACCGCCGCCGGACTGGTGGCGGCCGGCGTCGTGACGCGGGCGGCGGGCGCGTCTCCGCCGGCGACCGGCGGCTGAACCGCCGGCGCGGGCGCGGCCGCGTATTGGCTGCTCCACGCGTCGAAGCTGGTGCGGTCGGCGCCGAAGGACACCGTCACCTGGGCGTCGCCCCGGTCGATGTGATAGTCCTTGGCGGCGTCGAGGTCGATCACCACCCGGACCACGTCGGGCCGGAACTGCGCGTAGCGGATGTTCTTGATCCCGCCGCGGTTCTGGCCGTCGTAGAGCACCGAGGGACCGGTCAGGCGGGCGCCCTCGAGATCGAGGACCAGCCGGGCCGGATTGGCGAGCGTGAAGTCCTGGACCTGGACCGCGCCGCGGAGGTCGATGACCACCGAGACCTTGCCGGCCGCCGGGAGGACGCTCACGCCCCGCACTTCGCCGTCTCCGGCCGGTCGAGAGGCCGGGAGCTGGGGGGCCACCGCGACGATCAGGGCGGCGGCGAGGGCAGCGATGCGCTTCATTGGTTCTCCTCCTGCTTGGCGAGCGACAGGGTCTCCTGGTGCTCGAACCCGAATTCCTGCACGGTAAACGTGATGTCGCGCGGTCTGATCTGGGTCACCTTGAGCCGGCCCAGGATCTCACCGGGCTTCACCTGGTAGCGCTTCTGGGTCGTGATGTCGCGCAGCACCGCGACGCTCCGGCCCGGGTATTGCCCGTCGAAGTAGATGGCGAGGAGCCGGAGGTCCCCCATCAGCGGCCGCACGTCGCCCGAGCGGAGCAGCGAGGCGAACGGATCGCGCCCGCCGCCCTCGTACGAGAAGACCTCGCGGAGGAGCGTGACGGACGACGTGTCCTTGCCGGTCGAGTCCCGGCCGGCCGGAGTCTGGGCCGCGAGCGGCGCGGCCACGAGCAGCGCGAGCGGAAGCATCCGGGTGGCGTTCATTAGCTTTTCCCGGTCCCCTTCTTGGGCGGAGGCGCCTGCGACTTGACGTAGGTGCGGATGGTGAAGTCCGCCTCGAGCAGGCCGCCCAGCGTATCGCCCACCATCCGGGCGGCGCCCTGCGCCGCCGGCTTCAGGATCACGTTCTGGGGCACCACGATCCGCGGCATGCTGGCGATGTCGGCCAGGAACTCGCCGATCTGGTCGTAGTGGCCGTAGATCTGCAGCCGGTACTGGTAGGTGTCGAAGGGCGACCCCTGGTCCACCGACAGCGGCGCGAATTGCTGCATCGTCACGCCGCGGATCTTCATCTTGGTCGAGATGTCGTCCAGGAGGTTGGGCACCTCGTTCTTTTCGGGCACGAGCTGCCGCATCAGCACCAGGTCGGCCTGGTACTCGTCCACCTTCCGGCGCAGGTCCTCCACGGTCCCGTTGGCCAGGTCGGCCTTCGCTTTGTCCACCACCTGCTGCAGCGAATCCACCTGATGCTGCATCTTGGCGATGTTGTCGGCGTCGGGCGTGTGCTTGTAGTTCCAGTACACGTAGCCCGCGCCGCCGGCGACGAGGATCAGCATCAGCATCAGCTGCGAGCGCTGGTCTTTCGGAATGCCGAGGGCCATGGCCTACCTCACCGACTGCACGAGCGGAACCGTGCGGATGTAGACCGAGTCCGCCTGCTTGAACTTGAACGACACCGTGAACTGGGTCACCGGCCGGTCCGATTCCATCACCGTCTGCGAGGCCGCCGGCGTCACCTCCGTGATCCACGGGGACGCGGCGAGCTGGCGCAGGAACGTGGTATAGGCCTGGATGTCCACCGTCCGGCCGTCCAGGGACACCCGGATGGCGTTCGCGGCGGCGGCCGAATCGTCAGCCGAGGGCCGCTGCCCGTTCGCCGGCGGGGGCGGGGGGGCGGACGCGGACTGCTGCATGACGGCCAGCCAGGTGTAGGGCGGCAGGGCCTTGGTCACCTGATCGAGGATGTGCGGCCACACGTAGCGCTGCGCGTCGATCTGGCGGATCACGTTCAGCTGCACCACGAGCGAGTCCCGCACCTTCTCGGCGTTGCGCTTCTGCTCCACGAAGGTGCTGTACCGGCGGGCGTCGCGGGACACCGCGGTGACGCGGCCGTCCAGGGTCGTCAGCTTGGCCCGGTCGAGGAAGAACAAGGCCGTCACCAGCGCGCCGATCAGCACCCAGGCCACCACGGCCGCGATGAGCCAGGGATCCTTGATGCTCGTGGCGATGGCCTTGAAGTCCGGAAGCTTGAACTTGCTCCCGCCCCCAGCGGTCTTTCGCTTCAGTCCGGGTAGAAGATTGACTTCGATCATGCAGCACGCCTCAGCGCCAGGCCCACCGACAACATGAGCAGGGGTGCGATCTCATCCACGGAGACGGTCTCGAACACGTCCTGACGGTACGCCAGCCGCTGGATCGGACTCGCCAGCTCCACCGGCACCTTGAGCCGCGTGGCCAGGGTCTCGTTGAGCCCCGGAATGCGCGCTCCGCCGCCCGACGTGTAGACGCGGGCCAGGCCCGACGCGGACCGGGACGCGGTCGCCAGGAACGCGGCCGCCCGCTCCACCCCGACGGCGATTTCTTCCCCCCGGGCTTCGACGTAGGAGGCCAGGTCGGCGCTCTGCACCGCGCCGGTCACGGTCTTCTCGGAGTCTTCCGCCGACAGACCCTTCTCCCGCTGCAAGTCTTCGCGGAAGCGCCGGGTGCCCACGGACAAGTCCCGGGTCAGCACGGGCACCCCGTCCTCCAGGATGTTCACATTGGTGACTTCGTGCCCGATATTGACCAAACCGACCACCCCCTGCATCGCGTCGGGATGGTTCAGCTCGAAGGCGTTGTGGATGGCGAACGCGTCCACGTCGATGATGGCCGGCTGGAGCCCCGCCTCGGTCAGGAGGGAAACCCGGCTCTCCACCAGCTCCCGCTTGGCCGCCACCAGGAGCACGTTCATCTGGAGCCCCTCGGCATCGGGGTCCAGGATCTGGAAATCGAGCTCCACGTTGGCCATGTCGAAGGGGACGTGTTGTTCGGCCTCCCACCGGATGACCTCGCGGGCGTCCCCTTCTTTCATGCGGTCCATCTGGATCTTCTTGACGATGACGTCCCGGCCCCCCACCGCCGTCACCACCGCCTTCTGCTTGATTCCGGCGGTGGCAAACAGACCCCGAATGGCCTCGGACACGATGCCGGGGTCCATGACTTCACCCTCGACGATGGCGTCGGTCGCCACCTCCGTGGTGGCGACCTTGATCAGCTCGGGTTCGGCGCCGGAGTGGTCCACGACCACCAGCTTGATGATGCCGGAGCCGACATCGAGCCCAACCGAGGTTTTTTTGCCGCCCAAGAAGCTCAAGAGGGCCATAGTCGCCTTGGGTTAGGGACAGAGGGGGCGAGGGCAAACTACAGTATGGCCCACCCCTTATCCTGTCAAGCCTCGAACCTACTTGAGGCAAATCAAACAACTTTTGTACTGGCCTAGACTTAACCCACCTAAAAGAGCCTAATCCACGGCCTCGACGGGATCGCTTTTTGATGATAATTGCCAGTTAATGCACTGTCAATTAATGATTTATCTCGTGTTTTCAACGCCAGCAAAGCCACCAAACCGTGGTTGAGTGTTACGACACTGTCGTATGTTTGTACTATTCCTGGGCCTGATCCCGACATCACCGACTCACCAGAGGCCACCAGGAGGCCGATCCGAGCCCGCCCACCCGCCCACGGACCGAGGCTGTCGCCCGCCGGCGTCGTGGCATCGATAAGTGTAAGCGTCGCATCCATCCCGGAGTCCGCAGCGGCCGCCGCCAGGCCGCGCACCGCGGCCGCTTCCGCCAACCCCGCGGCCTGCACCTCGAAACGGGCACCATCGGAGAGTCTGGTCTCCTCGAGCACCACCATCAGCGCCGACCACAGCACCGCCAGCACCACCACAAGGGCCAGGAGAGTGGCCAACAGGGCGATCCCGCGACGATTCACGGCGCGCTCCCGCGCCGGTTGTTCCGGAGCGTCACCCACACCACCACGCTGTCGTCGAGCGTCACACTGCGCCCCCGCCGAAACACCGGCTCGGCCGAAAGCGCTCGCACGCGGATCCGGATGGCGAACGTGCCGCGGGGATCGCCGGCGAAGGCGCCGGCCGAGTCCACGAACCCCAGGCGAAGCCCATCAGCGGTGAGCGGACCGGCCAACGGCTGAAGCCCGCCGGCGTCTCGCACACCGAGGTAGTACGCCCCGTCCGACGCCCGGTAGAGCCGGTAGGTCACGATCTCGAATCCGCGGACCGGCGTCCCCGCGGATGGCACCGAGCCCGCGAGACTGACGTCGATCCGCTCGCCCGGCGCCGAATCGGGGCACGCGGCGGGCGCGGGGCCCGTGGTCACCGCGCCCACGGACCAGATCGAGTCTCCGGGCACGTACACGAGGATCGAGTCGCCCGCGCGGAAATCCCGGACGCCGAACGCGAGGGAACTCCGAAACGTCAGCGCTCCCGCGAGTCCCCGGCACACGACCGCGAATCGCCGCTCCGCCCGGATCCGGATCGAATCGGGACCCAGGGCCAGGATGTCTCCGTCCACGGCATCGAGGCTCCAGAGGTCCGCGGCCAGGATATCCGCCGCGGCGCGGAGGTTGTCGGCCAGGTCGGCCCGCTGGCCGATCTCCCGGTACGAGCGCTGCTCGGTGAGCAGCAGACGCCCCGCGCCGACGGCCACGATCCCGAGGAGGGCCAGCGCCACGAGAACCTCCGCCAGCGAGAACCCCCCGCGCTTCACGGACACACCACCGCGCCTTCCAGGTCGAACCGGCGCGCCGGCGCGCCGTCCACCACCACGGTATCCGCGAGGAAGCGCGTCCCCGCCGCCCCGGGGGTGATCCGCCAGACTTGGATCCCCAGGTGGACCCCGTTCACCGTCATCGGGAGCGTGCCGCCGCGGGTGTTCGAATCGTCGCACGCCCGCCCGCGCAGACTGTCGAGCGTCGCCCGCGCCCGCGCGACGATCCCCTCGGTGCGCCGCGCATCCATCAGTGCCCGGCCCGCGCGGTCCGCCGCGCCGGCGGCGGTCAGGAGACCGACGGTGAGAATCACGAGCGCGACCATCACTTCGAGGAGCGTCAGTCCCGAGCGCATGCGCCGGGCTCATTCACAGCGCGTGCCGGAATCGAAGTGGGGGATGGGAGCGGCGTTGAAAAACGGAGGTGCAGCGGACTGCTCTCGCAATGCGCGGCGGCGGTGCAGAGCCTTGCAGTGCTACTCCAGGCCGTGCCGCGCGATCTTGTAGAAGAGGGTGCGGAGACTGACGCCCAGCCGGGTCGCGGCTTCGCGCCGGTTCCCCCCGGCCGCCGCCAGTGCCGCGGCGATCGCGGCCCGCTCGGCGGCATCCAGCGTCTCCCGCAGCGTCGTGGGGGTGGCCGAGGAGACCGATTCGGGAGGACGGGCGCCGGCGCGGAAGTCGTCGGGCTCGAGGATGTCGTGGTCGCAGAGCACGCCGGCCCGCTCGATGGTGTGCTCCAGCTCGCGGGCATTTCCCGGCCACGATTGGGCGGAGAGCCACTCGACGGCGGCGCCGGACAGGCCGAGCCGGCGGCCGAGCCGCTGCCCGGCCAGGCGCGCGAAGTGGTGAGCCAGGGCGGGAATGTCCTCGGGGCGCTCGCGCAGGGGCGGCAGGTGAATCGCCACCACGTTCAGACGATAGAGGAGGTCCTCCCGGAACCGCCCCCGGGCCGCGTCGGCCACGAGGTCGCGGGCGGTGGCCGCGAGGACCCGCACGTCCAGCTTTCGCGAGCGCTGGTCTCCCACCCGCCGGACCTCGCCGTCCTGGAGCACCCGCAGGAGCTTCGACTGCAGCGGGAGAGGCATCTCCCCGATTTCGTCGAGCAGGATGGTCCCCCGCTCCGCCTGTTCGAACAGGCCGGGCTTGTCTCCCACCGCTCCGGTGAACGCGCCGCGGGCGTGGCCGAACAGCTCGGACTCGAGGAGGGTTTCGGGGATCGCCGCGCAGTTGATGCCCACGAAAGGGCCGCCCGCCCGGGGAGAGGCCCGGTGGATGGCGCGGGCCACGACCTCCTTGCCCGTGCCGCTCTCCCCGGTGATCAGCACCGTGGTGCGGTGGGCGGCGACGCGGGCGATCACATCCAGCACCTCCCGGAGGGCCGGACTCTCGGCGACCATCCCGGGGGCCGGCATCGCCGCTCCCCCGTCGAGCCGCGCCTTCAGGCGCGCCACGTCCTGGCGCAGGCGCTCGCGTTCCTCGGCCTTCCGAAGCGTGAGAATCACTTCGTCGGGACGGAACGGCTTGGGCAGGTAGTCGTACGCGCCTTCCTGCATCGCGGCGATGGCCGCGTCCTCGCGCCCATAGGCGCTCATCATCACCACCAGGCCGGTGCCGCCGCGCTCCTGGTACGCGCGGAGAAACCCCAGGCCGTCGAGCTCGGGCATCCGCACGTCGCAGAGCAGCAGATCGAAGGGCTCGGCCAGGGCCCGGGTCAGACCCTCGCGGCCATTCCGCTCGGAGACGACCTCGTACCCCGCGCCGGAGAGCAGGAGGCCCAGCGACTGGCGGAGCCCGGGCTCGTCGTCGATGATCAGCACGCGGGTCACGACGTGAACTCGGGCAGAAAGAGCTTGAAGACCGCCCCCCCCTCGCGCGCCTCGTCGGCCCAGACCAGGCCTCCCATGTCGAAGACGGTGCGCGCCACGATCGCGAGACCGAGCCCCGTGCCCCGGCCGGGGGCCTTGGTGGTGTAGAAGGGCTCGAACACGCGGATCCGATCCTCGCGCGGGATGCCGCCGCCCGCGTCCGCCACGAACACCAGCGCCCCCATCGTCCCGGCCCCGAGGTCCGGAACGGACGGGAGCTCGCCCCGGAGCTCCGCCGGGCGCGGGAAGGCGCGGTCCCCGGGGTCGGTGGCGCGGCGCGGCGCGAGGCCCACCTGATCGGGCTCGAACGCCCAGCGCCGGGCCCCCAGGATCACGGTCCCTCCCTCCGGCACCGCGTCCACGGCGTTGAGCAGGAGGTTCACGAGGGCCTGCTCGAGCGCGTGGGCCCGGCCCCGAACGCGGGGCAGTCCGCGCTCGAGATCCAGACTGGGCACGCACCGCTTGAACGCGCCCTGCGCCCGGATCAGCTCGAACGCGGCCTCCGCCACCGCCGAGACGTCCACCGATTGCACCGCCTCGTCCCGCGGCCGGGCGTAGTCCAGAAGTCCCCGGATGATCCGGTCGATACGGTCCAGCTCCCGCGACATCCCGGCGGTGACTTCGGGATCCACCCCGCGGCGGCGGGCAACCTCCAGGTAGGTGCCGATGGCGCCGAGCGGGTTGCCGATCTCGTGGGCCAGGCCCGCCGCCAGCCGGCCTACCGACGCGAGCTTCTCCGTGCGCACCAGCTGGCTCTGGGCGTCGAGCAGGCGGTCGGTCATCCGGTTCAGGCGTTCGCCCAGGGTGGCGAAATCCCGCGTCTCGGCGTCGGGCGCGCGGGCGGCGAGGTCGCCCTCCGCCACGGCGTCCGCGGCGCGCATGAGGCGCTCGAGGGGCACCAGGACGTGACGGGTGACCAGGTAGCGACCGAACACGATGAAGATCCCGACGTCGACGGCGACGGTGATCAGGACCAGGGGCAGGAGCTGGCCGGGGGACAGGCCGGAGGTCAGGGCTTCGAGCGCGAGAATGGTCGCGACGCCGAGGAGGAGGGCCGCGGACGCGAGGAACGCCAGGTTGAAAAGGAGCTCGGCCTTGAGCGAGGGCTTGGCCACCCGGGGAATAGGCAGAAAAAAGGAGCGGCGGGGAAGTCCCCGCCGCTCCAGAGTCACCTCGTCGATCGTGTTACTTGCAGGTCGGCGCGCCTTCAGCGGAGCTGGCGGTCGCCGGCGCGGTCGGCGTCACGGCGCCGATGTAGATCGCGCACGACGTCGGCGTGTTGACGTTCGTGATGCTCGCGGTCCAACCAGCCTGCGTGCCGGTGCCCGTGGTGATCGAGCCCAGCGTATTGCCCTGCGTCGCGCACCAGCTGGCGGAGCCGGCGGTGGCCGGATTGGCGCAGGACGTCGAGGTGGTGTACTTCAGCGAGTCCGAGAAGTACGCCTCTTCGGCCGTCACGAGGTTGCGCAGGTCGGACTTCATCGACGCCTGGTACGCCTTCTGCTTCGTGTTGGCGAACTTCGGAATGGCGATCGCGGCCAGAATGCCGATGATCACCACCACGATCAACAGCTCGATCAGAGTGAAGCCCTTGCGATTCATACCTGCCCCCGTAAGTGAGTTGAATTCAGGTGACCCGGAACCGGCGTCCCAAGAGGCAACCATCGTGCCAATCCGCGACCAACTGAAGTCAACTCGTTTTTTCGTAATGATTTATATGTCTTGCAAGCAACTGCCATTCCATTTCGATTCCGTCGCTGGACGCTGCATTCTGCAATGCTGGGAGCAAAACGAAAGTCCCGGCTCCCAGGAGCTAAGTCATTTGTTCGGAATGACTTTGCGGGCCTTGTACGCCTCGAGCGAGTCCCCCATCACCTTGTCTCCGATCTGCCGGGCAAGGGTCGCCTCTGCGCCGTAGAAGTCCGCACCACACCCCGGCAGACAGGCCCTCCGCACGGGCGCCAGGATCGAATCCACGAGCGCTGATCGCCCGGTTTCGAACGCGGCGTGCGCCTTGAGGAGATAGAGCCGGCCGTCCAGCGGATAGACGGCGATCGCGCTGTCGAAGGCGTCGTAAGCCTTGGCCGCCTGATGCTCTTCGAGATAGATGATCCCGGCACTCATCGGCCCGCGATACGAGAGCGGCGAATCCTCCAGGATGCTCAACATCACGTGCTCGTCCGTGCGCCAGACCGGAACCCGCACCGCCGACCGGATCCCTCCCGCCAGCGTCACGACCACCATGACCATGGTAACGACGCGCGTCTCCGCCCGCGCGAGCCACGCCGCCAGCGCCAGCGCAATGCCCACCGACGGCAGGTAGAGGGTCCGCTCCGCCATGATGACGCCCGCGGGGAAGAGCAGGTTGGCCACCGGCGCGTACGCGATGCCGATCCAGAGGAGTCCGAGGGCGGCGTCTTTCCGCTTCCGGCGGAGGACCAGGACCACCAGCGCCACCCAGCACGCGAGCGACAGGAGGCCGACGAGAAACGACGGGTCCCACGGCACCCGCACGGCGGTCCGCTCGTCGGGCGAGTAGTCGACGCGGAGGACCAGCGGGAACACGAGGAGCCGCATCAGGTCGGCCAGCGCCGCCACCCCGGTGAGCCGGATCTGGAGCCCTGAGAGGCCGGCGAACACGGGGGCCCGGTTCCCCTGCTGGGGATACGGAAGCAGCACCGCGGACCGGAGCGCCGCGTACCCGATGCCCACCAGCACCCAGGACACCACGAACGTCGCGATCCGCCGGCGGGTCGGCCGTTCCCGGCCCGCCTCCCCCACGCCCAGGATCCAGGCCGCGGCGACGAGGGCGGGTACGACGGCCGCGTTCTCCTTGCTCAGAAGCCCGCCGACCCACGCCGCCGCGCTCCACCAGACACTCCCCCGCTCCACCGCGGCGTAGACCGAGAGCAGCGTGAAGACCGTCGCCATCAGCTCGGCCCGGCCGACGACGTTCGCCACCGCCTCGACGTGGACCGGATGGACGGCGAAGACCAAACCCGCGACGAGCGCGGCGCGCATCCCCGTGACATCCCCGCCGGCCCCCGGCTCCCGGCTCCCGTCGGGGCCGACCCAGGCGGCGGCCAGCACCGCTACCAGGACACTGGCCGCGCCGTGCCAGAGGATGTTCACCGCGTGGAACCATCCGGCCCCGCCGAGGTGCCAGTCGAGCGCAAACGTCGAGACCGTGAGGGGCCGGTACAGGAATCCCCCCCAGTCACTCGGCCAGTACGGAACCTGGAACGCCCGCCACACGCCGCTCCAGGCGTGGACCAGATCGCTCTTCACGATGATCTGGGTGTCGTCCCAGGCAAAATGATTCCGGAGGGCGCCCAGATACACCACCACGGCGCAGGCGAAGACCACTCCGTACACGCGCTTCAGGTTCATGGCCCGCTCCCCGCCAGCCGCCGGACATGTGCGGCGAGCGAATCGGCGCTGGTCGAATCACCCAGGGAAATGGCCTCCGCCACCTCGGCGGAATACACGCCGCCGCAGGGACGGCAACGCCGGTCCGCCGCCCTCAGGAGTGAATCCGCGGACGCCCAGCGGCCGAGGCGCATGGCCGCGTGGGCCGCGATGAGATACGGCCGCGGATCCAGAGGGTAGACCTCGATGGCGCGCCCCGCGGCGGTGAGAGACAGATCGGGCCGGCCCCGCTCGAGCAGGATGCCGGCGGCGTCCATGTGCCCCTGGTACGAGTTGGGGGAGTCGCGCCGGACGGATTGCGCCAGGGTCAGGTTGTCGTGCCAGACCGGAATCCGGAGCACGGCGCGCGTGGCGAGCGCGGCGACCACCGCCGCGAACCCCAGGCCGTAGCCCAGGCGGGCCGGCGCGCGGGCCATCAGCGCCCCGACGACGAGCGCCAGACCGGCCGAAGGGAGATACAGGGTCCGCTCGGCCACCAGCACGCCGATCGGGAAAACGAGGTTGGCGACGGGCAGAAAGGCGATGCCGACCCAGGCGAGCCCCAGGGCCTCCACCTTCCGGTTCCGGCGCCACGCCCACGCAAGGAGGGCCGCCCCGCCCACGAGCAGGAGACACCCCAGCAGAAAATTCGGGTCCGCCATTGACGTCACGGCGCTCCGCTCGGCCGGGGAATAGTCGACCCGCAGAACGGCCGGGAACAGGAGCAGCCGGACCACGTCGGTCAGGGCCGCGACCGCCGTCAACCGGACCTCCAGGGCGGAAAGCCCGACGAACACGGGCGCGGGTGTCCACAGTGGTGCGTACGATCCGAGCGCGTGATGTCTCAGAACCGCGTAGCCGGCACCGGCCCCGAGCCAGGACGCGGCAAACCAGGCGAGGCGGGCCCGGGTGGGGCGTCCGGCCCCGACCCCCGCCAGCCAGGCCGCCCCGATCAGCGCCGGCGCCACGACCGCGTTCTCCTTGGAAAAGAGACCCAGGAGCCAGACCACCGCGGAGAGCCACCAGTTTCCATGCTCCACCGCGACGTACACCGCGAGAAGCGTGAAGAAGGTCGCCATCAGCTCGGCGCGCCCGACGATGTTCGCCACCGCCTCCACGTGCACCGGATGGACGGCGAACACCAGCCCGGCGGCGAGCGCGGCGCGCGCCTTGATCGCCGGGTCACCCGCCACCCAGGATGCGGCGAGCAGTCCGACCATCACGCTCGCACCCGCGTTCCAGAGCAGGTTCACCGCGTGGAACCAGGACGCCGATCCCCCGCTCAGGTGCCAGTCCAGGGTGTAGGTGACGATGGCGAGGGGACGGTAGAGCGCGCCGCCGAACGCCGGCGGCCAGTACGGATTCTTGAACGCCTGGAGCCCCGCCCCGCTCCAGCCGTGGACCAGCGGGTTGACGGCGATGATCTGCCCGTCGTCCCCGACGAATCCGCCCCCGAGGGAGAGCAGATGGACCGCCACCGCCGCGATGGCGACGGCGACGAGCGCGCGTCTAATGGTCACGGCGCACCTCGTACAGGGTCCGCCCACCCGGCCACAGCCGCGTTGGAGCCAGCCACCCGGGATACGCGGCCATCAGGCGGGAGAGCTCTCCTTCGGACGCCGTGCCCGTGCCCGACAGCAGCACGTGGGTGACCCCCGCGCGCTCCAGGTAGGCCCGCTGGAGGGCCGGGTTTGCCTCGAGGAGCCGGCGCCCCTGATAGGTGAAGAGGTAGAAGGGCACCGCGGTACGGCGGATGGCGAGCCACACCAGGGGCTCGTTGTCGGTCGCCAGGACCGCGCCCGCGGGGAGCGAGTCGAGCGTGGGAAGCAGCTCGGAGAAGTTGGCCGAGATGTTCCGGGCCGTGAGATCCCACCACCGGTGGGCCAGGCCGCGCGCCTCGTATCGCACGTAGCCGGCGGCGAGGACGAGCACCAGCGCCGCGAGGGCCAAGCGGGGCCAGCGGCCGAACAGCCGCCAGAGCCCGGCGGCCCCGGCGGCCCAGGTCAGCGCCACCCACGGAAGCACCGCCCAGAGAAACCGGTCCGGCGGGAACGGCCAGAGGGCCAGGATGGCCAGGTAGAACACCAGGGTCCATCCGATCGCCGAACGGGCGGTGAGGAGCGCCAGGCCGTAGAGCCCCACCAAAAGCGCGGGGATGCCGAAAGCGTAGTAGACCCCCGTGGTCGGGACCCAGTTGAGCGTCAGGACGGCGAGCGGGCGCGGCAGGTCGGTGGTGCTCGAGCCGAGCGCGCCCAAGCCGGCGGATTTGACGGTCTCGAAGTAGGAGCCGTAATCGGCGGCGATCACGGGGTCGATCCCCGACTTGTGGCGGAGCACCCAGAGCCCCCACGCGGCGCCCGCCACGAAGACCGGCGCGGCGAACCGGGCCAGGTCCTTCGGCGAGGCCCCGCGCTTCCATCCGTACAGCAGGATCCCCGCACCCGCGGCGACGCCGATGGAGCGGGTGAGGAGGGCCGCCGCGACGCAGAGCCCGGCGGGCAGAAACTTGGAGTCGTCCGCCAGGATGACGGCGCCTGCCAGGAGCAGGGCGAAGAGGGGCTCCGACATCAGGGCGCCGAGGAGCGTCAGCACCGGGATGGCGACGGCGGCGGCCGCGACCAGCAGGGGCGCCACGCCGGGGGCGATCTCTCCCAGCAGTCGGACGCGCACGGCGTGGAAGGCGACGAGCCCGTACGCCGCGGAAAAAAAAGCCGCGTTCAGGATCTTGCCCGCGAACGCGGCGGCCGGCGCGGACAGCGTGGCGAAGAAAGGGATCAGGACGGCCGGGAAGAACGGCGGGAAGTGCACGGCCGCCGGGGCGCCGGGAAGATTGGGGTGCGCGAACCCGTGGCCGTGCGCCATCGCCCAGGCCAGCCCGGCGTAGAGCCCGTCGTCGTAGAAGACGCCGGTGAGGTAGTGATTGAGGGTGAAGAGTCCCGCGGCGAGCGCGACGGCGCCCGCGATGCCTCCGGCCCGGCGCGGCGTGAGGGTCAGCGCGTCCGCCAGTCCCCGGGCGGCGGAAACCAGTTGTAGTGAACGATGTGGATGAACGCCGCCACGCCGTCCCGCCAGGTGATCTTCTTCCCTTCGGCGTAGGTGCGGCCGCTGTAGGAGATGGGAAGCTCCCAGATCCGCGCCCCGGCCTGCGCCAGCCGCGCCGTGATCTCGACCTCGAACCCGAAGCGATCGGACGTGAGCGGCAGGCGCTTGATGAGATCCGCGCGGATCAGTTTGTAGCAGGTCTCCATGTCCGTGAGGTTCAGGTTGGTGAACATGTTGGACATGAGGGTCAGGACCTGATTGCCGACGGCGTGCCAGAAATAGAGCACCCGGTGCGGCCCGCCCTGGAACCGCGATCCGAAGACGGCGTCGGCCTTCCCCTTGCGGATCGGGTCGAGGAGGGCGGGCAGGTCGGCGGGGTCGTACTCGAGGTCGGCGTCCTGCACCACCACGACGGTGCCGGTGGCGGCGGCGAAGCCCGACCGGAGCGCCGCGCCCTTCCCGCGGTTGTGGGGGTGGTGCACCACGACGTCGACGAGCCCCGACTGCTTCAGCCGGTCCAGCACCGGGCCGGTGCCGTCGGTGGAGCAGTCGTTCACCGCGATGATCTCGAGGGAGAGGGGCAGCTCGCGGAGCTTCCGCATCACCTGCTCGACGGTCTGCTCCTCGTTGTACGCCGGCACGATCACGGAAAGCCGGAAATCCTGGGGCCCGCTCACGGCGCGTCTTTCCCGCCCACTTCGTACTTGGAGAGTTTCCGGTAGAGGGTGGAGGGATCGATGCCCAGGACTTCGGCCGCCCGGGTTTTGTTGCCGCCCTCGGACTGGAGCACCCAGGTGATGTAGGCCTGCTCGATCACCTCCAGCGTCGGATTGGCCCGCGGCTCCTCGGTGACGAGGGGCTCCGCTTTCCGCTCGGTGATCTTGTCGGGCACGGCCGTCAGGGGGATCTGGGTCCCCTTCACCAGCACCACGGCGCGCTCGAGGGCGTTCTCGAGCTCGCGCACGTTGCCGGGCCAGTCGTACGCCATGATGGCCTCGAGCGCGTCCGGCGCCACCTGCTTGAGCTCCTCCCCGTGTTCCTTGGCGATCCGTTTCAGGAAGGCATCCACGAAGATGGGGATGTCGTCCCGCCGGTCGCGGAGCGGCGGCAGATGGATGGCGATGACGTTGAGGCGGTAGAACAGGTCGGTGCGGAAGCGCCCGCGCTTGATCTCCTCCTCGAGGTCCCGGTTGGTGGCCGCCACCACGCGGACGTCCACCGGGATGGCCTCGGTGCCGCCCACCGGGATCGCTTCCCGCTCCTGGAGCACGCGGAGGAGCTTGACCTGCGTGGCGGGCGACATTTCGCCGATCTCGTCGAGGAAGAAGGTCCCGCCCCGGGCGGCCGCGAAGAGCCCCTGCTTGTCCCGCACCGCGCCCGTAAACGAGCCTTTGACGTGGCCGAAGAGCTCGGACTCGAGCAGGCTCTCGGGCAGGGCCCCGCAGTTGAGGGACAGGAAGGGCCCCTCGACCCGCGCCGACAGCTCGTGGATGTAGCGGGCGATGACTTCCTTGCCGGTGCCCGACTCGCCCTGGATCAGGACGGTGCTTTCCGTGGGCGCCACCTGCTCCGCGAGCCGGAGCACGTCCGTGAACGCCCGGGATTTGCCCAGCGGCTTGGCCATCCCGGAGCGCTCCCGGCGCCGGATCTCCTGCTTCAGCTGCTTGTTCTCGGCCCGCAGGTTCCGGTAGTCGGCCGCGCGCCGGCAGATGGCGACCATGTCGTCGTTGGAGAAGGGCTTCTGGATGTAGTAGAAGGCGCCTTCATTCACGGCCTGGATGGCCGTCTGCAGGGAGGCCTGGGCCGTCATGAGGATGACCGGGGTCTCGGGGTCCTGCTGGCGTACCGCCGCCAGGATGTCGATCCCGGTCACCTGGGGCATCCGGACGTCGGTGAGCACGATGTCGGGCGCGTGCGCCTTCAGGGCCTCGAGTCCCGCCTTCCCGCCCTGCGCGACGGTGACGTCGAACCCCTCGTTCTTGAGGAGGATCTGCAGGGTCTGCAGGATCCCCGATTCGTCGTCGACGACCAGGATGGAGGGTTGAGCGCTCATGCGGCTTCCTCTCGTTGCCGGGCGGCCGGAAAGAATACCGTGAAGGTGGTGCCCGACCCCGGCGTCGAGTCCACCATGACCAGGCCCCGGTGCGCTTCGACGGCGCGCTGGACGATGGCCAGCCCCAGGCCGGTGCCGCCCACCCGTCCGGTGACGAAGGGCTCGAAGAGCCGCTCCCGCACCGACTCCGGGATGCCGGGCCCGTTGTCCTGGACGTCGAGCCGCACCGGATCTTCGATGCCCGCGCCGGCGGGCAGGTCCCCGGGAGCCGCCCGCCCGATCCGGACCGCGATGCGGGCTCCCTTCCCCGCGGCCTGGGCGGCGTTGAGAACGAGGTTCGACACCACCCGGTGAACCAGGTCCTCGTCCCCCTCCATCGGCGTCACGTCCCCCTCCAACGCGACCTGGGCGTCCTCGGGGAAGTCCTCCCGCTCCATCACCAGCCGCGTCGCGGCGCCGGCCACCTCCACGAGATCCAGGGCCCGGTATTCGGTGACCCGTACCCGGGAGAAGTCGAGGAACTCGGACAGGAGCCGGGACAGCCGGTCACTCTCGCGGACGATCAGGTTCGCGAGAAACTTCTCGTCGGCGTTGGCCCGGGAAGACCGCGACAGCTGCTCCACGGACGAGCGGATGGAGGCCAGGGGGTTCTTGATCTCGTGCGCCAGCGAGCTGGACAGCTCCGCCACCGCCTCGAGGCGCTCGGCGCGGAGGTGGAGCTCCTGCAGACGCTTCGAGTCCGAAATGTCGGCGAAGATGGCGGTGACCCGGGGCAGCTCCCCGCGCGGTCCCTCGATGGTGGTGGTCGTGAGGCCGATGGGGAACACGCGCTCGCCGCGGTGGACGCTGGCTTCCACGCGCATCAGACGCACCCCGCGCCGGGCGGTGGCGATGATCGCGGCCCAGAACTCCGGCGCCAGACGGGCGAGCTCGGGCATGATGGGGCGGTCGCGCCAGGCGTCGGCCTCGAAGCCCAGAAGCGCCTCGGCGGCGGGATTGGAGTAGAGCAGCTTCCCGGCGCCGTCCACCGTGAGCACCCCGGTCCGGAGGTTCCGCAGGACGTCGTCGGCCTCGAGCCGGACCTGCTGCAGCTCTCCCGCCAGGGCCTCCCGCTCGGCGCCCATCACCTTCACGCGGGAGGCGAAGTAGGCCGTCACCGCCGCGACGGCCGCGAAGACGCCCAGCTGGATGAAGAGCCCGGGACCGATCACGCTCTGGTGACCGAAGAAGATGTCCGCGAAGTAGACCAGCCCCACCAGGGTCGTGACGAGGGCCGTGGATTGGGGCGGCATCAGCACCGCGATGACGGCGATGAGCGGCACGTACAGCGTCGCGAAGTCGGAGTCGGCCCCGCCGGTCATGTGCACGACGGTGGTGATGAGCGCCGCGTCGAAGATCGCCTGGAGGTAGAGGAACGTCTCCGAGGGCGTGATGCGCTGGAAGTGACTCCGCCAGTACGACCACGCCGTGAACAGGATGGCGGCGATCAGGACGAAGGAGACGACCAGGACCTGCAGGGGCTGGGCGACCGCGACCCGCAGGGCCGCCGTGAGGTAGATGGCGACGGCCAGCGAGATGCGTCCCAGGTAGACCGCGCGCAGCAGGGTCTGGGGTGAGGGGACCCGCGACTCCGAGCTCTTGCCGCCGAACCAGCGCACTCACCGCTCCGGGTTCATAAGTCGTTTCGAGACAAACTGATACGGACCTAGTATCGGAATCTCACTCGCAGAATGCAAGAGCGAGGGACAGGAAAAGGGGCCCCGGCACCGCCGGGGCCCCTCGAAAAGCGGCAACGACTCGCGTTTAGCCCTGGACCGCGTTCACCATGTCGAAGATCGGCAGGTACATGGCGACCACCATGCCGCCGACGATGACGCCCAGCACCACGATCATGATGGGCTCCATCAGCGAGAGGAGCGCGGAGACGGCGGCGTCCACCTCTTCGTCGTAGAAGTCGGCGATCTTCGAGAGCATTTCGTCCAGGCCGCCGGTCTGCTCACCCACCGCGATCATCGAGATGACCATCGGCGGGAACACCTTCGATTTCTGCAACGGCGCCGAGATGGTTTCGCCGCCCGCGATGGAGGCGCGGGAATCCATCACCGCGTTGTGGATGACCATGTTGCCGGCGGTCCGCGCCGTGATCTCGAGGCCGTCGAGGATGGACACGCCCGAGGAGATCAGGGTGCCGAGGGTCCGGGTGAACCGCGACACCGCGGACTTGCGGAGCAGGTCGCCCAGCACCGGAGCCCGCAGCATCATGGAATCGATCTGCAGCTTGCCGCCCGCGGTCTTGTAGTACTGCGTGACCCCGAACACCGAGCCGCCCGCCACCAGGATGATCAGCCACCAGTAGTGCAGGAGGATCTGGCTGGCGCCGATCACCATCCGGGTCGGGAGCGGCAGCTGGAGGTTCACGGACGCGAACATGTTCTGGAACGTCGGGATCACGAAGATGAGGAGGACCGCCACGGCGATGCCGGCCACCGAGAAGATGACGGCGGGGTAGATCATCGCGCCTTTGACCTTGCGCACGATGGCGTCGTTTTTCTCGAGGAACTGGGCCAGCCGAAGCAGGATGGTGACGAGAATACCGCCGGCCTCGCCGGCGGCGACCATGTTGACGTAGAGGTCGGTGAAGGCCTTGGGGTGCTTGCGGAGCGCGTCGGCCAGCGTATGGCCCGACTCCACGTCGTACACCACCTGCCGGGTGACCTCGGCCAGGACCTTGTTCTCGGTCTGCTGCGCCAGGATGTCGAGCGCCTGGACCAGCGGCAGGCCCGAGTTGATCATCGTGGCGAACTGCCGGGTGAAGATGACGACGTCCCGCGTCTTCACCCCGCCCGAGAACATCCCGCCGAGGGAGATCGCCTTGGCCGCCTGGTTCACCTGCACCACGACCATCTTGTTCTTGCGCAGGTGCGCGACGACGTCGTCCTTGGTGGGGAGATCGATCTTCTCCCGGACCAGGTCGCCCTTCAGTGTGCGTGCGGTGTACTCGAAAACCGGCATTGCTCGCCTCCTCGAATTCGTCTAGCGGCGGGCCGCGACTTTCGCTCCCCCGGCCGCCGAAGAGCCGCCCGCAAGGCCGCCCTCCCGGTCGTCCAGGGGCGGCTCGCCGATCTGGCGCAGGAACTCGTTGGGATTCCCTGAGACCCGGAGACACTCCTCCTTGGTCACTTCCCGGCCCACGTAGAGCTGGTAGAGCGCGTCGTTCAGCGTCTGCATGCCGTACTTCTTGCCGGCCTGCATGGCCGATTCGATCTGGTGGACCTTGTCGTCCCGGATCAGCGCCCGGATGGCCGGGGTGCAGACCATGATCTCCGCCGCCATGATGCGGCCGCGCCCCTTGGCCCGCTGCAGCAGGGTCTGGGTCAGCACCCCTTCGAGCACGAAGGCCAGCTGGGCGCGGATCTGGGACTGCTGGTGGGACGGGAAGACGTCGATGATGCGGTTGATGCTCTCCGCCGCCGAGTTGGTGTGCAGGGTGGCGAACGCCAGGTGTCCGGTCTCGGCGATGGTCAGCGCCGCCTGAATCGTGTCCAGGTCCCGCATTTCGCCGACCAGCACGACGTCGGGGTCCTGCCGCAGGGCGTACTTCAGCGCGGCCTGGAAGCTGTTGGTGTCGGTGCCCACCTCGCGCTGGTTGACGATGCACGCCTGGTGGCGGTGGATGAACTCGATCGGGTCCTCCACCGTGATGATGTGACCCTTCATCTCCTTGTTGATCTTGTCGATCATCGCGGCCAGCGTGGTGCTCTTGCCGGACCCCGTGGGGCCGGTCACCAGCACGAGGCCGCGCGGCTTTTCCGTGAGCTTGGCGATGATGGGGGGCAACCCCAGGTCGTCGAAGGTCTTCACGCTGAACGGGATCTGCCGGATCACGAGCGAGACGCATCCGCGCTGCTTGAAGCAGTTGCCGCGGAACCGCGCCAGGTTCTGGATCCCGAACGAGAAGTCGAGCTCGTTCTCGGTCTCGAAGCGCTTCTTCTGGTTCTCGGTCAGCACCGAATACGCCAGGGACAGCGTGTCCTTGGGCGTGAGGACGTCTTCTCCCGACGCGCTGATGATGTCGCCGTCCACGCGCAGCTTGGGCCGCTCGCCGGCGACGATGTGCAGGTCGGAGGCGTCCTTCTCGATCATCTCTTCGAGGAGGGCGCGGAGATTCACGGGCATCGACTCGTCTCCTTCAATTGGCCGCCGTTTCCTTGACCACTTCCTCGAGCGTCGTGATGCCCCGCTTCACCTTCATCATGCCGTCCATCCGCAGCGTCAGCATGCCGTCCGCCACGGCGGTCTCGCGCAGCTCCTCGGTGGAGGCGCCCTTCAGGATGGCCCGCCGGAGCGCGGACGACAGCGCCATGACCTCGTAGAGTCCCTGCCGGCCCTTGTACCCGGTGCCGTTGCAGACGTCGCACCCGGTGCCCTTCGAAAACGGGCCTTCCTCGCGCGTGATGCCGAACGCGTGCATCTCCTCATCGGAGTAGTTGTGCTCCGCCTTGCACTCCTTGCAGATCCGGCGGACCAGACGCTGGGCCACGATCAGGTTCACCGCGCTGGCCACGTTGAACGGCTCGATGCCCATGTCCACCATGCGGGTGATGGTGGAGGGCGCGTCGTTCGTGTGCAGGGTCGAGAGCACCAGGTGGCCGGTGAGCGCCGCCTTGATGGCGATCGACCCGGTCTCGAGGTCCCGGATCTCGCCGACCATGATGATGTTCGGGTCCTGCCGCAGGAACGCCTTCAGAGCCGCCGCGAAGGTCATCCCCACCTCGTTCCGCACCAGCACCTGGTTGATCCCCATCAGGTTGTATTCGACGGGGTCTTCCGCGGTCATGATGTTGACGTCGATGGTGTTGATCTTGGACAGCGCCGAATAGAGCGTCGTCGTCTTCCCGGACCCCGTCGGTCCCGTCACCAGGACCATGCCGTACGGGTTCAGGATCGCCTTCATCAAGTCCGCCTCGGCCTTGGGCTCGAAGCCGAACTTGGCCAGGTCGAGGGTCAGATTCCCCTTGTCGAGAATCCGGAGCACGATCTTCTCACCGAACAGCGTCGGCAGCGTGGACACGCGGTAGTCGATCACCCGCGAGCCCATTTTCAATTTGATACGCCCGTCCTGCGGCACGCGCCGCTCGGCGATGTTCAGCTGGGCCATGATCTTCACGCGCGAGATGAGCGCCGCCCGCCACTTCACCGGCGGCTTCATCACTTCCTGCAGCGCGCCGTCCACCCGGTACCGCACCCGCAGCTCGTGCTCGAAGCACTCGATGTGGATGTCGGAAGCGCCCCGCTGCACCGCGTCCGCCAGGAGGCCGTTGATCAGCTTCACCACCGGGGCGTCGTCGGCGATGTCCTCTTTCTTGACGTCCTCGTCCTGCGCCTCCTCCACCACCTCCAGGTCTTCCTCGGCTTCGACGCTCTTGAGGAGGCTCTGGAGCTGGGCGTCCGACTGCTGGTAGTACTTGTCGATGGCGTTCCGGAGCGTGTACTCGCCCGCGATCACCGGGAAGATGTCGCACCGGGTGATGAACTTGATGTCCTCGATCGCCGTCACGTTGTTCGGATCGGCGATCGCGATGGTCAGGGTCCGCCCTTCCCGCTTCAGGGGCAGGACGACGTGCTTGCTCGCGATGTCCGCGGGGATGAGCTTGAGGATCTTGGGGTCGACTTCGAAGCGGGACAGGTCCACCGCCGGCATGCGGTACTGCCGGGCCAGCATCTTGGTGACCTCGGTCTCTTCCACGAAACCGAGCTTCACCAGGGTGTAGCCCAGACGCATCCCGTTGCCCTTCTGCTCGGCAAGGGCCTTCTTCAGCTGCTCCTGGGAGATCAGCCCCTCTTTGACGAGGATGTCACCCAGTTTATCGGTAGTCGCCGCCGGGACAGCCGTATGCAACTCGTTGGGATTGAAGCATCTAACATAGTTTGGGGAGATCGAGTGTCAAGGCGCGGGCGGCACCTCCCCTGAAAACGTGATCACGTTCCGCAAGCCCTCCAACAGTTTGGGACCCACCCCCGGCACCGAGTCGAGCGCGGCGATTGAGTGAAAGGGTCCGTGCTGATCCCGCCAGAGGACGATGCGCTGCGCGAGCGCGGGACCGACGCGGGGCAGCCGCGTGAGCTCCACGGCCGACGCCTGATTCACGTCGATGCGCTCCCCGGGCTGCAGGGGTCGGGCGAGCCGCAGCGCCCGGTGGGCGACGTCACGCGGAGAGACCGGGGGCGAATCGCTGGCCGGTACCAGGGTGACCTCGCCCGGCGGCGCGCCGGGAGCGGGAGAGAGCGCGAAGCGCGCTCCGGCGCCTCCGAGGGTGAGGAGCGCGAGCAGGAAGGCGGCGCGACGATCGTCCATGCTGCATCCTACCACCCACCCGCACCGCGGCGGTAACCGGAATTACGCGGAACGGTCCAGAAAAACGTGGGGAGCAGGGAGCGGTCGGAGTCGGAGAAGGGCCGATCACGACGCGCCGAGCGGAGCCCACCTATCCTCGACTGCGACCGCTCCCCACTCCCCGCTCTATCTCACCACCGCCACCGCCACGTCCCCCACGATCTGCAGCGACTCCGCCGACACCTTGTCGATCGTGTCCTCCACGGTGTGCCAGTAGGCGTGGTAGCCTTCGAAGTCCACCACGTCGATGGCGTGGATGCCGGCGTGCTGGAGCATGGTGTGATCGTCGATGAGGGACGGGCCGGCCTGGCGCTGGAAGGTCGAGCCGTACCCCAGCGAATCGGCCACGCGCCAGACCCGGTCCACCACTTCGGGCGCGAAGGCCTGGGAATACTGCTCGACCGGGATGGCGAGGTTCTTGGCCCCCACCATGTCGAAGAGGACCGCGAACAGCGGCGGATACCCCGTCGGAAGGTGCTTGGCGAAGTACCGGGACCCCATCAGGACGTCCGAGAAGGCCGAGTCGAGGGTGCCGGTGTCGAAGTCCCCGTAGTCCTCGCCATCCTCGAAGAGGAGGTCGACGCCCACCGCCGGCGGGCGCCGCTTGAGCGCGTCGGCGACGCCGAGGAGCACCGCGACGCCGGACGCGCCGTCGTCGGCCCCCGGCACGGGACGCCGCTGATTGCCCAGGTTCGGGTCTTGATCGGCCCGGGGCCGCGTATCCCAGTGCGCCAGGTACAGGACCCGGTCGGACGCCTGGGGCCGGAAGCGCGCCACGTAGTTCCGGAGGTGGAGGTGCTCCCCCTTCTTGTTCGTGACCGTGAAGTCCTGGACGATGACGGTATCGGCGGTCCGGGCCAGCTGGGCGGCGATCCAGGCGCCGCAGCTGTCGTGTCCGGGCGTGTTGGGGATGCGGGGCCCGAATTTCATCTGGGCCTCGAGGTAGGTGAACGCCCGGGCCCCGTCGAATTCCCGCGGCCCCCGGGACTTGGCCTGGCAGGCGGCCGCGAGGACCGCTCCGGCGAGGAGGAGCCGGCGCCCGCTCACCGGAACTGCCCTACGCTGGTGGAGAGGCTGACGTAGGCGGTGATGGTCAGCTGGGCGGTCTTCTGATTGAGCTGCAGCTGCTGGTTCACGATGTACGCCACCTGCAATCCCGCGCTGAAGGTTGGAGGGAAGTCCGTGTCCATGGAAAGTTGGGTCTGCCGCTGCCGCGTGTCCACGTAGGAGACGCACTGGTCCAGACCCGCCGGCTGGACGCACTGCTGGGTCGTGGTCACGGTGTACCGGGCGTTGGTCCGGACGTCCGTGGGGAGGTGGATCAGCTTGGTGGGCGGCTTGAACGCGAAGGCCACGTAGGCGTTCGTCGTCGCGTTCCGGGTCCGCACCAGGGTTCCCGACTGAACCGTCTCGTTCTTGTCCGTCGTGTAATCCATCGAGGACAGAATGCCGTGCACCCAGGAGAGGGTCAGGCTGGGCGCCAGCGCGCGGTCGGTACCCTGGGACAGCGTGCTGGGCAGGTCGACGCCCGCGCCCAGGGTGGGCTGGGCGCTCGAGATCTGATGCCGGCGGACGTTCATTTGCGCCGTGATCCCGTTGAGGAGCAATCCCAGGGGAAGCAGGCCGTGCCGGGGGGGCGACAGGGACCAGCTGAGCGTCCCGTTGGGCCAGTCCAGCGAGTGCACGTCCACCGGGCTCTGCGTGGTGCCGCGCAGGACCCAGGTGATCCCGGACGTCTGCTGGTAGGTGGTGGCGAACCGGAATCCGAGTCCCAGGTCGGCGGTGGCCGACGCACTGGTGGTCGAGTTCTCCGTGGCCGAGCTCGCGTAGACACCCCCCTGGGACCGCAGGTCGGTCAGGTTGCCGAAGCCGAGCTGGTAGGACGTGGTGGGGGAGCCGGCCACCTGCCCGAAGGACGAGCTGCGCACCCGGGTGTACCCGAGATCGATCGTGGTGATGCGGCCGATCAGCCGGGTGACGATGGAGGAGTCTCCGAAGTACCGGCGGCCCAGCCGGGTCGGGTCGATCTGCGCCCCCCCGTCCAGCCGCTGGCTGTTCGAGAATGCGAGCGGCAGCCGGAACACGCTGTCGGCGCTGAACACGGGCGCGGCGGCGTTGGGGTCCCGCGACAGGGAGAACCCGCCGCTGAACGAGATGCGGGGGCGGATCCACGTGCCCAGGGTCGGCGTGAACCCGACGAAGGTGTTGATGCGGCGCTGCGTCTCGATGCCGATGTCCGTTCCGAACAGCGTGCGGCGCTGGAGCAGGAGCAGACGCCCCACCGTCGTCGAATCGCCGTAGTTCCGGAGGTCGCGGACCGAGGCCCCGTCCACGCGCAGCGTGAAGCCGGCGAACGGCGTGAGCTGGACGGCGCCGGTGTTCTGCCACAGCCGGGTGTAGTACGCGGCCGGCACGAGGGAAGCGTCCGACGGCTCACGGATCGCGACCGGGAACGAGAACTGCGCCGACTGCGCGCCGCTGTAGATCGAGCTCAGCGTCAGGTTCGTCGGATTGATCCGGAGCGTGGGAGCCTGGTCGGAGCCGCCGAAGAGCTTCCGCCGCAGCGCGTTCAGAAACTTCGGGAGGAACGCGATCCGCAGCGGGTTGGGCGCCAACGCGTAGGTCACGGAATACGCGAAGGTCGAGGACGTTCCGCTCGAGAGATCGGTGCGCGCGGACCCCGTGGCGTAGCTCACGCTGATCGACGTCGGATCGAGCAGATACCGGCCCAGGAAACCGGTGGACCGCCGCACGTGCCGGATCCCGAAACTCAGGGACTTCGTGGTGGCGAGCGGCGTCCGGAGTCCGGGCAACACATCGGCCCGGATGTCCGTCCCCGACAGGTAATAGGGCTGGCTGGACGTGTTGACGTACTGCATCGCCAGGGGGATGCTGAAGCCCCAGGACGGCGGCAGGAAACGCTCCAGGTGGATGGTCCCGGCCGCGCTCAGGCCGTTGTCGTTCGAGTAGGTGGGGTCCTCCCCCAGCTGCTGGAAGTTGGCCTCCCGCCGGCTCACGCTGAGGGCCAGGTCGGCCAGGTTGGAGGCCGTGACCGAAAGATCGAGGGCTCCCGCCATTCCGATGTCGGTCACCACGTTGCTCACCCGGATGTCGTCCACCCACAGCTCGGCCTGGTCGATGTAGGTCCGGTCGCCCACCCGCAGAATGCCCGCGGCCAGCTCCTCGACCGCCGCCAGGTTGGGCGGCGCCGTCGCCGGATCGTGGACATGAATGAGGTAAGGGCCGTCGCACATCACGTACGACGAATCGAACGGGACGATGCTCGAGTCCGGACAGCCGGGATAGACGTGCGGCGGATCGCCCCGGAGCCATGCCTGCTCCACCTCGGCCCGGAGCACCAGCCAGGGCTGGAACTGGGCCACCACTTCCGGCTCCCACGACGCCGTGCGCGCCGGCGTGTGGTACATGTAGAAGTTGTTCTCGTCCTTCCCCACCTTGATGTAGAACTCGAGATCGCCGTCGTCCCACCCCGGTCCCCGGCCGCGGGCCCAGACCCGCAGCTCCTTGTACCGGAGCAGGTTCTTGTCGCCCTCGGTGGTGAACCGGTTGAACGCCTCGGCGTGCTCGCCCACTTGCAGACCCGACGCCAGGATCCGGAGCGACTGTTCGTTGATCTGGGTCGAGTTCAAGGAGAGGCTCGCGCCCTGGCTGGCCGCCTCGTTCACCACGCCCGGCGGAGAGGTGTAACCCAGGTCGCGGTCCTGAGTGCTGACGAACGACGCGATCACCTGGCCCCCGAGCACGCCGGTCTCCCCCGAGATGCCGCGAATGGGTGTATCCGCGCGCTTCAGCCACGAGGCCCCGACCAGCTGGACGCGGGAGAGGGCGAAGAACACCTGGGGCTGCGGGGTGCCCGGGGGGCCCTGCTCCGGAGCCACGACCGTGATCCGGATCGCGGTGACTTGGCGAAGGTTGGGGGTCCCCTGCGTCAGGGTGTCGGTGCGGAAGGGGATCCGGTAGAGCCGCCAGCCCGCCGCGCCGCCGCCCTGGCTGGCCGACACCGGGACCATCCCGCCGTCCCGCACATAGTACTTGTCCGATCCGATCGGGAAGACGAAGCGGACGAAGTCCTCACGGGTCTTCACACCCACCACCGAGTCGAGCTGGAAGTCGCCGTCCTGGTCTTCCGTGTCCACGGCGCCGTTGTGCCGTCCGCACCGGGACCGCAGGTCGCCGAACGCGTACTGCTGGACCACGCCGTTCACGCTGGCGCTGCAGAGCGGCAGCGTGTCGATCATCCGCCCGTGATTCATGTCGAAGATCCCGTTGGTAACCCGGTCGCTCAGGATCCCCTCGTCGTTGATCGCCGCGCTCCACGAATGGGTGACGGGGTCGCGTTCCGTGTCGAGCTTCCCGAGGCCCGTGGGACGCTGGCCGTAATACGTGGTGTCGCCCGCCGCGCTGGTGGAGAGCGATTCGGGCACGAACGCCAGCGCGTCCTCGTACACGGACCCGAAGTCGAACAAGACGGCCGCGTGCTCCGCCCGAGCGGTCCGCCGGTTGTCCTCCCATACCCAGAACTCGAGATACTCGGTCCGGGTGAGGTCGATGCCGGTGGTCGACAGGGTCTGGGTGATCGACCGCCACCGCGGCCCCGCCACCGGCCGGCGGACCCAGTTCGGCGTGCCGATCAGGGAGTCGGTGGGCCCGGTGTGGGCCAGCCCCAGGACCGTATCCGGCTTGAGGGTGAGCCACAGCACCTGCTCCGGCGTCTGCGTGGCGCCGGTGAGAAGGATCTCCGGATCGATCTGCTGCGGCAGGAACTGGACGAAGGAGCCGTCCGCGTTCACCGGCAGCGTCTGCCACGTCATGAACGCGGCGTAGAACGGGTCGAAGCCCCCCGAAAAGGAGACCGGATCGAAGGTCCCGGTGAACCCATACGGTTCCGCGCCCCGCGTGCTCGTGGGGATGCTGCCCCAGTGCCAGTCCACGTCCGACATGGACAGAAACCGGCTGCTCTCGCTCTCGAACTCCTCCAGGTAGGCCTGGCCCGTGCTGTTGGGTTGGGGCTTGGAGAGCGCCATCTCGCCGTTGACGTTGATGAATGACGGCGCCTCGCCATGGACCCCGGGGAGGGCGCCGACCGCGTCCGTGAGCCACGTGGGCTGGAAGCGCAGCTCGGTGCTGATCCCCCCGATGAAGCTGGACGACGGCTCCGAGCCGAGCGGCGGCCGGGTGAACGGACTCTGCTGCTGCTGGAAGATGCCGGTCAGGTCCACCCGCCCCGTGGAGCCCAGGGAGTACTCCCCGGCGAGGCCGTAGATGGAGGTCGGCGACACCGCGAATCCCGTCCGCTCCTCGAACTGGGCCCGGACCTGCGACGTGCCGTTCTGGAAGAGGGAATCGGGGTGCAGGAACTGCACCGTGCCGGTGGCATAGTCGATGGTGTAGTCGACCCCGCGCGTGAGCTGCTGGCCGGCCACGAAGATCTTCTCGCTCCCGTCCCGGATCTGGAAGCTGTTGAGCGTCAGGGTGGACCGGTCCGCGGAGGCGATCGCGGTGGCCTGGTAGTGCAGCGCGAAGATGGACGGCGGCCCCTGGGTCGCCAGGAGGCCCCGCGGGGTCCTGTACAGCGAGTCGTTGCGCTCCGCCGGCACGAGCTTGCTGGAGTCGTCGAAGGGAATGAGGCTCGGGAACACCACGTAGAGGTCCCGGAGCGGCGCGCCGCTCTGCGGATCACGGGTCCGCGGGAAGAGCCGGTTGTACTGGTCGAATTGCGTCGGGTTCGACGCGAGCGAAAGGCCGAGGAGCTGGAGATACGTCTGGCCCGACGCCTGCGACCGCTCCCGCTGGTTCACCGTGATCGACAGCTGGGCCGTCTCCCGGGTCAGGTCCCCCGACCCGAAGCGGTAGATCCCGCGGATCTCGAACCGGAAGGCCGGCGACCGGGCGGTGACGCTGAGGGTGGGGTCGTAGACCAGGCGCAGCGTGTCCACCCGGGTGGTGTCGGCGTTGGCGGTGAGCGGCAGGGTGCCCACCGTGTCGGTCCCCGTGAGAGGGACGTAAGACACCGCCAGGTAGTCGTTCTGGTCGAGCGCGGAGGCGAGCGCGAACCACGCCCCCGACGGATCCACGTAGTAGTCCTTGCCCTGCTGCAGGATCTGCCACTGATACGGTCCGGCCCGCTCCACGCCGGGCCCCGAACACTGCACGCCTCCGTGGTTGGTCGAGGCGCCGCAGGCCACGGCCTTCACGCCGCCGATGTTCTGATTGATGGTGCTGCCCGGTGCCACCGCCCGCATCCGGTACACCACCAAGGTGCCGACCTGGAGATTCGGCGGGAGGCCGGCCTGCGCCAGGTTGAGAATGTCGACGGCGGGGTATCCCGGAATCCGGGCCGGGTCCACCGAGAAGAAGAACCGCCCCTGCTCGTAGTCCAGGTCCCGGCCGTCCCGGGAGACGGCCTGGTTGGTCACCTGGCCCACTGTGTAGATGTGGTCCTTGACCACGGTCCCCTTCTGCTGGGCGTAGATGCCCCGCAGCTGGAGGTCTCCGACCTGCGCCACGGCCTGGAAGCCGAAGTTGTTCGCGGGCACGGCGGCACTGATGAAGCGGGACGCCGGCACCGCGAAGGTCACGTTCCCCGCCTCCACCCGGCGGAGAATCTCGTCCGGCAGCCCCTCGTACCACACCTGGATCGTGTTGTTGGCGTCGAACTCGCGCTGGCTCGAGAAATCCACGTTGACGTGCAGGCGCTGGCCGATCACCCCGGAGGAGAGGATGGAGTACTGCGGGTTCGGCGAAATGGTCGGGAACTTCGCCTGGCAGCCGGACAACGGGGACTGCAGCTGGTCCGCCGTGCACGCGAGGTTGCGGAACTGGTCGGCTTTCACCTCGAAGCGGACGTTGAGCTGCATCCCGATGTCCGCATAGGTTCCGAACACGCCGGTCCGCCCCGACGCCTCGAAGACCTTGGGAGCGGTGGCGTTCGCGGCCTCGGTCCCGAGCACGAGATTCGACATCGGGATACTGAGGCGGTTCGGGTCCGCGAGGGTCCCGAGTACCTGGGCGGACCAGGCCTCCGCTACCGCGCGCGGCGTCGTGGCCGGGCCGTAGCGGCCGCCGGGACGCACGGCCGAGTTATACGGGCTCGACAGGGGTACGAAGGCGGGAATGGGAAACGGGATGCCGCCGGTGGAATCCGTCACCGCCACCTGTGCTCGCGCCCGGGATCCCGCGATGGTGATGGCGAAGGTGACGGCCAGGGGGGTGAGACGCATCCCTTGAGAAGACTTGGAGTTCCGAATATAATGGCGCAACCCGTCGTGCGCATCCTCAGCCGCTACATCCTCCGCCAGCACCTCGCGCCCCTCGGGTTCGCGCTGGGTGCCCTCACGGCGCTCCTGCTCCTCAATCAGGTCGCCAAGCAGTTCGGGTCCCTGGTCGGCAAGGGACTGCCGTGGGGCGTGATCCTCGAGGTGTTCGTCCTCTCGATTCCGTTCATCGTCGCGATGACCGTCCCCATGGCGGTCCTCGTCGCGGTCCTCCACACCGTGTCCCGCCTGGCGTCCGACAACGAGATCACGGCCATGAAGGCGGGCGGCATCGGCATCGGCCGATTGCTCGGACCCGTGCTGGGCGGCGCCGGCGTGCTGTCGGTCCTGGCCTTCGCCTGGAACGACCAGCTGCTCCCCCGGTCGAATCACCACCTCCGCACCTTGCTGGTCGACATCCAGCGCAAGAAACCGTCCTTCGCGTTGAAGGAGGAGGTCATCAACGAAGTGGTGCCGGGGCAGTTCTTTCTGCGCGCGGCGCGGATCGATCCGGCCACCAACCGCCTGTCGGAAGTCACGATCTATGATCTGGGGAATCTGGACCGGCGGCGCATCATCACCGCCGACAGCGGCCGTATGGCTTATACCCCCGGGGGAACCGATTTGTACCTGACGCTCCTGGACGGGGACATCCGGGAGGTCAAGCGGGCCGAGCCGCTCCAGTTCAACCGCACGTTCTTCCACACGAACCAGATCCGCGTCGCCGGCGTCAGCAACACGCTGGAACGCTCTCCCGACGACGATTTCCGGGGCGAGCGGGAAATGAGCACCTGCGAAATGGCGCACGAGGTCTCCCTGGCGCGCCTGGACGCGGCCCGCGCCCCCCTGGAAGCCCGGGCGCAGGTCTTCCGCGACCTGGGCCGCCTCGGCGGCATCGCGGTGCC
>DATJQI010000017.1:0-2456 GCA_035505915.1 Gemmatimonadales bacterium | reverse complement strand
ACGGCCTGCCCGCGGACCTCGCGCTCGACATCGCCAACAGCGCCCGCGCCAGCGCGCAGGTGGTGCGGTCGGCGTACGACGCCTACGTGGGCCAGGGGATGCCGTTCAGCACCTGGAACGATCCCGCGACCCCGGGCGACGAGACGTTCGGCACGTTCATGACCGTCGCCCGCCAGTTCATGGTCCACGCGGAGCAGGCGCAGTCGTACCTGCCGCCGCTCACGCGGGTGATGCGGCTGCTGCGCAAGTTCGATCAGGCCATGCTCGACGCGTATGCGCCGCAGGCCAATGACGTCGCGGCCTCGACCTTCCGGGCGACGCTCATGGTGGCGGCGCTGAGCTACGGCTTCCGGCAGGACCTGCGGGCCGAGTTCCGGGCGCTGAACTTCCCCATCGACGACGCGACCTTCACCACCCTGTACGGCTTGCTGCCGTAGTCGAGGGCCGCCGGGCGAGGTCGCGCCAGACCGATGACCCCCTCCACGGACGCGGAGCCTAGGGAGCGGTCAGCGGCAAACCGGAGCCCATCACCCACGCGATCAGGATGTCGCTGATCCGGTCCGACGGAATCTGGAGGACATTCCCGTTCACGGGCTTGAAGGCGATCAACCTGTTGTGAATGACCCCGCTGAGGAGGTCCGCGTTGACCAGCCACAGTTGATCGCGATCGGTCGGCATGTTGGGGCTCTTGAAGTGCACGCGTCGGATCGCCTTCGTAGGCACGTCCTGCTCGCCCAAGTCGGTGGCGATCTGGAAGCCGGGGGTCTGGGTCAGCCCGGTGAGCGTGTCGCCGGCCTTGCCGATCATGATGTCGAGAGCCATGGGACCTCCACGGTCGAAGCCTCTTGAGGGACGGGGCTGGCCATCACGTTCCCGTCCTTCTGCGTGCGGGCGGGCCTAAGGACGGCCAGTGGCGATGCCGGTGCCGATGACCGCACCGGCGAGCACGAACACGTTGAGGACGGCGACGAAGATGGCTCCGAGCAAGGCGCCGATGTCCGTGCGCCCATCCGGCTTCTTGAGACCGCCGAGCGACATCACGAAGGACACGACCGCCCACGCGGCGGCGAACGCGTAGGGCACCCACAGCGCGGACGCCGACGGCACGAATCGCTGGAGCCCCCACCACGCCGCCGAGATTGCACCGGTCATCGCGGCGAAGTTCGTGAACGATTGCACGGAGACGAAGTCACTGACCGTACGCCCCGTGTCGTTGCCTCCGGACCCGTCCAGGGGAGAGACCGGGCTGGTCGTCGTCTTGAACACGTTGAGGACCGACATGCGAACCTCCTGAGAGGGTCGGGCGTGGCGCTTGCCAGCGCGCCCCGACGCCGCCCGGGAAAGATCTTCCCGGGCGGCGGCAGGTAAGCGCTACAGTGCCTTCGGTGGATACGATGGCGGCGCGGGCGGCGGCTGCGGGACCTCCAGGACGTTCTTCTTCGGCCAGTTGTGATGGTGCACCTTCACCGCCCACTCGTATGTGCCCTTGCACCAGGCCGCCATCAGCACCGCCCACTTGTCGAGGTTATCGACCGTGGTCCCGATGTCTCGCAGCTGCGCAGCCGCCGACGCCGCCTTCTTCCGCGTCTTCCGCTTGTTCCCCGCCATCGTCTCACCTCCTGAGGGGGACTACCGTTCCTGCGCTTCCTGTTTCGACGCGCGGGCGATCGCCGCCAGTCTGACCTCGAACCCGGCGGCGGCCCGCCCCTCACCCATGGCCCGCGCCGATGCGGCGCGGATCTCCAGGCTGGCCGGAACGAGGGCCACGAACGCCATCGGTTCCTGATTGTCGAACACGTCGGCGACCCTCGCTGCACCGCGATAGTCGCGTTGCGCCAGAAGCAGCCGGGCGAGCAGCAGTCGCTCCTCTGCTGCGGGGCTCGAGTACGTCCACTCGATGTCCTGGGCCCTTCCCACGGCGTGCACCGCCCGGAGCCGCGCGATGGCGGTGGCCGTATCGCCGCGCCACAGGGCGGCCCGACCCGCCATGCCGGCGTAGACCGCACTGTCCCTGGGCTCGTGCCTGGGCAGGCGGGCGGCCAGAATCGCCACGATGGAATCGAGCCGCGCCCGGTCGCCGCGGTGCCACGCCAGCAGGCCAAGATCCCTGAGGGCCGGGGTCGATACCGAATCCAGCTGTGGCCAGACGCGCGCGATGGTCGCGGCCGCCTGGGCCGCTCCGCTGTCGGTCCCGACCCCCAGGCCCACATCCGCGACGTAGATCCCGAGCACCGGCTGAAGACCGCGCGCGAACGCCCGGTTCAGGATCGCGCGCGCGCTCGCCATCCGGCCCTCCCCGACGAGGAGCCCCTGAAGCACGAGGAGCGCGCCCCACCGGATCCCCGCCAGCGACGTGTCGTTCGGACTCAGGCGGAGCACGGCGCGCAGGCCCGCCTCGGCGCACTCTGGCAGAGCGAATCCGGCTGCCTCCGCCTTGGTCGCCTGGAACAGCGCCA
>DATJQI010000016.1:0-9380 GCA_035505915.1 Gemmatimonadales bacterium | reverse complement strand
AGGCCCAGAACGACACGGAGCCGACGGCTCCCGGCTCCCGGCTTCCGCCTCATCATGACCGTGCCGAGTACCCGGTGGGGAGCAGGCGGATTTCGGTGATCGCCGTCCGCTCCGGCCTGGTCACCGCGAACAGCACCGCCTCCGCGACATCCTCGGCGCGCAGCATGTCCTTCCGCTTGGTGAACCCGGACTTGGAATCGGGATCGATGGGATCCCAGATGTCGGTGTCGACCGGCCCCGGCGACACGAGCGTCGTCCGCACCCCGGTCTTCCCCAGCTCGACCACGATGGACTCGTGCATCCCGCGAACGCCGAACTTGCTGGCCCCATACGCCGCGGAGCCTGAAAAGCTCCTGTGGTCCGAGATCGAGCCGATGGTCACGAGATGCCCGCTCCCCCGCTTCACCAGATGCGGCACCAGCGCCCGGGCCACGAGAAAGGGCCCGACCAGATTGACACCGATGGCATGCGCGAAATCCGCCGGGGTGGTCTCCTCGAGGGGCTTGATGAAGAAGACGCCCGCGTTGTTCACCACGATGTGCGGGACCCCGAGGTCCTCGAGGACCCGGCCCACCACGCGATCCACCTGGGCCGCGTCGGTGACGTCACAGTGAAAATCGCTCTGCCGGTCCGCCGCACCGTCGGTGAGGCTCCGGGCGAGCCGCACGACGTGGGCCCCCGCCGCGCGCAGCTCGTCCGACACGGCCAGCCCGATCCCCCGGGACGCGCCGGTGACGAGGGCGACCTTCCCGGCGAGCGGCGCCGTCACCCGACCAGCCCCAGGAACTCCTCGCGGGTCTTGGCGTCATCCCGGAACGCCCCCCGCAAGGCGCTCGTGACGGTCTTGGAGTTCTGCTTCTCCACGCCCCGCATCATCATGCAGAGGTGGAACGCCTCGATCACCACTCCCACGCCGAGGGGCTCGAGCACCCGCATCAGGGCGTCCGCGATCTGGTCGGTGAGCCGCTCCTGGACCTGCAGCCGGCGGGCGTAGACGTCGACGACGCGGGGGATCTTCGACAACCCCACGATCTTGCCGTTGGGCAGATAGGCCACGTGGGCTTTCCCGTAGAACGGCAGGATATGGTGCTCACACAGGGAGTAGAGCTCGATGTCCCGGACCAGGATCATCGACTCGTGCTTCTCCTCGAACAGCGCCCCGTTGATCACGTCCTCCACGCAGGTCGAGTACCCGCGGGTGAGGAACTTCATCGACTCCGCGACCCGCTTCGGGGTCTGCTTGAGCCCCTCGCGCCCCGGATCCTCGCCGAGCTGGGAGAGCATCTCGCTCACCAGAGACTCGAAGGGAATCCGCGCGACGCTGGGCGGGGTGTGCGACTCGTGGAAGCTGTGGTGGGACGCCGACTTCATCTGATCTCGAGCCATGGGTTCCTTTCCCTCGCCCGGGGTGATCACTATCTTCGGCCCCGGTGCGAGTCCTAAAGCTACTCCGGCTCGTCCAAGGCGCGGGAGGCACGGCCCTCTCGGCTCTCTGGACCTTCCCCAGCATTCTCCTGTCCGCCTTCCTCGTCGCCTGGGGCGCGGAAGCAGCGCAGTTCCTGATGTCCCAGGGCCTGGCCCTGGCCATCCTCGCCTGGCTCCAGACGCTCCCCGAGTTCGCGGTCGAGTCGGTCATCGCGTGGGAGGCGGGGCGCGACCCCGCCCGCGCCCACCTGGCCGTCGCCAACCTCACCGGCGCCATCCGGCTCCTCCTCGGACTCGGCTGGCCGATGATCTACGCGGTGTACGCCTGGTACGGACGGCGCGAGCGGGGCGTCCGGCTTCCGGCCCTACGGCTCACGGGCGAGCACGCGACCGAAGTGGTGGGACTGATCCCCGGCCTCCTGTACTTCGCGTTCGTCTGCGCCAAGGGCACCATCACCTGGATCGATGCCACCCTCCTGCTCGCGCTCTACGGCGCGTATCTCGCGGCCCTGCTCCGGCACCCCCCGCAGTCGGTCGAGCGGGTCGACGAAGCGCCCGCGGTGGCCCGCTGGGCGTACCGGCAGCCCGGGTGGCGCCGTCCGGCCGCGATCGCCGGGCTCTTCGTGGTCGGCGGCGCGCTGCTCTTCTTCACCGCCCACCCGTTCCTCGAGTCGATGCTCGCCGTAGCCGGCACGCTGGGCGTGAGCCAGTTCGTGATGGTCCAGTGGGTGGCGCCCTTCCTCTCCGAGTTCCCGGAAAAGCTCTCGGCCTTCGCGTGGGCCCGCCGGGTCTCCCACGCGCCGATGGCCCTGATGAACCTGGTGTCGAGCAACATCAACCAGTGGACGGTGCTCGCCCCGATGATTCCCCTGGTCTACGGGTATTCCCACTGGCGGGCCACGGGTGTCTGGAGCGACTTTCAGTTCGACGGAGAGCAGCGCCTCGAGATTCTGATCACCTTGCTGCAGAGCGCCGTGGCGGTGCTGATCCTCCTGACGCTCGAGTTCCGGTGGTTCGAAGCCGCGGGGATCTTCGGGCTCTGGCTGGCGCAGTTCCTGGTCCCGCACTGGCGGGTGGAAGTCGCCTGGGGATACGGGGCGTGGATCGTCCTGCTCGCGGGGCTCTACCTGCTGGGGGGCCGGCGGCCGGTGGCGCTGGGAGCGGCGTGGCGGGCGCTCCGGACCTAGGAAAACCAATCGGCCGTCAGCGCGGAGCGCCGGCGGCCGATCGGGTACAAAAGGAACGGAGAGGAATATTGAAGCCCGAAAGTAATGACTGGTCCCTCACCGTAGCGTCTGTCTTCCCCCGCGAAGGGGCATGACATTGGTCACAGTATCCGGGTCCACGATCGAGCTGTTGGCTCAATAGTGAAGCTCCCCGTCCCCACCGACTACGATAGCGCGTGACGGGAAATCGTCAAGGAAGGAACGATGAATCTCACATTGATAATCGGCATCGTCTCGATCCTGCTCTGGGGCATCCTGCTCTTCGTCCTCCACGTGGAGAGCGGGGCGATCAACCTGTTCTACGCCGTCGGCGTCCTGGCGGTCGCCCGGCGCATCATCGTGGGAGCCCCGACGTTCCGGTCCTGACCGGCCCCGCGGGCGCATTTGCGCGCCGCCCGGACCGCCGGTAGGTTGGCGCAATGGCCGCGGTCACCAGATGGAATCCCGAGCAGGGACCGGTGCAGATGTCGACCCTCCGCGCGCTGCTGCAGCGCGAGGGGAAGGCTACGGCCTGGTGGTCCGACGTGCCGGGCGCCAAGAGCGGTGAGCGGGCCCGGCACTGGCCCGAAACCCGGTGGATGGTGTCGGGATACCTCCGGGTGCGGCTGGAAGGCCAGACCATCGACCTGGCGCCGGGCGACCGCCTCGATCTCCCCCCGGACACCCCGCACACTACGGAAGTGGTCGGCCTGGGCACGGCCATCTATCTGATCGGCACGAGCGACTCCTCGCTGGTTTCGATCAGCGCGTAAGCACGACTCCGCCGCGCGTGGGGCGGACACCCGGAGGCGAGAGGGCGGCGCCCCGCGGCCAGGTCAGATCTCCCAGTTGGAGAACAGCACTCCCGACCCGGGGGTCCCCTCCGGATAGCCGGCGAGACACATCCGCAGGTCGGTCCAGCGGACCTGGTAGCCCCGGGTCACCAGCGCCTGGTACGCCTCGGCGTACGCGGTCTGGGACCGGATGGCCACCCGGCGGATACCGCCCCCCGTCGCGGCCGCTTCGACCGCGCTGACCACGGCGGCGAAGGCCTCGGAGGTCCGCGCACCCAGCTTCAGCACGCGGAGCTCGTCGGACTCGCGGCCCTCGGCGAGCGGCGCCGAGTGCCAGAGCGCGAAGCCATCCAACCCGGCGTCCCCCCACACCAGCACCGTGTCGCCGAGCGCCAGCTCGGCGGTGAGCAGGATCTCGCGGGAGCAGTCGTAGCCCGGCGCCAGCTCCTGCACGAGCGTCCCGATGCCCGCTAGCGCTTCACGCTGCCGCGCGCCCTGCTGGGCCGAGAGCAGGACGGGAGCGGGGAGCCGGCGGGCGCCGGTGTCCAGCGTGAGGGTCACGGTGAGATGGCCGGGCAGGAATCCGAGCGTCGAGTAGAAGCCGATGTTGTCCACGGTCCGCGGCATGGTCTCGAGACCGACGGTCCGGGCGCCGTGGTCGATGAGCCAGTCGGCGGCGGCGGTGACCAGCGTCTTGCCGACGCCCCCGCCCTGCCGGTCGGGGCGGACCGCGAGCGGCCCCATCCACCCTTCGTGCCCGCAGAGGTGCGCCAGGTTGAAGGCCGCGACCTCCTCGCGCTCGTCGCGCCAGAGCATCGCGCCCTCCCCCGCGTCGAGGAGCGCGTAGCGCCAGATGGCGGGATTGAGCCGGGGCACGCGGACCCCCACCAGGCCGTCGCGACGGTACCGGTCCGTGAACGCCTCGGCGAAGAGCCGATTCAGGGGCTCGATGTCCGTTTCTCCGGCCCGCTCGGGACCGTGCACCTCACGCTCAGGCAGCCACGCCCGCATCGGCCCCCCCGAGAGTCGCGGTGTCGTCCCGCACCACGCTGGTCCCGCGGCCCGCGTCGTAGTCCACCCGGATCACACGGTCGAGCCCGTCCCGGATCGACTCCACGTGCGTGATGAGGATGACCTGCGGGAACCGGTCGCCCAGCCTCCGAAGCAGGGTGAGCACGTGCTGGCGCCGGTTGTCGTCCAGCGACCCGAAGATCTCGTCCAGCACGAGCAACGACAGCGGCTGCCCGGCCCGCTCGGCGATCATCTGCGAGATGGCGAGCCGGAGCACGAGGTTGGCGAGGTCTTCTTCGCCGCCGGACAGCACCGGCTTGGGGATCTCCTCGTCCAGGACCATCACCCGGTAGTCCTCGGTCAGCTCGACGTCGGCGTACCGGCCGTCGGTGAGGTCGCCCAGGAACCCCGAGGCGAGCGTCGCGATTTCCGGCCGCATGGCGGCATTCAGGCTGGTGCGAAGATCCCCCAGCGCGCGGTCGAGCTCATTGTGGAGCCGCAGGCGCATCCGGAGCTCCGAGACCTGCCGCTCCTTCTCGCCGCGCTCGGCCTCCCGTCGGCGGGCCTCGGCGAGCGCCGATTCGGCGCCGGTCAGCTCTCCCCGCATCTGCGCCAGCTGCACCTCGGCGGACCGGACCTGCGCCTGCGCCCGCTCGTGCCGCTGGCGGGCGGTGTCGAAGTCGGCCTCCGAAAATCCGAGCGCGTGCACCGCTTCGGTGAGCTCCCGGGCCCGGACCTCACGGGTCGACAGAACCTTCTCCGCCAGCTCCGCCTCCTTCACGAGAATTTCTCCGCGGCCGGCCCGGTCCCGCAGGGTCGTGGCTTCGAGCAGCACCGGCTTCAAGGCGGCGAGCTGGGCCCGGACCTGGTCGTGCCGGGCCGGGTCGTACCCCGTCGAGCGGGTGGCGAGGCGCTGTTCGAGCTCCCCGGACCGGCGGGAGGCGGTTTCCCGCTCGCCCACCGCCCGCCGGCGCTCCTCGGCTTCGGCCCGCAGTTTCCCCGCCCGCTCGCTGACCGCGCGGCTCCGGCCCACCACTTCGTCGCGCGCCTTCTCGGCCTCGGTCACGCCGGCGGGCGCGGCCTCGAGCTGCTCCACCCGGCGGGCGAAGAACTCGCCGTTGTCCTTGATGCCCGACAGCTGGGCGTCCAGCACCGTCAGCACCTGCGCGTATTCGGGGCCCAACGGGCGCTTGCAGGTCGGGCAGATGCCTTCGGGGCCGAGCGCCACGATCTGGTCCCGCTCCTGCTTCACGTCCTTCCACTGCTCCCGCAGCTCGTTCCGCTTGGTCTCGGCGTACTGGCGGTCGCGCACCCACGCCGAGCGTGCTTCTTCCGCCAGGCGCTCGGCGGCGGCGAGCTCCTCGGCGATCAGCGTCGCCTCGCGTTCCACCGTCGCCAGGGCTTCTTCGGCGGGCAGGAGCTCGGTCAGGCGCTGGTCGAGCCGCGTGGTGGCGCGGCGCAGCTCCTTCAGCTGAGCCTCGTCCGCGCGCCGGGCCACCTCTTCCTTCTGGAGGGCGTCGAGCTGGGTCTGCTCCCGCTCCAGGGCGTGGATGGGGGCCAGCGTGGGCTCCAGCTGGTCGAGCTGCCGTCGGGCGTCCCGGGCCGCGGCCAGCTCGCGGTCCAGCCGCTGGAATTCCTGGCGCGCGGACTCGACCTCCTTCTCGGCGATCCGGCGATCACCGTCCAGGGACAGCGTCCGGTCCCGGCGCGCCTGCCAGTCTTTCCAGCGGGGCGCCTCGTCCCCGAGCTGCTTCTCCGCGTCGGCGCGGGCCTTTTCGGCCGAGCGTACGGCGCCGCGGGCTTCCGCCAGGCGCGCCTCGGCGTCTTGGCGCGCCTTCTCGAGAGCGGCGCGGTCCACCAGTCCCGCCTCGAGGCCCTTCAGCTCGCCGTTCAGCGCGTTCCGGGTCTCCCGGACGTCGGTGCGGGCCAGGTCGAGGCGCTCGTAGCCGAGCACGCGCGACAGAAACGCGTGACGCTCTTCCCGCTTGAGGGTGCCCATCACCGCCAGATCCTTCTGGCCGGTGAAATACGTGTTGAAGAACTCGTCGTGCGTCATGCCCAGCGCCCGCTCGGCCTTCTCGGTGACCTCCTTGAGCGAGTTGGCCAGGAGGACGCCGTCCTGATAGAGCTCGGCGGAGTGCAGCCCCCGGACCACGCGGAGCTCGTGCCGTCCGAGCGTCAGCTCGAGCTCCACCTTGACGGAGGAGCGGGCCTTGGCGCGCAGGTTCCGGACCGAATCCTTGTCCCCCCGGGCCGCCTGCGAGCCGTAGATGGCCCACGCGATCGCCTCGAGCAGGGTGCTCTTCCCCGCGCCGTTCGGGCCGACGATCCCGGTGATGCCGTGGCCGAACTCTATCTCCGTGTCGGCGTGCTGGCGGAAGTTGACCAGGCGGAGGCGGCGGAGCTCCATCAGGCCGGGCTCTCTTCCCGAGTACCGGCGCCCGCTTTCTCCACGTACTCGACGCCGGCCCGCACGAAGGCTTCACGGTCCAGATCCGCATCGAGCGGGCGGCGGCTCAGGAACTCCCGGACCGTCTCGGGCAGCGTGAGCCGCCGCCCGCCGGACGTGGCGAGCCCCACCTCCCGTTCGGGCGCCGGGGGACGGCGGAGATCCAGATGGAAGTTCAGCGCCCGCGCCTTGACCGCCCGGATGGCCTCATGGTCGAGATCGCGGGCGATGCCGCGTGAGATGTCCCTCACTACCAGACGGATGACCTGCTCGTCCACCGACGGCTTCACCTTGGCCACCCGCGCCGCGATCTCCGCGTCCAGCTCGGCGGCGGTCTTATCGGCCGCGTCGATGGCCGGCAGATCGACGAAGCGCCGCGGCGGATCGATCGCGCGGAACGTGACCTTCCCGCCGGGGAGGTCCACCAGCAGGTAGCCCTTCCCGGGCCGCTTCTGGCGCTTCTCGTCGAGCAGCTCCCCCCAGGGGTTGGTGCTGACGTAGTCGAGGCTCCCCGAATACCAGGCGTTGGCTTCGACCGGATACGCCACGTGATAGGAACCCAGGGCGACGTAGTCCCACTTGGAGGCGCCCAGCTCGGCTTTGGTCACGACGCCGCTGCCGGGCTCGACGTAGCCGCGCTCGTGGTCGAAGATGCCGCCGACCTCGGCGTGCAGGACCAGGACGTTGTGCGCCACGCCCGCCGCCGGCCGCAGGGCGGGACGCTCCGCCTGGGCGATCGCGGAATAGGGCACCGCGAGGATCGACGCGTCGTGCGCCGGCAGCGGGATGCGCTTCGCCACATCCAGCGCGATCTGGATCCCCAGCGTCTCGTAGAGCCTGAGGATGCTGCCGGCCTCGACGGAGCGCGGGGTATCGTGATTCCCCGCCACCACGATCACGGCGGTGCCGGGGAGCGCGGTGCGGATGCGCTGCAGCTGCAGGAAGAAGTGAACGATGGCGGCGTTGGTGGGCCGCACCGAGTTGAAGACGTCTCCCGCGATGACCACGCAGTCGGGGCGCTGCTCCAGCAGGTCGTCCACCGCCCGCTTGAACGCTTCCGCCACGTCCGCCTCGCGCTGATTGCTCCCGCGCGGCGTGAGCCGCTCGAACTGGCGGAAGCCGAGGTGGAGGTCCGCGAGGTGGGCGAGCTTCATCGGGTCACCGGCGCAGGCTCGTCACGGGACGACTTCCCGGGACGTATGCTGGATCACCTTGAGCTTGAGCGTCTCGGCCCCGAGCGCGGGGCTCGCGGCGGAGATGTGGATGGTGCCCCCGAGGGCGGCCCGGGTCAGGACCCCCCGCGTCACGGAGAACCACTGTGTGCCGGTCACATCGCCCGTCATGAACATCGCGAGCCGCAGGCCGCCGGTCGTCATGTTGATCGGGTTCGTCGGGAACGTGATCCGCACCGCCAGCCGCACGCTCGTGTCCGCGCCGGTCAGGAGGATCGAGTCGACCCGGAACCACGACTTCAGTGAGACCGAATCCATCCCCGGCAGCATCTTCGAGAACCCGGCGTCCACCGTCGTGCTCCACGTGTCCCCCGGCGCCACCATTCCATCCGGAAGGGGAATGGCGAACCGTCGCGTCGCCTCGGCCAGGGACGCCGTGAGGGCGGTGCTGTTCCCGTCCCGGTCACTGAACGACGCGGAGCGCATGGACATCCGGTCGTCCAGGGACAGCAGGCCGTTCGCGCCCCGCGCCTCGCCCATCCGGCTCGCGATCAGCGACGCCGCTTCCCCGGAATCGCTGGGGACGATCGAATCGATGACCTGACGGATCCGGACCGTGTCCCCGGCCGGGGGCAGGACCGAGTCGTGTGAAAACGTGCGGATCTTGAGCGCGGACGCCGGAACGGGCACCGTGCCGGAGTCGTTGCTCGTCTCCGTCACCTGCTCGGCCACCACGTTGTACCGATCGCCGGGCCGGGGGTGGTACCGGAGCAGGACGCGGGCCGGTGGAACCGGAGCCCGGACCGGCGCGGGAGCCGGGGGGGTCGCCGCGCGGGGACTTCCGCCGCAGGCGACGATGCCGAGGAGCAGGATGACGGGCGTGACGGCGCGCATCGAGGGTCTCCGGGTTTAGTAAGGCTCTTCCGAAATCGGGCTGAGGGGCGGCACGGCCAGCCGCTCCCGGGGAACGTCGGCCGCGACCTTGGAGCCCAGCGCCGTGCGGAAATACGCCAGGACATCGTCGGGACGGGCGCGGCGGACCGCCGCGAGTGCCCGCCGAACATCCTCCGGCTCCCGCGAGGCCACCAGGTCCTTCACGAGGTTGGGCTTCAGCCGCCGGTCCATCCGCACCAGCTGCCGGACGATCGCGTCCTCGAACGGCAGATCCTCGGCGGGCGGGAAACGCTCGACGCCGTCGCGCCCGCGGAGCACCACCGGCCGGGGGAAGCGCACGAAGATCGGCTGGGTGAAGTGCGGGTGGCGCACCATCAGCTCGCCGACCGGAAGCGTCGCCAGCTTGATCTTGGTCGCGGGCGAGAGCACC
>DATJQI010000015.1:0-59373 GCA_035505915.1 Gemmatimonadales bacterium | reverse complement strand
GGTGCTGAAGGCGTCCGACAGCCGGATGAACCCGAACTCCGCCGACGCATAGAGAATGATCTCGGCGGCGAGCCGGGAGAGATGGACCCCGGTGAGCGCGATGCCGAAGAGCACCTCGGCCACGAAGTCGCGGTCGCCGGTGGCGTCGAGCGCGTTCGCGGATATGGTGCGGAAACCGAGCGCCTCCTTCAGGAGGACGCGGTCCACCGGAAATCCGGAGCCGGCCAGGGCGCCCGAGCCCAGCGGAAGCTCGGCCACGCGGCGCCGCGCATCGGCCAGGCGCTGGCGATCACGGACGAGGGGCCACGCGTGCGCCAGCAGGACGTACGCCCAGCGCAGCGGCTGCGCCCGCTGGCCGTGGGTGTACCCCGGCATGAGCTCGCCGACGCCCTCGGCGGCGCGCGCGACCAGCGTGCGGCCGAGCACGATGAGATCGGCGTCGAGCTGATCGATGGCGTCGAGGGTCCAGAGCCTCAGGTCGGTGGCCACCTGATCGTTGCGGGAGCGTCCGGTGTGGAGCTTCCCCGCCACGACGCCGACTTCCTCGTACAGGAGACGCTCCACCAGAGTGTGCACGTCCTCGTCGGGCGCGCCCACCGCGGCGCCGTCGGCGAGGCGCTCGCCCACCCGGTCGAGACCCTCGAGCAGCTGGACCTCTTCCACGGTGGAGAGCACGCCCACGCGGCCCAGCGCGTGGACCCAGGCCTTGCTCGCGGCCACGTCCTGCGGCCAGAGCCGGTGATCGACGGGGAGCGAGCGGTTCAGCGCGTCGAGGGCTTCGGCGGGTCCCAACGCGAAGCGCCCGCCCCACATCTGGTGGGCGGGCGCGGCGGGCGGCACCGGAGGGCCGGCGTCCGCCATCAGTCGGCCGCCGCCCCGATTTCCCGCTGCCGCTGGGATTCGAGACCGGCGCTGATCTTCGTGGCCAGGCCGTACAGGTGGATGAACCCCTCGGCGTCCTTCTGGTTGTAGACGTTGTCCTTGCCGAAGGTCGCGTACGAAGGCTGGTAGAGCGCGTACGGACTCTCCCGCCCCGCCACGGTGACCGAGCCCTTGTAGAGCTTGAGCCGCGCCGTGCCGGTGACCTTCTTCTGCGTGCTGGTCACCGCCGCGTCGATGGCTTCGCGCTCCGGGGTCCACCAGCGGCCGTCGTACACCAGGTCCGCGTAGTGGAGCGCGATCTCGTCTTTCATCTTCAGGCTCCGGCGGTCAAGCACCAGCTGCTCCAGCTCCCGGTGCGCCGCGTGGAGGAGCGTGCCGCCCGGAGTCTCGTAGACGCCGCGCGACTTCATCCCCACCAGCCGGTCTTCCACCACGTCGGCCCGGCCCACGCCGTGCTCGCCGGCCAGCGCGTTCAGCCGCTCCAGCAGCGCCACGGGGCCCAGCGGCTCGTTGTCCACCGTGACCGGCGTCCCGGCCTCGAAGCCGATCTGCACCGTCACCGGGCGGTCGGGGGCCTGGAGCGGGTCCTTGGTCATGACGAAGATGTGCTCCGGCGCTTCCACGGACGGATCCTCGAGGATTCCGCCTTCGTGCGAGCAGTGCCAGAGGTTGCGGTCGGTGGAGTACGGCTTCTCCAGGGTGGCCTGGATCGGGATGTTGTTCGCCTTCACGTAGGCGATCAGGTCTTCCCGGCCTCCGAAGCTCCACTCCCGCCAGGGCGCGATGACCTGGAGGTCGGGCGCGAGCGCGGCGTACGTCAGCTCGAAGCGGACCTGGTCGTTGCCCTTGCCGGTACACCCGTGCGCCACGGCCTGGGCGCCGGCCCGGCGGGCGAGGGCGACCTGCCGCGCGGCGGTGATGGGCCGCGCCATCGACGTGCCGAGGAGGTAGGTGCGGGCGTAGATCGCGCCGGCGCGCAGCGTCGGGAACACGAAGTCCCGGACGAACTCGTCGCGGAGATCTTCGATGACGCAGTCCACCGCGCCCGAGCGTTTGGCCTTGTCCACGAGTCCGTGCAGCTCGCCCGACCCCTGCCCCACGTCCGCGGCGAAGCAGAGGACGCGGGCGCCGTAGGTCTCCCGGAGCCAGGGAACGATGGCGGAGGTGTCGAGGCCGCCGGAATACGCGAGGACGACGAGGGGTCCCATCAGGTGACTGTCCCGGGTGAAGGTTTATGCACTCGAGTGCATAAACATACAGGGGGGACCCCGGGACGCAAGGCCGCCCGAGCGACTACGAGAGGCCGGCCAGCTCCTCGACCCGGGTCTGAATGGCGCGCCGGGCCCGCTCGCTTTTCGTGATCACCAGGATGGCGTCGTCGCCCGCGATGGTGCCGATGATTTCGGACCAGCCGGCGCCGTCCACCGCGAGGGCCAGCGGCTGGGCGGCGCCCGTGGACGTCTTGAGGACCAGGAGCGGGCCCACGCCGTCCACCGAGACCAGCATGGTGGGCAGGAGCTGCTCGAGATGCGGGCGGGGGGACGCGCCCGCTTCGGGGGGCGGGGCGTAATGAGAGGCGCCGTCCGGGGCGGCGACTTTGGCGAGACCCAGCTCGCGGATGTCCCGCGACAGGGTGGCCTGCGTGACGTTGAACCCTTCGGCCGAGAGCAGCTCGCGCAGCTGCTCCTGACTCCCCACCAGGTCGCGCCGGACGACCTTCAGAATGGCCGCGTGCCGCTGCGTTTTCATTGCGCCGGAAATCTACCCTGCCCCGGCCCGATAGACGATGCGCCCGGAAACCACGGTCAGAACGGTTGTTAGTCGGTCAGTCGGATAGGCGGTGAGTACAGCAAGATCACCCTGTTTCCCGACGTCCAGGGACCCCACTACGCGATCCAAGCAAATCGCGCGAGCTCCCTCCAAGGTGAGCATCCGCAGGGCCGCCTCCCCCGCGAGGCCGGCGGCTCGGGCCTCGGCCCAGAGATCCAGCGCTCCCACGCTCACCACCGAGTCGGTTCCGAGCCCCACCGGTACTCCCGCCTTCCTGAGTTCCGCGAGCGGCGCGGTGCCGTGGCCGTGCGCCCGGTTCGAGAGCGGGCAGTGCGCGACTCCCACCCGGGTCCGCGCGAGGACGGCGATGTCGTCCCGGTCGAGCTGGACCGTATGGATGCACAACGTGCCGTGGCGCAGGACGCCGAGGGAGTCGAGGAAGCGGACCGGAGAGACGTTGTGTGGAGCGACCGGGATCCCCCGCGCCGCCCAGGCCGCCGCGAACGGCCCCGCTCCGCTCCGGACGAATTCCTCTTCCTCTTTGGACTCCGCCAGGTGCACGGCGATCGGGAGTCCGTCGCGGAGCGCGTAGTCCGCAACCGCGCGGTAGAGCGGCGCGCTCACGGTGTACGGCGCGTGGGGTGAGACGCCCAGGCCGACGTGGAAGGACGTGAAGCGGCGCAGCTCGTGGACTCGGGCCTTCAGGCCTTCGAGGCTCGCCGCGAGCCGGGCCGGATCCGGCCCGAACACCTCATGGTAGGCGATGCCCCGGCCGCCCAGCCGCGCGAGGGCGCGGACCGCCGCGCCCGAGTCCCCGGTGTCGGCGACGCAGGTGACGCCCTGGGCCCAGCAGTCGCGCAGGCCCCGCTCGGCCGCCCCATCGAACTCCTCCGGCGGCGTCTCTTCCTTCAGTGTCCGCACCTGCCGGATCCACTTGGGGAACTCCCGCTCCGCGTTCTTGCCCGCGAGGTGGGTCAGTTCCAGATGGGTATGGGTATTCACGAAACCGGGGACCAGCACGGAGTCCCGGTATTCGAGCGTCACGGTACCCGGGGGATGGGGGACGAGGGGGTGGGGACCCACGGCGGCGATCACGCCGTCATCGCCGACGAGAACGGCGCCGTCCTCGATGGGCGGCGCCGTGACGGGGTGCACGCGCCCCGCGCGAATGCGGAGCATCGTCAGGGGGAAATGCCGCCGAGCCCCGAGTGCACCGGGCAGAGCTTGGTGGGCTCGGTGCCGGGATAGTACCAGTCCCAGTGATGCAGGGAGTCGGGGCAGAAGGGCGTGGCGAGGAAGCCGTTGCTCCGGTCCACTTCCCGGGTGATCAGGGAGTCGGGGCGCGGCCAGTCCGCGGGCGCCGGACGCCGGTCGTACACGTCCTTCATCATCGCGGTCCACGCCGGGGCCGCGATCTTGCCGCCGCCGGCATTGTGCGGAAGGATGGGCTGGATGAGATCGTACCCCACCCACACCGCGGTCACGATCTGCGGCGTGTACCCGATGAACCACGCGTCGGTGTAGGTGTCCGTCGTGCCGGTCTTGCCCGCGGCCGGGATCTGGAACCCCGCCTTCCAGACGGCCGAGAACGCCGTGCCGCGGCGGATCACGTCCTTCATCATGTCCACCATCAGCCACGTGTGCGAGGAGTCCATCACCTCGGTCCGGTCGGGGCTCGACCGGAAGAGCACGGTGCCCTTGGCGTCCTCCACGTAGTCGATGCCGTACGCCGTGGACCGCGTGCCGAGCGTGGCGAAGGCCGTGTAGGCGGCCGCCATCTCGAGCGGATTGACGGTGGACGACCCGATGTGAATGGACGGCACGGACGGAATGGGCGTCGTGATCCCGTACCGGCGCGCTTCGCCGATCACGGTCTGCTCCCCGAGCGACATCCCGAGCTTGATCGTGGCCAGGTTGCGGGAGTTGTAGAGCGCCTGCCGGAGCGGGATCAGCCCTTCGATGGTGTCGTCGTCGTCCTTCGGGTTCCACAGGGTCGAGTCGGGCTGCAGCACCGGCACCGTCAAAGGCGAGTCGTCGAGAATCTCCGAGGTGGTGTGCCCCGCGCGGATGGCGGCCGAGTACACGAACGGCTTGAAGGTCGAGCCGGCCTGCCGCCGCGACTGGGTGACCCGGTTGTACTTCGAGTCGTCGAAGTCCCGGCCCCCCACCATCGCGAGGATCGCGCCGGTGTGCGCGTCCAGGGACACCATCGCGCCCTGAAGGTACGGCGTGAACCCGCCCGGGTTCTCCCCGCTCGACTTCTGGCTCTCGAGATAGTCCCGGTAGGACTTGCCGGGGAAATGCCCGTCCGAATACACGCCCGACTCGATCACCTCGAGCTGGTTTTCCACGGCCCGCTCGGCCGCGTCCTGCATGTCGAGATCGAGCGTGGTGTGGATGCGGAGCCCGCCCTCGTAGAGCTGGCGCCCGAACCGGGCCTCGAGGTCCTGCCGGATCCATTCGACGAAGTACGGCGCCACGTCCCCGTAGTTGGTGCGGCTGTTGGTCAGCACCAGCGGGTAGGCCTTCCACAGCTCGCAGTCCTCGGGGGACAGGAGGCCCTGATCGCGCATCAGGTCCAGGACCACGTTCCGGCGCCGCACCGCGCGGTCCGGATGGAGGCGCGGGTTGTACGACGCCGGCGCCTTGGGGAGCGCCGCGAGCGTGGCCGCCTCGGCCACGTTCAAATCGCGCGCCGACTTGCCGAAATACACCTGGGAGGCGGCGTCCACGCCGTGCGCGCCCGACCCCAGGTCGATCTGGTTCAGGTACATCTCGAGGATCGTGTCCTTCGGAAAATTCCGCTCGATCTCGATGGCCACCCGGGCTTCCTTGAGCTTCCGGGTGAGCGTCTTGTCGCGCGAGATCTGGTCGGTGAACACGTTCCGGGCCAGCTGCATCGTGATGGTCGAGAAGCCCTGGCTGTAGGCCAGGCTGGTCACGTTGGCCTTCAGCGCGCCCAGGATGCGCCAGTAGTCGATGCCGTGATGGTGGTAGAAGCGCTTGTCTTCGGTGGCGATGAACGCCTGGCGGACGAAGAGCGGGATGTCGTTGAGCTTGAGGACCGTCCGGCGCTCGAGCCCCAGCTCGGCGATGAGGCGGCCGTCGGCCGCGTAGACCTTGGCGGACTGGGCCGGACCGGTGTTGATGAGGCGCGAGATGGACGGGCACCGCTCCCCCGCGCAGACGCGGGTCCACGAGCCGTACGCCGCGCCGAACACGAAGAAGACCCCCACGAGCGCGGCGAACAGCACGCGCCCGCGCGTCACCTGGTGGAGCCACCAGGCGGGGGACCAGGGACGGGGCGGCGAAGACTCGGGGAGCGCTTCGGGCTCGGTGGGCGTGACCATCGTCGTCTAACAACCTACCGACGCGTACCCGCGCTTGCCAGCGCCGGAGGCGGCTCTTACGATTCGCGGGCCTATGAGCTTCCTGGACGACCTCCGCTGGCGCGGCTTCGTGCACGACGCCACTCCGCACATCGCCGAGCACCTCGCGACGGGGTCGCGGACCGCGTACTGCGGGTTCGATCCGACGGCGCCTTCCCTGCAGGTCGGGAACCTGATGCCCATCATGCTGCTGGCGCAGCTCCAGCGGGCCGGGCATCGCCCCATCGCGCTGATGGGCGGCGGCACCGGCCTGATCGGCGACCCGTCCGGCAAGCGCAACGAGCGCCCCCTGCTCTCCAAGGAGCAGATCCGGGAGAATCTCCAGCGCCAGCGGGACCAGATGGCCCGCTTCCTCGAGTTCGGCCCGAAGCAGACGGACGCCCTGCTCCTCGACAACGCGAAGTGGCTGGTGGAGCTCAAGCTGGTCGATTTTCTCCGGGACATCGGCAAGCACTTCTCGGTCAACGTGATGCTCCAGAAGGAGTCGGTGACGGCCCGGCTCGAGGCCGGGCTCTCGTACACCGAGTTCAGCTACATGCTCCTCCAGTCGTACGACTTCCTTCATCTGTACCGGGAGACCGGGTGCACCCTGCAAGTGGGGGGCTCGGACCAGTGGGGGAACATCACCGCGGGCGTCGACTTGATCCGCCGGGTGGACGGCGGCGAGGCCCACGCGCTCGTCGCGCCGCTCATCACCACGTCGTCCGGCGCCAAGTTCGGCAAGTCCGAGGGCGAGTCGATCTGGCTCGACCCGGCGCTCACGTCACCGTACCGGTTCTATCAGTTCTGGCTCAATACCGATGACCGGGACGTCATCGGGTACCTCAAGACGTTCACCTTCCTGTCACGTCCGGAGATCGAGCGCCTCGAAGGCGAGGTGAAGGCCAATCCGGGAGCCCGGGCGGCCCAGGCCGCGCTGGCGAAAGGCGTCACCGAGATGGTGCACGGGAAGGACGCGCTCGCGAGCGTCACCAACGCCTCGGCGGTGCTGTTCGGGGACTTCGACCCGCGCAAGGCGCCGGCCGGCGTATTCGACGTCCTGGCCGGCGAAGTCACGACGGCGGCCGTCCCTTCGGATACGCCGACGCTGGTGGAAGCAGTGGTGGCCGCCGGGCTCGCCAAGTCGAACGGCGAAGCGCGGCGGTCCATCGAGCAGGGCGGGATCTATCTCAATCAGCAACGCGAGAACGACGTGAACCGGAAGCTCGCGGCCGCCGATTGGGTGTCGGGATTCGCGCTATTGCGGAAGGGGAAGAAAGACTACGCACTCCTGAAGCGACCCTGACCCGGGAGGCTCCATGTTCATCGGCCACTTCGCCGTCGGCCTCGCGTCCAAGCGCGTCGCCCCCAAAGCCTCCCTCGGCCCCCTCATGGCCGCCCCCCTGCTCGCCGACCTGCTCTGGCCCGTCTTCCTGCTCCTCGGCTGGGAGCAGGTGCGGATCGTCCCCGGCGGGAAGACCTTCCAGGTCCTCGAGTTCACCTCGTACCCGTACTCCCATTCCCTCGAGATGGACGTGGTGTGGGGGCTCCTGTTCGCCGGCGCCTACTGGGCGTTCACGCGCTACCGCGCCGGCGCCGTCGTGATCTTCTGCGGCGTCCTGAGCCACTGGGTGATGGACGTGATCGTCCACGTGCCCGACATGCCCATCACGGTGCACGGGAGCACTCACATCGGACTGGGACTGTGGAACTCGGCGGCCGTGACGGTGGTGGTGGAGTATTTCCTGCTCATCGCGGGCGTGTGGATCTACGGACGCACCACGCGCTCCCGGGACGGCGTGGGCCGCTGGGGCTTCCGGGCGTTCGCGCTTCTCCTGGCCCTGCTCTACGCGAGCAGCATCTTCGCCGGCGCGCCGCCCACGGTCCCCGCCCTGGCGGGCGGGACCCTGGCGTTGTGGCTGTTTCCGTTGTGGGCCTGGTGGTTCGACCGCCACCGGGACGTGGTGGTCTAGGCGGAGACCGACCGCTCGTGGAGGACGGCGTCGAGCACCTCGACGACCTTCTCCATCTCTTCCACCGTATTGTAGAAGTGCGGGGAGAGGCGGATGGCGCCCTCGCGGAGCGCGCACACCACCCGCGCGCGCTTCACGGCGTGGAACGCCTCGGCGGGCTTGGGCGGCGCGACGCAGACGATGGCCGACCGGTGCCGCTCGTCGCGGGGTGAGGCGATGCGGATGCCGTGCTCGTCGGCCCACTTCAGCACCGGCTCGTGCAGCGAGCGGGTCACCTCCACGATGTTCCGCAAGCCCACTTCTTCGATCAGCTCGAGCGACGACGCGAACCCGATCTCGTCCTGGTACGGCAGCGTGATCAGCTCGAACCGGCGGGCGTCGTCACGGAAGACGGGGTTGTACTCCACGAGGTGCGAAAAATCGTCGGTGCCCTCGAACGCCATCCAGCCGAACACCGCCGGCTCGATCTGCGCGATCAGCTCCTTCCGCACGTAGACGAACCCCGACCCCCAGGGCGAGAGCAGCCACTTCTGCCCGCCGCACGACAGGATGTCGATGGGCGTGTCCTTCACGTCCAGCGGCGAGTTGCCGACGCCCTGGATCCCGTCCACCACGAAGTAGGTCCCGTTGGCCCTCGCCGCGGCGCCCAGCTTCTTCACATCCGCCCGGAATCCGTTGGAGAACTGGACGAACGACACGGCCAGGACGCGGACCCGGGGATCGCGGAGCCGCTCGAGGATCCGGGCTTCGTCGGGCCAGCCGTCCTTCGTGGTCGGCACCGTCTCGATTGTCACGCCCCGTTTTTCGAGCAGGAGCCACGGGTACATGTTCGCGGGGAACTCGCGGTCGGAAACGAGCACGATGTCGCCCGGCTCGATGGGGAGCGACCGCGCCGCCAGGTTCAGCCCGTAGCTCGTGTTCACGGCGATCGCGATCTCGGCGGTCTCCGCGTTCAGGAGACGCGCCACGGCTTCCCGGGCGGCCGCGAGGCCGGCGAAGAGATCCCGGTCGGGCAGGAGATGCGGAGCGGTGCGCTTGGCGTTGAACTGATCGAGCAGGCGACGGGTGCGTTCGGGCAGCGGGCCCACCGACGCGTTGTTCAGGTAGACCGTGTCCGCGGTCCACGGAAATTCGGTGGCGCGGAGCGCGCGCAGGGATTCACGCAGCGCCTTCACACGGGTCGGATGCGACACGACGTCGGTCATCAGGTTCCTTTGAGAATCGACGGCAGGGGCCTAGTGCGGGCCCCGGGGGCTCTTCTACCTTACTCGGAGACCACCACACGGAACAAGCGGACACCCTGGTGACCGACGGCAGCGAATTCACCCTCGTCCTGGGCGGGGGCGGCATGAAGGGCCTGGCCCACATCGGCGTCATCCAGGCGCTGGTGGAGCGGGGGCTCCGGCCGTCCCACATCGTCGGGTCCAGTGTCGGGTCACTGGTGGGAGCGGCCTGGGCCGCGGGGTGCAGCATCCCCCAGCTCAAGGACGTGGCGCTCGGCCTGAAGCGGAAGGACGTCTTCACGGTCGCGCACGCCGACATGGCGTTCAAGCGGATGCACTCCCCCGCGCTCTTCCGGCGCGAGCCCCTCGAGCACCTGATCCGTTCCCTGGTGGGAGACGCCACGTTCGCCGAGCTGGACCCGCCCGTCCTGGTGAACACCGTGGACATCAATTCGGGGATGCAGGTCCTCTGGGGCCTCCCCGGCCAGGACGACGTGCCGCTGGTCGACGCGATCTTCGGCTCCTGCGCCCTGCCCGGATACCTCCCGCCCCGCGAGATCCGCGGCCGGTTCTACGTGGACGGCGCGACCTCGGATAACCTGCCCATCGGCGCCGCGCGCGCCGTGTCGGGGGCGCGCGTGCTCGCGGTGGACGTCTCCGCGTCCAGCGCGCTCCGCGAGGACACGCAGGAAGAGGGATTCGCGTCCGTCTTCGCGCGGGCCACCGAAATCGCCATGCAGACCCTCCTCGAGCTCCGGCTCCGGGAATGGACCACGCCGCCGCTCTACTACATCCATCCCCGCGTGGCGCACATCACCATGTTCTCCTTCAGCCATCTGCGGGAAGTGGTGGAAGAAGGGTACCGCGCGACCATCGCCGCGCTGGACCGGCCGGCCGAGTGGCCCGCGCCGGGCGCGGTGGGCGTCTATCCCAAGCGCCGGGTGCTGGTCCGCGTCGAGCGCGATCGGTGCATCGGCTGCGGCCAGTGCCTGGTGACCGCGCCGCACGGGATGTTCGTGCTCGACAACGACCGCAAGGCGGTGGTGACCCAGGCCGAGCAGGAATGGTCGCCCGCCGACGGCGGCTTCATCCGTCACTGCCCCACCTACGCCATCAGCGCGCGCCCCGCGCCGCAGGCGGCGGAGCGGGCGCAAGCCTGAAGAGGACGACGATGCTCTCAGTCGGAAAAGCGGCCCCCGCCTTCACGCTCGACACCGACTCGGGCGAGCGGCTGGCGCTGAAGGACCTGAAGGGACGCCCCGTGGTCCTGTACTTCTATCCCAAGGACGACACGTCGGGGTGCACCATCGAAGCCTGCGAGTTCCGGGACGCCTTCCCGCGCTTCAAGGGCGCCAAGGCCGCGATCCTCGGCGTCTCGCCCGACTCGGTGGCGAGCCACCAGAAGTTCAAGGCGAAGTACCGGCTCCCCTTCACCCTCCTCGCCGACCCCGATCACGAGGTCGCGGAGAAGTACGGCGTGTGGCGGAAGAAGTCGATGTACGGGCGGAGCTACATGGGGATCGCGCGGACCACGGTGATCATCGACAAGGACGGAAAGGTCGCGAAGGTGTTCGAGAAGGTGAAACCGAAGGGCCACGCTGAAGAGGTGGAGCAGGCGCTCGAAGTGCTTTAGCGAAGCGCTCTAACGCCCCACCCGCCGGAACTCCGCGTCGATCGCGATGAGATCGCGCGCCACCCGGTCCCAGTTGTAGAAGGTCTCCACGGCCTTCCGCCCCGCGGCGCCCAGCCGCTTGCGCAGGTCCCCGTCCCCCAGCAGGCGGTTGACACCCGCGGCCACCGCCGCGGGCTGGTCGGGATCCACGAGGATGCCGGTCTCGCCGTCCCGGACCGCGTCCGGCACGCCGCCCGAACGGCCCCCCACCACCGCCAGCCCCGACGCCGACGCCTCGACCAGCGAGATCCCGAACCCCTCCACCAGCAGGTCGTAACGCCGGGACGCGCCGACGTAGAGATCCGCGGCGTTGTAGAGCGCGGGCAGATCGTGGTCGGACACCGGTCCCAGAAACCGCACCGCGTCGGCCACGCCGGCCTCCCGCGCCAGCACTTCGAGCTGGGGCAGCCGCGGTCCCACGCCCGCGACCGCGTACCGCGTGCCCGGATGCGCGGCGCGAATGGCGGGGAGCGCCTTGATCACGGTGTCGATCCCCTTGTGCCACTCGAGGCGGGCCACCGTGAGGATCCACGGTCCGCCGGCGAGGCCGTACCGCTCCCGCACGGCCCGGGGATCGATGCCCGGCCGGAACTCCTTCGGCTCGGTGCCGAGCGGGACCACACGCACCCGCCTGGCCAGCTCCGGGCGGCCGAGGAGATCGAGCACCGAGCGGGCGAGCTCGGCGGTCCACGTGCTGTTCGCCGCGATCACGGCGGCCCCGGACAAGAGCCCCCCGGCGGTCCACCGCTTGAACCGGGAGCGGCGGATCTTGGCGTCGATGAGCAGGAGCTCGGTGCCGTGCACCACCACCCCGTAAGGCACGCCCTGCCAGCGGGAGATGAAGCGCGCCGGATACCCCGCCGGCTTGAGCTCCCCGCACCAGGCGAAGTTGGGGTGATGCTGGCGCACCAGGCTCGAGGCCCGCGCCGTCCACAGCGCCAGGCCGTTGATGGTCCGCAGCCGCGTGGCGCGGATCCCGACGCGGTCGACGATCTGGGGAAATCGGGCGTCCGAGACGGCGCTGTCGGCGTAGGCGCCGGTGGAAACGACGAGACTGTGAGGAGGATACCGCAGGGCCAGCTCCCCCATCATCCGGGCGATGCCGCCGCCGTGCGGGGGGAAGTTGAAGGTCAGGAGGAGACTTGTGATTCGATCTCCCGCAGGTCCCGCACCACACGGTCCCAGTTGTACAGCGTCTCCACGGCCTTGCGCCCGGCCTGTCCCAGCCGCCGCGCGAGCAGCTGATCGGACAGGAGACGGGTGAGCGCCTGCGCCGAGGCCGCCGGATCCTCGGGATCCACCACGAATCCCGTCTCGCCATCCTGCACCGCCTCGGCCACGCCCCCGCTCCGGCCGGCGATCACCGGCAGGCCGCAGGCGCTCGCCTCGGCCAGCGCGATGCCGAACCCCTCCACCCGCGAGCCCTCGGCCCGTCGGGAGACGCCGAGGTACGCGTGGGCCACGTTGTAGAGCGCGGGCAGCTCCTTCTCCGGCACCGTGCCCACGAAGCGCACCGCCTCGGCGATCCCCAGCTCGTCGGCCAGCTTCCGGTACGCGTCCTTCTTTTTCCCGGCGCCGACGACCAGATAGCCGATGTCGTGCCCCGCTTTGCGGACCTGCGCGACCGCCTTGAGCGCCGTATCCACGCCCTTGTACGGCTCGAGCCGCGCCACCGTGATCACCCAGGGCCGGTCGTCGAGCCGGTGCCGCGCGCGCACCTCGCGCGTGTCGATCCCGGGGTGGAAGTGCGCGGGATCGGTGCCGAGCGGCACCACGCGCACGCGCTCGGCCTTCGAATCGAGCCCCAATTCGCGCAGGACCGTCTGCGCCTGCTCCCGGGTCCACTGGCTGTTCGCCACCACGGCGGCCGCCGAGCCGAGGAGCGCGCGCGCCGTCCGCTTGGCGAAGCCCGAGTGGTGGATCTTGTGCAGCTCCTTGAGCAGGTCGCCGCCGTGCACCAGCACACCGTACTGCGCCCCCACGCGCTCGTGGGTCCATTTGGCCGCGTACGCCGCGGGCCGGATCGAGTCGCACCAGACGAAGCGCGGCCTGGCCTCGCGGGCCAGCGTGACCACGCGGCGGGACCAGAAGAGGAGCCCCGCGAGCCCCGACAGGGAGCGGACGGGAATGGGCAGGCGGTCGATGATCGCGGGGAATCCCGAGTCGGTCTCCGACGCGTCCCGGTTCTGCCCGGTGGAGACCAGGAGCTCGCCCTTCGGATACCGCAGCGCGATCTCGCCCATCATCCGGGCCACGCCCGTGTGCGTCGGGGGAAACTCGTCGGTCAAGAGAAAGGTCTTAGGCATCGGGGCGGCGCTCGAGCTCCCAGAGACGGACGTACTTGAGGAAGACGCTCACCGCGGAGAGCCCGCAGAGCACGGCGCCGTGCCAGCCCTCGAGAATGCCGAGCTGGAGAAAGTAGGTGCGCCAGAAGTTGAACGGGGGACGGACCAGGATGTCGGTGATGCGGGCGCGGCGGCCCCGGTCCTTGAGATCCTGGGCACCCCACGTCGCGTAGAGATCGATCTTCTTGAGGTGATGGCTCAGGTCCCGGTAGGGGGTGTGTTCCAGGGGTTCCGCCAGCCGCCCCGTGTCGGCCACCGCTTCCAGCCCTTCGTGCACCCGGCGCTCGACGAAGCGGCGATCCCGCCGGAAGAACCGGACCGCCCAGTTGTCGCCCCAGCCGCCGCGCTTCATCAACCGGCCGAGGTAGTAGTTACGCCGCCCGACCGCGTAGGCCTCGTGCGCCGGCCGGGCCACGGTGCGCTCGAGCTCCGCGGCCAGCGCCGGCGGGATGCGCTCGTCGGCGTCCAGGGCGAAGACCCACTCGTTCCGCGCCACGGCGATCGCGGCGTTCCGCTGGCCGGCGATGGTCCGCCCCGGCACGTCCAGCACCCGGGCCCCGGCCTCCCGGGCCGCCGCCTGCGTGCCGTCCGTGGAGCCTCCGTCGGCCACCAGCACTTCCGCCGCCCACCCGACGTGCCGCACCGCGGCTCCGATCTGAGCGGCCTCATCGAGCGTCGGGATGACCACGGTGATCGGAACCGGCATACCCGCATCAATCCTAACGGCGGGCCAAGGCTTCGCGGTAGACCGCCTCGGTCCGTTCGGCGGTCCGTTCGAGCGTGAACTCGCCGCGGACCCGCCGCCGGCCCGCGGCCCCCAGCCGGGCCGCCAGGGCGTCATCGCCCAGCAGGCGCTCGAATCCGCGCGCCCACGCCGCCGGATCGAGGGGCGCCACCAGGAGCCCCGAATCCTCGCCGACCAGATCGGGATTGCCGCCGGCCCGGGACGCGATCACCGGGAGGCCGAGCGCCATCGCTTCCAGCAGGGACTGGGAGAGCCCCTCGATCCGGGACGGGAGCGCCGCGATCCGGGCCAGATGATAGAAGGCCAGGGCGCCGGGGCCGAACGGCACGAGCCGGACCGCGTGACGGGCCGGCACGCTCGCGAGGGCGCGCGCGAGCCCGGGGTCGGGCGTCACGCCCGCGCAGACCAGCACCACGGGGCGCTCGAGGCGGGCGAGGGCCCGGATCGCCACGTCCTGATCCTTGCGCCGGGACACGACGGCGATCACGGGGCGTCCGTCGGTCTCGCCCAGCGCCCGGCGCGCCGCGTCCATCTCGGCGTCGGCGGGACGCGCGTCGATGCGGGCGAGGTCGATGCCGTTCGGCACCACGCGGAGGCGCGCGGTCGGATGGGCCCGCCGGGCCAGCGCGCGCGCCACCGCGCCCGACACGGCGATGGTGCGGTCCGCCGTGTGGCCGATGGCGAAGAGCTCGACGGGGGAGGTGCGGGGCATGGTGCGGCGGGTGACCACGAACGCCGGTCGCAGCCGGCCGCGCCACCGGAGCCAGGTGAGCGCCCGCCGGTCCCGGGTGGCGTGCGCGTTCACCACGTCCACGCCCTCGCCGGTCACGACGCCCTCGATCCGGTCCGCGAGGCGACCGAGGCGCGTGAAGTCGAGCGGGACGGTCGTCACGCCCGCGTCACGGCCCAGTCTCGCCAGGAGCGACTCGTCCCGGACGCCCAGGATGACGCGATGGCCGCGGCGGCGGAGATGCTCGGTGAGGTTGAAGATGGACTGGGTGGAGCCGGCGCCGTCGCCCTGAAACGTCAGCTGAAGAATGGTGAGCGGCGCTGGCATGGGGACGAAGGTAGTGATAACCTACGCCCTATGCACGTGGCGGTCGCCTCACACCACCGGTTGCCGGTGAAGGGTTACGGGGGCACGGAGCGAATCGTCACCGCGCTGGCGCACGGACTCGTGGCGCTCGGCCACAAGGTCACGATGATCGCCCCGCCCGGCACCGCCATCCCCGGCACCACGCTCGTCGCCGTTCCCGAGAAGGCGTTCCGCGGCCCGAAGTTCTCGCTCACGGCGTACGCGCCGCGTGACGCCGACGTCGTGCACGCGCACTTCCCGGTGCCCGCCGTCCCCGCCGGCCCGCCGTTCCTGCAGACGCTCTACGGCAACCTGAAGGCCGGGGAGCCGGTGCCGCCGCAGAACGTGTTCCTGTCCGCCAATCACGCGTCGCGCAACGGCAGCGCCGTCTTCGTGTACGCCGGGCTCGACCCGAAGGAGTTCCAGTTCTCAGGCCGCAAGGACGATTACGACTTCTTCATCGGGCGCCTGCACTCCGCCAAGGGCTACCACTGGGCCATCGAAGGCGCCCAGCGCACCGGCCGCCGGCTCCTGCTCGCCGGCGGCTGGCGCCCCACGCTCTCCAAGGGGATCAAGTACGTCGGCGAGGTGGACGGCGAAAAGAAGGCCCAGCTGCTCGCCCACGCGCGGTGCCTCTGGATGCCCGCGCTCTGGGACGAGCCGTTCGGCCTCACCAACATCGAGGCGCTGTTCTCGGGAACGCCGGTGCTCGGCACCCGGCGCGGAGCGCTGCCGGAGATTCTGACGCCCGAGGTCGGCGCCCTCTGCGACACCCTCGATGAGATGGTGGAGGCCTCGAAGACCATCGACACGCGGGACCCGGCCGCCTGCCGGGCGCACGCCGAGCGCTACTTCACGCATCTGGTGATGGCGGAGGAGTACCTGCGCGTGTACCGGCACCTGCTCGAGACCGGCTCGCTCCCCGCGGGCCGGCCCACGCCCTACACCAGGGTGTAGTTCCGGAACTCGAAGACCCGGGCGCCGGTCAGACGCTCGATCCAGTCGGACACATAGAACCGAAGGTGTTCCGGCTTGAAGGTCCGGGGGCCGATGACGCGCTCCGGATCGTGGGCGCGGGCTTCCACCCACTCCCGGGCCACGCGGGGATGCGCTCCCGTGAACTTCCGGAGCAGCGGCAGCCATTCGAGGTAGCCGCGCTTCTGCTCCCGCTCCGAGCGCTCCTTGCTCCAGGGATAGATCACCTTCGACGCCTCGTACTTCTCGCGGATCGCCCGGGCGGGCCGGGCCCAGCCGTAGTGGAACATCACCGCGTCGGTCCGGCGGGCGCGGATCTTCCGGAACTCGGGGCCGACGCGGAACCCCTGCGCGCCCTGGTAGGGCCGGATGTCCTTCCCCAGCCGGAGGCAGCGCACCTCCCGGCGGTACCAGCGCCGGTTCCGGGCCACGATGTCGAGGCCGCCGTAGAAGTGGAGGTAGTTCACCAGCAGGCCCTCCACACGGTCGTCGTCGTCCCACTCTTCGGTCTTGTCCTTCAGGATCTTCGCCCCGTCCTCGTGGAGGACTTCGTCGGCCTGGATGTAGATCCCCCACGAGCCGCGGCAGGCTTCCATGGCCCGCAGGGTCTCCATCCCCAGCATCTCGTTCTTCTTGGTGAAGTCCCAGACCGTGTCGAGGATGCGGATCCTCGGATCGCCGATGGAGGTGACCAGGTCGCGGGTCTCGTCGTCCGACTTCCCGACGTTGACGACGACCTCATCGCAGACCTCCAGCACCGACCGGATGGCCGGGATGATCGGGAAGTCGAGCTTGACGGCGTTGCGGACGATGGTGAAACCAGAAAGCATCGGGGGTCGGGGGTCGGGGGTCAGGTGCGGAACTGCAGGTTGTGCAGCCGGCGATAGAGACCGTCGGACGCATACAGTTCGGCGTGAGTGCCGCGCTCCACGATGCGCCCTTCCTTCAGTACGACGATCAGGTCGGCGTGCTGAACGGTGGCCAGGCGGTGCGCGATGACCAGCACGGTCCGGTGCTTCATCAGACGGTCGATGGCGTCCTGCACCAGCCGCTCGGATTCGGTGTCGAGCTGGCTCGTCGCCTCATCGAGGATGAGGATCGGCGGGTCCCGCAGGACCGCCCGCGCGATGGCGATGCGCTGGCGCTCGCCGCCCGAGAGCCGGGTGCCCCGTTCACCCAGGAGCGTGTCGTAGCCCTGGGGGAGGCGGGCGATGAAGTCGTCGGCGTTGGCGGCCCGGGCCGCGGCACGCACCTGGTCCAGCGTGAAGTCCTGTCGCCCGTAGGCGATGTTCGCGAACACCGTGTCGTTGAGGAGAATGGTCTCCTGGGACACGATCCCCATCAGCCCGCGGAGCGACGGCCGGGTGAACTTCGTGAGCGGGGTCCCGTCCATCAGCACCGCGCCCCCCGTGGGCTCGTAGAAGCGCGGCAGGAGATCCACCAGCGTGGTCTTCCCCGCTCCGGACGGCCCCACGATGGCCAGCACCTGCCCGCGCCGCACCGTGCAGCTCACGTCGTGCAGCACGCCGGTGCCGCCCGGATACGAAAACGAGACGTTCCGGTACTCGATCGTCTCCCGGAACGCCGCCGGCCCTTCACCCGGCGCGTCGCGCTCGGACGACGGGAGGTCGAGCACCTCGTACACCCGCTCGGCGGACGCGAGGGCGCCCGCCATCACGCCCGGGTAGTTCGAGATCGACTTGATGGGGGACATCAGCCGCAGCGCCATGACCAGAAAGAGCATCAGCTCTTCGGGATGGATGGTGTTCGCGAGCGCGAGCATCGTTCCGTACCAGAGCACGGACACCAGCACCACCCCGCCGAACACCTCGCTCACCGGGCTGGTCAGGGACGAGAACCGCTGCGCCCGGAGCACGCGCTTCCGGTAGCGGTTCGCCATGTCCCGGAAGCGGCGTCCTTCATAGGCCTCGGCGACGTAGGCGCGGATGAGCTTCACCGACCCCACCATCTCGCCCGCCACGCTGGTCAGGTCGCCGCGCTCGGCCACCATCTCGCGGGAGCGCCGGCGCAGCCGGTTGATGAGGGGCCGGATGACGACGAGCAGGACGGGCGCGAGGACCAGCGCGACGAGCGAGAGCCGCACCGAAATCGACAGCATGATGCCGAGGTAGACGACGATCATCACCGCGTTCTGAAAGAGCGACGCGAGGGCCGCGCTCACCGCGGTCTTGACCTGGTCGGTGTCGTTGATGAGCCGGGCGATGGTCTGCCCGCCCTTGGTCTGCTGGAAGTAGCCGAGCGGGAGGGTCTGGAGGTGGGTGAAGAGCCGGACCCGGAGATCGCGGACCACGTTCTCCTGGATGACGACGTTCCAGTAGGCCGAGAGGTATTCGGCCGCGTTCTTGAGGACCAGCGCGCCCAGGAGCACCACGACGACGCTGCGCAGCGCCGCCTCGGGCGAGCTGGTGGCGATGAGGGGCCCGGTGATCCACGCGATGATGGCCTGCGCCTTCGAGCCACCCACCGGCAGGAGCGTCGACTCTTTGAAGATGGTCCGCAGGAACGGCACCAGCATGGACAGCGAGAAGCCGTCCAGCACCGACGCCACCACGGTGACGCTCATCGTGGCGGCGAACAGCCAGAGATACGGGCGGAGCAGCGAGTAGAGGCGCGCCCCTCCGCGCATCTAGCGCGGCCCTCCCCCGCGCGAGCGCGGGGTGAGGAGCGCCACCGGGAGGATCATCTCTTCGGGAGACACGCCGCCGTGCAGGAACGAGCCGCGGTAGCGGGCCTGGTACTCCCGGAGCTTGGTGGGATAGACGAAGAAGCGGTCGCCGGTCGCGAGCGCCATCCGGACACCCAGGCCCAGGGACGGCAGGCCCCAGGCCTTGAGATCCTCGACCAGCACCGCGGCCTCGGGGTCTTCGGCGCGGAGGTCCTCGCCGAACTTGTACCGGAGGTTCTGGGTGGCGTCGCGCTTGGCGTACACGGTGGCCGGGGTCTCGCAGTGGATGGAGCCGTGGTCCGTGGTCAGGAGCACGGGGACGCCGCGCCGCTCGGCTTCGGCCAGGGCGGCCCGCACCGGCGAGCGCTCGAACCAGGTCCGGGTGAGGCCGCGCAGCGCGTCGGCGTCCCGGGCCACCTCATAAAGGATGGCGCTCTCGGAGCGTCCGTGCGTGAGCTGGTCGATGAAGTTGAAGACCAGCGCGGTGACGCCCTCCTGCGACAGGTGCGCCGGCAGGCGCTTGAGCAGCTCGACGCCGTCCGCGGCGGTGAAGAGCTTCTCGTAGCGGACCGGCACGGGGCGGCCCATCAGGTCCTGCAGCTGCTCGGTGAGCAGCTCGGCCTCGTGCGAGTTCAGGCTCTCTTCGTCCGACGCGTGGCCCCACCAGGCGGGGTGCCGCGCCGCGATTTCCATCGGGAAGAGCCCGGAAAAGATCGAGTTGCGGGCGTACGGCGTCGCGGTGGGGACGATGCCGAAGTAGTGGGACTCTTCGACGTCGAACATCGGCGTGATCAGGTCCCGCAGCGCCTCCCACTGATCGAGGCGCAGGCAGTCGACCAGGATGAACAGCACCTTCCCGGTCCGCTTGAGCACGGGGAGCAGAAACTCGGCGCCGACGTCCACCGAGAGCGGGGGGCGGTCCCCCTCCGGGTTCGCGAGCCACCTGGGGTAGTTCTTGCGGATGAAGTCGGTGAAGTCCTTGCGGAGCGCCACCTGCAGCGAGTGCAGCGCCTCGGCCAGGCCCGGCTCGGCCGCCGCCGCGAGCTTCACTTCCCAGCGCGCCAGCTCCACCACGTACTCGATCCACTCCCGCCAGGCGAGGCTCGAGGCCCGGCGCCCCTCCAGCTCGCGGAAGCGGCCCACGAAATCGCGGGCCAGGCGCTGCTGGCGGATGCGGTCCCCCTCGAGCAGGCGGGTGACCACGGACAGGATCTGGCGGGGATGCACCGGCTTGACCAGGTAGTCGTCGACCTGAATGCCGATGGCCTCCCGGAGCGTGCCTTCGTCCTCGCTCTGGGTGACCATCACCACGGGCATGGCGGGATCGATGCTGCGGATTTCGCCCAGGAGCTCGAGGCCCCGGCGCCCGGGCATCTGCTCGTCCAGGAGAACGACGCTGTAGGGCTGGCGGCGCAGGAGGGCGAGCGCGTCGTCGCCGTGGGCCGCCTGCTCGACTGAGAATCCTTGCTGTTCGAGGAAGCGGCGGTGCCCGGCGAGACCTTCGACTTCGTCGTCGACCCACAGAATGCTCTTGGGACGGGCCATCGTTCGCGAAAGCTAGCCCGGCTGGCGGGGCCGGGCAACGCGGCGCTACAATCCCTCCGTGTTGTCCATCCTGCTGGTGCGGTTCAGCTCCATCGGCGACGTCCTGCTCACCACGCCCCTGATCCGCGCCCTGCGTCGGCGCCACCCGGAGGCGTCGCTCACGTTCGTCACCAAGCGCGCGCTGGTGCCCCTGGTCTCCGACAATCCGCACCTCACCCGCGTGGTCGCGCTGGAACCCGACGAGCCGGTGCGGCACCTGGCCCGCCGTCTCCGCCCGCTGGCCCACACGCACGGCCTCGACCTGCACGGTTCCCTGCGCTCGCTCGCCCTCCGTCTGCTGGTCCCCGGCAAGTGGTCCGGATACCGGAAACGCAAGCTGGCGCGGGGCTGGCTGATCTCGACCAAGCTCGACTGGTACGGGGATCACACGCCGGTGCCGGAGCGGTACTTCGAGGCCGCCCGCGACCTCGACGTGAAGCCCGACGGCGGTCCCCCGGAGCTCGGCCTGGGCGAGCAGCCGCGGGCCCGCGTGGCCGAGTGGCTCGCGGCCGAGGGGCTCGAGGGCGGCGCCCTCGCGGCTCTGGGACCGGGCGCGGCGCACGCCACCAAGCGCTGGCCGCCGGCGCACTGGGCCGCGCTGGCCGCGCGGCTCACCGCGCGCGGGCTCACGCCGGTGATCGTGGGCGGGGCCGCCGACCGGGGCATCGCGTCGCAGATCGGCGGCGGCGTGCGGAGCGTGGCCGGAGCGTTCTCGCTGCAGGAGACCGGCGCGCTCCTCGCGCGCGCGAAGGTCGTGATCTCCGGAGACACGGGGGTGATGCACGTGGCCACCGCCGTCGGCGCGCCGGTGGTCGCGCTCTTCGGCCCCACGGTGCGCCAGTTCGGATTCGCGCCGTATCACGCGCGCGCGGAGGTGCTCGAGCGGAGCCTCGACTGCCGCCCCTGCTCCGCGATGGGATCGGCGCGCTGTCCGATGGGCCACCACCGCTGCCTCGACGACATCCTCCCGCCCGACGTCGACGGCGCGGCGGAGCGGCTCGCCGGATGATGCGGGCCCAGAGTCCCGCGGAGGACCGCCTGGTGGCGCTGGTCGCGGCGGCGCCGCGGGGCCCGCGGCGGGACGGGCTCTACGCGCTCTGGCTGACGCTCCGCGCCGCCGAAGGACTTCTGCCTCCCGCGCCGGTGTCCCCGAAGAACCACCGCCGCCGGCTCCAGGCGCTCGAGACGCGCCTCGCGTCGCTGGCGCTGCCCGCGCCGCTCAAACGGGCGCTGGCGGCCGCGCGCACCCACCTGGACCCGGCGACCGCCGGCGCCGCGGCCGTGGTCCTCACCGAGCTGGTGGCGCCGGCCCGGGACGTCCTCGGCTCCGAGGCGGCGGAAGCGGTCGCCGCCGCGGCGCGCGCCGCGCGGGTAGATTGAGGCATGCGTCCCCGCCGGATTCCCCGAGGATCGTCGGTCGAGCGGCTGGTCGCGCGCGTCGACGCGCAGCGCCCCGGCGTGCCGCTCGACGACACCATCCCGACCGGATTCCCGTCGATCGACCGCCTCCTCGGCGGCGGTCTGCGCCGCTCCGACCTCGTGGTGCTCGGCGGCGACGTGGGCTCGGGCAAGTCCGCCCTGGCCCTGGGCCTGGCGCTGCGGGCGGCGCAGGCCGGCGCCGACGTGGCGTTCCTGTCCGGCGAGATGGACGAGGACCGGCTGATGGAGCGGGCCCTCGCCATCGAGGGACGCGTGTCCGTGGACGAGCTCCGGGTGGCCCGCGTGAACGACCAGGGACGCGCCGGCATCGGCGCGGCCGCGGTGCGGCTGCGGGGGCTCCCCCTCGCCATTCTCCCCCTCGCGGACACCGATTTCGACGCGCTGATCTCCCGGCTCGATCCGCCGCGCGAGCTGGACCTCGTGGTGTTCGACTACCTGCAGCTCCTGCCCCCGCCGTCCGGGGCCGGGCGGCACACGCAGGATGAGGAGATGGCCCTCGTGCTCCGGCGGCTGAAGGCCCTGGCGGTGGAGCGGGAAGCGGCCGTGGTGGTGATCGCCCAGCTCCCGGCGTTCACGGCGCAGCGCGTGAATCCGCGCCCGACCCTCGAGGATTTCGGCGTGCTGGGCGCGGTGAAGCAGCACGCCGACCAGGTGCTGACGATCTTCCGCGAGGAGATGTACGCCCCGTCAGGGGGCGTGGAAGGCGCGACGGAGGTGGCGGTGGTGAAGAACCGGAACGGACCGAAGGGCTTCGTGGACCTCTACTTCTATCACCGCTGGATGCGCTTCGAGGACATGCTCGACCCCGACCGCTGAGCGCTGTCGGCCGGACTCCCCTGCTTCGTGGTGTCGACACTGCCGACGATCGCCCCGGTGACCGAATAGCTGGTCCCCGGCCCGCCCGTCGCTTCCTGAATGGTGATCCACAGCGGCTGGCGCCCCCGCTCCGCGTACATCTGAATGGAGCCGTCGGGCTGATGTGAGTCGCTTTCCAGCGTCCAGTGGTTCTGGGCCAGATTGACGCGGAACCAGGAGGCGACGACGTCCGGGAGGTCGGGGCTCGACAACATCAGCTGGCCGGCGCTGTCTCCCGACGCCATCGAGACCAAAGACGACCGCGGGTACACCAGCACGCCGTGCAGGGATTGCGCGATGGTGTGCCGCGACACGTCGGCCGGCCGGTGGCAGGCCTGCGCGGCGAAGGCGACGAGGAACGGCAAAGGCAGTCGGCGCATGGGGGCGAATCCTAGCCGTGGCGGCGGCCGTGGGTCAAGTTGTAAGTTCATTTCATTACACCATTTCGGTCGCGCCGGGAGTGCGTATGGCTGGCCACAGTAAATGGAAGCAGATCAAGCGCAAGAAAGCCGTGACGGACGCGAAGCGGGGGGCCCTGTTCACCCGGCTCATCCGTGAAATCACCATCGCCGCGAAAGCGGGCGGGGGCGATCCGAACGGCAACGCGCGCCTCCGGACCGCCATCGACGCCGCGAAGGCCGAGAACATGCCGTCCGACAACATCGACCGGGCCGTGAAAAAGGGGACCGGCGAGCTAGCGGGGGTCACCTACGAGGAAGTGACCTACGAGGGGTACGGCCCGGGCGGCGCGGCGATCATGATCGACGCCACCACCGACAACCCGACCCGCACGGTGGCCGACATCCGGCACATCTTCTCGCGGCACGGCGGCAACCTGGGCGCCACCAACTCGGTGGCCTGGATGTTCGACCGGAAGGCGCAGATCCTCCTGGACGCCGCCGGCGTGAACGAGGACGCGGCGATGGAGGCGGCGCTCGACGCCGGCGCGGAGGACTTCGTCCGGGACGCGGATACGTTCGTGGTCACGGCCGCCCCGCCCCAGCTGCACGCGGTGCGGGACGCCCTGGTGGCCCGGAAGTTCAAGGTGCAGAGCGCGGAGATCAGCCGGATCCCCAAGAACACGGTGAAGGTCGAGGCCGGCGACGCGAAGAAGCTCCTGGCTCTGGTGGAGGCCCTCGAGGAATCCGACGACGTCGCCAAGGTGTCGTCCAACTTCGACATCGACGCCGAGGCCCTCGCGGCGATCGAGGGGTGAGGTGAAAGTCCTGGGCGTGGACCCGGGCACGGCGGTGACCGGCTACGGCATCGTCGAGACGAACGGCGGGCCGGGGTTCGGACACCTGGTGGAGTGCGGCGTCATCCGGCTGCCCCGGACCGGGCGCCTCGAGATCCGTCTCGCCGAGCTGTACGAAGGGATCGCCGACCTGATCGCGCGGCACCACCCCACGCACCTCGCCCTCGAAGACGCCTTCTATCATAAGAACGTGCGCACCACCCTGGTCCTGGGCCACGCCCGCGGCGTGGTGCTGCTCGCCGCCGCCCAGGCCGGCATGAACGTGGCGGAATACTCCCCCGCCCGGGTGAAGAAGACCGTGGCGGGCACCGGGGCGGCGCGGAAGGAGCGGGTCGCGATGATGGTGGCGCACCTGCTCCGCCTGCGGAGCGCGCCGAAGCCCTCGGACGCGGCCGACGGGATCGCCGTGGCGCTCACCCACATCATCCGCTCGTGATCGCGCGGCTGACCGGACGGCTCGCGGCGGTGCACGGCGACCGCGTCACCATCGACACGGCGGGCGGCGTGGGGTACGAGGTGGTGGTTCCCGCCGGCGTGGTCGAGCGGCTGGGTCCGGCGGGGAGCGAAGTCACGCTCGCGACCGAGCTGGTGGTGCGGGACGACGCCTGGACGCTCTACGGCTTCGCCGCCGAGACCGAGCGCCGGTTCTTCCAGCGCCTGACCACGGTCTCGGGGGTGGGGCCCAAGCTGGCGATGGCCCTGCTGTCGGCGCTGGGGCTCGAGCGCGCGGCCCGGGGGGTGCGGGACCGGGACGTCGCGACCCTCGCGTCGGTCTCCGGCATCGGGAAGAAGACGGCGGAGCGGCTCGCGCTTGAACTGGCCGACAAGGTGGGCGAGTTTGTGGGCGACGGCGGCTCCGCGGGGGCCGCGCCGGCGCCGCTCGCCGGCGGCGCGCGGGCGGCCCGCCAGGCCCTCGAGCGGCTGGGATACTCGCCGGCGGAGTCGGACCGCGCGGTCCGCCGGGCCCTGACCGAAACGGGCGCGCCCGCGGACGCCGACGGCACCGAGCCGCTCGTGCGCCGCGCGCTCCAACTCCTCACGCACGGATGACGATGACGACCGCCGAGTGGATCTGTACGCGCTGTGGAAGCACCAACCGCCGGCTGGTGGAAGACGGAGACGAGCGGGCCACCGACGCGTGCGTCACCTGCCACACGCGCCACGACATCGAGGCCGATGTCCGCCCGGTCCGCTGGCGGGCGCGGCCCGCGGGTTCGTGAGCCGGGCCGAAGTCACCACCCCCGAAGTCCTGCCGGACGAGCGCCTCTCCGACGCCGCCCTCCGGCCCTCCCGCCTCGACGATTTCGTCGGGCAGCCCAAGGTCAAAGAGTCGCTCCAGATCGCGATCGACGCGGCCCGCCGCCGGCGGGAGCCGCTCGATCACGTCCTGTTCTTCGGTCCCCCCGGGCTGGGCAAGACCACGCTGGCGCTCCTGATGGCGCGCGAAATGGGAGTCGACATCCGGATCACGTCGGGGCCGGTCCTCGAGCGCCCCGGGGATCTGGTCGGCACCCTTACGGCCCTCAAAGCCGGGGACATTCTCTTCATCGATGAAATCCACCGGCTCCGGCCCGCGCTGGAGGAGTTCCTGTATCCCGCGATGGAGGAGTTCCGCGTGGACGTGCGGATCGCCGACGGCCCGCACGCCCAGACCCTCCCGATGACGCTCGAACGCTTCACGCTCATCGGCGCCACCACGCGGTTCGGCCTGCTCACGCCGCCCATGCGGGCGCGCTTCGGCCTGGTGGAACGCCTCTCCTATTATCCGCCCGACGACCTCACCCACATCCTGTCCCGCTCCGCGAAGATCCTCGAAGTCCCCGCGGACGCCGCGGGGGTGGCGGAGATCGCCCGGCGGAGCCGGGGCACGCCGCGGGTGGCGAACCGGCTCCTGAAGCGGGTCCGGGATTACGCCCAGGTGCGCGCGGGCGGCAAGATCACGGCCGCCGTGGCCCGGGAAGCGCTCGCGCGCCTGGACGTGGACGAGTTCGGCCTCGACGACATGGACGGCCGGCTGCTCCGCACCATCATCGAGCAGTTCGGCGGCGGGCCGGTGGGCCTCACCACCATCGCGGCGGCGGTGGGCGAAGATCCCGGCACGCTGGAAGAGGTCTACGAGCCGTTCCTGATGCAGCAGGGCTTCCTGGCGCGGACCCCGCGGGGGCGCTGCGCCACGCCGGCCGCCTACCGGCACTTCGGGTTCCCGCCTCCCGCGTCCGCCGCCGCCGAGCAGCCCAGCATCTTCGACGGGTGACCGGGTCTCTCCATACCGGCGACTTCTCCTACGAGCTGCCGCCGGATCGCATCGCCCAGACGCCGCTGGCCGACCGCTCCGCGTCCCGCCTCCTGGTCCTCGATCGCGGCGGCGCGCCGCTCGCGCACCGGCACTTCACCGATCTGCCGGCCCTGATCGCGCCGGAGGACGTCGTGGTGCTCAACGCCTCCCGGGTCATTCCGGCCCGGCTACACGGGAAGCGGGAGAACGGGAGCGGGGCGGAAATCCTCCTCGTGCGGGAGCTCGGGGACGGCACCTGGGAGTCGATGGCGCACCCCGGCGGGAAGCTCAAGCCGGGCCGGCGCGTCACCTTGGGCGACGACTGCGCGGTCGAGATCGTGGAGGTCCGGGGCGGCGGGCTCCGGCGCGTGCGGTTCACCGGGACCCTCGACGCCCGCGCCGCGCTCGCGAAGTACGGCGAGGTCCCCCTGCCGCCCTACATCAAGCGGTCGCCGGAGCCGGCGGACCGCGAACGCTATCAGACCGTCTACGCCGCTCACGACGGCTCCGTCGCCGCTCCCACCGCGGGCCTCCACTTCACGCCCGAGGTGCTGCTGAAGATCCGGGACCGGGGCGCGTCCATCGTCACCCTCGATCTCCACGTCGGGCCCGGGACCTTCAAACCGGTGGAGGTCGACGATCCCGCCGCGCACCCGATGCACCCGGAGCGGTACGCGATGGCTCCCGAGACGGCGGAGGAGATCAACGCCCGGCGCGGGCGCGGCGGCCGGATCTGGGCGGTCGGGACCACGGTGGTGCGGACCCTCGAGACGGTCACCGACGAAGCGGGCCGCGTGCGCGCGGGCGCGGGCGAGACCGCCATCTTCATCAGGCCCCCGTATCGGTTCCGGGCGGTGGACCGGCTGGTCACGAACTTCCATCTTCCCCGCTCCACGCTCCTGATGCTCGTCTGCGCGTTCGGGGGAACGGAGCGGGTGCTGGCCGCGTATCGCACCGCCGTCCAGGAGGGGTACCGGTTCTACAGCTACGGAGATGCGATGGTGATCGTGTGAGAATGGACCCGAGGTCCCTTCGCAACGCGGGACCCCTCTCCCGCGAACCCCGGGCTTGCGCCCGGGGTCGGGTACTGCATGGGCTCGGCCCGGTGTTCCCGACCCCGGGCGCCAGCCCGGGGAATCGGAGGAGGTCGGGTGTTCGAGTTTAGGATCGACGCCGAATCCGGCGCGGGCCGCGCCGGCACCCTCGCCCTCCCGCACGGGACGGTGGCGACCCCGGCGTTCATGCCGGTGGGCACCCAGGGCACCGTGCGGGCGCTGTCGCCCCTCGATCTCGAGAAGATCGGCGCGGGGCTGGTCCTGGCGAACACGTATCACCTCCACGTCCGCCCCGGCGAAGACACCGTCGCCCGGCTCGGCGGCCTGCACCGCTTCATGTCCTGGGGCGGCCCCCTGCTCACCGACTCCGGCGGCTTTCAGGTGTTCTCGCTCGAGGGGCTCCGCACGGTGGACGAGGACGGCGTGGAGTTCCAGAGTCACGTGGACGGCGCGCGGCGGCGGCTCACGCCGGAGCGGGCCGTCGAGATCCAGTGGACCCTGGGCGCCGACGTGGCGATGGCGTTCGATCACGTCGCGCCGGGCCGGGTGGATCAGGCCACGAGCCGCGACGCGCTCGAGCGCACCCTGCGCTGGCTCGAGCGTTGCCGCGCGCGCCACGACGCCCTGGCCGCTGGGTCTCCGGGACGGCAGACGCTGTGGCCCATCGTCCAGGGCGGCATTCACGTCGCGCTCCGCCGGGCCTCGTTGGACGGCACGCTCGCGGCCGGGGACTGGACCGGGATCGCGGTGGGCGGATTGTCGGTGGGGGAGCCGAAGGTCGAGATGTACGAGACGCTGACGCAGCTTTCGCCCCGGCTCCCCCGGGCCGTTCCCCGCTATCTTATGGGCGTCGGATTCCCGGAAGACCTGGTGGCGGGCGTCGAGCGGGGCATCGATCTGTTCGACTGTGTGGCGCCCACGCGGAACGGCCGGAACGGATCGGCGTTCACGGACGACGGCGTCGTGAACATCCGCAACGCGGCGTGGAAGGACGACCCCTCGCCGCTCGACCCCGCGTGCGACTGCGAAACCTGCACCCGGTACTCCCGCGGGTACCTCCGGCACCTGTTCGTGGCCGGTGAGCTCCTGGGACTCCGGCTCTTGTCGCTGCACAACGTGCGGTATCTGATCCGTCTCGCCGGCGCGCTCCGCCGGGAGATCGGGAAGGACAACCTGGGCGCGTGGGCCGCCGACTGGCGCCTCCGCTACCTCAACTCGGAAGCGGTCTGACGTCATGCACGGAATACTCGCGGTCTTCGCTCCCTCCGGTCCGGGCGGCACCAACCCCCTGGCGATCACCATCTTCCAGTTCGCCATCATCGGCGGAATCCTTTATTTCCTGATGATCCGGCCGCAGCGGCAGCAGCAGAAGAAGCACCAGGAGCTGCTCGCCTCGCTCCAGAAGGGCGATCAAGTCGTGACCTCGGGGGGTATCATCGGCGAGGTGATTTTCCTGAAGGACAACGAGGTGACCATCAAGAGCGCGGAGTCCCGGCTCCTCGTGGCGCGGAGCAACATCGCCACGGTGCTGAACCGCGACGCCGAGGAGAAGAAGAAGCCGTGAGCATCAGGTCCCTCCACCTCCTGGGGTCGCCGGTGCTGCGCGAGCGCGCCAGACCCGTCCCGGTGGTGGACGACACGGTCCGGCAGTTCGTGGACGACCTCTTCGACACGATGCACGCCGCCAAGGGCGTGGGCCTCGCGGCCAATCAGGTCGGGGTGGCCCTCCGCGTCGCGGTGGTGGACGTCGGCGGCGAGACGCCCGATCCCCTGGTCCTCATCAACCCCGTCGTCACGCCCCGCGGGGACGTGCTGGAGACCGCCGAGGAGGGGTGCCTGTCGGTGCCCGACATCTTCGGCGACGTCGAGCGCCCGCTGGCCATCACGCTCGAAGCCGTCGATCGCGACGGCAAGCCGTACCGATTGGACGTCGAGGGCTACAAGGCCCGCGCCGTCCAGCACGAAGTGGACCACCTGGACGGCGTGCTGTTCCTCGATCACCTGAGCGCCATCAAGCGCGCGTCCCTGATGTCCAAGTGGCGTCGGTCCCGCAAGGGACAAACCGGCTACGTGAAGGAGGTCGTTCCGGAGCCGGCGGGCGAGCTCTAGTGCGGGTCGTCTTCTTCGGGACGCCCGCGTTCGCCGTGCCGTCGCTCCTCGCCCTGGTCGGTGAAGGCTTCGAAGTCGCCGCGGTGGTCACCCGCCCCGATCGACCGCAGGGGCGCTCCCGTTCCACGCTGGTCCCGTCTCCCGTGAAGTCCGCCGCGATCGGCGAGAGCCTGCCGGTGCTCGAGCCCGAGCGCCCGAAGGACGAAGCCTTCGTCGCCCGGCTCTCCGCGCTCGCGCCCGAGGTCGGCGTCGTCGTCGCCTACGGCCACCTGCTGACGCCCGCGCTCCTCGCCGTCCCGCGGCTCGGCATGGTCAACGTCCATCCGTCGCTCCTCCCGGAGCTGCGCGGCGCGGCGCCGGTGGAATGGGCGATCCTGAACGGCCTGGAGAAGACCGGCGTGACCATCATGCAGATGGAAGCCGGCCTCGATTCGGGCCCCATCCTCCATCAGATCCCGCACTTCATCCCTCCGGACCTTACGGGCGGCGAGCTGTCGCTCCACCTCGCGGAGATCGGCGCCCAGGCGCTGGTCGAGACGCTCGCGATGATGGCCGCCGACGGGCCGAGGCCGGTGCCCCAGCACCACGAGCGGGCGACGTATGCGCCCAAGATCACGCGCGAGACCGGCCACATCGCCTGGGACGGCGACGCCGACCGCGCGCGGCGCACCATCCTGGCCCTGGACCCGAAGCCCGGAGCCTGGACCACGCTCGACGGACTCGAGGTCAAGCTCTTCGGCGCCGTCCCGCTCCCGGGAGGGCCGGGCGGCGCTCCCGGCCAGGTGGTGGGCGCCGACCGCGAGCTCGTGATCGCCGCGAAGGACGCGAATCTCGTGATCGCGGAAGTGCAGCCCGCCGGCAAGGCGCGGATGCCGGCCGCCGACTGGATTCGCGGCCGCGGCGTGCGCGCGGGCCAGCGGATGGCGTGACCACCCCCGATCGGATCCCCCTTCCCCGGCTGCACGCGATCACGGACGAGCGGGTCGCCCGGCTCCCCTCGCTCGACGCCACCGCCCGCGCCCTCGCCGCGGCCGGCCCGGTCGCCCTCCACGCCCGCGGCCACTCGCTGTCGGGGCGGGAGCACTACGAGCTGGCCCGCCGTCTCGCCGCCGCGTCTCCGCACCATCTCTTCGTCAACGACCGGGGCGACGTCGCCCTGGCCGCGGGCGCCGCGGGGGTCCAGCTGTCCGCCGACGGCCTCGCACCCGGAGAAGCCCGCCGGCTCAACGCCGGCTGGTGGATCGGCGCCTCGGTGCACGACCTCGACGCCGCCCGTTCCGCGCGGGACGGCGGGGCCGACTATCTTCTGATAGGCCCCGTCTTCGCGACTCCCACCCACCCGGAAGCGCCCCCGCTCGGCGTCGCAGGACTGGCCCCGTATCTCGCCCTCGGGATTCCCGTCGTGACCATCGGCGGCATCGATGCGTCCAACGCGGGCGCCCTGCGGAAGGCCGGGGTCTGGGGCGTCGCGGCGATCCGGGCGCTGTGGGACGCGCCCGACCCCGCCCTCGCGGCGCGGACGCTGATGAAGGAGATGGAATAGCCGTATGGTCGAAACCGTCGAAATCGTGGTGAACGGGTCCCCCCGGCGGGTGGCGGCCGGCGCGACGCTGCTCGAGCTCCTGAGCGCGCTGTCGCTCGACCCCCGCGGCGTCGTCGTGGAGCACAACCGCCGGATCGTCCGCCGCCCCGCCCTCGGCGACGTCCGCGTGAGCTCCGGCGACGCCGTCGAGCTGGTGCAGTTCGTGGGAGGAGGCTGATGGACACGCCGTTCGTCGTGGGAGGCCGGACCTTCCGGTCCCGGTTGATGATCGGGACCGGGAAGTACGCCGACAACGGGACGATGGTCCGGGCCATCGAAGCGACGGGCGCCGAGGTCGTGACCGTCGCCGTGCGCCGCGTCGACCTGGACCGCACCGCCGAAGGCGGCATCCTCCGCCATCTCGATCCCAAGCGGTTCTTCCTGCTCGCCAACACGGCGGGCTGCTACACCGCCGACGAGGCGGTGCGCTACGCCCGCCTGGCGCGCGAGGCCGGCTTCAACGACTTCGTGAAGCTCGAGGTGATCGGCGATCAGGAGACTCTGCTGCCCGACGTCGCGGGGCTCATCGAAGCGGCGCGGACCCTCGTGGCCGAGGGGTTCAAGGTCCTGGCGTACACCAACGAGGACCTCATCACCGCCCTGCGCCTGGAAGAGATCGGGTGCGCGGCCGTGATGCCCCTCGCCTCCCCCATCGGCTCGGGGCTGGGCCTCCTCAATCCGGTGAGCGTCCGGACCATCAAGCGCCGCCTCAAGGTCCCGGTGATCGTGGACGCGGGGGTCGGCACCGCGTCCGACGCGTGCCTCACGATGGAGCAGGGCGTGGACGGAATCCTGATGAACACCGCGGTCGCCGCCGCGCGTGACCCGGTATTGATGGGACACGCCATGCGTCTGGCCGTGGAATCCGGACGCGCCGCGTATCTCGCGGGCCGGATGCCCAGGCGCGAAGTCGCCGTGCCGTCATCTCCCACCGAGGGCATGCTGGATTAGGGACGCCACCGCGGCGCGCCGCGCGGCGCTCGCCATCCTGCGCGCCGTGGCCCGCGGTGTGCCGTTCGCGGAAGCGCGCGACCGGTCGGTGGCCACGCTCGAAGACCGGGACCGCCGCCTCGCGCACGAGCTGGCCGCCGGCGTCCTCCGCCAGCGCGCCGAGCTGGACCGGGTGCTGGACCTCTCCCGCGCCGATCCCCGCCTTCACGACGTGCTCCGCCTCGGCGCCTACCAGCTGCGCTGGCTGACCCGCGTTCCCGCGCACGCCGCGGTGTCCACCAGCGTCGAGCTGGCGCGCGAGACCGCGGGTGAAGGAGTCACCGGTTACGTCAATCAGGCCCTGCGGCGACTCCAGCGTCCCTCGGAGAATCCGGCGGCCGCCGCCCCGACCCACCCCGCGTGGCTGACCCGCCGTTGGACGGAGCGCTTCGGCGCCGAAGGAGCGGCGCGCCTGGTCCAGTGGAACGACGCGCCGCCGCCGCTCACCCTCCAGGCGGCGCGCTGGGATCTCCCGACCCTGGCCGCGCGCCTCGCCGAGTCCGGGCTCGACGTCGAACCGGCGCCGCGGAACGCCGGAATCCGCGTGCAGGGCCTGCCGTCCGAGTTTCCGGGGTTCGCCGAGGGCGCCTTCATCGTGCAGGACGCCGCCGCCCGGCTGGTCTGCCGGTTCGCGGGAGTGCCGCGAGGCGCCCGGTGCTACGACGCCTGCGCCGCGCCCGGTGGGAAGGCCCTGGGACTCGAAAGCCTGGGCGCCCGCGTCGTGGCCGGCGAGCCGCGGCGCGACCGCCTGGTCCGGTTGAGCGAGAACGTACGCCGCGCCGGAGTGGCGATTCAGGTCCTTTGCGCCGATCTTCTCTCCGCGCCCTTCGCGAACGACAGTTGGGACGCGGTGCTCCTGGATGCGCCCTGCACCGCCACCGGCACGATGGCCCGCCACCCCGACGCCCGCTGGCGCATCACGCCGGAAGCGATCGGCCGCGCCGCCGCCCGCCAGCGCCACCTGCTCGGCGCCGCGGCGGCGCTGGTCCGGCCGGGGGGGATTCTGGTGTACGCCACCTGCTCCCTGGAGCCCGAGGAGAACGAGGCGATCGTGGAGGACTTCCTGACCAGCCAGACGGAATTCCGGCGCGACCCCGTGGCCGACGCCGTGCCGTCCGCACTGGTCACCCCCGCGGGCGACCTCCAGACCCTCCCGCAGCGGGACGGCATGGACGGCGCCTACGCCGCGCGCCTCTCCCGAGCCGCCTGATGCGCTTCCGCCGGCACATGCCGCCCCTCGAGACGTGGCGCTGGACCTGGAAGCCTCGGCTGCCCCGGATGGATCGGGGCCGGGTGTGGAAGGGCCTCGCGGCCTGCGCCGGCGCGCTGATCGCCGGATACCTGGTGGCGGCCCTGATCCTCTTCCCGGCCCCCATCTTCCGGTCCCGCCACCCCGTGCCCCGGGTCCTGGGGATGCCGCGGGCCGACGCGGTGCGGGAGCTCGAGAAAGCCCAGCTCCAGGTGCGCGATTCGGGGGTGGAGTTTCATCCGACCGCGCCCGCCGGCACGGTGGTCTGGCAGGACCCGCCCCCGGGCGTGGACGCGCCCACGGGAACGCGGGTCACCGTGATCTCGAGCGGCGGTCCCTCCAAGGTCGCGGTCCCGGACGTGACCGGTTACGATGCAGGAATGGCGCAGCAGATTCTCTCCGCGGGCGGCTTGACGGTGGCGCGGCTCGACTCGGTGCAGGCCCCGAACACGCCACCGGGGCTGGTGGTGGTCACGCGTCCGCCCTCGGGCACGGTGGCCAACCCCGGCACGGGCGTGGTGCTCGTGGTGAACCGGGGCGCGCCGACCATCGCGGTGCCGGACGTGGTCGGCCTCACGCTCACCGACGCGCGGACCAAGCTCGAGGACGCGGGACTCGTGGTGGGCGCGGTGATGCGGCGCCGCACACCGGGCACCAACCCCGGCACGGTCATCGGCCAGCAGCCGGCGGCGCAGACGCTCGCCTCGCCCGGCCTGGTGGTGGACCTCGTCGTCGCGCGGGCCACCGAATGAGCGCGGGCATCCGCATCGCTCCCTCGGTCCTGTCCGCCGATCTCACGCGCCTGGCCGAGCAGGTGGGCCAGGTGGTCACGGGTGGGGCGGACTGGCTGCACGTGGACGTGATGGACGGCCGCTTCGTCCCCAACCTGACGTTCGGCGCCAACATGGTGACGGCGCTGAAGAAGCTGACCGATCTCCCCATCGACGTGCATCTGATGGTGATGGAGCCCGAGCATTACATCGGGCCGATGGCGGACGCCGGCGCGGCGAGCCTCACTTTCCATCCTGAAGCCACGATCCACGTCCAGCGCCAGCTCGCGGCCATTCGCCAGCGGGGCATGAAGGCGGGACTCGCGCTGAATCCCGCGACCCCCCTGGGCCGGGTCGAGGACGTGGTCGACGACGTCGATCTGCTTCTCATCATGACGGTGAACCCGGGATTCGGCGGGCAGAGCTACATCCCGGCTTCGGACCGGAAGATCAAGCGCGCCAAGGATCTGCTGGTCGCCCGCGGGCGGGACGCGTACCTCGAGGTGGACGGCGGCATCGGTCCGGACACCATCGCGCGGGCCCGCGGCGCCGGCGCCGACACGTTCGTGGCGGGCCAGGCGGTCTTCGGCGCGGCCGATCCCGCGAAGCAGGTCGGGGAGCTGCGTCGACGCTGCGGAGGTGCCGCCTGAACCGCCGGCGCTGGAGCATCGGGCTGGGCGTGGCCGCGATTCTCGTGCTCGTCGTCGCGCTGGTGCTCAAGATCCTCCCGCAGATCGACCTGGTGGGGGTGGGGTCCCAAGCTCCGGACTTCCACGCCGTGGACCTCACCACCGCGAAGCCCGTGGGCATGGCGGATTACCGGGGGAAGGTCCTGCTCGTGAACATCTGGGCCACCTGGTGCGAGCCCTGCCGGGCCGAGATGCCCGCCATCGAGCGACTGCACCACCTGGTGACCGATACGTCGTTCCGCATCGTGTCGGTGAGCATCGACAAGGCCGACTCTGGAACCGTGACGGCCTTCGCCCGCCAGTTCGGACTGACCTTCCCGATTCTTCAGGACCAGAGCGGGGCCATCCAGGACGAGTATCAGACCACGGGCGTGCCCGAGAGCTTCGTCGTGGACCGGCAGGGGAAGATCATGAAAAAGGTCATCGGCGCCGCGGAGTGGGACGGCCCCGTCAACGTCCAGCTCATCCGCTCCCTGCTCAATGGCCATTAACCTGGCGCAGCTCGCCACGCGGAACTGGCCGCTCAAGCTGGCGGCGCTGTTCCTCGCGCTCCTGCTCTACGTCGCGGTCGCGGCGCAGCAGCCCATCAGCCAGTCCTTCACCATGACCCTCGACGTCCGGGTGCCGCCGGGGCGGGCTCTGCGCAACGCGCCGCCCCCGGTGTCGGTGGCGATGGAGGGCCGGGGCGGTCAGCTCCTCAAGCTCCGTTCGTTCTCGCGGACGATCACAATTTCGGTCCCCGATACCTTCGCCGGCGGAACCTGGCACGTGGCGCTCCGGCCCGCCGACATCGGCCTCCCCAAGACCGCGGACGTGCAGATCACGGACATCAGTCCCCGCGACATCACGGTGATGCTCGACTCCGTGGCGCGGAAAGACGTCCCCATCGTGCCCCGGATCACCGTGTCCACCGACTCGGGCGGCGTCCTGCGCGGCGGCCTCGCGATCACGCCGAACCTGGCGCACCTGGTGGGTCCCGACCGGTTGCTCGCCGGGATCGACTCGGTTCTCACGGTGCCGACCGAGCTGACCGGCCTGTCGGGATCGTTCAACCGCGTGGTGCCCCTCGACACCACGCCGCTGGGCGTGGTGCGGGTCGCACCCCGCGAAGTGCAGGTGACGGGAGACGTCGTGGTCCCGGCCCGTCGGGTGTTCGGCGGCATTCCGGTCGAGACCGGCGCGGGCGTGCCGACCGGGTTCGTGTTCACGCCCGATCACGTGTCCGTGGAGGTCCAGGGCGTCGCGGAGCGCCTGGTGAATCTCACCCGCGACAGCGTGAAGGTCATCGCCCGGCTCGGCGCCGCCGCTCCCGGCGGGGGCGGCGCCGCGCACCTGACGGTGCTCGCGCCCCCGGGGATTTCCGCGCACGCCGTACCCGACTCGGCCACCCTGAAGCGGAAGCCGTGAGCGACGTCGTTCTGGGCATCGAGACTTCCTGCGACGAGACCTCCGCCGCCGTCCTGGTGCGGAGCGGATCGGCGCCGCCGGAGCTCGCCAGCCTGGTGATCCTCTCCCAGGACATCCATCAGGTGTTCGGCGGCGTGGTCCCGGAGCTGGCCAGCCGGGCCCACCTGGCGGCCCTGCCCTCGGTGGTCGAACGGGCCCTCGATCAGGCGGGTGTGGCGTTCGGCGCGGTCGACGCGGTCGCGGTGACCTCGGGCCCAGGCCTCGTAGGCGCGCTGCTGGTGGGCGTGGTCTACGGCAAGGCCCTGGCGTATGCCGGGGACCGGGCCTTGATCGGCGTGAACCACATGGAAGGGCATCTCTTCGCGCCCGCCGTGGAGGACCCGACCCTCGAGCCCCCGTTCGTGGCGCTTCTCGTCTCCGGCGGCCACACCCTGCTGCTCGACGTGCCGGCGTGGGGCCGCTACCGGCTGATGGGCGCCACCAGGGACGACGCGGCCGGCGAGGCGTTCGACAAGGTCGCGACCCTCCTGGGCCTCGGCTATCCCGGCGGCCCCGCCATCGAGCGCCTGGCGCGCGAAGGAGATCCGTCCCGGTTCACGTTCCCGCGACCGATGCGGGACGACGGCTTCGAGTTCTCGTTTTCGGGGCTCAAGACCGCCGTCCGGAACGCCGTGCAGGAGAGCCCGAATCTCGAGCGCGACCGCGCCGACCTGGCGCGGGGATTCCAGGACGCGGTGCTGGACGTGCTGGTGACCAAGCTCTCCCGCGCCGTGGACGCCACCGGCTACCGGACCGCGGTGCTGGGGGGCGGGGTAGCATGCAGCAAGGCTTTGGCGGCCCGCGCCGCCGAACGGCTGGCGGGCCGGGCCCGGGTGGCGGTGGCGAGCCCGCGCCTCAACCAGGACAACGCGGGAATGATCGCGCGGGCGGGGTGGTGGCGCCTCGAGCGGGGCGAGCGGAGCGACTGGACCCTCGATGCCCGCGCGGATCTCCCGATTCCGGGGTTGGAGCCGTACCAATCCCCGATTCCCAATCCCTGATTCCGGATCTCCCATGACGGTCTATCCGTTCGCGATTCATCTCGGCACCTGGCCCGTGATCGGGCCCTTCATCGTCACCGGCTACGGCCTGATGCTGATGGCCGCCTTTCTCTGCGGGGCCTGGGCCATTCACGTGGAGCTCCAGCGCCGCGGCCTGGACGAAGAGTTCGGGGCGAGCATCGTCTGGTGGTCGGTGCTCGGCGGCATCGTCGGCGCCAAGCTGTGGTACGTGGGGCTCACCGGGACCGAAGCCCTCTTCCGGCGGGGCGGATTCGTGTGGTACGGCGGACTGCTGGGCGGGTCGGCGGGGGTGATCTTCGCCGGATGGCTGCGGCGGGTGCCGTGGCGGTTCACCGCGGACCTCGTCGCGGCTCCCCTGGCCCTGGGGTACGCCCTGGGACGCGTCGGATGCTTCCTCGTGAACGACGACTACGGAATCCCGACGTCCCTGCCGTGGGGCATGAAGTTCCCCCAGGGGCTCCCGCCGACCACCGTCGGAGAGCTGTCGCAGTACCACATCCATTTCCCGCCCGGCACCAATCAGCTCACCGTGGTCGCGGTCCACCCGACCGAGATCTACGAGACGGCCGCGATGCTGTTCGTGTTCTGGTGGCTGTGGAACCGTCGCACCCACACGCACGGGATGGGTTGGCTCTTCGGCTGCTACCTGATGCTGGCGGGCGCCGAGCGGTTCCTGATCGAGTTCATCCGGGCCAAGGACGACCGGCTGCTCGGACCGTTCACACTGGCACAGGCGACCAGCGTGGTGCTGATCGGGGTGGGGTACTACTTCACTCGGAGGTGGCAGACGCCGGACGGCACCGGCGCCGACATCGACAAGACTCTGGCGCCGCGCAAGCACGAGGCGCCGAAGGTCGCCCCCGCGGGGGCGACCTAGCGGGGCGCCCGCCGGGGAGCCACCGCCCACCCGACCGCGATCAGGGCGAGAAGCAGGAGCACGCCCTGCGCCAGCATCGATTGCGCGGTGGGATACATGCCGAGCGCCGGCAGCCGCGGTCCCCATGACACCGGGTGCATCCCCACCACGCCCGCATTCTGAAGCTCCGCGATGCCCTTCCCCGCGAACACGAACGCCATGTAGTAGAGCAGTCCGCCGGTCACGGCGAAGAAGGGGCGCAGGGGCAGGCGCATCCCGAACCGGTTGATCGCGACGTAAATCCCCACCAGGCCCACGGCGCCGAGCGCGAGCCCGGCCAGGACCGCCACGACCCCGCCCGTGTCACCGCTCGTGAGGAGCGCCTTGTAGAAGAGGATGGTCTCGAAGCCTTCGCGGTACACCGCCAGGAAGGCGACGCCGGCCAGCGCCCAGCGCGAGCCCGAGGACAGCGCGCTCTTCACTTTGTCCCGGACGAAGGCGTTCCACTTGTCCGCCTCGACCTTGGAGAGGAGCCAGTAGCTCACCCAGAAGAGTACGAGGGTGGCGAGCAGCATGGTCCAGCCTTCGAGGGCTTCGCGCTGGTTCGACGTGACCTCGAAGAGCAGCTCGACGCCGGCGAAGGTGAGCAGGCTGGCGCCGACGGCGAGCCAGGCCCCCCACGCCACGTCGCGCCGCCGCTCCACGGCCCCGGCCTTGGCCAGAAACGCCATCAGCGCGCCGATGATCAGGATGGCCTCGAAGCCCTCGCGCAGCGTGATGCCCAGGGACTCGAGGAACAGGTTGGCGCGGGAGTCCCGGTCCGCCACCTCGCGCTCGGCGCGCTCCAGTCCGGCCAGGATCTGCTCCTCCTGTGCCGACAGCTCGGCGACGCCGGCGCCGGCGGCGGCCCGGTTGCGCAGGTTGGCGAAGCCGTCTTCCAGCTCCCCGGCCAGGGGCGCGTTCCGGGCCCGCACGTCGGTTTCCACCTGCTCGAACGCGAGATAGGCGTCGAACGCTTCGTCCGCGGAGCGGTGCTGGACGGCCGAGTCGAGCCGGAGCCGGACGGTGGCGAACGCCGCGGCGGCCGCGCTGCCGCCCTCGGCCGCGCGCCGCGCCGGCAGGTTCAGCGTCCGGACGAACGCCACCACGTGATCGACCGACGCGCTGTCGGTCAGCCGGCTGAACGCCGGCATCGGCGTCCCCGCCCGGCCGCGCGCGACCAGCTCGGCCAGCTCGGCGTCCGAGAAGCGGCCGGTGATCGCGAGGTCGCGGAGCGCCGGAGGCCGGACCGAAAGCGCCGCGGCCAGCGCGCCGTCTCCGCCCCCGGCGGTCCCGTGGCACGACGCGCACTGCAGCGCGTAGACCCCTTCCCCCTCGTGCACCACCCGCGGATCGGCGCGGAGGAGCGACACGTACGCGGCCACCGCCCAGCGGTCGTCGGCGGAGAGCGTGGCGTCGAACCGGGGCATGGCCGTGCCGGCCACGCCGATCGTCACCTTCCGGTACACGTCGAGCGGGGCGACGGTGCGCATCGCGGCGGCGTCGGCGAGGTTCGCGGGCGGAGGATTCAGCCCCTTCCCCGCGGGCCCGTCCCCGCGGCCCGCCGGTCCGTGGCACGTCACACAGTGCTGCTCGAAGACCCGGGTCCCGCGCGCGAGCGTCGGCGGGACCGCCGGATAGGGATCGAGAGCGCCGCCGAACGCCGAGGTGACGCGCTTCACGATCGCGTCCGCCCACTGCGCCACGGAGTCCGGGGCCGGCGGCGCCGCCCGATCGAGCGCCGCGCGCAGCGCCCCGACGGCCAGTCCGACCGGCGCGCGGAGCGAATCGGGCAGCGCCGCCACCTCCCGCCCCGCCTGACCCAGGAACAGACGCGCCTCGGCGATCTCCTCCGGGGCCGTGACGCGTCCGCCGGCGGGCGGCACGCCGTTGCGGTACTCCTGCGCCGCCAGCGCCACGGCCGACACCATCCGGCGCGCCGCCGTCACCGACGTCGAATCCTTCCCCTGCGCCGAAAGCACGCCGGCGAGGAGGAGCGAGGTGAGGGGGATGACGCGTCGGATGGGGATGAGAATGATTCTCAGATAGAGTTCAACGAATACTAGAGTGACTTTATCGGTGATGCAACTTCAACTCCCGGCTGGCATTCCCGGCCCCACGACGATCGCGACCGCAATCGCGGCTTCGTGGGTGTGAGAGAGGGAAAGCATGACGGCACCCGCGCGGAGCTCGTCGGCCCGCTCGCGGGCGAGCCCGTGCAAGGTGACCTGGGGACGGCCGTCCCGCTCCCGGACCACTTCGATGTCGCGCCACCCGATGCCGCGCGCCGCGTCGCTCCCCTGCAGCGCCTTGTACACGGCCTCTTTGGCGGCCAGCCGGACCGCGACGTGCTCCGCCGGATCGGGCCGGCTCCGGCAATACGCGGCTTCGGCGGCGGTGAGCAAGCGGTCGTAGACGTGCGACCCCTTGTCGGCGAGCATTTTTCTCGCCCGCTCGACCTCCACGAGGTCCACGCCGACGCCGAGCGCGTTGAGCATCAGAAGCCGAGCCGCCGGGCGAGCCAGGCCGGGGCGTCCACCCACCCGCCCAGCACCAGTCCGAGCCAGATCACCACGGCCGCGCCGACGGCCCAGGCGAGGATCGCGGGCCAGAGCGCCGGCCGCCACGCGGCCAGGGCGGCCAGCTCCGGCTCCCAGTGCTTCCGCTCCACCAGCACCGCCTCCTCGAGCGCAAGCCACGCGGCTTCGAGTCGCCGCGCCGCGGTCTGGACCGCCTCCCGCCAGAGGTCGTGGGCTTCGTCGTCGCCGGCCGGCGCTTCCTGCAGCCGCGCCGCCGTCCGGTCCACTTCGTCGAGCGCCTCCACCAGCCCGGATCCGCCCGCGGAGAGCCGAGCGACCAGCGCCCGCCGCTCCACGCCGACCAGCTTCCGCGCCCGGCGCTTCCGCCGCGGCATCCGCACGCCCCGGCCGACGCGCTCGATCTGATCGTCCAGGTGATCACCCACCCGCTCGGACGCCCGGCGCACGGCCTGCTCCCAGGCGGCGAGCCACCGTGCGCGACCCAGCGCGGCGAGCACGGCGTCCCGGTCCCCGCCCTCCGCCACCAGCCGCCGGGCCTCCCCTCCCAGCTCGATCACGGCGGTGGCCAGCTCATCCGCGATGTCGTCGAGCGGAATCCAGGGCGGCTCGCTCCGGCGCGGCACGATCAGACGCCCCAGCGCCGGCGCGAGCTCCGGGATCCGGATGGGGGAGCGCTCCGCGGCGTGCGCCGTCACCGGGCCAGCCTCGCGCGGCGCCCCGTCCGCGCCTCGAACCGCTCCACGAACTCCGGGAGTGACTCGGCCCGGAAGTCCCGGCGGGGAAGGCCGGTGGCGCGGATGGCCCGCTCGATGGCCTCCGGCTCGCCCTCGACTTCCATCAGCACGTCCATGTCGGGATAGCGTTCCACCCGGAGGGTCGCGCCGCCGAGCCGGTAGACGGTCACCGCGCGCTCGATGCGCTGACTCTCCGAGAATCCAAGGCGCCGCACCAGCTCGAGCGCCGCCTCCGGATCCCCGACGGTCACCTCGACCTCGGGCCGGTGGCGGTACCCGTCGCGGGCGCCGATGGGCCCCTTCCAGCCGAGCTCGCCCCGGGCCGGGCCGTCCGCGGGGCGGTAGACGCGGAGGCGCAGCATCTCGTCCCGTCCGGCCAGGTCACGCCCCCGGTCGAAACGCAGATCCACCATCTCGCCCGAAAACTCCACCACCGCCCCCGCCCGCGTCAGCGCGCTTTCGAGCGCCGCCACGTCGGGCACGAGCCCTTTCACTTCGAGCTCGTCCCTGGGTCCGCTCACAGATCGAGCGCCTCCAGCACGCGGGCCGTGTCCGACAGCTCGGCGAACACCAGCTCCGCCCCGGTCCGTTCGAGCTCCTCGACCCGGTACGATCCCGTGGCCACCGCGAGGGCGCGCGCGCCCACGGGCCGCCCGCAGGCGACGTCGGCGGGCGTGTCTCCGATGATCCAGGTCTCCGATCCGAGGACGGGCCGGCCCAGGCGCGCGGATGCGCGGGCGAGCGCCACCGGAGGCAGATCGGGACGGTGCGTGCCGTCCAGACCGAACGCGCCGACGGCGAACCGGTCCGGCGCGATCCCCGCGGCGCGAAGCTTCAGTCGGGCGCCGTCGACCACGTTGCCGGTCAGGAGGCCGACCATGACGTCGCCCCGGGCTTCCCGCGGAGCGAGGGCCTCGAGCAGCGCCGGAATCCCGGGCATCGCCCGGGCCTGGCCGCCGGCGCGGGTCAGCTCCTCGGCCAGATACGTCACGTACTCGGTGCAAATCGCCTCGACCAGCGCACGGTCTTCGGGTTCCGGGTGCCCGCCGGCGGCCAGGAGCTCGCGGACGATCTGCGGATCGGTCTTGCCGTCCAGCCGGTAGCCGGGGACCACGCCCGGCGCGCCGCGGTCCACGAGGGCCCGGTGGATGGCGCGGCGCCCCGCGCCGTCGGTGCCCAGCAGGGTGCCGTCGATGTCGAAGAGGAGGAGCTTCACTCAGGCCTCCGGGCGCCGCACGGCGGCCAGGGTGACCCGTCCGGCGGTCATCGCGTCGTGGAGATCTTCGGAGACCACGCCGCCCCGCGCGAGGGACGCGTGCACGACCCGTCCGGCCCCGGCCCAGAGCGCGACGTGCGACACCCGGGCCCGCGTGACGAAGAACAGCAGGTCTCCCGATTGATACCCCGCGCCGTCCGGGGTCACCGGGATCTCGCGCCCCGCCCCGACCTGCTGGGCCGCGTCGCGGAGCAGCGGGACGCCGCGCGCCGTCCACACCGCCTGCGCGAGGCCCGAGCAATCGATGCCCCAGTCCGAGCGGCCGCCCCAGAGGTACGGCGCGCCGCCGTACCAGCGGAGCGCGAGCTCCGGAGCCGCGACCAGCCGGGCCTGGGCCCGGAACTCGACGTCGCTCCGCACCTCCCCCGACACCGCGTCCCCGATCTCGCCGTCGGCCAGCTCCACGCCGCCGCGCGGCCGGGGGGCCAGCCGGGCGCCGGTCGGCAGCAGGCGACGCCGGTCTCCCGCGAGCAATGTGGCGCCCAGCGCGCGGGCCGTGGCGCGTCCCTCCCAGTCGTCCGCCCAGTCGCGCGAGCCCAGTCTGGCGTATCCCTGGTGCACCCAGGCGACGTAGCGGTCGGGCGCGCGCACCCGGAGCCAGCCCTCGACGCGTTCGAGGACGTCGAACGTCTCGCCGTGCAAGAGCTCGCTGACCCGTTCGGTGGCGGCGTCGGGGCCGGCGTGCATCGGCGCGAGCGCCGCGGTGACCAGGCCGACGGCGTTCGCCGCCTCCACCGTCGGCAGCAGCCTGATGTCGGAGGCGAGCCCCGCCGCGGCGGCGAGACGCCGCAGTCCGGTCAGCGCGTCGGTACTCGACGTGGCGCCGCGCACCGCCCCGGCCGACACGGTCACCTCGAACACACCCAGGCGGTGGTCCGGCACCGTGCGGCGCCGGAGGTCGTCCAGGTCCCGCTCCCAGCGGTCGCCGCTCACCGGTGTTCCCGGTCGGCCAGTCCGGGGGCCGCGGGGGTGCCCCGCGCCAGCCGGACCGCGCGCTCGAGCGCCATCGGCACCACCTGCCCCGCGAGCGCCTCCACCTGCAGGGGACCCGCCGGGTCCACCTGGGCCGTGGAGGCCGCGAAGCAGACGTCTCCGTCGAAGAGGGTGCCGTACGGCGTGATCCGGCGGGCCAGCGAGTCGTTCCCCGCCCGTGCCAGCTCTTCCAGGGCCACGCGGTCGAGCCGCGCGTTCGTGGCGACCACCGCGAGCGTCGTGTTCCCGGCGGCCTGCGCCATCCGGCCGAAGAGCGGTCCCCCCGCCGCGAGGTACGCCTGGGCGTCCCGGGGCCGGCCGTCTTCCCCGCGCGCTCCCGCCAGGATTTCGCCGCGGGCGTCCCGCACGTCGCCGAGCGCGTTCACCACCACGAGCGCGGCGACGACGACGTCTCCGGCGCGCGCCGCCCAGGTGCCCAGGCCGCCTTTCATGGCGTGCTCGAGTCCCGTCACCTTCCCCACCGTCGCTCCGGCGCCGGCGCCGACGGATCCTTCGGCGACCCCGTCTCCGGCGGCCTCACAGGCGGCGAAGGCGTCGTCGGCCCGGGGCCAGCGGGCGGAGCCGTCGGCGGGCAGGTCGAAGATCACGGCCGCGGGCACGATGGGGACCACCTGCGTGGGCGATACCGGAAGTCCGCGGCCGCGCTCCCGGAGCCAGCGCATCACGCCGTCGGCGGCGCCCAGACCGTAAGCGGAGCCGCCGGTCAGGAGCAGCGCGTCGACGTGGGGAACCAGGTGGCGGGCGGTGAGGGCGTCGAACTCGCGGGTGCCGGTGGCGCGCCCGCGGATGGCCGCGGCGGCGCGCATGCCTCCTTCCGGCGCGAGCACCACGGTGCATCCGGTTCCGCCGGAGGCGTGCGTCCAGTGGCCTACGGTGATGCCGCTGACGGCGGGGAGCGCGGGCGTGAACGGCGTGGTGCTCATCGCGCCCGCAAGATAGCTCGGCTTGCTGGCCCCGTGGAGCCCGAGTTACGTTCGTGCCCATGGCCGACACCGCGACGCAGATGAGCGTGCTCATCGTCGACGACGAAGACGCGATCCGGCGGGCGCTGGAGCGCTTCATTTCGCGCCTGGGGCATCGCGCGGTCACGGCGCGGGACGGGGTGTCGGCGCTGGAGCGCATCGCGCAGGGGCGGTTCGACCTGATGCTCTGCGACGTCCGGATGCCCGGGCTCTCCGGCGTGGACCTGGTCCCGCGCGTGCTCGAGCGTGACCCGGACGTGGCGATCCTGATGCTCACCGCCGTCGACGAGCCGCGCACCGCGGTCGAGTGCCTGAAGCTCGGCGCCTACGACTATCTCCTGAAGCCGGTCGACCTGGACGAGCTGGAGCTCGCGATGCGCGGGGCGCTGCGGCGCCGCCAGCTCGAGATCGAGCGCCGGGAGCTCGAGCGCTGGCTCGCGACCGAAGTGTCGGTGCGGACCCGGGAGCTCGAGGAGAAGACGGCGGCGCTGGAGGATGTGGCGTTCGGGGCGCTGGCGGCGGCCCCCAAATGGTCGGGCGCGGAGGCGGCGGTGCGGACGCTGGCCCGGGAGCTGGGGATGACGGAAGACGAAGTCCGGAAGGAAATCCGGGTGCGGGCGATCTAAGCCGGTCCCGCCGCGGCCTTTTCCTCGCAGGCCCTGCAGCGGGTGACGCCCCGGAAGGTGCAGATCAGGCAGATGAAGGTCCCGCAGTCCTGGCAGGGATACCCCTCGGACGCCCGCTCCTCGTTACCGCACGCGCGGCAGACCATCGCGTCGTGCTCCTTGATCGTCGGCTTCTCGGGCTTGTCCATGGCGTTCCTCAAAGATCGAGGGAGTAGACCTTAATCTTATTGATGAGCGTCGCCCGCGAAATGCCGAGCTCCTTCGCGGCGCGGGTGCGGTTGCCGCCGTGGTGCCGCAGGGCCCGCTCGATCTGCGTCTTCTCCACGTCCGCGAGGCTCTGCGGCTGATGGCGGCTCCCCGCGGTGCTCCGCCGCAGCTCCGCGGGCAGGTGCTCGAGCGCGATCTGCGGCTGCCCCCGCGCCAGAATCATGGCCCGCTCCAGAACGTTCCGCATCTCCCGGACGTTCCCGGGCCACGGCGCCGACAGGAGCCGGTCCAGCGCCTCGGTGGAACACTCCGAGGGTGAGCCGGGGAGCTGCTGGTGCAGGTCCGCGAGGATGCGGGTGAGGAGCGCGATGCGGTCCTCGCGCGAGCGGTCCCGCACCGCCGGCAGCCGCAGGGGCATCACGCTGAGCCGGTAGTAGAGATCCTCGCGGAAGCGCCCCCCGTTCACGTCGCTCACGAGGTCCCGGTTGGTCGCGGCGATGAGCCGCACGTCCGAGGTGATCTCGCGGGTCCCGCCCAGCCGCCGGAACGACTTGGTCTCGAGCACCTTCAAGAGCTTGGGCTGCAGCTCGGGCGCGAGGTCGCCGATTTCGTCGAGGAACAGCGTGCCGTGGTCGGCCAGCTCGAAGAGTCCCTGCTTCCGTTCCTTCGCGTCGGTGAAGGCGCCCCGCTCGTGCCCGAAGAGCTCCGAGTCCAGGAAGTTCGCGGACAACCCGGCGCAGTTCACTTCGATGAACGGACCCGCCACCCGCGGGCTCAGCTGGTGCACCAGCCGGGCCACCCACCCCTTGCCGGTTCCGCTTTCGCCGGTGAGGAGAGCCGTGGTGCGCTCGCTCCCCGCCAGCAGCTCGATCTGCCGGGCCAGCTCCTGCATGGCGGACGACACCCCGAGCCCGTCGAGCCCGTCCCCCACCGCTCCCGACGCCAGCCGCTCGTTCTGCCTCTTGAGTCGGACCTTCTCCGAGATGCGCGCCACCGCGGCCGCCAGGTGCGGCATGTCCACCGGCTTGGTGAGAAAGTTTTCGGCCCCGAGCTGCATGGCGTGCACCGCGGTCTGAATGTCCCCGTGGCCGGTGAGGAGCACCACCGCCGCGTTCTTGGCCTTGAGCTGCTCCAGGGCGGAGAGCCCGTCCGCGTCCGGCAGGTGCAGGTCCAGCACCACGACGTCGGGCCGCATCCGGTCGAACGTCTCCAGCCCCTCCTTCACCGTCCCCTCGCGATAGACCTCGGCGCCCAGGCGCTCGAAGTAGGCTCCGATGGATCGGAGCACGCTTTCGTCATCGTCGATGAGGAGAACGCTATCGGCCATTGGAGCTCACTCCCCCCGGCACGGTGGCCGGGTCCACGATGACGGTCAGGGCTCGCGGCACGAGCTCGACCTCGAACGGCGTCACGCCCGCCAGCTCGCCGTCCAGCTGGACCGGCTGCGGCGGAGCGTCCAGCACTTCCACCTTGATGCGGCGCCCCCGGGCGCTCCAGATCCGGCCCGCGCCGTCGGGGGCGCCGCTGGTGCGCAGGAACGTCAGGAAGGACACCACGCTGTCCCAGGTCCCGTCGGCCCGGAGTCCCATGACGTCGAACCACCCGTCGTTGGGCCACACGGCCGGAGACACTCTGACCAGGCGCGGCACGAGCTCGCGGCAGTTGGCCACCAGCACCATCGCGGCCTCCACCGTGTGCTCGGTGCCGTCCACCGTCACGCGGTGCGTCACGCTCTTCACCTTCGGCAGGGTGGCGAACGCCTTGAAGAAGTAGGCGCCGATCTTCCAGCGGCGTTTGAACATCGTGTCGGTGGCGGCCATGATCTGCGCGTCATAGCCGGTGCCGCCGCAGACCGCGAAATAGTGCTCCCCGTCGGCCCGCGGCACCCGGCCCAGGTCCATGGCGTACGGCACGCCCTTCAGGATGGCCCGGGCGGCGCGGGCGGGATCCGTGGGAAGCCTCAGGTTCCGGGCCAGGATGTTGCCGGTGCCCCCCGCCACGAGGCCGAGGGGAATCCCGCTCCCCACCAGGCCGGCGGCGACCTGCATGGCGGTGCCGTCTCCCCCCACCGAGAGCAGCAGGTCGAACCCGCCGTGATCCTCGGCGGCGGCCTCGGTGGCGAAGCGCCGCGCGTCCCCGGGCCCCGCGGTCGCGAGCACCTCGACCCGCCAGCCTCCGGCGCGGAGGGTGTCCCGCACGGCGAGCACGGCCTGGGCGTCGGTCCGGGCGGCCGCCGGATTGGTGATGAGCAGGACGCGCGGCATCAGTACCGCCGCTCCCAGAAGAGATCGAGGCCGAGCTGCCGCACCGGCTGGCCGGTGGTGCTGAGGAAGCTGTAACAGGACTGCACCGGCTCGAAGCTCGCCTCGGTGCGCCATTCGGGGCTGATGCGGAATTGCAGGCTGGCGCCCAGGGTGTTGCTGAGATTGGGGGTGAGGTTCTGGCAGTACCCCGCGTTGAGCACCAGGAAGGTCTTCCGGCCGATCTGCCACCCGGCCGCGAGCTGCGCGCCCGACAGCGTGCTCGTGGAGGAGCCCGGGTCGAACTCGAAGTAGTCGATGGGAATCCCCAGGTCCGACACCACGCTCTGCTCGAGCTGGCCGGAGACGACACTCGCCACCGCGGAGGTCAGGAGCGCGCTCCGGTTCCCCAGGCCCACGGGGTCCGAGCTCTGCACGCTCTGCTGCCCGAACAGCAGAATCGAAATGACCTCGGTCTGAGACAGGTTGGGCTGGTCCGCGGCGAGGGTGAGCTTCGGCGCCAACAGCGTGCCGCCGATGGTGGCCGTGACCGTGACGTCCCGCGTCTGCCCCGCGATCTGGCTGACGGCGTGCACCAGGTGCGTCGCGCGGATGTCGAGCCCCGCGTCGAGGTCGGGAGTGCCGAAGTACTTGACCGTTCCCTGCGTCACCGTGAAGTCCTTGGTGACGGGCCCCAGGGTCAGGCGGTAGGTGCCGCGGAGGGCCTGCAGAGTGCCGGTCATCAGGTAGTTCCGGAGCCGCTTGTTCAGGCCCAGGGTGCCGCCAAGCTGGATGTTGGCTTCGCTCGACCGGAGCCAGACGTCGTTCCCCATCACGATCTGCAGCCCATCAACCCGGAGGCTGTCCAGGAAGACGCTCTGGAACGCCGGCCCCAGGCGCTCCCGGCGGATCAGGTCCGCGAGCGAGGTGTCGATCAGGGAGGCGATCCACGGATCGGGGGAATCGAGGTTGATCACCCGCTTGTTCACCAGATCCGCGAAGTACAGAACGCCGTTGGTCACCGTGCCGTGCCCGGTGAGCGTCGCGCCGAAGACCGGGCCCGTGAGATCGAGCTCCGCGGTGGCCGTCACCGCCAGGAAGTTCCGGACGTCGAGCGCCTTGAAGCGGTCGGCGGAGATGTGGAGATCCAGCGTCGGCTTCGACAGCTGGGCCAAGCGGACGTACCCGGTGATCAGCGCCGTCCCTTTGTCGCTGCGCGCCGAAAGGGACTGCACCGCGATGGTGTCACCGGACAGCCGGAAGCGTCCGGCCAGCTGGTCGTACCGGGCGCCGATGGACGGGATCGTCGCCGCGGCCGAGTCCACCCGGAGCGTGCCGTCCAGCTGGAGCGAGTCCCAGGTTCCCCGGATGCCGGCGTCCGCCGACAGGAACCCCGCCACGCGCCGGATGTTCGGGGTCACCGCTTCGAGCACGGAGAGGTCGACCGAGTCCGCCACCGCCCGCACCGACAGGGTGTCGCCGGGGATCCGTCGCTCGGCCACGCGCTCGAGCGCCAGATCCACCGGCAGGTGAGCGGTGAGGTTGAGGACGCGCTGCCCGGAGCGCCACACGTGCATCGTCCCGTCAAGCGTCCGGTTCTGGTAGGCGATGGTGCCGTCCACGTACGGAGTCCGGAAATCCCCGAATGACGCGCCCGACAGCGCGAACGACCCGGTGTAGTTCGGACGGTCCCGTGTCCCGGACACGCCAAGAGCGGCGGTCATCGACCCGCTGACCCCCGCGGTGTCGCGCTCGAGGAGCGCATACAGGCCGGCCAGGGGGACCCCCACGGCCTGCACGCTCGCCTGCTCCTCTCCGACGGCGGGAATGGCGGCCTGAACCGTCACCTTCCCGCCTCCGGCCTGGGACAGTCCCATCCGCCCCACGGTCACCGCTGAATCCGTCAGCGCGACCTCGGCGGGCGCGTCGAGCGTCCAGACGCCGCCGGGGATCCCGAGCGTCAGGGAGTCGAGGCCGATGCGCGTGGCCTCCGGACCGGCTCGCTGCAGGCGGCCGCCGGCGGCGACCGTCGCCGCGTCGCCGAGTCCCGTACGGAGGGTCCACACGAGCGAATCGGCGACACCGGCGGCGGTGCCGTGCACGGCCGAGAGCCGCTCCCCCATGCCGCGAGCGGAATCGAGCGCGACATCTCCGGTGAACCGCCCGGAGCCGGGACGGAGCTGGAGGTGGGCCAGCCCGCCGGACACGGTGAACCCCCGCGCCCGGAGCCGCTCCACCGACCCGCGCAGCGTCACCGTCAACGAGTCCAGGGCACCGTCGAGCGTCACGCTCGCCCGCGCGTCTCCGCTCAGGGGGGCCAGCGCGCCGTCGGGGGCCCGGCTCACGCCTGTCGCCCACGTGAAGAGCGAATCCAGTCCATCCGTGGTGTCGGCTTCCACGTCCACGATGAGGGTGCCGCCGGCCGGCCGCCGGAGCCCGATGTCTCCCACGCCCGTCACGCGCACTCCCGGCTGGTACAGCAGCAGGGAGTCGACATAGAGGTGGTTGTCGGCGAACCGCACGGCCAGCCAGCCGCCGTCCAGCGCCGCGCCGCCGATGCTGGAGGGATCCAGCTGCGCCTGGACCGTGCCGACGGGCGGACGTCCGCTGTCCGCCTGCACCGACGCCGTCGCGTGCCCGCTGAGCCGGGACGGCGGAGCCCCGCCGACCAGGACGCCGGGGTCGAAGTCGGTCCAGCTGACCGTGGCGTCGGGTGTGCCGACCCGCCCGGCCACCAGCTCCAGCGTCCCGTCGGCCTTCACCCGGCCGCCCCCCGCCAGCCCGGCGAGGTCGAAGTGGGTGTCGAGCGCGTTGGGATTGCCCGCGACGCGCACCGTCCCGGCCACCGCGCCCCGGAGCGGGAGCCCGGGGAAGCTCGACCGGAGCCCGTCGAACGACAGCGTATCGGCCGTCAGATCCGCGGCCAGCGCCAGGGTGTCGGCACGGGTGTCGAAGGCCAGGAGCCCGTGCGCCACGGTGGCCGGCGCCGCGCCGTCCCGCTGACGCAGCGCGCCCGTGAAGCGCACGTTGCGCACCCGGCCGACCAGAGTCCCGGACGCGTCCAGCGTCCCGCGCAGCGGGAGCCCGGGGATGACCCGGCGCGCGGTGGCGAGGTCGATGGCGGCCGACTGCACCGTGAACGGCGTGAAGCGAAGCCCGAGCGGCCGTCCCGCGCCGACCGTGCCGGTGCCGCGAATCCGGGAGACCGGCCAGCCGGGTACCAGGGAATCGCGGAAGGTCCAATCGACGGACAGCGCGAGGGCGCCGATCTCCCCGTCGACGGTGGTGTGCCCGTCCAGCCGTCCCAGGAACGGCAGGGAATCGATGAACGGGGTCGCGAACCCGAGGTCGAAGTCGGCCGCCGTCAGGTCCCCGCCGTTCAGCGCCGCGATGCCGACCCCGGCGCGGGACAGTGCGGTGACTCTGCCGGTGAGCGTGCCGCCGTGGTAGCGGAGATCGAGCGGATCGAGCCGCACTTCGATCAGGTCCGGGCCGTGCGAGCGCACCAGCGCCGCGCCCCGGTACACGGCCCCCGCCGGGAACCCGGGCACGATGAACGCGAGGTCCGTCAACGTCGCGCTGTCGGCGCGCACCGCCAGGTCATACAACACGGGTCCGTGCGGCCACCGGAACTTGCCCCGGAGGGTGGCCCGGGTGCCCGGAAGACCCACGCGCGAGAAGTCGGCGTCCAGGGAGTCGCCGGCGATGACGGCCCGGCCGGTCAGCTGCCGGACATCGACCTTCGGGTCGGAGATGCGGGTGGACAGGGAATCCACGTCGATCCGGATCCCGTGCTCGGTGGGTGACGAGACCTGCAGGGTCCGCACGAGGGCGGTGACGTTGTCGAAGTGGCGGACGCGGCGGCGCCCGTCCGCCGCGGTGGTCTCGATTTCCGCCGCCGAGTCGGACGGGGCCGGACGGGACTGGAGACGGAGCAGCACCGTGCCGCTCACGATCCGCACGTTCCGGAGCTGGACCAGCGCGGGCGTGCCGACCGAGGGGCCGTGGTGCTCGCCCAGGTGGAGCAGCTCCTCGATGTCGAGCCGGCCGTTCTTGTGCTGCAAGAGATTGATGTAGGGGTGGTCCAGGGTCACGTCACGCAGCACCACCCGTCCCGCCAAGAGGTCGAGCAGGCGGTACGACACCGTCACCCGGGGCAGCTCGGCCACCAGGGTCGAATCGGGGTCGTACAACCTGACGTCGGTGAGGTCCAGGTCGGTGAGCAGAGATCCGCTCACCGCCCCGATCTCCATCCGCCCGCCGATGGCCTGGGTCGCGGCCGACCGGGCCACGGCGCCCAGGAGGGCGCGGCCGGCCGACGTGTTGACCAACGCCGAGAGGGTGCCCAGGAAACAGGCGAGGAGTCCGGCGATGATCCAGAGGAGGACCGCGAGCGAGCGCCGCATCAGAAGGCCTGGCCCACGGCGAACTGCAGCGTCCAGCGCTTCCAGAACGACGACGGTGCCGGGGGCTGGTAGTGCTTCCGGTACACGGTGAGCGAGTCACCGCTCGCGAGATACAGAACGCCGGCCTCGGTGCCCCGCCCCCGGTACGCCGCGTCCAGACGCACCGGACCGAGCGGCGTGGTGAAGCGCAGGCCCACGCCCGGGGTGAACCGGAGTCCGGTGACCTGGGACAGGGAGTCGCCGCGCTCCCAGACCTGGCCCAGGTCGGCAAAGAGCGCGAGGCGCATCCGGTCCGGGAGGACGGGGGTCGCGAACCGCAGCTCGGCGTTCACCACGAACACGGCGTTCCCGCCGACCGGCGCGGTCTGGAGGGTGTTGTAGACGGTATCGCCGCCCTGGAGACGGTATCCGGTGGCGGCGCTCGTGTCCGTGATCACGTAGCCGACGGGCCCGAGATCGTTTCGTCCGTAGCCCCGGACCGAGTTGGGGCCGCCGGCGTAAAACCGCTGTTCCGGGGGAACGAACTGGGCGCTCTGCCCGGAGAGCGTGATCCGCTGGGGCAGGATGACGCCCCCCCGCACCCGCCAGGCGAAGACGCCGCTCCGGCCCAGGGGCACGTACTGGGCCAGCTCGACCTCGCCACGGTTGAACTCGTAGAACGGATCGGAGCCCACCACCCGGGAGGCGTGCGTGACGGTCACCGTGAACTGGCTTCCCTGCGACGGGTCGAGAACGGAGTTCACGTCGTTCTTGGCGGCCGTGGCCGTCACCGCGGCGAAGCGACGCGGATTGGCCAGGAAGGTCTGGTCGGAATCGTCGCACACCAGGAACTGCTCGCAGTACACGATCGGCCGGGCGACGGTGCGCCCCACCGAGAAGCCGTAACTCAGCGAAACCGGCACGTCCCGGTGGGCGTTGAAGACCACGCCGACGTTGGCGCCGACGTCCTGGCGCACGTAGGCGTTGTACTCCGACCGGCGCTCGCCGAGGATCGTCAGGTTGGCCGTGTTGCGGGACGAGAGGAACGAGGGCTGGAAGAGCGTGGCCGCGAGGGAGTAGTTGAGCGTGTCCGACGTCGGGTCCCCGGCGTCGTAGTGGCAGACGTTCCCTTCGAGCCCGAGGTTCGCCGGGTATCCCACGCCGATCTTGGAGACCGAGGCATCGAGGTTGAGGGAGCGGCCGCCCCCGAAGAAGTCCAGCGCCGACCACCCCGCCTGCGCCCGGAAGCAGTCCACCGAGCCGTATCCCACGCCGCCCCGGATCGCATGCCGGGGACCTTCGGCCAGCCGCACCGCGACGTTCACCACGGAGTCGCCCGGGGAGGCCGAGTCCGCCAGGGCGACGTTGACCGAATTGAAGAGCCCCAGACTGTAGAGGTTCCGCTGGCTCTCGTAGATCTGATTCTGCCGGAAGATGTCCCCCGCCCGGATGGGAATGGCGCGGAGCACGGTGGCGGAGTCGATGCGCTTCAGGCCCTGGAGCTCGATCCCGCCGATCCGGGCCGGGACGCCCGGCTCGGCGTCCAGCTCGACGGTGGCGGTCAGGGAGTCGGCGTTCGAATCGAAGTTCCGGAGCACCTCGGCGGCGGGCCGTCCCAGGTTCTGCAGCCGGGCCACGATGGTGTCGGCGGAGGCCTGGAAGAGGAAGCGGTTGAACGGAGCGCCCACCTGCAACGGCAGGGATTGGCGGAGCGACGCGGTGTCGAGGATCCCGTCCACCCCCGTGATCGTCATCCGGGTCACCCGGACCGGCGGGCCCTCGGTGATCCGGAAGGTGATGTACGCCGCATCCACGGTCCGGTGGACCACCGTGTCGATCTGGACCCGCATGAAGCCGCTCTGGCGGTACAGCAACAGCAGACGCACGACATCCCGGCGGAACTCGAGCTCGTCGAGGTACCGCTTGTCACCCAGCCCCAGCCACCGGACCCACCAGGACCGCGCCAGCCAGGCCGAGTTGGACGTGGCGATCGCCGAGCTCAACGTGTACGCGTCGATGGCGTGGTTCCCCTCGAACGACAGCTGCCTGACCACCCGCTGCTCGAGCTGAGCGGCGAGGGGGACAACCGGGGCCGCGAGGGACACTGCGGCGAGCAGAGCCATCGTTCGTAAGCGCAAGTTGACTGGTGTTTATAAGTTCCCTATGTTGCTCAACTTCCGTTGCACTGTCAACCTTTTCGACACCGGAACAATGCGCATCTCTCTCCTCCTCGCCCCCGGGTTGCTCGCAGGTTCCGTGCTCGCCGCTCAAACGCCGGCCCCCCGAACCACGCCGCTCCGCGGGTCCCTCGAGAAGCGCATCAACACGCTCCTCGACCAGCAGCCCTTCGACCGCGCGCAGTGGGGGGTCTACGTGATCGACGACCGGGGGAAGGTCCGCTACCAGCGCGACGCCGATCGGTATCGCGTGCCGGCGAGCAACACCAAGCTCGTGGTCACGGCGACCGCCACCGTCCTGCTCCCTCCCGACTACCGGGTGCGCACCAGTCTCTACACCGACGGCACGCTCACTGCCGGGGTCCTCGCCGGCGATCTGATCTTGTACGGACGCGGGGACCCGACGTTCTCGGAGCGCTGCTTCGGCCTCGACACGCTGGCGCCCGGGGCCTGCGACTCCGCGTTCACGGCGATGAACGCGATGGCCGAGTCGCTCTGGGCGAAAGGGGTGCGGCGGATCACCGGCAAACTGATCGGCGACGGGTCGTATTTCGAGCCGACGCTGATCGCGCCGGGGTGGAACGCCTGGGACCTGAATTGGTGGTACGCCGCCCCCGTCTCGGGACTCGGCTTCCACGACAACAGCGTGGACTTTCACATCGCGCCGGGCGCGGCGGTGGACGCCCCGCCGGTAGTCACCTGGTCCCCCGACGTCGGCCTCATCACCTTCGAGAACCGGGCCCGGACGGTGCCGGCGGACTCCGGGTCCTCCGTCGGAGACGAGTTCTATCGAACCGCCGGGACCCTCGACATCTGGGCCCAGGGCACCGTGGCCCTCGGCCGGAAGCCGTGGATCGAGAGCTTCGCGCTTCCCGATCCCAACCTCTACGCCGCTCGGGCCCTCGAGACGTCACTCGAACGGCGGGGGATCTCCGTCCAGGGCGGCGCCGCGTCCACCACCGATTCGATGGCGTTCCGGAGCGCCCGCTCCGGGCCGGCTTTGGTCGAGTATCGGGGCCGCCCGCTCCCGGACATCCTGTTCCCGATTCTCAATACCAGCCAGAATTGGTTCGCCGAGATGCTCCTGAAGATCCTGGGGCGGGAGTTCCGGGGCGTGGGATCCTGGGACGCGGGGATCGATGTGGAGCGGCGCTTCCTGATCGATTCGGTGGGGGTCGATTCGACGGCCTTTTCCCTCGAAGACGGCTCGGGCCTGTCGGCCGGTAACCTGGTCACGCCCCACACCTTCGTGCAGCTCCTGGCCTACATGCACCGCCACCCCAAGCGGGCGCCCTTCCTGGCCGCCCTGCCCCACGCCGCCCGGCCGGGCTCACTGCTCCGGCGGTTCGTGGGGACGCCCGTGGACAGTCAGGTGGTGGCCAAGACCGGGAGCATCGACCGGGTGAATACCCTGTCGGGCTTCATCGAGCGCCCCGGCGGGAAGACCTGGACCTTCAGCATCCAGGCCAACACGCACGACGTGCCGGGAAACCAGATCCTGGCCCAGATCGATTCGGTCGTCGTGGAGATCGGGAAAACGAAATAGGCACCTAGTCGTCCTTCTGCCCGAAGATCGCCATGTTGGAGCTGTGCCCCGGCTCGAACTTGGCGGCGGGATTGATCGAATGAACGGCGTGGTTCACGGCGATTGAGGCTTCCGCGACGCCCGTCGCGATGAGCTTGAGCTTCCCCGGATAGGTCGCGATGTCGCCGGCGGCGTAGATGCCGGGAATGTTCGTCGACATCGTCTGGCTCACCTTGATCTCGTGCTTCTCGATCTCGAGCCCCCACTCGGCGATCGCCCCGAGGGACGAGATGAAACCCAGCTGGGGGAGCACGCAGTCCATCGGCAGGGTCTCTTCCGCCTTGGTCTGGTTGTTGACGATCGTGACCCGCTCGATGTGGCTCCCGCCCGCGATGGCCTTCAGCTCCCAGAACGTGCGCAGCTCCACCTGACCCGCCGAGTGCAGCCGGTGGACATGGTCCACGGTCGCCTGATGGGCCCGAAAGCCGTCCCGTCGGTGGATCATCAGGATCGACTTGGCCACGCCGTGCAGGTTCACCGTCCAGTCGAACGCCGAGTCGCCGCCCCCCACGATCAGGACCCGCTTGCCCCGGAACACCTGGGGATCGAGCACCCGGTCGTGCAGCCCCTTCTCCAGCCACTGGTCCGCGTCCTTGAGCGGAAGCTTCCGGGGCGTGAAGGCGCCGATGCCGCCGGCGATGAGCACGGTCCGGGAGGGGAACTGATCCTGGTCGGTGGTGATGACGAACCGGGGCCGGCCGTCATCCTCCTTCTTGAGACCCAGCACCTTCTGCCCCAGATGGATCGGCGCCCGGAACTGCGCCGCCTGCTCGGCCAACCCCTTCACCAGGTCCTTGGCCAGGATCTTGGGAAAGCCGGCGACGTCGAAGATGTATTTCTCGGGGTAGAGCGCGGCGAGCTGGCCCCCGACCTGGTCGAGGTTGTCGATCAGGCGGCAGGTGGCGCCGCGCATGCCGGCGTAGAACGCGCCGAAGAGCCCGGTGGGTCCGGCGCCGATGATGGTGATGTCGACCAGGTCCTGCATGGGCCCAACGGTAACGGGGGAGCGGGAACCCAACAAGCGCGTGCCTCGCGCGGCCCCGCGGGGCGCGATAGGTTCCGGCCGGTGAAGATCTACACGAAAACCGGGGACGCCGGGGACACGGGATTGTTCGGGGGCGGGCGCGTGCCCAAGGACCACCCCCGGGTGGCGGCCTACGGCGAGGTGGACGCCGCGAACGCCGCCATCGGCTTCGCGGTCTCCCTCGATCCGGCGGGGTGGGAAGGACCGCTGTTCGAAGGCATCCAGCGGGACCTCTTCACCGCCGGCGCCCTCCTCGCCACGCCCAACCCCGGCAAGCTGGCGAAGCCTCCCGCCCCACTGCCGGCGGCGCGGGTGACGGCCCTGGAACAGGCGATCGACCGCCTGGAGGCGGGGCTTTCCCCCCTCGAGCGCTTCATTCTGCCGGGCGGGAGCCCGAAGGCGGCCGCCCTGCACGTGGCCCGGACCGCGTGCCGCGGCGCCGAGCGGGCGGTGGTGACCCTGGCACGCGCCGAGTCCGTGCCGGCCGAAGTCCTCGTCTACCTGAACCGGCTTTCCGACCTCCTGTTCGTGCTGGCGCGGGCGGCCAACCGCGCCGCGGGGCACTCCGACATCCAGTGGTGACGGTTCGCGTCGCGCTCTCCGGGGAACTCGAGGGCGGGTACGACGTGCTGGTCGGCCGCGGACTCCTCGCCGATCTGCCGACCCTCGTGTCCCGGCACGCGCCGGCGCACCGGTACGTGGTGATCTCCGACGACCAGGTGGAGCGCACTTATGGGCGCCGCGCCGCGAGTGATCTGAGCGCGCCCCTTCTGGCGTTTCCGGCCGGAGAGGGCCGGAAGACCCGCGACACCTGGGCCGATTTGACCGACCGCCTCCTCGCCCATCACGTGGGGCGCGACGCCGTGATCGTCGCGGTGGGTGGCGGGGTGGTCGGAGACGTCGCGGGCTTCGTCGCCGCGACCTACCTCCGGGGCATTCCGGTGGTGCAGGTCCCGACCACGATGCTCGCGATGATCGACTCGTCGATCGGCGGGAAGACGGGAGTCAATACGCCGGCGGGAAAGAATCTGGTCGGGGCGTTCCACCGGCCGCGGCTGGTGCTCGCCGACCTCGCGACCCTCGATACCCTCCCCGCCCAGCAGCTCGCGGCCGGGCTTTCCGAGGCGGTGAAGCACGGGGTCATCGCGGACGCGGACTACTTCGCGTTTCTCGAGCGGGAGCAGTCCGCGGTGAGCGCGAAGCAGGACGCGGCGCTCGAGCGGGTGGTGGCCCGGTCGGTCGAGATCAAGGCGGGGATCGTCTCGGCCGACGAGCGCGAGGCGGGAATCCGCGCCGCGCTCAACTTCGGGCACACCGTGGGGCACGCGGTGGAGTCGGCCAGCGGATACTCGCTCCTGCACGGCGAGGCGGTCGCGATCGGGATGGCGTACGAAGCGCGTCTCGCCGAGCGGATGGGATTGGCCGAGTCGGGCCTCACGACCCGGATCACGGATCTGCTTTCGGCGTACCGGCTGCCGGTGGTGCGCGCGGCCGCCAACTCCGTGGACCAGCTCGTTTCGAAAATGCGGAACGACAAGAAGGCGCGCGCGGGAGATCTGCGGTTCGCTTTGCCGCGCACGATCGGCGCGATGAACGGCGGCGTGACGACGGGATGGACCATTCCCGCGCCGGAAGCGCTGGTGCGGGAAGTCTTGGCGATCAATCAGTAATCACATATCCATCAACCACTTCCCACACCCTTTCCACCTCTCCACACGAGGAGACCCCGCGCGTTGTAATGCCTTGTCCACAGAGTGTGTTGAGAGTGGACAAAACGCGCAGTGAACCTCAATACCAATAACTTGAGATGTGGAAAACTGCGGGAATTTGCACCATTCCAAGATGGTTCATATATTGGCGCGGTTTCCGGAAGCGCCCCCGGACGGCGGAAAGCTCCTCCGTCCCCCGAAAAAACCAACAGTCGCTGATGGGAGTGCCGTGCATGGCCCGGTCGTCCACAGGCAAGGCAAAGGCGTTCTTCCGCTCAACTCCGTCCGGCGCCTTCGATCAGTACCTGCAGGACATCCAAAAACTGCCTTTGATCAAAGACCCTGAGGAAGAGCGTCGCCTCGCGCGCCGCGTCCAGAAGGGCGATGAGCGCGCCGCCGAGCGATTGGTGACGGCGAACCTGCGCTTCGTCATCTCCTACGTGAAGAAGTACCAGGGCCACGGACTCGACCTCTCCGAGCTGGTGGCCATCGGGAACGAGGGGCTCCTGAAAGCGGTCAAGAAGTTCGACCCCGATCAGGGCGTGAAGTTCATTTCGTACGCGGTGTGGTGGGTCCGTCAGGCCGTCCTCAAGGCCCTGGCCGAGCAGACTCGCAGCGTGCGCATCCCCCTCAATCAGAACTCCCAGCTCATCCGGATGAGCCGCACCGAGACGTTCCTGTCCCAGGAGCTCGGCCGCGAGCCCACCGACGACGAGATCGCCACCGCGCTCGAGGACACCGTCGACAACGTCCGCACCGCCCGCCGGATGACCGCGGCCGAGCTTTCGCTCGACGCCCCGGTGGACCGGAGCGACAAGGATGCCGCGACGCTCGGTGAGCGCTTCGCCGGCATCGAAGGCGGCGAGATCGAAGACACCACCGACGGCAAGCTGATGCGCGAGTTCATCGACCGCATCTTCCAGAAGTACCTGGCTCCCCGCGAACGCAAGATCCTCTATCTCTACTACGGACTCGAAGAAGGCAG
>DATJQI010000014.1:0-52439 GCA_035505915.1 Gemmatimonadales bacterium | reverse complement strand
CGAGCTTCCGGAACCGGGGGTCCGCGCGGAGCGGGTCGTACAGCGGGTCGAGCCGCAGGACCGCCGCGGAGATCAACGAAGGACCGTAGTACCCCCACGTCGTGGGCAGGCTCATCAGGCGCGCCAGACGCTCGATGGCCCCGTCGCGGTCCCCCGTCAGGACGCAGATTCCGGCTTCCTGTGCGGCGCTCCGCACCCCCTCCACGGCGTCGCGAGAGATGGGATTGAGCTGGACGGCCACGGCGCCTTCCCGCCGGGCATCCTCGAAGCGGCCCAGAAAGGCATAGGCGAAGCCGAGGCTGCCGTGCAGATCGGCGAGCCGGCCGAAGATGTCCGGCCACCCCGCGAGCTGCCGCAGTTCCGCCTCCGAAACGGCGCGAAGCGAGTCGGCGTAGAGGCGTCCCTCCGGCAGGCCGCCCGCGTGGGCCGCCGAGGCCAGGTCGAAGATCCGGCCCCGCCGCTCCAGCCCCGACCGTGGATGGGACGCGAGCATGATCCGGAACGCGTCGCGATAGTCGCGCCGATACCAGGCCAGGACGTACTGCTGGGTCTCGGCGGCGAACTGTCCCTCGTGCCCTTGCGATTCCTGCGCGAAGGTCCGGGCCCCCGCCGTGTCGCCCCGCCCCACGTAGGTCTGGAAGAGCCACCCGCGCACCGCTTCGTAGTCGGGCACGAGAATCAGCGCCCGCTCGAGGACTTCCCGGGCGTCGTCCCAGCGGCGTAGCTGGTTGTACGAGCCCCCGATGTCCCACAAGGCACCGGCGTCCCGGGGATCGAGCGTCATCACCCGCCGCTCGTGCGTCAGCGCCTCGTCCATCTTTCCTTGCCGTCTCAGGATGTAGCCGACGGCCGCGACGGCTTCCGCGTCGCTCGGGCGGGCGCGCTCCACGGAGCGGAAGTGCTCCAGCGCGCCGCCGAAGTCCCCCTTGGCGTAGTAGTCGTAGTATCCCCGCGCCAGCTGCGTCTCCGGCGCGTCGGCCGCGAGCGCGACCGCGTGGTCGAGCGCTTGCCGCGCGCCCGTGGTGTCGTACGCGATGTACTGCCGGATCTGCCAGCTGCGCGCCTCCGCCAGCCCGGCCCAGGCCGCCGCGAACCGCGGGTCGAGCGCCACCGCGCGCTCGAACGCCCGGGGAGTCAGGGTATCCGGTCCGGTGCTCCCGCGCTCGGTCCACAGCTCCCGGCCCCGGTGATAGTAGTCCAGTGCTTCGAGGTTGGATGTCGGCGCCTCGGCGATGGCGGCCGCCTCGACCGGCGTCAGCTGCACCCGGAGCGCTTCGGCGACGTTCTGTGCGATCGAGTCCTGGATGCTGAAGATGTCCTGCGCCGTGAGGTCGCGGTCGTAGGTGTTGGCCCACAGCTGGCGATCCTGCTGCGCGTCGATGAGCTGGACGTTCACGCGGAGCCGCTGCCCCACGCGCTGGACCTGTCCCTCGAGCAGCGCCCGCGCCCCCAGCTCCTTCCCCACCTCACGCAGGTGCTTCGTCGTGTGCCGGTACTCGAGCACCGACGCGCGCGAGATCACCTGGAGCGCGCCGATCTTGGTCAGCTGGGTGAGGATGTCGTCCTGGAGGCCGTCGGCCAATCCCTGCCCGCTGTCGGACCCCAGATTGTCGAATGGGAGGACGGCGACCGTGGGCATCGTCCCCGCGGACGCCCGCCCGCGAAACACGAAGAAGCCGGCGCCGATGAGGGCCGCGACGCCCACTGCCCCCGCGCCGATCCGCCAGCGGCGCCTGGTCGCCGGCGCCGCCGGGGTCGTGACGCCCGAAATGGCGCCCGTCGGGGGCATACCCCCGGACGGCGTCGCCATCACCTCCAGCGCCCCCAGCAGCTCCGCCGCCGTCTGCGGCCGGTCCGCCGGGCGCTTCTCGAGGCAACGCCGGATCAGCAGGTCGAGGGCCGGCGGCACCGCCGCGCGCGCCTGCGAGACCGACGGCGCGGGCTCGGTGATGTGGGCGGCGAGCACCTGCTGCGCCGATCCGCCCGTGAACGGCGGGCGCCCGGCGAGGAGCTCGAAGGCGACGACCCCCAGCGCATAGATGTCGGCCCGGTGATCCATCGCCGGATCGGCGGCGGCCTGTTCGGGAGCCATGTACGCCGGCGTGCCGAGCGCCACACCCACCGAGGTGATCGAGGCCTCGCCGGTGGCGGACGACAGCGCCTTCGACACGCCGAAGTCGGTGACGACCGCGTGCTTGCCCGTGAGGAGCACGTTGTCGGGCTTGATGTCCCGGTGGACCAGGCCGTGCGCGTGAGCGTACGCCAGCGCGTCGGCCACGTCGACGAGGATCTTGATCGCCTCGTGCACCGGCAGCTCGCGCTGGCGTGTCAGCTTGGTCCGGAGCGATTCGCCCTCGATGAAGGGCATCGTGTAATAGAGGAGCCCGTCGGCGGAACCGGCGGCGAGCAGCGGCACGATATGGGGATGTTGGAGCTTGGCGGCGAGCTGAATCTCGCGCCGGAAGCGCTCGACGTTCAGCCCGGCGGCGAGATCGGGCGGGAGGACCTTGATGACGACCTGACGATCGAGCTGGGTATCGGTGGCCAGGAACACCCGGCTCATCCCGCCGCCGCCGAGCTCTCGCTCCACGCGGTAGGCGCCGCCGAGGGCCGCCTGCAATCGCTCTGAAAGGTCTCCCGTCAGACGGGCTCCTTCGGAACCGCCCGGCCCACGATGACGGTCACGTTGTCCGTGCCCCCGCCGTCCAGGGCGTCCTGGACCAGGGCCTCGCACACCTGCTTCGCCGTGGTCATCTCCTTGAGCCGCGCTTCGATCTTGTCGTCGGGCACGTGCTTGGTGAGCCCGTCGCTGCAGAGCAGCCAGACCACGCCCCACTCGTTGGTCACCTGCGTGACCACGGGCGCGTTCTGCCCGCCGCCGATGGAGCTCGACAGCACGTTGGCCCACGGTGTCCGCCCCGCCTCGGTGCGCGTCAGGGCGCCCTGGTCGATCAGCTCCTGAGCCATCGTTTGATCGCGGGACAGCTGGGTGAGCTTGCCCTTGCGGAGGATGTAGCAGCGCGAGTCCCCGACCTGCAGGAGATAGACGCGGGGCCAGACGCCCAGCCACACCGTCAGCGTCGTCGCCATCCCCTTGAGCTCCCGGTCCTGCTCGGCTTTCGCCAGCACGTCCGCGTGGACCCGCCGGGCGCCCTCCTCGAGGTTGTGCAGGAAGGACTCGTCCGCCGTGTCGGTGGCGTAGTAACATTCGGCGCTGTTGGCGACGTACCGCGTGATGGCCGAGAGCGCGAGCTGGCTCGCGGCCTCGCCGCGCGGCCCGCCCCCCACGCCGTCGGCGACCATGGCCACGAAGGCGACGCGCTCGTCGGCGCTGGCGCCCCCCGTGCCCACCGAGGGCAGGCTGGTCAGGAGCACCTGCATCTGCTTCCGGAGAGAGCCCAGCAGGAAATGGTCCTGGTTGACCTTCCGGACCAGACCCTGGTGGGTCATCCCGAAGACGTCGATTTCGTCGTCGCGCGGCTTGCGGCCCGCGTCCGGCTGCGTGGGCATTCGATAAGAATGGGTTCCAACGCGGGATTTGGCGAGGGTAGATTCCCGGCGTGACCGACACCGCCGCCAGCGAACGCGCCCTCATCGTGGGCGCCGGACCCATCGGCCTCGCCTGCGCCATCTCCGCCTCGCGTCGCGGGCTCGACGCGCTGGTGATCGACGCGGGGGCCATCGCCGAGTCCATCGTCCGCTATCCGGTCGGTATGACCTTCTTCACCACCCCCGAGCGTCTCGAGATCGGAGGGCACCCCCTCGTCTGTGCCGGAGCCAAGGCGACGCGCGAAGAGGCCCTGAAGTACTACCGGGGCGTGGTGCGGGCCGAGCGCCTGCGGGTGCGGACCGGCGCGCGGCTGGTGGACGCGACGCCGGGCCCGCAGGGCGTGACCTGCCGCGTTGCCACCCGGCTCGGCGACGAAACCGTCGGGGCGGAACGGCTGGTGCTCGCCACCGGATACTTCGACCACCCCAACCACCTGGACGTGCCCGGCGAATCCCTGCCTCACGTCTCCCATTACTTCGACGAGGCCCACCGGTCCTGGGGCCAGGATGTCGTGGTGATCGGCGGGAAGAACTCGGCCATCGAAGCGGCGCTGCAGCTGTTCCGCGCCGGCGCGCGGGTGACGCTGGTCTACCGCGGGAAAGCCCTGTCCGCCAGCGTGAAATACTGGCTCAAGCCCGATTTCGAGAACCGGGTGAAGGCGGGGGAGATCACGGCCCGGTACGACGCGCAGGTCGCCGAGATCACCGACCGGGAGGTCGTGCTCGGGAATGGAGATCGCGTCCGCGCCGACCGCGTCTACGCCCTCACCGGCTTCCACCCGGACTTCGATCTCCTGCGTCGGATCGGAATCGCCTTCGACGAGCTCACCGGGCGCCCCACCCTCGACGCGGATACGCTCGAGACGACCGTGCCCGGCGTCCACCTCGCCGGGTCGGTCACGGCCGGGCGCAAGATCTCGGAGATCTTCATCGAGAACGGGCGCTTCGACGGCGAGAAGATCTTCGGGGACGCCGAGGCCCGGGCGAGTGCCGAAGAACGGTACGCCAAAGTGAACCGACCGACCGGCGAGTGAACGCGGAAGCCGGAACGCGGAACGCGGAACCGGCCCATCGGTTCCGCGTTCCCACGTCCGACGTCCGCGTTCCCGTTATCCCCGAGGCCACGCCTCGGGGTTCACTCCCCCGCTTTGAGCTCCCGCACCCAGATGTTCCGGTACCGCACCGGATTGCCGTGGTCCTGCAGCGCCAGGGGCATCGCGTCGGGGTGCGGCCGGTAGACGGCGCGCGCCGCGTGGACGGTCCAGCCCGTGATGTCCGTGTTGTCCTGCACCAGCACACCGTTGAAGAACACCGTCACCCGCGCGTCTTGCGTGACCTTCCCGTTCTGGTCGAAGTGCGGGCGATGGAAGACGATGTCGTACGTCTGCCACTCACCGGGCGCGCGGGCCGGATTCACGAGCGGCGGGGTCTGGCCGTAGACCGCCCCAGCCTCGCCGTCCGCGTAGGTGATGTTGTCGTAGATGTCGAGCACCTGGATTTCGTAATGGCTCATCAGGAAGACGCCCGAGTTCCCCCGCTCCTGGCTCTCGCCCTTGGGCGGCGTGGGCGGAGACCACTCGACGTGGAGCTGAACGTCGCCGAACGCGCGCCGGGTGTGGATTCCGCCCGACCCCGGCAGCACTTCCATGTAACCGTCCTTCACCACCCACTTCGCCGGCCCCGAGTCGACGTCCGACGCCCAGCCCGAGAGGTCGGTGCCGTCGAACAACACGATGGCGTCCGACGGCGGCGGCACCGGGGCGGGCGCGGGCCCCACGGTGATCACGGGCGGCTTGGGGCGATCCATGGAGTTGGGCGGCCATTTTCCCTGAGAGAAAAGGGACCACGGGGCGAAGAGGCTGAGGGCCGCAAGACCGGCGATCGTGCGCGTCATGGTGTCCATTCTCCTTTGGCGACCTTCGGTACGAACGATTCGATGTCCTTCGGGGAGAAGTCGATGGTCCGGCCCTCCTCCGCGCTCCGATACGCCGTCATCAGCATCTGCACCACTTCCAGTCCGTCGTCGAACGTCAGCAAAGGCTCTTCCTTGCCGAGGAAGACCCGGACGAAGTGCCGGTCCTCGGCCTCGTAGCCGTAGGCCGCCGCCTCGTTCGCCACCACCGGCATCTGGCCCGTCTCGGCGTTCTGCTTCTCGACCAGATCTTCACCGGACTTCCCCCGCACTTCGCGGCTGAAGAACAGCTTCAGACCGGAATCGAGCGTGTTCCACGACATCGAGTACTCGGGCCCGAGAAGCTCCGCCGACAGCCGGAGCCCCGCCCCCACGAAGCTCCAGGACGTGGTGGCCTCGCCGAGCACCCGGTCTCCCTCCGCCGTCCGGAACTCGATCATCACGCTCGCGAAATCCTCGGCGGGGGACTTCGCGTAGTCCACGTCCTTTCCCATCGTCTCGGACAGCTTTTGCGCGTACGCCGGCCGGCTCCACTTGAGGCTCGCGATGTGGCCCGTGATCCGCACCGGCGTCACGCTCCCTGCCGGCGCCCCGGGCGCCGTGAGGAGGTGCCGGACCATCAGCGCCGAATGGCACATCATGTCGTTCAAGACGCCGCCGCCCTGGAGCCGGCCCTGCCAGAACCAGGGCATATGCGGCCCCGAATGCTCCTCCGCCGCGCGGGCGAGGTAGGGACGCCCCGTCAGCTTCGCCCCGCGGGCCCAGATCAGGCCTTTCCCGGTCTCGACCTGGGGAGCGAAGCGCTGGTTCTCCAGATACCCGTGCCTCAAGCCCGCCTTCTTGGTGAGCTCCACCACCTGCCGCGCCTCGGCCACGTTCCGCGCGAGGGGCTTCTCGCAGGCCAGCCCCTTGAGCTCGCCTTTCCCGCGGATCACCGCGTCCGCGATCTCCTCGACGTTGGCGATCCGCGCCTGGTTGGGCCCGCAGAGCCAGAGGGCGTCGATGGCGGGATCCGCGACGAGGTCGGCGATGGACTGGTAGGCCCGGGCGGGCCCGAGGTCGAGCCGGTTGGCGAGCGCGGCCGCCTCCCCGGCCCGATCGGCGTTGGGGCTCCACACGCCGCGGATATCCGCGTCCCGCACCGCCTGGAACCCCAGCATATGGAAGCGGGCGTTGAATCCCGAGCCGATGAAGCCGATGCCGAGGCGATCGCTCACGGGTAGCGGACTCCCAGCTTGGCCAGCGCGTCCGGCGGGCAGCCGTTCCACTCCCGCACGAAGGTGTTGCCGAGGTACTTGAGGTCGTGCACGCCCATCCGGCTCGAATAGAAACCCGACGCCGTCAGATCGCGGAAGCTGGTGAAGAACGCGGCCCCGGGGAGGTCTTCCGGCTTCGCCTTCTTGGGCCACGCGATCCGGTCGAGAATCGCCGTGCGGTCCTGCGGGGCGCCGTCGGCGAAGGGGGCGCCGAACGACTGGTGCGCCTGACTGTCGAGCCACGCCAATCCGCCCCGGATGGGAATCCGGAGGTTGGGATCGTCGTTGCACATGAAGTCCATGAACTCCGGAACTCCGGCCTGCGTGGCGCTCCCCGAGTGCTCGTCCGCCGGGATGATGATGTCCACGAGCATCCGCACCGTCCGCCACTCGTGCGCGGTGAAGAACTTCGGCCGGAACGCGGGAGCCGCCGCGAGCGCCTCGCGGGCGAGGGCCGCCGATTCCCGCACCGACTCCGGGGCCCATCGGAACGCGCCGACCACCGGCGCCACCGCCAACAGCCGGGCCGCTTCGCGGCGGTTCATCGCCCCCATCAGAGCGCCCCCTTCTTCACCTGATCGGCCACGTACTCGCTGGTCCGGAGCGACAGGGCGAGGATGGTCCAGGTCGGGTTCTTGTCGGCCTGCGACACGAACGGCGCCCCGTCCGCCACGAATACGTTCGGGACGCCGTGCACCCGGCAGTGCGGGTCCACCACCGAGGACTGGGGATCGTCGCCCATCCGGGCGCCGCCCAGCTCGTGGATGATGCTGCCGCCGGTCGAGAGCCCGTACCCCTGCTCCTTCGTGGGCATCGGGTCGAATACGGTGCCGCCGAGCGCGTCCACCAGCGACCGGAAGGTTTCCTGCATGTGCTTGCACTGGTTGTACTCGTGATCCGACCACTGCCAGTGGAACCGGAGGACCGGGATCCCCCACTGATCGACGGTCCCGGGGTCGAGCTCGCAGTAGGACTCCTCGTTCGGAATCATCTCGCCGCGCCCCGAGAAGCCGACGTAGGCGCCGTAGTACTTCCGGTAGTCGGCCTTGAGTTTCCTGCCGTAGCCACCGCCGCCCGGATACGCCTCGATCCCCGAGAGCAGGCCGTTCATCGGCACCGACGTCCCGCCCCACACCTCGATGTGATAGCCGCGGGGGAAGTCGAGGGTCTTGTTGTCGACCCACCAGGGCATGTAGACGTGCATGCCGCCCACGCCGTCGTGGTTGTGGGGAACGTGATCTTCCATTTTCGGGATGTACCCCGAGACGTCGGTCCCGGTGGTGTCCGTCAGATACTTCCCCACCTTTCCGCCGGCGTTCCCCAGACCGTCGGGGAAATGCGACGACCGGGAATTGAGGAGCAGGCGCGAGGTCTCGCAGGCGCTCGCGGCGACCACCACCACCCGGGCCCGGACGTGCTTGTCGGCCCCCGTCCGCTTGTCGACGTAGCTCACGCCCGTGGCTTTCCCGTTCCTGTCGACCGTCACTTCCCGCGCCATCGCATGGGTCACGAGGGTGAGCCGGCCCGTCGCCAGCGCCGGGGCGATCAGCACGTTGGTGGACGAGAAGTTGGCGTTCACGGCGCAGCCGCGGTTGCACTGGCCGCAGTAGTGGCAGGCGGCCCGGCCGTTCAGGGGCCGGGTGAGAATCGAGAGCCGGGAGGGGATGCAGGTGATCTGAAGACGATCCGCCGCGTCCTTGACCAGCAGCTCATAGCACCGGGGCTTGGGGGGGGGAAGAAAGATGCCGTCGGGCTCGTTGGGGAGGCCCTCTTTGCTGCCGAACACGCCCACCAGGCGGTCCACCTGATCGTAGTAGGGCGCGACGTCGTCGTAGGAAATGGGCCAGTCGTCGCCCAGGCCGTCGAGGCTCTTGTGCCTGAAGTCCGCGGGGCCGAAGCGGAGGGAGATGCGGCCCCAGTGGTTGGTCCGCCCGCCCACCATCCGGGCCCGCCACCACGAGAACTTGCTCCCCGGCGCCACCGTGTACGGCTCGCCGTCCAGGTTCCAGCCGCCCAGGCAGGCGTCGAACTCGCCGAACGGACGCTGGTGGGTGCCGCCGCCGCGCCGGGGAGTTTCGTACGGCCAATGCAGCATCGCCGAGTCTTTGGTGTTGTCCCAGGGGACCCCCGCTTCGAGCACCACCACCCGGGCTCCCGCGCGCGTGAGCGCGTAGGCGGCCATGCCGCCTCCCGCGCCCGACCCCACGATGCATACGTCGTACGGCTCCACTCGCCGCATTCGTTGATCCTCGCTGGGAAGGATGGGACGCCCGAAGCTAGCGCGGAATCGTGCGGCGTGGCAACGTATGCGCGCCCATGACGGACCTCACGCGTCGGGACTTCGTGCAGCGGGCCGGCCTCGCCGCCGGCGGACTGGTCGTGCCGCGAACGTGGCGCTGGCCGCTGGCCTCCAGCGCCGACGGCGACGTGGCGCTCGCGAACGACGCGATCCGCGCCTCCTGGCGCCTGTCCGGCGGCGTGCTCCGGGGCGGTACGCTGGTCGACCTCGCCAGCCACCGTTCCCTCCCCCTCCCGGTGGAGGTGGTGACGCTCGTGCTGAAGGACGGCACCGCCATCGCGGCGTCCGACCTCCGCGCCGGCGCGGCGGCGTTCGAGCGCCTTCCGGGCGACCACCGGGCCGCGCGCTTCGCGGACCGGCTCCCGGGGCACCAGGTCACGGTCGAGCTGTCCGATCCGGCCTCCCGCGTGGCCGTCACCTGGCGGGCCATCCTCCGCACCGACTCCCGCTACCTCCGGCAGGAGGTCACCCTCCGCGCCGCGAGCTCGGACCTGCCGGTCCAGGAGATTCGGCTCGGCGACGTCCCCCTCGCCGACGCGCGGGTGTCGGGCTCCGTGGCGGGCTCGCCGGTCGTGACCGACGGGTGGTTCCTGGGGTTCGAGCATCCCCTGGCCCTGCACACCGTCGCGGACGGGCGGGTCCGCTACGGCCTCGCCCGCGAGCTTCCCTTGCGGGTAGGCGCCCCGGTCACCTGCTCCTCCGTGATCGGCCCCGCCACTCCCGGACAGCTCCGGCGCGACTTCCTCCTGTATCTCGAACGGGAGCGCGCTCATCCCTACCGCCCCTTCCTCCATTACAACTCCTGGTACGACCTCGGCTACTTCAACAAGTACGACGAAGGCGGCGCCCTGGACGTGGTGGAGATGTTCGGCGTGGAGCTGCACCGCAAGCGCGCCGTGGTGCTCGACTCGTTCCTGTTCGACGACGGCTGGGACGATCCGGAGACCCTGTGGCACTTCCACTCGGGCTTTCCGCACGGCTTTTCGACCATCCGGGAGGCGGCCCGGAAGTTCGGGGCCGCGCCCGGCGTCTGGATGTCGCCGTGGGGCGGGTACGGCAAGCCGCGCGACGAGCGGGTGGCGTACGGCAAGACGCAGGGGTTCGAGACCAACGAGGGCGGCTTCGAGCTCTCGGGACCCAAGTACTACCGGCGGTTCCACGACGTGTGCGTGGACATGATCCGGACCTACGGAGTCAACCAGTTCAAGTTCGACGGCACGGGCAACGTCGCGCACGTGTTCCCGGGAAGCCTGTTCGACTCGGACTTCGACGCGATGCTCGCCCTGATCGCGGATCTCCGGACCGAGCGGTCCGACCTCTACGTCAACCTCACCACCGGGACCTACCCCTCACCCTTCTTCCTGCGGTCGTGCGATTCGATCTGGCGGGGGGGCGAGGATCACGAATTCGCCGGCGTGGGCTCGTGGCGGCAGAAGTGGATCACGTACCGGGACGCCGATACCTATGCGGGCATCGTCCAGAAGGGGCCGCTCTTCCCCCTCAATTCCCTGATGCTCCACGGGATGATCTACGCGAAGCACGCTCACAATCTCGACACCGATCCCGGCGACGACTTCACCGCCGAGGTGCGGGCCTACTTCGGCACCGGCACCCAGCTGCAGGAGATGTACATCACGCCCCGGCTCCTCTCGGCCGGCAACTGGGACGTGCTGGGGGAGGCGGCGCGGTGGTCGCGTTCGCGGGCGCAGGTCCTGGCCGATACGCACTGGATCGGCGGCGACCCGGCCCAGCTCGAGCCCTATGGGCACGCCGCCTGGGCGCCCGGGCGGGGGATCCTCTGCCTGCGGAATCCGTCGGACAAGCCGCAAACGTTCTCGCTCAAGATCGCGGAGGCGTTCGATCTGCCCGATCGGGCACCGCAGCGCTTCATCTTCCGGCGGCCCTGGCGGACGGAGCGGTCGAAGCCGCCCATCGAGGCCGGGGTGGACCGGGCGGTGGAGATTCCCCTCGCCCCGTTCGAGGTGCTGACGCTCGAGAGCGACTGACCGTCAGGGCGTCGCCTGAAACCGGTAGACGGTGCCTTCCGATCCCACCACGAGATACAGCTCGCCCCGCCCGTCCTGTCCGAACGAAGTCACGCCGGCGCGCGCGCCGAGCTGGCCGGTCAGATCCACCTGGTCGGTGACGCCGTTGGACCAGACGAAGCTCTTGATGAACCCCGAGCAGAGATCCGCGTACAGGTAGCGCCCGGCGAGCGTCGGGGCGAGGCTCCCGCGATAGACGTAGCCGCCGATGATGGCGCAGCCGACGTCGTCGTTCGTGCCGTGGTTGTACTCGAGCACCGGGAGCACCAGGCCCGTCTGGGAGCACGACGACCCGGGCGGATAGCAGTGCATCCCTTCCATCCGGTTCCACCCGTAGTTGTGCCCGCCCGGATCCCCCGCGGGCGCCCGGTCCACCTCTTCGTAAGTGTCCTGCCCCACGTCCCCGATGTAGAAGTCGTGGGTGGACCGGTCGAACGAGAACCGCCATGGATTCCGCATTCCATAGTCCCAGATCTCGGGAGCGGCCGGCGCCCGGCTCCGGAACGGATTGGTGGACGGGATGGTGTACGGCAGGCTGCTCACGTCGATGCGCAGGATCTTGCCCAGGAGCTGAGTCGAGTCCTGGCCGTTCCCCAGCGGGTCGCCCCCGCTTCCGCCGTCCCCCGTCCCGATGTAGAGGAAGCCATCGGGCCCGAACATGACGAGGCCGCCGTTGTGGTTCGGGTACGTGCTGTGAGCGATCGACAGGACCGGGGCGGCCGTCGCCGGATCCCCGACATTCGGGTCCGCCGACACGGTGTAGCGCACGACCTGGATGTCCCCCACGGTGTCGGTGTAGTCGACAAAGAAGTGCCCGTTGGCGGCGTACGCGGGGTCGAAGGCGACGCTGAGCAGGCCCCGCTCGGCGCCGTCGTACTGGATCACCCCCGACAGATCGATGAACGGCGTGGGAAGCAGCGAGTCGTGCCGGATGATGCGGATGGCCCCGGTCTGCTCGACGACGAACTCGCGGACGGTATCCCCTGGGGGAGCGGTGAGATAAAGGGGGGACGACAACCCCTGGGCCACGAGGTGCAGCGCCGCCACGGGCGCCGGCAGCCGGGGACCCGTCGAACCGCTCTTGGAGCAGGACAGCACGCCGCCGAGGACCAGGGCGACGGGGATCAGACGGCGCACGTATGGACCGCTTCCTGCAGTGACGTGAGCGGGTCGCGGGTCGGCTCGAACTCGTGCGCCACGAACCCGGCGAACCCGGTGTCGGCGATGGCCCCCGCGATGCCGCGGTAGTCGAGCTCCTGGGAGTCGTCGAGCTCGTGCCGGTCCGGCACGCCGCCGGTGTGGAAGTGCGCGATCCGGGCGATGTTCTCCCGGATGGTCCGAATCACGTCTCCCTCCATGATCTGCATATGATAGATGTCGTAGAGCAGCTTCACCCGCGGAGATCCGACGCCGTCGATCACCGCGGCGCCGAACGCGGTGTGGTCTCCCTGGTAATCCTTGTGATTGACCTTGCTGTTCAGGAGCTCCACGCAGACCGTGATCCCCTGCTCCTCGGCGAGGGGCGCGATCTGCTTCAGGCCCTTCACGCAGCTCGCGATGCCCTCCGCGTCGGTCCGGCCCCGCCGGTTCCCGAACATCGTGATCACGTTGGGCACGCCCTGCGTCGCCGCGAGCGGGATGGCGCCCTCGAGCTCGGAGAGGAGGAGCCGGTGATTGGCCGGGTCGTTGAACCCGGTGGCGATGAAGTCGCTTCGCTCCTTCGGATACGGGTACCCCATCGTGCACAGCAGGCCGTGATCCGTGACCACCGCCCAATCGTCGCGGGCCAGCAGATCGATGCCCGCGAGGCCGATCCGCGTCGCCGCCGCGCACAGATCCGGAAGCGGGACCTGCTGGTAGCACCAGCGGGCAACCGACTGCTTGAGGCGGCCGGGGGGCCGGCGGTGTTCCATCGGGGACGGGATCGGCAACTCAGGACCTCCGAGGGCCGCGGCCCCCAGGGCGCCGAGCGATTGGGCGAGCATGTCGCGACGGGTGGGTGTCACGGGCGGTGGCCTTGACGCATCGGGTGGACTCCGGGACTATTGGTGGCCGTTCATTCTCATACTCGGGAGCACGTCGATGAAGCCCGCCGTCCTCGGCGCCGCCCTGCTCCTGGCCTCCCCGGTCGCCGCCGCGCAGACCCCGGCATCCACCACGCAGATCGGCCTGCGATTCGGCACCGACTTCGACGCCAACGGCAAAGATCTCACCCGGAACACCCTGGGCGGTGTGCTGGATCACCGGTTCGGGGGCCACTGGCAGGTGGCGGCATCCCTGAGCCTGTACCCGGATGTCGGCGACGGGGCCCTCTGGCTCTCGGCGGATCTGCAGTACCGGCCGCCGCTCGTCACCCACTTCCTGTATCTCTCGACCGGCCTCACGGAGGCCGACCACGGCGCGGGGAAGAGCCGCACCGGGGCCGATCTGGCCCTGGGTCTCGAGCCCCGCTTCGGCGGTCCCTTCACGCCGTTCGCCGAGGGCAAGTGGGTGATCTACCGGTGGTACACCTCGTTCACCGTCCAGGGAGGGTTGTCCGTCGGACTCTGAGGCTCACCGCATTCCGGTATTCCATCCCGTGAACGTCCACACGTCCACCAGCTCGTCGATCTGCTTCGCCGTCGGCATGTACCCGTGGCTGGTCTGGGTCTCCACCCGGATCAGCGTGGGCCGGGCGCAGGCCTGCGCCGCCTGCAGCGCCGCCGCGAACTTGTACGAGTGACTCGGCACCACGCGATCGTCGTGGTCGGCCGTGGTGATGATGGTCGCGGGGTAGCACGTTCCCGCCCGGACGTTGTGGAGCGGCGAGTACTTGATCAGGTAGCTGAACTGCGTCGAGTCGTCCGACGATCCGAACTCCGGCACCCAGCCGACGCCGGCCGTGAATTTCTGGTACCGCAGCATGTCCATCACGCCCGCGCCGGGGTACGCCGCGGCGAAGAGATCGGGGCGCTGATCCTCCACGGCCCCGACCAGGAGGCCCCCGTTGGAGTAGCCGTGGATCGCGAGGTGGGCGGAGGAGGTGTAGCCCTGCGTGATGAGATACTCCGCCGCCGCGATGAAATCGTCGAAGACGTTCTGCTTCTTCTCGAGCATGCCGGCGTGATGCCAGGCTTCGCCGTACTCCGCCCCGCCCCGCAGGTTGGGCACCGCGTAGACGCCGCCACGCTCGAGCCACGCGGCCACCACCGAGCTGTAGCCCGGCGTGACGTTGACGTCGAACCCGCCGTAGGCGTACAGCACGGTGGGGTGGCTGCCGTCCAGCACCAGGCCCTTCTTCGCCGTGATGAACATCGGCACCCGGGTGCCGTCCTTGGACGCGTAGAACACCTGTCGGGTCTCGTACCCCCGGGCATCGAACGCCACGTGGGGCGGCTGGAACGCCGTGACCTTCCGGGTGATCAGGTCGAAGCGATAGACCGTGTACGGACGCAGGAACGAGGAGAAGCCGAAAAACAGCTCCGGCGTGTCACTCCGGGCCGACAATCCCTCCGCGGCGCCGATTCCGGGAAGCGGGATGTCCCCCAGGGCGCGGCCGCTCGTCGACACGAGACGCAGGCGGCTCTTCACGTCGACCAGGTCCTGCACCACCAGACGGCCGCCGGCCAGGGCCGCGGCCTCGATGGGGCTGGCGCCCTCGGGCACCACCACACGCCAGTGGGCGGAGTCCGGGGCGGAAAATCGGACCGCGATGATGCGCTGCTTCGGGGCACCGTTGGTCGTCTGTATGAACGCGGTGTCTCCGTGGTTCCCCACCAGACCGTAGAGCGCATCGTTGGCGCTGAAGAGCGGCTTCACGGGAGCCGCGATGTCGGGATGCAGCGGGTTCCGCAGATCGGCGTAGTACACCACGTTGGCGTCCGTCGTGTGACTCGCCGAAATGATCAGATAGCGGCCGTCCTCCGTGACCCCGCCCCCGACGTACCAGTCCGGGCGGTCGGTGAGCCCGAAGATCATCCGATCGGTGGAATCGGGCGTGCCGAGGACGTGGTAGTAGACCTTCTGGTACGAAGACGCGGCGGTGAGCACCTGGCCCGGCGGAGGCGCCGGATACCGGGAGTAGAAGAACCCCTTGCCGTCGTTGGTCCACGAGGCATCCGAGAACTTGGCCCAGTGCACGGTGTCCGGAAGATCCTGCCCCGTGACCAGGTCCCGGACGTGCAGCTCGCGCCAGTCCGAGCCGCCGGGCGACAGGCCGTACGCGAGGTGCCGGCCGTCGGGGGACGGCGTCCACGTCGACAGCGCCAGGGAGCCGTCCGGGGAGAGCACGTTGGGATCGAGCACCAGCTTCGCGCCGCCGGTCAGGCGGGCCTGGAGATAGACCGGGGACTGACTCTGGAGTCCGGAGTTCTTGTCGAAGAAGAGGGGGCCGCCGCGGCCCGGCCGGACCGGCACGTCCACGCGTTCATGATTCCAGAGCGTGGTCAGCCGGTCCTTGAAAGCCGTCCGGAAAGGGATGCCGTCCAGGTACCGGTACGTCACGACATTCTCGGAGTCCACCCACGCCGAGACCTCCGGCGACGCCTGGTCCTCCATCCACTGATAGGGAGCGGGCACCTTCGTGCCGAAGTAGACGTCGACGGTGGTGTCGCGCCGCGCGGCCGGGTAGGTGCTCGCCTGCGCGGCAAGCCCGGCGCTCACGGTCAGGAAGGACAGGGTGATACGGGCGGTGCGCAGCATCGCGAACTCCGGCTCACGAGGGGGGTGGGGCACTCCCCAATAATGGAGCCGGAAGGTTACGGCTGCACGTCCTCCAGACGCGCGATGTACCCCCAGCCCCCGCCCAGCTCGCTCACCGCGAGGATGAGCTCGTTGCGGCCCTTCTTGAGGGGGAGGTAGACCGCGTCGTTCTCCGGATTGACGATCCCCAGGAAGCGCGGATCGCGGAAGCTCTGGGCGCTGCGGCCCCGGTAGAGGATCCGGCCGTTCAGGAACACACTGACGTCGTCCGAGTAGCCGAGGGCGAGCTTCTTCACCTCATCCCGGTCCGAATCGATCCAGGTCCGCGCGTACAGCACCTTCATCCCGGGCTGGGGCTCGAGCCGGGTCGAGAAGTCGGACTGGAACGTGACGTGCAGGTGCGGGGCCTGGCGGTACCGGTACAGGGCCACGAGGCCGGGCGGCTCGGCTTCCACGTCCTGCCAGTGCATGCTGTCACGCTCGGCCCGCGACAACGGGCGCTCGAGGTTCCGGGCCAAGGCGTCGTAGGACGGCGAAATACTCCAATGGGTCAGCGTGCCCGCCGGCATCGGTGGCCAGTGTCGTTCCCACGGCGCGTCCGGCGTCTTCCGGACCTGGATGTCGGCGAAGTACGTCGCCCCGGTGAGATCATAGAGCGCGACGAGGCCGTTCTGCCGCCCGCTCTTCAGGTCGCTCATCACCAGCGCAGGCCGGCTCAGATCCTTCACGTACAGCTTCGCCTGCGCTCCCACGATCTCGAGCCGCAGGTGAAACCACTCGTCGCGGGGGATGTCCACCTGACCCGTGAATCCGGGACCGTTGTAGAGCTGCCAGTTGGCTCCGGTGTTGAGGATGGGCGTGTATTGCATGGCGTCGGGGAGGCCGGATTCGTGCTGGCGGAGGTAGATCCACTCGCCCCACGCGCCGGTCGTGTCCAGCCGGAACTGGATGCCGAAGAATCCCCGCTTCACCGACGTGTAGACGTCGGCGTCGATCACGCCGTCCCGCAGGTCGTAGTCGTTGAGGACCGCCGCGCCGCCGTCCAGCAGGATCGCGCGGCGGCCCTGGAACTCCACGACACTGGCCTGGCCCTGCAGGGACCAGTGGCTCGAGTCCGCGGGAACCGCGCCTGTGTCCTGCGCCCGGGACGGGGACGCAGCGAAGCCGGACACGACCAGCCCCAACAAGATCCAGCGACGCATGCCTGCACTCCTTGTGACCGAGGGGACCCGGACGCTCCCGGGGATGGCCCCGTCCGATCAATCGGCGAGGGGTGAGCCGTGATCCTGAATGCCCGAGCCGTTACGCGAGCCGGCTCGGCGGCCGGGCTCCGATCCGAATCCTTTCGGGACCCGAGCGCGTAAGGACTCCGGCTGTGCCATATCCCCCTCGAATCGGAGCCTCCCGATGACCCAACTCCAGATCGGACCCGCCCCGGCCGATCCGCTGCCCGTGGAGTGCGGCGTACTCAGGGCGCTGGTGGTGGACGACGAGCCGCTGGCCCGGGACCGCCTGGTGCGCCTGCTCGCCGAGATGGACGACGTCCGGATCGTGGGCGAGTGCACCTCCGGCGAGGAGGCCGTCCAATCCATCCTCACCCTGGCTCCCGACGTGGTCTTCCTGGACGTCCAGATGTCCAACCTCGACGGGGTCGAGGTCGTGCGCCGCGTGGGCGCCGAGCGGATGCCGCCGGTGGTGTTCGTCACGGCATTCGACCGCTACGCGCTCCCGGCGTTCGAGGTCAACGCCTTGGATTACCTCCTCAAGCCCTACACCCCGGCGCGGCTCCGCGCGGCGCTGGACCGCGTGCGGGAGCGGCTCCGGACCGCAGAGGCCGCGCAGCAGGCCCGCCGGCTGCTGAGCCTCGTGGCCGAATTCACCGCGCAGGCCCCGGCACTGCCCGCGGGCCCGCGCCGGTCGTACCTGGAGCGGTTCGCGGTCAAGGTGGAGGAGCGAACGACCTTCGTCCGCGCCCGGGACGCCGACTGGATCGAGGCCGCGCGCAACTACGTCCGCGTGCACGCCGGCAAGGACACCTACGTGCTCCGGGAAAAGGTCGGACGGCTGGAGCGCCAGCTCGACCCGGCGCGGTTCGCGCGCTGTCATCGCCGCGTGATCGTGAATCTCGAGCGCGTGAAGGAGGTCCAACCCTGGTTCGGCGGGGACTCGGTGCTGGTTCTGCAGGACGGCACACAGCTTCGCCTGTCCCGCACCTTTCGCCGCGCCTTCCTCGGACGCCTTTCGGGCGTGGCATGACGGAAGGGCCGTACCGCTTCCTGAAGTCCTGGAGATTCTGGGTCGCCGTCGTCGTCGTCTGGACGGCGTACGGCCTGGCGCTGGCGCAGGAGTCCCGCTCGTTCGCCGAGGTGATGGGGGAAACGGCCTGGCCCCTGACCCGGTACATCCTGCACGCCATTCCCGACGTGGGGATGTGGCTCTGGGCCACGCCGCTCACCATCGTCCTGGCCCGCCGGTTCCCGGTCACCCGCTCGCGCTGGGTGCAGCCCTTGATCCTTCATCTCGTATTCGCCGTCTGCGTGGCGCTCGGCACGGCGGCCGGCACCTTCTTCCTGATGTCCTGGTGGCTGTCTCCGCCGTCGCGCTCACTGGCCGGTTACCTGCTCTACCAGCTCGACCCCGGCGTCTTCGTGTACTGCGGTCTCGTGGGCCTCGTGCACGCGATGGACTTCTACCGGATGTACGCCTCCGAGCGGCTGGCCGCCGCGACGTTGCGCGCCGGACTCAGCGAAGCCCGTCTCCAGGTTCTGTCGGCGCAGCTCCAGCCCCATTTCCTCTTCAACACGCTCAATGTGATCTCGGAGCTGGTGCACGAAGACCCCGACCGGGCCGACGAAATGATCGGGCGGCTCGGAGACCTGCTGCGGGAGAGCATGTCGGGCGGCGCCGCCGAGCGAAGCGGCGTCCCGCTGGAGCGCGAGCTCGCCACGCTCAAGGCCTACGTGGATATCCAGCAGCTCCGGTTCCGGGACCGCCTCGACGTATCGTTCGAGATCTCCGAGCGGGTCAGGGCGGCGCGGGTGCCCCACTTCGCCCTGCAACCCCTGGTCGAGAATGCGATCCGCCACGGGTTCGCGGGGCACGTGGACGTGGTCCGGGTACATATTCAGGCGCAGCCGGACGGGGACCGCGTCCGCATCCGCGTGGTCGACGACGGCCAGGGCATCTCGGGTGCCGAGCGCCGGACCCGCGGCGGCCTCGGCCTCCGGACCGTCCAGGCCCGTCTGGGCCAAATGTTCGGCGGGGATTACTCGCTGGAGCTGAAGAGCCGGACTCCGCGCGGCGCCGAGTCCGTGCTGTCGATCCCGTTCGTGCCGTGCGCGCCGGACGGAAGTCTCGGCGACGGCGCCGCGACGCTGCAGCTGGTGCGGGACTAGTCACTCGAATCCGAACGCCACTCCTAGGGAGCCCATCCGATGCGCTTCGCGCCCCTCAGCATGCTTCCGGCCCTCCTCGTCCCCGTGCTCCTCGGGGCCCAGGCCCAGGCCCCGACCCTCTACACGCCGCGCGCCGTCGCGCGGGCCTACCAGGCGGGCACCCGCACGATCTCCGGACGGCCCGGCCCGAACTACTGGCAGAACCACGCGCGGTACACCATCGCGATCAATGTCGCGCCGCCGGCGCGGACGGTCACGGGCGCCGAGCAGATCACGTACGTCAACGACAGCCCGGACACGCTCAAGGCGCTGGTCTTCCGGCTCATCGTGAACATCCACAAGGCCGGCGCCCCGCGGGCCTTCCCCGCCGGTGAGGACTACCTCACCCCGGGCGTGCAAGTCGATTCGTTCACGGTGAACGGCGCGGCGCGGCCCTGGGGGAATGACGCGCAGATCTACACCCTCCACGGCGTCCGCCTCACGACCCCGCTGGCGCCGCACGACTCCGCGCGGGTGACGCTCAACTGGCACTACGACCTCTCCCGGGCGAGCAACCGGGAGGGCATGCTCGACTCCACCACGGCCTACCTCGCCTACTTCTATCCCCGCATCGACGTTTACGATGACTATGACGGCGGCTGGGACGGGACGGTGTTCACGGACATGCAGGAGTTCTACAGCGACTTCAACGACTACGACGTGTCGGTGCGGGTACCCGCGAACTTCATCGTCTGGGGCACCGGCACACTCACCAACCCGGACCAGGTCCTGACCCCCGAATACGCCCGGCGGCTCCGGGCCTCGATGACGTCCGACTCCACCATCCGGATCGCGACCCAGGAAGACCTGAACGCGCACCGGGTCACGCGGGCCGACGGCGACCACACCTGGCACTTCACGGCCACCCATATCCCCGACATGACCTTCGCCGTGAGCGATCACTACGACTGGGACGGCGGGTCGGTCGTGGTGGACGACGCCACCGGCCGGCGCGCCAGCGTCCAGGCCGCCTACAACGACACCTCGGCCGACTACCACCACATGGTCCAGTACGGGCGGCACGCGCTCGCCTGGTTCTCACGCAACTGGCCGGGCGTCCCCTACCCCTACGAAAAGAGCACCGTGGTGGAGGGACGGGCCGACATGGAGTACCCGATGATGGTGAACGACAATTCGTTCGCCGACACGGTGTTCGCGCGCTTCGTCGTGGAGCACGAGATGTCCCACTCGTATTTCCCCTTCTACATGGGCATCAACGAGAGCCGCTACGCGTTCATGGACGAAGGGTGGGCCACCACGCTCGAGTACCTGATCGGACAGGTGGACCTCGGGCCGGCGCGGGCCGCGGAGCTCTTCCGCCAGTTCCGGGTGAACGGCTGGGCCGGCGACCCGTCCCCGCTGGAGGATCTGCCGATCATCACGCCGAACGACGCCGAGAATGGGCAGGCGTACGGGAACAACGCCTACGGGAAGCCGGCGCTCGGGTACCTCGCGCTCAAGGATATGCTGGGTGACGCGGCGTTCGGGAAGGCGCTCCACGAGTACATGGACCGGTGGCACGGCCGGCACCCGATCCCGTGGGACTTCTTCTACACGTTCAACGACGTCACCGGGAAGAACCTCGACTGGTTCTGGAACTCCTGGTACTTCTCGAACGATTACATCGACCTCGCGGTGAACGCCGTGAAGGCGACGCCCGCCGGCACGGTCGTGACCGTCGGCAACATCGGCGGCATGCCCGCGCCCTTCGACGTCCTGGTGAAGTACGGCGACGGCAGCGAGGATTCGGTGCACGAGACGGCGGCGGTGTGGGAACGGACTCCGCGCGCCGCCACCGTCACGTTCAGGTCGAAGAAGAAGGTCAGCTCCGTCACGCTGCTCGGCGGCATCTGGGTGGACGCCGATTCGAGCAACAACCGCTGGAGCGCCAAGTGATCAGAGGTACCGGGCGACACGGGCCCTCGGGGCGGACGAGCGATAGGTGTCGGGTGCCAGGTGTCGGGTGTCAGCTAACTGCCCGCGCACCGGAGAAAAAGACTGGCGCGAGTCCGATTTCGGCTTGAACGTTCGTTCCTGACACCCGGCACCTGACACCCGGCACCAAGGAGCCTCCATGCGCCTTCTGCTCCTCCCCGCTCTGCTGCTCGCGGCCGCACCGGTCGCCGCCCAGGGCAAGTTCCCGCCCGACTCCTTCACCAACCTGAAGGTGCTGCCGAAGAACATCTCCCCGCGGGAGCTGCTCACCACCATGCGCGGGTTCGCGCTCGGACTCGGCGTCCGGTGCACCTACTGCCACGTCGGGAAGGAGGGCCAGCCGCTCGACTCCGTGAACTTCAAGTCCGACGACAAGCGGACCAAGCGCGTGGCGCGGGTGATGATCGAGATGGTGAATCATATCAATGAAGAGCACCTGGCCGACGTGCCCGACCGCCCGGAGCCGCATGTGGTGGTGCGCTGCGAGACCTGTCATCGGGGGGTGTCGCGGCCGCGGCTCCTGGACGACGAGATGCAGCTCTACCTGGCCGACTCGGGCCTGACGGCGGCGTTGCAGCACTACCGGGATCTCCGGGCCAAATACTACGGCGGCGAGGCCTACGATTTCCGCGAGCTGCCGTTGATCAGTCTGGCGCAGGGCGAGGCCCGCGCGAACCGGCCCGACAACGCCATCGCCATTCTCGCGCTGAGCGCCGAGTTCTTCCCGACGTCGGGGCAGACGCCGATGACCCTGGGGAATATCCTGCTGTTCAAGGGGGACACGGCCAAAGCCATCGCGGCGTTCCGGGACGCGGTGGCCAAGGATTCGACCCTGATGCCGGCGCGGATGCAGCTTCAGCGGCTGACGGGGGGGAAGCACTAGATGGCGAGGGCGAGGCGAAGGAGCATGGCTTCAGTTTCGGGAGGGGGACGACTATCTTCAGGCCCCGATTGTGGGGGACAGCAAAGGCTGTACTCACAGACGCGAACGACTAGACGCACAGACGCGAACGACTAGACGCACAGACGCACAGATGGGTGGTAGGACGTCGGTTGCAGAAGCGGTCCTATCTCCTGTCCCCCGAACACCACCTGCGCGTCTATGCCTCTGGGTTACTGTTACCTAGCAGTTCGGGACGTAGCGCAGCCCGGTAGCGCACCTGCTTGGGGTGCAGGGGGTCGCGGGTTCAAATCCCGCCGTCCCGACTGACGCTGCCCGCTCAGCACGGCGGGCAGCGTTTTCGTTAGAACCCCCGGAGCGCGTCCGCCTCCGTGGCGTACACGGCGAGAATGGTCGAGAACCCGGAGATGTCGAACACCTCCCGGACCGTCTCGTTCAGGCCGAACAGGCGCAGCCCGCGCCCCGCGCCACCCTCCCCGCTCAGCCGCTTGGCCATTCCGAGCAGCACCCGGAGTCCCGCGCTCGAGATGTAGTCGAGGGCCGTGCAATCGACGGCCATCTTCCGCGCGCCGGCCCCCAGGATCCCGTCGAGTGCCTGCTGGGCCTGGGGCGACGTGTTGCTGTCGAGACTCCCCGCGAAGGCCACGAGGGTGACGCCGTTGAGCGTGCGCGTGGTGATGTCCATGATCTCCTCTAGGGCAGGCGCTTCGTCAGCGTGACGACGTTGCGGTCGGCCCGGCGGTGATAGACGACCTCGTCCATCATCCGCCGGGCCAGGTGAATGCCGAGCCCGCCGATCGGCCGCTCCCCCACGGAAAGCGCGGTGTCGGGGGCGCTCCGGTCCAACGGGTTGAAAGCCAAGCCGTCGTCGGTGAGGGTGACGCACACCCGATCGTCCGAGAGCTCCACCTCGACGCTCAGCTCGCCGCCCCCGCGCCCGGCGAATCCATACGCGATGGTGTTGTTCAACAGCTCATCCAGGGCCACGCTCACGCTCCGCCGGACCGCATCCGGCAGGGCGTGCGCGTCCGCGAACGCGGTGAACGCCGCGCCCACCCCGGCCACCTGGCCGGGATCGGCGCCGATCGTCATACGGAAGCTGGGCCGCATGTTCCGCCCCAATATGGCCTCCGATCCGCCCTCCGGCGGGGGGGGAAAGCGGCCCGGCATTGCCGAGGGGCTCCCCCCGGTGCACGTTCTCCCCCCGGCAAGGCCTGTCCGATGGACCCCTCCAACCTTTGGCGGTCTGAGTTGTACTTGAAAGAGACACCCCTGGCGACGGACGATCAGGACCGGGCTCTCGTCGAGCGGTGCCTGGCGCATCACCCGGACGCGGCCGGCGCGCTCGTCGACCGCTATCAGCAGCGCCTGTTCAATGTCGCGCTCCGGATGCTGGGAAACGTGCAGGACGCCGAGGATGTCACCCAGACGGTGTTCTTCAACGTGTTTCACCGGCTCCGGACCTACGATCCGAAGTACCGGTTCTTCAGCTGGGTCTATCGCATGACGGTGAATGAGTCGTTGAACCTGCTCAAGCGCCGGAAACGGACGGACCCGCTGGAGGACGACTTCGACGTGCCGGCGCCGGGCGCGGCGGCCGACGGGGCGGCGGAAGCCGAGGACCGGGTGGGCCGGGCGCTGGCGAGTCTCAAGCCCGACGATCGAGCCGTGGTCGTGTTGAAACACTTCGTGTCGTTCTCCTACCAGGAGATCGCCGAGGTGCTGGAGATCCCCGTTCAGACCGTCAAGTCGCGTCTGTTCACCGCACGGGAACGGCTGCGGCTTGCGTTAGGTGAAGGAGTCCGGTAGCGATGCCGAGCCGCGACCAGGTCGAGCTCATCCAGCAGGAAATCGACGGCGCGAACACTCCGGAACAGAGTGCCGCCGTCCGGTCGCTGTTGGAGCGGGATCCGGAGGCCCGGGCGATCGCGGCCGAGCTGCGCCGCGTCGCCGGCATGTTCGCACACGTGGCCGAGCGCGAACCGCCCGCGCGCCTGAAACGGGCGATCCTCGATGCGCTGCCGCAGCCGGCTCGCGCGTCACCCGGCAGGCCGCTCGCCTGGGCCGCCCACACGCTGAAACTCGTCACTACACGCATGGAGGAAGCGATCATGACCAAGAAGGCATTGCTCATCGGAAGCGCCGCGGCGGCGGTCGTGATCGTCGTCGCCGGGCTCATCACCGGCTTCCCCCCCCTCGGCCGCGACGCCGGCACCATCGGCGGGGTGGAGCCGGCGGCCCGGTATCACGGCCACGTGATGACCGAAGCCGACGTGTCGCTCAAGAACCCCGAGATCCAGGCGCTGTTCCAGAATGACCAGATCCTGCACCTGGTGCAGAGCGACGTGTTCCGGCAGGTCATGCAGAACCAGGCCTTCCGGCAGATCATGGCGAGTGACGCGTTCCGGCAGATCATGGCGAGTGACGCGTTCCGCCAGCTGATGGCCGCGGACGCCTTCCGCCAGGTGATGGCGAGCGACGCCTACCGCCAGCTCCAGGCCAATGACGCGTTCCGCCAGCTCCAGGCCAGCGCGGCGTTCCGCCAGCTCCAGGCCCAGGACGCGTTCCGGCAGATGCAGTCGTCCGAGGCCATGCGCCAGCTGCAGGCGAACGACGCGTACCGCCAGCTGCAGGCCAACGACGCGTTCCGCCAGGTGATGGCGTCGGACGCGTTCCGCCAGGTGATGGCGAACGACGCCTACCGCCAGATCATGGCCAACGACGCCTTCCGGCAGGTGATGGCGAACGACGCCTTCCGGCAGCTCCAGGCCAACGAGGCGTTCCGCCAGCTCCAGGCCTCGGACGCCTACCGCCAGATCATGGCTTCGGACGCGCTCCGGCAGCTCCAGGCGGCCGACGCCTTCCGCTCGCTGGCCCAGAGCCAGGCGCTGTCGCAGGCGTTCATGCGCGAGGCGATGCGCAGCCAGATGTAAGCCGACCCGAGGGGATCCCGGCCCGCTCTAACGGGAGCCGGGATCCCCAGGTAGTTTCCCCCCCTCCGACCATGCAACGACTTCGATTCGCCCCGGCCTTTCTGGCCGTCGTGCTGGTGTGCGCGCCCGCCGCGCCCGCCGCGCTCGCCGCGCAGTTCCAGACGGTCGAGACCGCCGACATGCGGCTGGTCTACGCGTCGCCGCTCGAGTCCTACCTGGTCCCCCAGGTGGCCCGGAGCTTCGAGAACTCGCTGCAGTTTCATCGCCGCCTCTTCGGGTACACGCCCTCCGGCCCGATCAACGTGCTGATGCACGATCTCTGGCACTACGGCAACGCGGGCGCGAGCCCGATCCCGCAGAACCACATCACCATCGGCATCGAGCCGTACGCCCACGACTACGAGTCGGCCCCCGCGCCCGAGCGGATGACCTCCTCGCTCAACCACGAGATGGCGCACATCGTGACCGTGGACAAGGCCACGGCGTCCGACCGGTTCTACCGGACGCTCTTCTTCGGCAAGGTCACCCCCAACGCCGAAGTGCCCCTGTCCATGCTCTACAGCTACCTCACCACCCCGCGGTGGTACGCGCCGCGGTGGTACCTGGAAGGGATCGCGGTCTACCTCGAGACCTGGATGAACGGGGGCATCGGGCGCGCCATCGGTCCCTACGACGAGATGGTGTTCCGCACGCTGGTCAAGGACAGCGCCCGGATCTTCGACTTCGTCGGACTGGAGTCGGAAGGGACGACCATCGACTTCCAGGTGGGCGTGAATTCCTATCTCTACGGCACGCGCTTCATCAGTTACCTCGGGCTCCGGTACGGGAACGACAGCCTGCTCGCGTGGTTCAACCGGACCGAGGGCAGCCGGCGGTACTTCTCGTCGCAGTTCCGGCACGTGTTCGGCCGGTCCCTCGAGGACGAGTGGGCGCGCTGGATCGCGTGGGAGCGGGACTGGCAGGCGGCGAACCTCGCGGCGATCCGCCGGCACCCGGTGACGGCCTTCCGCCCCCTGACCGACCACACCCTCGGCTCGGTCTCCCGCGCCTACTACGACTCGGCGACGCGGGCCATCTACGTCGGGATCCGCTATCCGGGCCAGGTCGCCCATCTCGCGGCCATCGACGTGGCGACGGGGACGATCACGAACCTCACCGAGATTCTGGGCGCCTCGGGATACTATGTCACCGCGCTCGCGTACGATCCGGCGTCCCGGACGCTCTTCTATACGACCGACAACGCCGATTGGCGGAACTTGTGCGCCCTGGACCTGGCGACCGGCCGGACCCGGACCCTCCTCCGGAACGCGCGGATCGGGGATCTCGCGTTCGACCGGGCGGACGGGTCGCTCTGGGGCGTGCGGCACGACAACGGGTTCTCGACGGTGGTCCGCATCCCCCGTCCCTACCGGGAGTGGAACCAGATCGAGACCCTGCCCTACGGGAAGGATCTGTTCGACCTGGACATCTCGCCGGACGGCTCGACCCTCATCGGCTCGATGTCGGAGATCAGCGCGGGCCAGAAGCTGGTGCGGCTGGACATCGCGGCGCTCGTGGCGAAGAACGCCACGCCCGAGGTCCTGTCCGATTTCGGCGACTGGCCGCCGTCGAACTTCGTGTTCTCGCCCGACGGCAAGTACCTCTTCGGCTCCTCCTACTACTCCGGGGTGTCCAACATCTACCGCTACGACCTCACCCGGCAGGTCATGGAGCCCTTGAGCAACACCGAGACCGGATTCTTCAAGCCGGTCCCCTTGCCCGGCGATTCGGTGGTGGTGTTCCGGTACACCGCGCGCGGGTTCGTCCCCTCGATGATTCCCGACGAGGTGCCGGACAGCGTGAGCGCCATCAACTTTCTCGGCAACGAGATCGCCGCGACCCGGACCGACGTGCAGTCGTGGATCCCGCCGCACGATTCGAGCCTCAACCTGGACTCGCTCGCCGCCTCCGCGCGGGCGTATCACCCGCTCGCCCACCTCAGGCTGAACAGCGCGTATCCCCTGGTGGAGGGATACCAGGATGCGGCCGGCACCAGCGCCGTGGCCGTCGGCGGGCGCGCGAGCTTCTCCGATCAGGTGGGGGCGACGGCGCTCAACCTGACCGCCTCCTACTCCCCCGACCCGGCCCTGTCGGCCTCGGAGCGCCTCCACCTCCGCGCGGACTTTCAGTCCTGGAACTGGCGGGTCGTCGCGTCGCTCAATCGCGCCGACTTCTACGACCTCTTCGGGCCCACCAAGGTGAGCCGCCGCGGCTATTCGCTGGGCGTGCAGTACAAAGGCAGTCTCTTTCTGGACGACCCGCGGAGCCTCACGTACACGCTGCGGCTGGCGGGGTACGGCCATCTCGCGACCCTGCCGGACTACCAGAACGTGGCGGCGCCGGTCGAGGGGCTGGTGTCGTTCTCCGGCGATCTCGCGTACGGGTCCCTCCGGCGCTCGCTGGGGGCCGTCGAGGACGAGCTGGGGACGACCGCGCGCGCCACCGTCTACGGCAACTACGTGGGCGGCACGCTCTTTCCCCTCCTGAGCCTCGACTGGTCCCACGGCTTCCTCCTGCCGCTCAACCACTCGTCGCTGTGGCTCCGCGCCTCGGCGGGATCGGCGCTGGCCGGCAACCGCGGCGACGCCTTCGCCCAGTTCTTCTTCGGGGGCTTCGGCAACAACTGGGTGGACTACCGGGACATCCGGCAGTTCCGGCAGACCGAGAGCTTCCCCGGCATCGGGATCGACGACGTCGGCGGGTCGAGCTACGGCAAGGCGCAGATCGAGTGGGTCCTTCCGCCGCTCCGGTTCCGCCGCGTCGGGATCCCCAGCTTCTACCTCCAGTGGGCGGACCTGTCGTTCTTCACCACGGGCCTCGAGACCGACGTGGACCTGCGGGCCTCCCGCCGCACGTTCACGAGCGCGGGCGCCCAGCTCGACCTCCGGCTGGTCACCCTCTCCCATCTCGAGTCCACGCTCTCGATCGGATACGCCGTGGCCCACCAGCAGGGCGTCCCGCTCCACTCCGCGGGCATGTTCTCGTTCAAGATCATGTGACCACGGTCCTCGCGGTCGCCGTCAGCGTCCTGCCGGTGTTCGTGTTCCTCGGAGCCCTGGTGGTCATCGACAGCTACAAGCTCGTCCGCCCGCGGGCCATCCTCCTGTCGGTCGCCGCCGGCATGATCGCCGGCCTCGCCGCCTGGGCCGCGAACGTCTGGCTCCGGCCCGCGCTCGGCCTGGACTGGGACCACTACTCCCGGTACGTCGCGCCGGTCGTCGAGGAGCCGCTCAAGGCCGTCTTCGTGGTCTACCTGCTGCGGCGGAGCAAGGTGGGGTTCGTCGTGGACGCCGCCATCCACGGCTTCGGGATCGGCACCGGCTTTGCGTTCCTCGAGAACCTCTACTACGTGCACGCCACGCCGGAGGCGACCCTCTGGACCTGGGTGGTGCGGGGATTCGGCACGGCGATCATGCACGGCGGCGCCACGTCCATCGTGGCGATGATCTCCAAGGGACTCCAGCGCCGCTCCGACGCGTTCCAACCCCATCAGGTGCTGCCCGGCCTCTGCGTGGCCGTGGTCCTGCACTCGCTCTACAACCACTTCCTGCTGCAGCCGGTCCTGGCCGCGGCGCTGATCGTCCTGGTCTTTCCCGCCCTCAGCGTCGCGGTGTTCCAGCGGAGCGAACGGGAGACGAGGACCTGGCTGGGAACCGGGTTCGACACGGACCAGGAGTTGCTGCGGGCGGTGCGCACGGGCCAGGTTTCGGGCACGCCGGTCGGGCGGTACATCGCGACCGTCAAGAGCCGCTTCCCCGCCGAGGTGATCGTCGACATGATGTGCCTGCTGCGGTTGCGTGCCGAGCTCGCCATCCGCGCGAAAGGGGTGCTGATGATGCGCGAGGCCGGATTCGACGCCGCGCCGGATCCGACGGTGAAGGACAAGCTCGAGGAGCTCAAGTATCTGGAGAAGAGCATCGGGAAGACGGGGATGCGGTTGCTGCATCCGTTCGTCCACACCAGCACCCGGGACCTCTGGCAGCTGACCGTGCTCGACGGAGAATGACCATGGACGCCGAGAGACTCGCGCGCGAGATGGAGGTCGCGCGGAACATCCAGCGCGACTTCCTGCCCGAATCCCTTCCGGCCGCGCGGGGCGTGCAGCTCGAGGCCGCGCTCCAGCCGGCCCGCGAGGTGTCCGGCGACTTCTACGACGCTTTCGCGCTGCCGCCCTCGGGCACCATCGTGCTGGTCGTCGGCGACGTGTGCGACAAGGGCGTCGGCGCGGCGCTGTTCATGGCCCTGTTCCGCAGCCTGATTCGCGCGTCCGCCGATCCCGTCCAGGGCGGCGCGATCCAGATGATCGGCGGCCGCCGCACCATCGTGCGCCAATCGCTCGAATCCGCGACGCCGGCCGACCTCCTGACCCGGGTCGCGGGGTTCACCAACGACTACATCGCCCGGCTGCACGGGCGCACCAACATGTTCGCGACGGTCTTCCTCGCCGCGCTCGATCCCGTGAACGGACAGCTCGACTACGTCAACGCCGGGCACGACCCGGCCCTCGTCGTCGCCCCGACCGGCGGCATCCAGGAGCTCCGCCCCACCGGCCCCGCGCTCGGCCTCATGCCGGACCAGGTGTTCACGGCGGGGCAGACCACCCTCGAGCCCCGCGACGCCTTCGTCGCGTTCACCGACGGGCTGGTGGAGGCGCGCAGCCCGGCCGGCGAGGCCTTCGGCGCGCAGCGGCTCCGGGACGCCCTGCGGGCCAATGTCACCTCCGCCACCACCCTCGTCCGGGGCGTCCTGGACGCGGTCCAGGCGTTCACCGGGGCGGCGGAGCCGCACGACGACATCACCCTGCTGGCCGCGTCTCGGACTGGCGCGTGAGGGCGCACCGGTAGCCGGTGGCCGGGGACCTGGCCACCGACCACCGGGCTCCGATGACGCTCTCTCCTACCGGGGCACGATCGGCAGCGTCACGTGCGTCGGGTGGGCCGCGTCGTGCAGCACGCGCTGGTGCGCCGTCACGAAGACCGAATCGCGCTCGTTGTTCCCGCCGGTGTTCAGGTTCCGGTCGTACTTCGGGAACAGGGCGGACGCGATGCTCACCCGCAGCCGGTGGCCCGGCTCGAACACCATCGACGTGAACCAGAGGTCGATGTCGTACTTCACCACCCGCCCCGGCACGAGCGGCACTTCCCGGTCCATCCCCTTCCGGAACCGCGCCCGCACCAGCCCGTCCTGCACCCGCTCGGCGTGCCCGTCCGGCCAGACGTCCAGCAGCATCACCGTCCAGTCCGTGTCCTTCCGGTCGCTCGCCGCCCACACCGTCGCCGTCATTTCCCCCGTCACCTCGATGGCCCTGGCGAGCGGCTTGGAGGTGAAGACCAGCGCATCCTGGCGGGTCGCGTTCAACGAGGTGTAGTCCTCGTTGAGCGACTCCTCGAGCTCCCGGGAGTCGATGAGGTAGGGCGTGGGATCACCGGGATTGTAGGTGAACGTATCGGCGGCGGCACCCGTCGGCGGCAGCGTGTCCAGCACGCCGTCTCCGCCGCTGGTGCGGGCGTCGCCGCCCGACGAGACGTACCAGTTCGTGGCCTTCGCCCGCGCCAGCGGCCACTCGTGCTCCTGCCGCCAGGTGTTGTCGTTGATCACGAAGTCGTCGAACGGCGGGAGCGTGTCGACGCCGTTGTTCCGGCCGAGCAGGTAGTGATCGAACCAGCGGATCTGGAGATCGCGATAGGCGTAGCGCGCGTCCGGGCCGAAATCCCCCGCCACGTAGTCCACGCCTTTGTGGGCGCCCACGCCCATCACGATGTGCCAGACGGGGTGGTGCGGCTGGCGCAGCAGCGCATCGGTGTAGTAGATCGGCCCGCGCGAGTCGTCGTGCCAGCCGGCCATCGACAGCACCGGCGCCCGCTCGTTGGCGATGTAGGTAGTGGCGGCGTGCTGGCGCCAGTACGCGTCGAGCGTGGGATGCGCGACCCAGCGGTCCCAGAGCGGCACGTCACCGCAGCCCAGCCGCTGCGGCAGGGTGACGAGCGGCAGGTGGGTGATGGCCTCCCCGATGTCCAGCTCCGCCGTGTTCGGGTCCATCGTCCGCGTCCGCATCAGGCAGGCCCAGTCCACGTTGATCGGCCCGAACGCCATCGCGGCATAGGGGACGACCACCCACCCGTCGGGAGAGGCCGCCGTCGGCGAGATCGCCGCGAGGTGCGGCGGGTTCGAGACGGCCGCGAGCCAGACCAGCTTGCCCTCGTCCGAATGGCCGATCATCCCGACCTTGCCGTTCGAGCCGGGCAGCTTGGCCGCCCATTCGACCGCGTCGTAGCCGTCCCGGATGTCGGACGTGTAGTCGCCGAAGTCTCGGACATCCCCGCTCGACTGGTCCCGGCCGCGGACGTGCTGGGCCACGAAGATGTAGCCGCGGGAAGCCCACCAGCGGCCGGCCGGGTGCAGCACCCGCCGGTACGGCGTGCGCTGGAGGACCACGCCGAACGGTCCGGGGCCCACGGGCCGCGCGATGTAGGTCGCGAGGCGCGCGCCGTCCCGGGTGGGCATGAACACCAGCGTGTCTTCCGTGACGGCGTACTGGGAATCCGAGGCCGGCATCTTCCACACCTGATAGTCGTGCTCGACCACCCCGGGCGTGGCGCGCCGGACCAGCCGGAACCGGCGGTCGACCAGCCGGTCGCCCATCCACTCCAGGCCCTGGAGCGTGTCCCCGTGCCAGGCCGCCCGCATCACCATCCGGTCGTCCTGGGTCAGCACCACCGAGTCACCCGCGCTCGCGACCCGGTTCACGGTGAGCATCGGCTCGCCGGTGCGCCGGCGCAGAAAGCCGACGTTCCCCGAATCGCCGCCGGCGAAGTGCGCGAACCCCATCCGGCGCCAGCCCTCGAAGCCGAACTTGGGCTTCGCAGAGAGCGCGATGTAGACGTCCCACTCCCCCGCCAGGCTGGGCGACTGGCGGGGCGGCGACGCCCCCTCCGTCACAAGCGCCAGGACGGCCGCGACGAGCACGAGTCCTTTCATCTTCACCCCCCCATCTGGGTAACCGGTTTGGATCGCCGGCGAGCGGCGACCAGGATCCCCAACCCCACGAGGTTCAAGAGCACGATCACCAGGGTGATCTTGAGCGCGAAGCCCGCCACGCTCGCCACCTGGATGATCGGAAAGACCGACAGCACGGTGTACAACGCGGTGATCAGGAGCCCGGACGCGGCGGCGGCCTTGATCCACCACGGCGGCCGGGGCGTCACGCCCCGGAGCCCGATCAAAGGAATCGCGAACATGACGAGGTAGGTGAGCGCGTAGAAGATCCCGCCCGCGTTGAAAATGAGCTGGAAGGCTTCGGCCTGCCCCACCCCGACCAGGCTCAGCACGGACATCGCGAAGGAGAACGCGGCGACCACCGCGATGGAGTTGACCGGCGTCCGGTACGTGGGATGGAGTCGGCTGAACCACGCCGGGAGCATCCGGTCCCAGCCCGCCACCATCGGCAGGCGGGTGACGGCGCTGAACGCGACGCTGATCTGGGACACGCGCATCGCGAGGGTCACGAGGATCGCGATGGTCACGAGGGCCCCGGCAATCCCGAACGGGCCGAAGCCGACCCGCAGCACCTGCGGCAGCGGTCCGATGAGGTCGATCTGGTCGGTCGGGATGTACGCCACGACGGTGGCGGTGCCCAGGATGAAGAACAGCGCGATGACCGGCGCGGCGATGTACACCGACTTGCGGACCGCGCTCGCCGGGGAGCGGGTCTCCCCGGCGAAGATGGCCATGTACTCGAACCCGGCAAAGGCGCCCACCGACAGCTTGCCCAGGATGTTGAGATTGAACAACGAGACCGCGGGCAGGGTCGCGTGGAACGGATGGAACGCGCGGAGATGCCCGGTGGCCAGGCCGAGGAACGGCAGGAGGATCAGGATCACGAAGATCGTGATCATGAACACGCCGCCCGCGTTATGCACCCATTTGGCGAGCGACAGGCCGACGAACGCCAGGGCCGCGAGGAGGGCGATGGCCAGAGCGGACGACAGGGACACGAACCACACGCTGCGGGTCAGCCACGCCGCGCCCGGGCCCAGCGCGTACGACAGGTAGGTCGCGACGGTGAGGCCCAGTTCCGACGCGAACAACATGACGTAGAGCCAGAGATTCCACGCGACCATGAAGCCGACGGTCTGGTTGAAGCCGAGCTTGGCCCATTGGTACAGCCCGCCCTCGAGCGGCATCAGCTGGTTGAGCCAGATCACCACGGCCGCCAGCGGCAGGTAGAAGAGCACGACCGCGAGCAGCCACATCACGACGTGCGACGGGCCGAGCTTGCCCGCCACGCCGATCCAGGTGAGTCCGATGATGAAGAGAATCTGCGTGAGCGCGAGATCCCTGACGCCGAGCTCCTTCTTGAGCGACGCGCTTTCCGCCTCGACCCGGGCCTCTTCCTGCGCGAGCGTCATGAACCGAGCCGCTCCCACAGCCGGGCCCAGGCGGCCAGCCCGGCGTGCAGGCGCGCCACCCGGAAGAATTCGTCGGGGGCGTGGAAGTCCTCGTCTCCGGTCGAGAACGAGAAGTACACGGTGTCGAGCCCCAGAATCCGCTTGAACATTTCCGCCACCGGCAGCGTCCCGCCCATCCGCACGATGATCGGCCGCACGCCGTAGGTCTCCTCCAGGGCCGCCTCGGCGGCCTTCAAGACCGGATGATTCCGGGCGATGCTCGCGGGCCGCGCCCCGTGCGTGCCGGGCTCGACGGTGAGGCGGACGCCCGGGGGCACGGACTGCTCGAGGTGGCGGACCACGAGCTCGATGATGTCGTCCGGTTCCTGGTCGGGCACGAGACGACAGGTGATCTTCGCGTGCGCCTGGCTCGGCACCACGGTCTTGGATCCCGGCCCCTGGTAGCCGCCCCACAGACCGTTGACCTCGAGCGTCGGCCGGGTCCATTGGCGCTCCAGCGTCGAATAGCCGGGCTCCCCGACCCCGGCCGCCACGCCCACCTGCGCCAGATACGCGCGCTCATCGAACGGGAGCGCCGCGATCTCGGCGCGTTCGGCCGGCGCCAGCTCGCGCACCCGGTCGTAGAAGCCCGCCACGGCCACGCGGCCATCCGGCCGGTGGAGTGACGCGACCACCCGGGCCATCGCGTGCAGGGGGTTCGGGACGCTCCCGCCGTGCCGCCCCGAATGCAGGTCCTTGGCGGCTCCCGTGAGGGTCAGCTCCAGCGCCGCCAGCCCGCGGTTCGCGACCGTCAGGGACGGCTCGTCAATCCGCCACATCGCGCCGTCGGCCGAGATCACGACGTCGGCCTTGAGAAGGTCGCGGTGCCGGGTGACGAACTCCTCGAGATTCCTGCTGCCGACCTCCTCTTCTCCTTCGATCATGAATTTCAGGTTGAGCGGCAGGCGTTTCCGCTCGGCGAAGAACGCCTCCGCGACCTTGATCGGGATGAGCATCGGGCCTTTGTCGTCGGAGACGCCGCGCGCGTAGAGGCGCCCGTTCCGGAGCGTGGGCGTGAAGGGCGGGGAGTGCCACTTATCGAGGGGATCTTCCGGCTGGACGTCGTAGTGCCCGTAGATGAGCGCCGTCGGGGCACCCGGGGCGCCGAGCCATTCGGCGTAGACGACGCCGGCGCCGGGGGTAGGCAGGGTACGCACGGTGAGGGGTCCGGCGGCTTCGAGTTTTCCGGCGACCCAGGCCGCGGCCGCGGCGAGGTCCGCCGCCCGCCGGGGATCGGCGCTGACGCTCGGAATCCCCGCGAATTCCACGAGTTCCCCCAGGATCCGGTCGTGCCCGGCCTCGAGACGCGCGAGCACCGCCGCCAGGTCGCTCACTTGCCGCCGTCGATCGAGAGCACCTGCCCCGTGATCCAGCCGGCGTGGTCGGACGCGAAGAACAGCACGCCGGCCGCGATGTCCTCCGGCGTACCCAGGCGCTTGAGCGCGATCCGGTCGATCAGCGCCCGCTGCCCTTCTTCCCCGTACGATGCCCACTGCGCTTCGGTAGTCCGGTTCGACCGGACGAACCCGGGCGCGACGTTGTTCACGGTGATGCCCCAGGGTCCCAGCTCGTGCGCCAGCTGCCGGGTGAGGCCGATCTGGGCCGCCTTGGCGGACGCGTAGGCCTGGATGCCGGTCAGGCTGACGCCGAGTCCGGCGCCGCTCGAGATGTTGACGATGCGGCCGAAACGCTTCGCCTTCATCCCGGGCGCCACGGCCTGCGACATGAAGAAGGCCCCGGTCGTGTTGACGTCGAAGATGGCCTGCCACTGCTCCGGGGTGACCTCCTCGAGCGGCCGGCCCACCTGGCCCAGCACGCCGCCCGCGTTGTTCACCAGCACGTGCACCAATCCCGCGGGCCTGGCGGCGTCGGCGACGAATCGTCCCACGGCCTCCCGGTCGCGAATGTCCAGGACCCTCACGGTGCAGGCGGCCCCGCCGGCGGCCTGGCAGAGCCGCCGGGTCTCGTGCAGCTCGTCCTCGATCACGTCACACGCCCACACCGCGGCTCCCCGCTCGGCGAACGCGAGACTGATGGCCCGGCCGAAACCGTGCGCCGCGCCGGTGACGATGACGGTCTTGCCCTGAAACGCGATGTTCACGAGGCGGTGAGGGCCTGCAGGGTCTCACGCGACTGCGGGCGGGCGCCGCGCTCGACGTCGTGAATGAGGGCGACGAGCTTCGCGGTGAGCGGCGTCGGCACGCCCGCCTCCCGGCCCAGCGCGACCACGACGCCGAGCTGGGCGTCCACCTCGGTGGGTCGCTTGCGCACCGCGAGATCGCGCCAGATGCCGCTGTGCGTCTTGGCCGAGCGCCGGTTGTGCCGCACGAGATCGTCGAGGGACCGTTCGGCCGCCCCGGCGGGCGCGCCGGGCAGATAGGCCGCGGGGTCGAACCCGTCGAACGCTTCGGGCGTCACGCCGCGGGCCGCCGCCACGGCCAGCATCTCGCGGGCCAGCGCGACGTAGAGTCCCCGGTCTTCGGGCCGGGCGAGGCAATCGGCGATGGAGTCGTTGGTCAGCGCCGTCGCGAACAGCATCGCGCCGTAGGCTTCCTTGCCCCAGAGGTAGCCCCAGATGTTCGGCGTCGCGGTGGCGCGGTCGTCGAAGTCGCGCCAGGCGTCCCGGATGGCCAGCACCCGCGGGGTCACGCGCTCGGCGCCGAACGCCTCCCCCACCATCACGGTCCCGCGGCCACCGTACAGCAGCAGGCCCGGCTCCAGATAGTCGGCGCCGAAGTTGACGAACGCGCCCACGGTGCGGCCCTCGCCGATCACCCGCGAAATGCCCAGCTCGTTCAAGCCGTTTTGAACCGAGATCACGCACCCGGTGGCGGTCAGATGCGGGAGCAGGGCGCGGACCGCGGCGTCGGTGTGATGCGCCTTGGTCGCGAGCATCACCGTGTCCCACGTGCCGCGGAGCGCCTCGGGCGTGAAGGCGGGCACCGGGACGGTGAATTCCGCGATCGGCCCCGAGATGCGGAGACCCCCGCGGCCGATGGCGGCGACGTGATCGGCCGCGCTGTCGACGAGGGTGATGTCGTGACCGGCGCGCGCCAGGTAGGCGCCGAGGGTCCCGCCGATGGCGCCCGCACCCCAGACCAGACCACGCATGCGGCGGCCCGTCAGACGCCGCCCCAGGGACCGTCCAGCAGGGCGCGGGTCTCCTCGACGGCGACCTGCCAGAGGGCGAGGAGATCGTCGTCGGGGCGCTGGTACAGGCCGCCGTAGTTCCCGTCGGGGATGTAGCCGCGCATCGCGACGGGATCGAGCATGCGCACCTTGTCCATGTCCACCATGGGCCGCTGGGTCTTGGGCAGCTCGACGCCGGGGAGTCGGGTCCACGGGAAGTTCTCCATCCACGACCCGTGCGACGCGACCTTGTCGATGGTCTGGACCTTGGCCCAGGTCTTGGGCGCGTTCCACCAGTTGTGGAAGATCACGCGACACCCGGGATGGTCCGCGGCCCATTCCTGCGAGAACTGCTGCACCGCGCCGTTCCCGCCGTGCCCGTTGCAGATCATGATCCGCTTGAACCCGCTGTGGGCCATGCCGTCGAGGATGTCGCGCACCACGGCCAGGTGGGTCTCGACCCGCAGCGAGATGGATCCGGGGAACTCACGGAAGTAGGGCGTGACCCCATAGGCCAGGACGGGGAACACCGGAATGCCGAGGGGCTCGGCCGCTTCCGCGGCGACCCGTTCGGGGAGGATGCAGTCGACGGTCAGGCGGAGATAGCTGTGCTGCTCGGTGCTGCCGATGGGGAGGACCGCGCGGTCGTCGCGCTTCAAGTACGCTTCGACCTGCATCCAGTTCATGTCGCTGATTCGCACGTCGCCTTCTCGCGGGATCGGAGTCGGGCGAGAATGTACCGCCCGTGGCCGCCGGTCGCCGCTCCCGGTGCTCCAGCGTTTCGCCGGCGCCGTGCGTAGCGGTCCCCGCCCGGTCCGGCGCAGGCTCCCCTCCGGCAGGTGCGCGTCGTGCGCCTGGAGCTTCAAGACCGCTCGGCCGCCGCCATCCCGGCGAGGAGATCCACGAACCTGGGTCAGGGCGGGACTCCCGGGCCACGTCGCACAGATTCCGGATTATCATTGAGTTGCAGGCTGGAACTCGCTCGGCTTCCCTTGAGGCGCTCGCCATGGTACAGATGAAGACCACTCGAACGGATCTCCCGTGAGAACCCTCCGGCACTCCCTCATCGCGTCCCTGGCGCTCGGCGCCTGCTCGGGCGGCTCCACCCAGCCGACCAGGATGGCGACGGCCCTCGCGTTCCAGGTCCAGCCGGCGAACGCGACCGCGGGGGTGCCCATCGCGCCCTCGGTGCAGGTCCGCGCGGTCGACTCCACCGGCGCCACCGCCACGTCGTTCACCGGCAACGTCACGGTCGCCTTCGGCGCCAATCCGGGCAGCGGCACGCTCTCGGGGACGACCACGGTGAAGGCGGCCTCCGGCGTGGCGACCTTCTCCACCATCACCGTCGACTCGGCCGCCACGGGCTACACGCTGGCGGCGAGCTCGAGCGGCCTGGCGGGCGCCACCAGCGGGACGTTCAACGTCGTCCTCGGACCGTCCGATGCGGCGCTGATCGCGGGCAACGACCAGCCCGGCCTCGTGAGCTTCGCGGTCAACGACCGCCCCACCGTCCGCGTCACCGACGTCCACGGCACCCCCGTCGTCGGCCTCAGCGTGACCTTCGCGGTCGCCTCGGGGGGCGGCAGCGCGACCGGCACGGCGACCGTCACCAACGCCAACGGCGTCGCTCAGATCGGCAGCTGGACCCTGGGCGGCTCGGCCGGGGTCAACACCCTCTCCGCCACCATCGCCGGACCGGCCTTCCCCGGGAACCCGGCGATCTTCACCGACACGGCGTACACCGCGGGATTCCCCATCACCATCATGCCCTTCGGTCCGGGACTGACCAGCGCCCAGGCGGCATTCACCGCCGCGGTCTCCAAATGGCGGCAGATCGTGTATCGCCCGTTGAGCTCCGTGTCGCTCGCGAGCGTGGGAGCCGGCGCCTGCTATCCCGGGACCCCCGCCCTGAGCGGCTCCACCACGGGCGTGGTGATTTACGCGTCCGTCCAGACCATCGACGGCGCGGGCGGGATTCTCGCCGAAGCGGGGCCTTGCGTCAGTCGGACCACCAACGGCCTCGCCGCGGTGGGCGTGGTGATCTTCGACAGCGCCGACATCGGCGGGCTCATCTCGAACGGCTCGCTGAACAGCGTCGTGCTCCACGAGATGGGGCATGTCCTGGGATTCGGCACCGCCTGGGGACCGCCGAGCGGCACGGTGTTCGCGAACTGCCTGCAGCTCCCGTCCAATCCCCCGGGGACCCTTCAGGACACCTACTTCAGCTGTCCCAAGGCCAAGGCCCAGTTCGATTCCGTGGGCGGCGGGAGCTACACCGGCGGGAACGTCGTGCCGGTCGAAAACTGCGCCACGTCCCCGTACGTGTACCCGGCCTGCTCGACCGGTACGGTGAACGGCCATTGGCGTGAGGTCGCGTTCGGCAACGAGCTGATGGTGGGCTTTCTCCCCGCGAACCCCAAGCTGAGCGTCGTCACCGCCGCCGTCCTCGCGGACCTGGGGTACGTGGTGAACTACGCCGGGACCGACACGTACACGCACACGTTCAGCGAGCGGGCCCCGGGCGGTGCTGCCGTGGTGGTGCCGCTGGGCGACGACACCTGGCGCGGGCCGCGGTACCTCGTCGGTACGGACGGAGCGCTCCGCTCGGTCCCCCGCTAGTTGACGATGAAGACGCCGCGCCCGAAGGGCTCGCACCGGTAATGGACCGCCGCTCCTTCGTCGCGACGACCGCGGCCGCGCTCGCCGCCCCCGCCCCCGCCCTGCGCGTGTCGATCCCCTCCGATCCCCTCGGCGTTCGCGCCGACTTCCCGATCACCGCCGATCGTGCCTACCTGAACTCGGCGTACATCGCACCGATCCCCCTGCCGGTGGTCCGCGCGGGAAGCGAGTTCCTCGAGAACAAGGCGAAACGGCCGCTCGAGGTGGGCGAGCTGCTGGGGGCCGACGGGAAGCTGCGGAGCCAGTTCGCGAAGCTCGTCAACGCCGGTCCCGACGAGGTGGGATTGCTCTTTTCCACCGCCGAGGGGGAGAACATCATCGCCCAGGGATTGGGACTGCAGGCCGGCGACAACGTGGTCGTAGATGAGCTGCACTACCCCACCGAGTTCGTCCTCTACCGGGCGCTCGAGCACTCGCTCGGCATCGAGCTCCGGATCGCGAAGCACCGGGAGGGCGCCGTCACCGCGGCGGATTTCGAGCCTCTCGTGGACCGGCGGACCCGGATCGTGTCGGTCGCATGGGTCTCGCACCTCAACGGCTTCCGGCACGACATGCGTCCCATCGCCGACCTGGCCCACGCGCACGGCGCCGTGTTCTACGCGGATGCCATCCAGGCCGTCGGGATGTTCCCCATCGATGTGCAGGCCGCCGGGGTGGACGCCATCTGCGCGGGGTCCTACAAGTGGATGCTGGCCGGGTTCGGCGTCGCGCCCTTCTACATCAAGCGGGACGTGATGGACCGCCTCCGCATCGACCGCTTCGGGGAGTTTCAGGTGGAGAAGGAGCTCCCCGACCATCACTACGAGCTGAACCAGACTGCCCGGAAGTTCGACTACTGCAGTCGGGCGTTCGGTCCGGTCCGGGAGCTGTCGGCGGCGCTGGCCTACCTCGAGCAGGTCGGGGTCGACCGCATCGGCGCGCACACCATCGGACTGGGAGGACGGCTGTACGACGGCCTGTCCCGGCAGGGGCACCGACTCTTCACGCCTCCGGGGAATCACTCCTCCATCGTGACCCTCTACTGCGCGAAACCCGCCGCCGACGTGCGGGCCGCCTTCCAGAAGGCCGCCGTGGACGTGACCGTGCGGGACGGCCAGATCCGGATCGCCCCCGCGCTCTTCAACACCGCCGACGACGTGGACCGCTGTCTCGAGGTCACCCGCGGGCTGACCTGAACCCCGTTCCATCCCTCTGGAGGACCTTGTGGCCGATTGGATCGGCTGGATCGCGACCGCCATCGTGGTGTGCTCGTACGTCTTCAAGCGGCCCGCGACGCTGCGACGGATTCAGGCCGTCGGGGCCTTGCTCTGGCTCACGTACGGCGTGATGATCCACTCCAATCCGGTCATCGTCGCGAACGTCTTCGTGGCGGCCGCCGCGATCGGCTCGTCGTTTCTCCGGTTCCGGAAGGATCCCCTCCCCGGATAGCCCCGGAGGTGCCCGACCACGAGAGGGGAGAACAGGGATCGGGCATGGCGGAGCTGGTGGGCTGGCTGGCGACGGCCGTTTTCGTGAGCTCCTACCTCTTCCGGACCCCCGCCACGCTGCGGCGGGTGCAGGGCGCCGGCGCCGTGGTGTGGATGACCTATGGGGCGCTCATCCATTCCACCCCGGTCATCGTCGCGAACATCTTCGTCGCCGGCGCCGCGATCTGGTCGTCGTTCGTCCCGCCCCGACCAAACGCGACCGCCACCTAGACTGGCTCGCGGGGATTGCGGGGCCCGGCCGGGCCTTCTAAACTGGACGACGATGCGGACCCGGATCCGTGCGCTCGCCGCCTTCTGTGCCTTCCTGCAGGTCGCCCTGCCGGCGACGGTGGCGTACGCGGATGCCCGCTTCGACGCGGCGCCCGTCGCGCCGGTCCACGTGGAGTCGCATGCGGGCGCCCTGTGCGCCGTCGTCCACCCCGAAAACTGCGCGCTGTGCCAGTTCCTCTCGGCGCTCAATCCGCTGGCGCAGCATCAGCCGGTCCGCCTGCCGGACCCGCCCGAGCGGCTCATCACCACCGCCGACCGGCTCCCCGTCGTCTCGCTCGCGCGGTCTGCGAGCCCCCTCGCTCGCGCCCCACCCGCCCTCGTCTAGCTCCGAACGCCCCTCGGTTGCATCGAGGGGACCCTTGAACAGCCGCTGGTGCGCACCGCCACCGCCCTCACCCGGCGGGGCCCGGCACGCTCGCGACTGTCCGGGCCACGCGCCGCGTGGTCCGCATCCTGAGCGCTTGACGAGGACTGACTCATGTTGTCTCACCGAATCCTGTTCCTGATCGCGGGCGCGCTTTCCGCCCTGGCCCCCGGCTCGGCCCGCGCCGCACCGCCCCGCGGCGACGACATTGCCGGCGTCGTGGTCGACAGCGTCTCGGGCAAGCCCCTGCCCGGAGGCGAAGTGCGGATCCTCCAGGGCTCCAACGTGGTCGCCGTCACGACCACCGACGAGTTCGGGCGTTTCATCGTCCACAACCTCGCGGACGGCACCTACACCGTGAGCGCCCGCTACTTGGGATACCGGCCCGTCGACCGGACGTACACGGTGAACGCCGCGGCGCCGACCTCCATCCTGACCGTCTCCATGGTCGCGGCGCCGATCAACCTCAAGGGCCTTTCCGTCACGGCCGCGGCGCCGATCGCCGTGGACACCCGCACCGGCGACCAGATTTACAAGCAGAACGACTACCACGGTGCGCCGACCAACACGACGTCGCAGATCATCCAGCAATCGATTGCCGGAGCGGCGCGCGCGCCCACCGGCGAAGTCCACATCCGCGGTCAGCACGCCGAGTACACCTACTACGTTGACGGCATCCCCGTGCCTTCCGGGATCTCCGGGAGCCTGAACGAGCTGTTTGATCCCAATGTCGTGAACCAAATCGACTTCCAGACCGGCGGCTGGGACCCGGAGTACGGCAACAAGAACTCCGCCATCGTGAACGTCACCACCCGGATCCCCACCGGCGGATTCCACTTCGATGCCTCGAGCTACGCCGGATCATACGCCGCAAGCGGTGAGGCCCTGTCACTCAGCAGCAACGCCGGCAAGTTCGGGTTCTTCCTGTCCGGCGCGAGCCAGCTCACCGACATGCGCCAGGAACCCGTGATTTTCGACACGACCACGAACGCTCCGATCAACTTCCACAACCACGGCGCGGACCTCTTCGGGTTCGGCAAAGTGCAGTGGGTGCCGTCGGACCGGGACGTGGTGAACCTCGACGTCAACCGGTCCCGCACCAATTTCCAGGTCCCGTTCGATTCCACGGGCGGCGTGTCCGTCGACGACCACCAGCAGGACGTCAACGGCTTCGTGAACCTGGGCTGGCGCCACCGCACCGCCGGCGCGGACGTCGAGGAGGCCAACGAGCTCTTCGTCGGCGCGTTCTACCGGGACGGGACGCTTCGGTACACGCCGGGCGCCACCGACCAGCCGTCGTTCATCTTCTATCCCGATACGACCACGCCCTACAACCTGCAGGAGAACCGGAACTTCCATACCGTGGGGCTCAAGCTCGACTACACCATCCGCCCCCATCACGGCCTCGAGTTCAAGACCGGGACGGTGGTACAGACCACGAGCGGGCACGAGGACTTCAGTACGGTGGATTCGGCGGGGAATCCAGGCCCGGCGGCCAACTCCTCGCTGACCGGCGGCGATGTGGGCCTGTATGCGCAGACCGCCATCTCTCCCACCGACAAGTGGGAGCTCCGGACGGGCGCGCGCTTCGACGCCCACACCGCACCGTTCGCCGGGACCCAGCGGCAGCTGTCACCTCGGATCAAGCTGAGCTTCTTCCCGGATCCGGCGAGCACGTTCTGGGTCTATTACGGACGCCTCTTCCTGCCCACCAACGTCGAGGACCTCCGCGCCATCACGAGCGACGCCCAAGGGGGCGTGGCCGCTCAGCCGACCCTGCCGGAGCGAGACAACTTCTTCGAGGTCGGATTCGTGCATCGGTATCCGGGCGGTGTGGTCACCAAGCTGTCCGGCTATTACAAGCGGAGCGACCCGGGGATCGACGACAACACCGTGCCCGGCTCGGCCATCACGACATCGGTGAACATCGAGCATGTGCGCATCACGGGAATCGAGGCGGTGGTGGAGGTCCGGCCGGCGGGCCCCCTGTCGGGCTACCTCAACTTCGCGCTCAACCACGCCTACGGGTATGGGACGGTGACGGGCGGCTTCTTCCCCTCCGTGCCGCCTTCGGGCGCGTTCGATCTGGATCACGACCAGCGCGTCTCGGTCGTGGCGAATGCGCTTTACTCTCAGAGCGGGTTCTACCTGAGCGCCACGGGGATCTACGGAACGGGGCTCACGAACGGGAACGACACCGCCACCTACAAGACCGGGCTGTTCGACTTCAACTCGGACGCGCACGTGTCGCCCAGCTTCATTTTGAATGCCAGCGCGGGGTACTCCATCCCGCTGGGCGCGACGATTCTCCGGCCCGAAGTGTACGTGGACAATGCCTTCAACCATCATTACCTGCTGAAGGGCGCCTTCTTCAGCGGCGCCTCGGTGGGGCGGCCGCGCACGATCCAGTTCCGGCTCAACTTCGGCGTGTGAGGTGGCCGTGAGCACGACGGCACGCCTGTCGCGGGGGGCCCGGCGCACCATCGACCGGGCCGTCTCCGCGCTCACCTACTCGGTGGACCGCCTCGCGCAGGACCTCCGGATCACCCCGGGGACACTCTTCAATTATCGGAAGGGGAGGACCCGCGCCCCGCGCGCGGCGATCGAGAAACTGGCGAGGATCCTGAGACGGCAGGCACACCGACTGGAGCGGATGTCACGGTCGGTGGGCCCGCCCGGGTGAGCTCAGCGCACCAGCGATACCAGCCACACCACGAGCGCGATGCCGGCGGCGACGCCGACCAGGAGTCCCGTCAGCCAGCGTCGGACCGCCCGCCGGTCGAACTCGCCGAACAGCCGGCGCTCGCAATCCGTGCACAGGGTGTGTCCCGGCGGGCTCGGCGCCCCCACCGGAAGCGCGGTGGGACGGGCGAGAAAGGACTCGACCGTGCGCCAGGTGCCGTCGGCATCCCGGATCCGGCCGCACTGGGGGCAGAGGGGCACGATGCGCCCGAACGTCGCGAGCACCGCGGTCAGCGCGCGGGTGTGACTCCCGCCCCGGTACGCCAGGAACGCGAGGGTGATCAGGACGCCGAAGCGGATCGTGAAGTTGACCAGGCCCACCCAGCGGAGCGGGTCCGAATGCCACACCCAGACCTCGAGGACGAGCCGGCCCGTCACCAGGAAGGCGCCCAGGAAGATTCCGAACCACAGGAACCCGGCCCAGGCGGCGAGGACGACCGGAATGGCGTAGGCGATGCTGACCTGCACCGACGCCGTGGTCACGCCGTCGAACGCCAGCGCGGCGACGGCGATGACCGCGGTGTACAGCATCACCCGCTGGGCGCCGGTGGGCGGGTTCACGAACGCCGATGCCCTGTCATCCATTCACCCAAGATATAAAGCCGGGTCGCCACCAGGGTGGCAGAGCGTACCCGATCTGCGCGAACCGACCCGGGTTCCAGCGCGTGACGTCAGCGCGCGTACCGGGCCATCAACTTCGCAGCGCCGATGGTGTGCGCGTGCAGATTGAACCCCACGTACGCGGCCGTCGCGCCCGCGGGCAGGTCCAGCTTCGCGACGTCGAGGGCGAAGACGGTGATGTAGTAGTGATGGGGCTTGTCCCCCGGAGGAGGACACGCGCCGCCGTACCCGGGCGCGCCGAAGTCGGTGTTGCCCTGCACCGCGCCGGCCGGGAGCAGGTTCTTCGACGGATCTCCCGCGCCCGCGGGCAGCGAGGTCGTGGTCGCCGGAATGTTGTAGACCACCCAGTGCCACCAGCCGCTGCCGGTCGGCGCGTCCGGGTCGTAGACGGTCACGGCGAAGCTCTTGGCGCTGGCCGGCGCACCGCTCCACGACAGCGCGGGCGAGAGGTTCTGACCGGTGCAGCCCATCCCGTTGAACGCCTGCGCCTGGGGAAGGGCCTGCCCGTTCTTGACGTCCGGGCTCGACAGCGTGAAGCCCTGGGCGCCGAGACTCGAGACGGCGAGAGCGGCGGCGAGACAGGCGGCGAGAATCGGTCGCGACATGGAACTCTCCGTTCAGGTAGACGTCACCCCGCTTAATTGGCTTCACACAGAGGGGCGCCGCCATAGGACCTTGACGACTGACTACTACAGATGTAACGCCACATCGGAGATCAAGCTTGAGACCGGAAATGCCCGAACGCCACCAGCTCACCGAGCTCCAGCTCGCCATCCTCCGGATTCTCTGGGCCCGGCGGGAAGCCACCGTGCTCGACGTCTGGCAGGCCCTGCACGCCGAGCGGGAGCTGGCGCAGACCACGGTCGCGACGATGCTCTCGCGGCTCGAGCGCCGCGGAGTGGTCACCCGCCGGGTGCAGGCCCGTCGGTACCACTATCGCGCCGCAGTCACCGAAGCCGAGGTCCGGCGCTCCATGGTCGGTGAGCTGACCGCGCGGCTGTTCGGCGGCGACGTCACCGCCCTGATGCAGCACCTCCTGTCCGCCGGCGACGTCACCCCCGACGATCGGGCCCGCATGCGCGAAATGATCACGCGCGCCGGCGGCGCCTAGTTCTTCCCGAACAGGAAGGTCAGCGGGTCATCCAGACGCGCCCGCCAGGATGCTTCATTGTGGGTCGCGCCCGGGTAGGCGCGGACGACGAAGTCCTTCCCTTCCACCCGCCCCTGCGCCAGGAGCCAGGCTCGCACGGCCGCGTAGGTCGGTCCGTACGCGGAGTCGAGTCCCAGGGTGCCGCGGTCGAACCAGTACCGCGCGCCGGGAGGCGCCTTCAGGCCCGCCGCGATGTCGCGGAGCACATAGGGTGTGGTGTCGGGCGTCGCGGAGGTCGGGACTCCCGAGAACATCTGACGCACCACGGCCTCCGACAGCGGGAAGTGCGTGGACATGCAGCCACAGGCGCCGAACGCTTCCGGGTGGCGGGTCACGAGATAGAAGGAAAGGAGCCCGCCCATGGAGGAACCCATCGCCGCGGTGTGAGCGGGGCCGGTGAGCGTCCGGAACTCCCGATTGACGCGGGGCATCAGCTCGTCGATGAGGAAACGGGCGTAGGCCGGGGCGTTGTGCCAGGGCGAATACTCGGTGAAGCGATCCGCCGAATTCCACACGCCGACCACGATGATGGGCGGGATCACCCCCCGGTTCACGAGCCGCACCACCGCCTCGTCCACGCCCCAGTCGGTTCCGCCGTAGGCGATCCGGGGATCGAACACGTTCTGGCCGTCCGTCATATACAAGACAGGGTACCGGTGCGTCGAGTCCTGATCGTATCCGGGCGGGAGCCAGATTTCGACGTGGCGGGTGGGCGCGAGGAAGGCCGACCGCACGTCGGTCCAGTAGACCAGCCGGCCCAGAACCCCTGATCCCTTCCAGTCCGCGATGTACTCCTGAATGCCTTTCTTGAAGGCCGGGATCTCGTGCACGACGGTCGTGTCACGGGACACCGTCAAGCGAAAGTTGGGCGGTACTTGATTGCTTCCGGCGGTCAGGGCTTCCCGGTCCCAGGAGCCCAGCGTGAGCTTGTATTCGAAGACGGTGCCGGCGGGGATGGTCAGCCGGACTTGGCGGTCCGGGCCCTCACCCACCAGGCGTTTGCCGTCGGCGCGCCAGGGGCCCAGCTCGGGAAGGGAGCCGCCGATGTAGACCGCGCCGGTCCCGGCGGGCACCCGGGCGTGGATGGTCACGGTGCAGCAGGCCGTGGCGGGCGCCTGAATGAAGGAAAGGAGAGCGAGTAACGCGGACGCGGTCATATCGGATTCCCCCCGCGATGCACAAAACGCGCGAGTGTGAAGCTTCCGTTACTCATTGAAAAAGCGGGTTCTTACACCGCTCCTCAAGGTCAGGTCAGCCATTTGACAGAATGTTACCCAAGCGTTACTTCAAGCCCCGCTCAGGTTCCGGACACCACCCGGCGCATGTCTGCCCTAAACGCTTAGAGGAGATGGGTATGAGACTAGGACGGCTCATCGGGGGCGCGCTCCTTCTCGGGAGCGCATCGCTCTCCGCCCAGGCCACCGGCACCATCCGTGGCCACGTCGTCTCGAACGACGTCAACCATGCCGCCCTCGCGGGCGTCACGGTTTCGGCGGGTTCGCACCGCACCGTCACCCTCTCGGACGGCAGTTACCTGCTGCTCGGGGTGCCGGCGGGCGCGGATTCCGTGCGCGCGCGGATCATCGGGTACGGTCCGCAATCCAAGGCCTACTCACTCCAGGGCAACGACACCGCGCAGGTGGACTTCGCGCTCGAACCCCAGGCGGTCACACTCGCCGAGGTGGTCGCGATCGGCTACGGGACGGCCCGTGCGGGTGACGTCACCGGCTCGCAGAAGCAGGTGGGCACCGCCGACTTCAACCCCGGCGCCGTGGTGAGCCCGCAGAACCTGATGGAAGACAAAGTGTCGGGCGTCCAGGTGGTCGACAACAACCAGCCGGGCGGCGGGCTCTCCATCCGCATCCGCGGCACCGCCTCGATCAACGCCAGCTCCGAGCCGCTCTACGTCGTCGACGGCGTACCGCTGGGCACCGGCTCGGGCGGCGGGGTTTCGGCCGGGAATGACCCGCTGAACTTCCTGAACCCGAACGACATCGAGAGCATCACCATCCTGAAGGACGCCGCGTCCGCCGCGATCTACGGCTCCAACGCCTCCAACGGCGTGGTCCTGATCACGACGAAGAGCGGCCAGGGCCAGGCGCACGTGACCTACGGCGGCTCCTACATGTCGTCGTCGGTGACCCGCGTGCCCTCGATGCTGAACGCGAGCCAGTTCGCGGCGGCCGTGGCGCAGTACGCCCCCGCGGCGGTCCCGCAGCTCGGGACCTCCAACACCAACTGGTTCGATCTCATCGACCGGACGGGGACCGGCCAGTCCCACAACCTCGCGCTCGCCGGATCCGGCGCCACGAGCAACTACCGGCTCTCCCTGGGCTACCTGAACCAGGACGGCATCATCCAGGGTTCTTCCACCCAGCAGATCCAGCTGGGCGTCAATTACAATCAGCGCCTCTACAATGACCGGCTGAGCCTGCACACGACGCTCCAGGGCGCGCGCTCGTACGACACGTTCGCGCCCGGCGGGGTGCTGTCGAACGCCGCGCAGATGGGTCCCACCCAGCCGGAGTTCGACGGCACGAGCGCCACCGGGTACTACAACTGGCCGGGCAACAGCCTCACGTCGGCCGACAACCCGGTCGAAATCCTGAACAACGCGCTCGACCACGGCACGACCTATCGCAGCGTCGGCAACGTCGAAGCCAAGTACGACTTCTCCAACTGGAACGCGCTCCGCGGCCTCACGGCGACGGCGCGCGTCGGCTATGACGTCACCTACGCCGACCGCGTGAGCTTCTACGCCAACAACATCCACCAGCAGACCAAGAACGGGACCGACGGGAGCTACTTCGAAGGCCAGTCGCAGCAGGCCAACACGCTGCTCGAGACCTTCCTGGACTACCAGCCCCCGGTGAGCGTCGGCCCCGGCAACTTCGACTTCACGGGCGGCTACTCCTATTCCCAGTCCCACTCGCGGTATCCGACCACCAGCGCGACCCAGCTCTCGACCAACGCCCTGGGCGACGCCGGCATCCCGCAGGCGGGGACGATCCTGACGTCGGTCGACCTCGAGGACTCGAAGCTGATCTCGTTCTTCGGCCGCGCCGGCTACAACATCAACGACCGCTACCTGGTGTCGGCCAGCATCCGCCGCGACGGCTCGTCGCGGTTCGGCCCCGGGAATCAGTGGGGTAACTTCCCGGCCGCGTCCGTCGGCTGGCGTATTTCGCAGGAGCCCTTCATGCAGAGCATCGGGGCCATCTCGGACCTGAAGCTCCGCGGCTCGTGGGGCAAGACCGGAAACCAGTCGTTCGGCAACTACCTGTTCGATCCGACGTTCACGGCGTGCAACGCGACGGCCGAGGCGCAGCTGGGCAACCAGTTCGTCTGCCCCTTCCGTCCCAGCGCCGTGGATCCGAACCTGAAGTGGGAGTCGACCACCACCTGGGATTTCGGCGCCGACTACGCCCTCTTCGGCTCGCGCTTCAGCGGCTCGATCGACTGGTACAACAAGAAGACCGACGGCCTGCTCTTCACGATTCCCATCGATCCCGCCTCGAACCTGTCGAACTTCCTGCTGACGAACATCGGCAGCATGAAGAACACGGGGTTCGATTTCGACATCACCGCGCGCCTGCTCGACGCGGCCCCGAACGGCGGCCTCTCCTGGAACACCAGCTTCAACGTCTCGCACAACGTCAACACCCTGACGTCCATCAATCCGAACGTCCCCGGGACCGGCAGCCAGATCCCGACGGGCGGGATCGCGGGCGGCGTGGGCAGCACGGTGCAGATTCTCGAGCCGGGACAGCCGATCAATTCGTTCTACGTGTGCCGGCAGGTTTACCAGAACGGGAAGCCCGAAGAGGGGCATTATCTGACGCTCGCCGGGGCCGACACCACGGGCTGCGCGATCGGCGCCAACACGGTGGCCGAGCACGACCCGGCGCCGCACTGGATCTTCGGCTTCACGTCGAACATGACGTTCCACCGGTTCGATTTCAGCTTCACGCTCCGGGCCTGGCTGGGCAACTACGTGTACAACAACGTGGCGTCCAACGTGGGCGACTACCGCGAGCTGACCGACGGCTCCTCCCCGTACAACCTCAGCACCTCGGTGCTGGCGACCGGGTTCAAGACGCAGCAGCTCCTGTCGGATTATTACGTGGAGAACGGCTCGTTCCTGCGGATGGACAACATCATGGTGGGCTACACGTTCCCGTTCCAGGCGCAGCGCCTGCGGGTGTATGCCCTGATCCAGAACGCCTTTACAATAACCGGATACTCCGGAGTCGATCCCACGGCTGGACTGAACGGGATCGACAACAATATTTATCCCAGGTCCCGCACCTTCACGGGAGGTCTCGATGTCCAGTTCTGAGACGACCCGCGTAGCGGACCGAACCTCGAGGGAACGGAGCAGGCACATGAGCAAGGCGTGGAAAGTGCTCGGCATGGCGGCCGCGATGGTGTTGATCGGCGGTGCGTGCACCGATCCGACCGTGCAGCCGAAGAGCATCGTGTCCAACGCGAACTTCTTCGCCGACCCCAGCTCCTATAAGGAGTTCCTGGCCAAGATCTACGTGGGCCTGGCCGTGGGCGGTCAGAGCGGCGGCGACGGCAATACCGACATCCAATACATCGACGGCGGCTTCTCCCAGTACATGCGTCTCTACTGGGAGCTCGAGGAGCTGCCCACCGATGAAGCCGTCATCGCCTGGGGCGACCAGACCCTGCCGGAGATCAACACCCAGGGCTGGAACTCGTCCAACCGGTTCACCAGCGCGATGTACTACCGCGTGTTCTTCCAGGTGGGGATGGCGAACGAGTTCCTGCGGGAGACCACCGACGCCGCGCTGGCGAGCCGCGGAGTCAGCCCCACCCTCAAGGCCACCATCCAGACCTACCGCGCGGAAGCCCGCTTCCTGCGGGCGCTGTCGTACTGGCACGGTCTGGACTTCTTCGGCAACATCCCGCTCGTCACCGAGAACGATCCCCTGGCGAGCGAGCCGAAGCAGGCGACCCGCGCGCAGATCTATAACTACGTCGTCAGCGAGCTGACCGCGATCCGGACCCAGCTGCCGGTGTCGACGCCCGCTCCCGACGCGGCCATCTACGGCCGTGCCACGCAGGGCGCCGCGGACATGCTCCTGGCCGAGCTGTATCTGAACGCCGGCGTGTACACCGGCACCCCGGACTACGCGGACGCGCTGACGTCGGCGTCGAACGTGATCAGCTCGGGGCTCTATCAGATCAACCCGGTGTTCCAGAACAACTTCACGGCCGACAACAACAACTCGCCCGAGCTGATCTTCTCGGTACCCGAAGACGGCCAGCACACCCAGACGTACGGCTCGACGAACTTCATCATCCACGCGTCCTGCGGAAACAGCCTGGGGAACGGGACGCTGGCCGTGGACGGCTGCTGGTACGGCATCCGGTTGAAGCCGTCGGCCTATGCGCTGTTCCAGGCCGGCGATGGACGCGGCGCCGTGGCGTTCACCAGCGGGCAGACGATCGCCGTGGGCGCCATCAACAACTTCGGGAACGGCGTGCTGTATCCCAAGTACACGAACAAGACGTCGGGCGGCGGGACCGGTTCGAACATTTCCTTCGCCGACACCGACTTCCCGATGTTCCGCCTGGCCGAAGCGTATCTGATCTACGCCGAGGCGAGCCTGCGGGGCGGCGGCGGCACCCGAGCCCAGGCGCTGACGTACGTCAACGCGCTGCGGGCACGCGCCTTCGGGGACACGCTCCACCAGATTCCGGACAGCACGTTCACCACGCAGACCATCCTGGATGAGCGCGGCCGCGAGCTGATGTGGGAAGGCCATCGCCGGACCGACCTGGTCCGCTACGGCCTCTTCACCGGCGGCACGTATCTCTGGGCGTGGAAGGGCGCCAACGCGTACGGGACGGACTCGACCGCCGTCGCGACGCCGTCCTCGCGGGACCTGTACCCCATCCCCGCGAACGTCCTGATCGCCAACCCGAACCTGAAGCAGAACCCGGGTTACTGAGCATCGGCCGCTCGCATCGGACACTCACCGGGGCTCCGCCGACGTACCGGCGGGGCCCCGGTTTGTTCGCGGGAGTCGCGCTCGCGCTGTGGGGGCTCGCGGGATGTTCGGAGGCCGCGGCTCCCACGCCGCCGCCGGGCAGCCCGCCGCCGCCCCGCCCCACCCTCGCCCAGACCTACCGGCCCTCCGGCCACATGGCCGCGGGCGACGTGTTCGTGCACCTCTTCGAGTGGAAGTGGACCGACATCGCCAGTGAATGCGAGAACGTCCTGGGGCCCGCGGGATTCACGGCGGTCCAGGTGTCCCCCCCCGAAGAGCACAGCATCACGCCCACGTTCGACTGGAGCGAGCGCTATCAGCCGGTGAGCTACAGCATCGCGCTCTCGCGGTCGGGCACGGGCGCCGAGTTCCAGGACATGGTGACGCGGTGCGCCGCGGCGGGCGTGGGGATCTACGTGGACGCCGTAATCAATCACATGACCAACTTCCCGAGCCCCGGCGTCGGCTCGAACGGCACGGCGTACAGCAAGTACAGCTATCCGGGGCTGTACACCCAGCTGGATTTCCATCCCTACTGCGTGGTCGA
>DATJQI010000013.1:0-30512 GCA_035505915.1 Gemmatimonadales bacterium | reverse complement strand
GTGATGGTCATGGGTCCCACGCCTCCGGGGACCGGCGTGATCGCCGAAGCGATCCGGCGCGCCTCGGCGAACCGGACGTCCCCCACGAGCCGGTAGCCGTTCTTCGCCGAAGGATCATCCACCCGGTTCACGCCGACGTCGATCACCACGGCGCCCGGTTTCACCATCGGGCCGGTGACGAATTCCGGCTTCCCCATCGCCACGATCAGGATGTCGCCCTGCCGCGTGATCGACGCGATGTCGCGGGTGTGCGAATGGCAGACGGTGACCGTGGCGTTCCCGCCCGGACCGTTCTGGAGCAGGAGCGCGGCCATCGGCCGGCCCACAATGTTCGAGCGGCCCACGATCACCGCGTGCGCGCCCCTGGTCTCCACGCCGCTGCGCATCAAGAGCTGCTGCACGCCGTACGGGGTCGCCGGGCGGAAGCCCGACGGGTCGCCGATCGAGACCTTCCCGACGTTCACCGGATGGAAGCCGTCGACGTCCTTGGCCGGATCGATGCGCAGGAGGACCCGCTCGGCGTTGATGTGCTTGGGGAGCGGGAGCTGGACCAGCATGCCGTGGATCTTCGGGTCCGCGTTCAGGCGATCCACCACGGTGAGGAGGTCCACTTCGGAGGTGTCCGCGGGGAGCCTGATGGTCTCCGAATGCATGCCCGCTTCTTCGCAGGCCTTCCCCTTCATGCGGACGTAGACCTGTGAGGCCGGGTTTTCACCCACCAGCACCACCGCGAGCCCCGGCGTCACCCCCTTCTTCCGGAGGACTTCGATCTCACCCGCGAGCTCGGCCCGCATGGTCTTCCCGATGGCCGTTCCGTCGATCAGCTGCGCTTCCACGTCCGCGCCTCCATTTGGTCTCCCGACACCCGGCACCTGGCACCCGACACCCGGTTACTTCGCGACGTCCACCGCTCTCGTTTCCCGCACCACGACCACCCGGATCTGCCCGGGATACTGCACTTCGTTCTCGATCTTCCGCGCGATGTCCTGCGACAACTTGACCGCCGCCTGGTCGTCCACGCGATCGGGAGTGACCACGACGCGGACTTCCCGCCCGGCCTGGATGGCGAAGACTTTCTCCACCCCCTGGTGCCGGCCGGCGATCTCTTCGAGCTGGCTCAGGCGCTTGACGTAGGTCTCGAAGGCCTCGCGGCGGGCGCCGGGGCGCGAGCCGGAAATGGCGTCCGCGGCCTGCACGATCACGCTGATGGCGGATTCGTGCGGCACGTCGTCGTGATGCGCGGCGATGCAGTTGATCACCACCGGATGCTCGCCGTACTTCGTGGCCACCTCGACACCCAGCTGGACGTGGGTGCCCTCGTGCTCGTGGGTGAGGACCTTGCCGACGTCGTGGAGCAGCGCCCCGCGCTTGGCCAGGAGCACGTCGAGCTTGAGCTCGGCGGCCATCATCCCGGCCAGCCAGGCCACTTCCTTCGAGTGCTCGAGGATGTTCTGCCCGTAGGAGGTCCGGTACTTCATCCGTCCCACCAGCCGGACCAGCTCGGGGTGGAGGCCGTGGATCCCGGTGTCGTACGCGGCCTGCTCCCCCGCCTCGACGATCCCGGCGTCGATCTCTTCCCGCGCCTTGTTGACGATCTCTTCGATGCGTCCGGGATGGATCCGGCCGTCCGCGATCAGCCGCTCCAGCGCGAGGCGCCCGACTTCCCGGCGCACCGGATCGAAGCAGGAGACCACCACGGTGTCGGGGGTGTCGTCGATGATGACGTCGACGCCGGTCGCGGTCTCGAACGCCCGGATGTTCCGGCCTTCGCGCCCGATGATGCGGCCCTTCATTTCATCCGACGGGAGCGGCACGGCCGCCACCGTGGACTCCGCGGTCTGCTCCGCCGCGATGCGCTGGATGGCGATGGCGATGATCTTCCGCGCTTCCCGGTCGGCGTTCTTGCGGGCCTGCTCCTTGATGTCGCGGACCAGCGCGGCCGCGTCGCTCCGCGCCTCGTCCTCGAGGCCCCGGATCAGCTCCTGCTTGGCCTCGGCCGCGGAGAGCCCGGCCAGGCGCTCGAGGCGCGCCCGCCCCTCCTGCTCCAGTCCCGCCAGGCCCTTCTCCCGTTCCTGGAGGGCCGCTTCGGTCCGGCCCATCGCGCGCTGGCGGTTCTCGATCTCGGTCACTTTCTGATCGAGGGTCTGCTGGCGACGGTCGACCTCCTGCCGGCGGCCGAGCAGCTCGCGCTCGAGCCCTTCGCGGGCCCGGATGAGCTCTTCTTTCACTTCGAGGGTCCGCGCCTGCCGGGCTTCTTCCATCTGCCGGTGATGCTCGCGGTCCGCGGCACCCTGGGCGACCTGGGCGAGACGCCGCTCCAGCCGCCGTCCCAGGAAATAGAAAACCGCGCCGGCGGCGACTGCGCCGCCCAGCACGGCCAGGATCATTCCGAGCCAGCCTGTCATGGATCTATGCCCTTCACCGGGGCGCCCGGAGGCACCGCCGTAGAGTTGGAATTAGTCAGCGATCAGCTAGACGACTTTTCGCTTCTGCGGCGGCAGCAATTTCTCCAGATCGTCCGCGAGCGCCGCCAGCCGGGCGGCGACTTCCCGCTCGCCTTTCCGCGCCTGGAAAAGCTCGTTCGTAATGTCCAGCGCGGCCAGGATGGCCGCCTTGTGGGTCTCCACCAGCCCACCCTGCGCCAGCACCTTCTTCAGCGCCTGATCCAGGTATCCGGCCACCTCGCGGGTGTACTCGGGCGTGAGGTCGGAGCGCACGGTGTACTCCTCGCCCCCGATCATCACCTTGACCGAGTTCTTCTTGACGCTCATCGGACCGCTCCGGCGGCGCCGGCCGAGCCGCTGGACGTCTCACGACCCTGCTCCTCGAGGAATGCGAGCCGCGCCAGGAGGTCGTGCACGCGCGCCCGGGTCACTTCCACGCGCTGACGGAGAATCCGGTTCTCCGCCTCGAGGTCCGCCATGCGGGTCCTGAGCTCGGGGTCGGGCCGCGCCAGCGTCAGCCCCGGGCCGGCGGTCGCGGGCGCCGGCGCGTGCCGGGCCTCGGCTTCGGCCTTGAGGGCGCGCGCGCGCCATCCCGCGAGCTCCTCCGCCACGTGGCGCAGGGTGCCCTCGAGATGATCGAGCGCTAACGCGTCAAGTCGTTCTCCGCTTGACCCCAAGCTCAGCCTCCACCGCGGCCAGGGCCGCCTTCAGACTCTTCTCCGCCTCTTCCGCCCGCAACGTCCGCGCCGGGTCCCGGAAGACGCAGTGCCACGCCACGCTGCGCGAGCCGGCCGGCAGCTCCGCCCCCCGATACTCGTCGAACAGGGACAGGCTCTCGAGCAGCGGTCCCGCGGCCCTGCGGAACGCCGCCTCGACCGCCGCCGCACTCACGCCCGGCGGCAGCACCAGCGCCACGTCCTGATCCACCGGCGGGGTCGTCGGGAGCGGGCGGTACTGCACGTTCTCCCGCACCCCCGCCGCCAGCCGCACTTCGAAGCCCAAGAGCGGCGCCGCCCAATCGGGGGCATCCGCTTCGAGGCTCGACGCCCTCCCCACCACGACTCCGTCTCGGGCCACGGCCTCCCAGCCACCCAGCTCGTCCGAAGGCCTGACCGTCGCCCCGGGGTGGGATGCCGAAACCGCTAACTCAAAGTGACACTTGAGGTCCCATATGTCCATATCAGGTACTTTCGCACCTGTCCAATGGGGCGGAGTCCGAGCGCCGGTCAGGACCCCGGCCACGGAGACCCACTCTCCCGGGAGCCCCCCTTTCCCCAATCCCCCATCCCCAATCCCCGCGCTGAACACCGTCCCCACCTCGAACAGTCTGACGTCTCTGATCCGCTCCGCCCAGTTGTGCTCCACCCGGCGCCGGAGCCCGGGCAGGATGGCGCCCCGGAGATGGGCGTCCTCGGCGGACAGGGGGTTGGAGACGGCCACCGCGTCCGGGGAGTCCTTGGGGCCGAGGGAGAGGGTCCGGGCCTCGTAGAACCCGGCGCCGGCGAGGGCCTGCCGCACCCGGTCCTTGGCCTGCTCGACCGGAGAATCCGGGACGGTGCCGGGGCGATACGCCCGGAGCTCGTCGGGGAAGGAGTCGTAGCCGCGGAGCCGGGCCACCTCTTCGATGAGGTCGACCTCGCGGGTCACGTCCGGACGCCACCCGGGCACCTGGACCGCCAGGCGGTCGTCCTTCGGCAGCGCGACGAACCCGACCGACGTCAAGAGCTTCTCGATCTCGGTCCGGGAGACGTCGACGCCGAGCAGGTGGCTCACCCGGGCGGGCCGGAGGAACACCGCGCGGGGCTGTTCCGGCTCCGGCCACAGATCGAGCGGCGCCTCGCGGACCGTCCCCCCGGCCACCGCGGTGATGATCTCCACCGCGCGGCGCAGCGCGTCCGGCATCCCCCAGAGGTCGATCCCGCGTTCGTAGCGGTAGCTCGATTCGCTCGAGACGCCGAGGGCCCGGCGGGTGCGGCGGGTGCGGACGGGATCGAAGTACGCGCACTCGAGCACCAGGTCGGTCGTCCCGTCCGTGACCTCGGACTCCGCGCTGCCCATGACGCCGGCGACGATGGTCGGCCGCTCGGCGTCGCAGATGGCCGTCATCTCGGCGGTCATCGTCCGGTCGACGCCGTCGAGGGTCACGATCTTCTCGCCCGGCCGGGCGCGCCGCACCACCACGGCGGGCCCCCGGAGCTTCGCCAGGTCGAACGCGTGCATCGGCTGGTTCAGCTCGAAGAGCACGTAGTTCGTGGCGTCCACGACGTTGTTCACCGACCGCTGTCCGATCGCCGTCAGCCGGTTCGCGAGCCATGCGGGGCTCTTTCCCACTTTCACGCCGCGGATCACCGCCGCCAGATACCGGCGGCACCCTTCGGCGTCTTCGAGGCGGATGGTCACGCCGTCCACGGCGCCGTCGCGTCCCGCGCGCCGCGGCATCGGGAGATTGACTCCCGCCCCCGTCGCGCCGGGAATCGCGGGCAACTTCACGCGCCCGCCGCTCACCGCGGCCAGCTCGCGGGCCACGCCCCGGTGGCACAGCAGATCGGGCCGGTTCGCGCCGACGTCGATGATGATCTGCTCGTCGGCGATGGGGAGCGCATCGAGAAAGCGGGTCCCCGGCGCCGCGGCGGTGTCGAGCTCGAGGATCCCGGCGTGATCCTGTCCCAGCCCCAGCTCCTTGGCCGAGCAGAGCATGCCGTTCGAGACCACGCCGCGGATCTTGCGGCGCTCGAGCTTCAGGCCGCCGGGGAGCGTCGCACCCACCGGCGCGTACGGGTAGGTCTTCCCCGCCGTGACGTTGGGAGCCCCGCAGACCACTTCCACGGGCCCGCCCGCGCCCGCGTCCACCTGGCACAGGCTCAGGCGATCGGCGTCGGGGTGCTTCTGCACCTCGAGCACCCGCGCGATGAGCACCTCGCCCAGGTCGTGGTGCAGCGGCACGATGCCGTCCACCGGCGCGCACAGGTTGCTCAGCTGATCGGCGGTCTCGCGCGCGTCGAGCGGGCGGTCGAGGAGGGCTTCCAGCCAGCGGCGCGAGACGTTCACCGGTCTCCCCCCGCGAACTGCGCCAGGAAGCGCATGTCGTCCTCGAAGAGCAGGCGGATGTCGGGAATCCCGTGGCGGCTCATCGCGATCCGCTCCGGACCCATCCCGAACGCGTAGCCGGTGTACCGCTCCGGATCGACCCCGCACTGCTCGAGCACCGCGGGGTGCACCATTCCGGAGCCCAGGATCTCCATCCAGCCCGTGCCCTTGCAGGTGGCGCATCCCCGCCCCCCGCAGAGGGGGTGCTGGACGTCCATTTCCGCCGACGGCTCGGTGAACGGGAAGAAGGAAGGCCGGAAGCGGACTTTCGTGGTGGGCGAAAAGAACCGGCGGGCGAACGCCGTCAGCGCCGCCTTCAGATCGACGAAGGTGACCCCCTCGTCCACCACCAGCCCCTCGATCTGCTCGAAGACCGGCGAATGGGAGGCGTCGAAGGGGTCACGGCGGTACACCCGCCCCGGAATCACCACCCGGATCGGCGGCGGGTAGGCCTCGAGGGTCCGGACCTGCACCGGCGAGGTGTGCGTCCGCAGCAGGGTCCCCGCCCCCAGATAGAAAGAATCCTGGGCGTCCAGGGCCGGGTGGTCGGGCGGGAAGTTGAGGGCGTAGAAGTTGTTGCGCTCGGTTTCGGCCTCGGGACCCACCGCGCGGGTGAACCCCAGATCGGCGAAGATGCCGCAGATCTCGTTCACCACCTGGGTGGTGAGGTGGAGGCCGCCGCGCCAGACCGGACGGCCCGGCATGGTGAGGTCGGCGCCCGTCGGCTTGCGCTCGAGGGCGGCGAGCGCGCGCTCGCGGTCGGCGAACGCGGCCTCGAGCTCCTGCTTGAGGGCGTTCGCCTTCCCTCCGACCGCCTTGCGGGTGTCGGGGTCGAGCGAGGGGAGCTGTTTGAGGATGTCGGTCAGCGCACCGGCTTTGCGCCCGAGCAACTCGGTCTTCAGGTCCTGGAGCCGACGCTGATCGGCCTCACCGATCTCGGGCTTGCGCTCCCGCAGCCGGTCGAGGCTGGCGAGGAGGTCGCGCATCGTCAGAGAGCCTTCTTCGCGACCTCCGCCAGCTGTTCAAACGCCGCCGGGTCCCGCACCGCGATGTCGGCGAGCACCTTGCGGTTGATCTCCACGCCCGCCTTGCGGAGTCCGTTCATCAGGCGGTTGTACGACAGCTCGTGGAGCCGCGCCGCGGCGTTGATCCGGGTGATCCAGAGACGGCGGAAGTCGCCCTTCTTCCGGCGGCGATCGCGGTACGCGTACTTCTCCGCGCGCTCCACCGATTCCTTGGCGGCCTTCCACAGTTTCGAGCGCCCGCCCCAGTAGCCCTTGGCGAGCTTCATGATCTTGTTCTTGCGCGCGAGGCGCGCGACGTTGCTCTTGACGCGAGGCATGTCTTCTCCCTAGGCCTGCAGCAACCGCATCAGGCGCTTCTGATCCGCGTGCGAAACCAGCGCGCCCTGCCGGAGCCGGCGCTTCCGCTTCGGATGTTTCTTGGTCAGGATGTGGCTCTTGAACGCCCGGTGGCGCCGGATCTTTCCCGAGCCGGTGATCTTCACGCGCTTTCTCAGCGCGCGCTTCGATTTCATCTTCGGCATACGTCCTCAGGTATCAGGTGTCGGGTGTCGGGTGTCAGGGCCGATCAGCAGGTGTCGACCCCGACACCCGGCGCCTGACACCTGGCACCTCTATTTCGGTCCCAGCACCATCGACATGTTCCGGCCTTCGAGCTTCGGGTCCTGCTCGATCTTGGCGATGTCCTTCAGCTCCACCGCCACCCGGTCCAGCACCTGGCGCCCCAGATCGATGTGCGCCATCTGCCGCCCCCGGTACATCATCGTCACCTTGACCTTGTTCCCTTCCTGCAGGAACTCCCGCGCGTGGCGGGTCTTGAAGGCGAAGTCGTGGTCGTCGATCCCGGGACGGAACTTCACTTCCTTCAGGTGAATCACGTGCTGCTTCTTCTTCGCCGCGCGCGCCGCCTTGGCCTGCTCGAACTTGAACTTCCCGTAGTCCATGATCTTGACCACGGGGGGCCGGGCCAGCGGCGCCACCTCGACGAGGTCGAGGCCCCGCTCCGCCGCGGCGTTGAGCGCCTCGTCGATCGACAGGACGCCCAGCTGATCTCCATTGTCCGCGATCACGCGCACCGGACTGATCCGGATCTGGCGGTTCACCCGCGTGCGCGGGGTACGACTGGGACTGCTGCTGCTGCTGCCGGTGTTGCTGCTGCTGCTTCCAGGTTCGAAGGCCAGTGTGCCAGCTCCGCGTAAAAGAAAACGGACCCCGCGTGCTCGCAGGATCCGCTGGACAGCTTCAGCGTCCAGCCGTCAGCAGGCTGGCTGACGGCCGACGGCCGCTGGCTCCAACAAACCCTGGCGCTCGGCATCCCTTCGCCGGCTGCGGGTGGGGCGCCGCGACGGCGCCCGCTTACTCTATTGTGGGCCTGAAGTTAGCCGACGGCAACCGGGGCCACAAGTGCGAACCCCTTCCCGTCCTTCGCGAGCCGCCCCTCGATCACCGCCGGGTCGTGCTCGAAGAACAACCGCCACCCCTCCGCCTCGGCCCGCCCGTAGATCGCCCGCCGGCTCTCCAGGGTCACGAGCGGCTGGACGTCGTACCCCATGATCCAGGCCAGCGGCAGGTGCGCCGACGTCGGCACCAGGTCGGCCAGATAGCAGAGCCGCTCCCCGCCGCTCTCGATCAGGATCGACTGGTGGTAGGGCACGTGTCCCGGCGTGGGGAGACACCGGATCCCCGGCAGGACCTCCCGTTCGCCGTCCAGGAGCGTGAAATCCACGGAGGCGAAGTTCGGGGGGAGGTAGCTCCCCGCCGTGCGCTCGTTGGTGTGGGTGGCGAACTCGAGCTCGCCCCGCTGGACCACGTGGCGGGCCCGCGGGAAGGTCAGCCGCACCGCGCCGGACGGGTCCACCCAGGTGTCGCCGCCGGCGTGGTCGAAGTGCAGATGGGTATTGATCACCCACCGCACGTCCTCGGGGCTGAACCCCACCGACGCGAGGGCGTCCTCGAGCGCCGTCCGCCCGTCGGCTCCGGCGTTCTCCACGCCGTAGATGTCCTTGAACTTGTCCGAGTCCTTGTTGCCCAATCCGGTGTCGATCAGCACCAGCCCGTCGGGGTGCTCCAGCAGGAGGCACCGCATCGCGAGCCGGATCCGGTTCCGTTCGTCGGCGGGCGCCCGGCGCTCCCAGAGAGGCTTGGGCACCACGCCGAACATCGCGCCGCCGTCGAGCCGGAGCCGCCCGGCCTCCAGCGCGTGCGCCTTGAGGCGTCCGATCGCAAAGGTGGTGGAGCGCGTCACGACACCCCCAGGTCCGCCAGGGTCCGCGCCCCCTGCTCCGCCGCGAGATCGAGCAGCCGGGACAGGACCCGCGCGGTGGCGGTCGCGTCGGGGCCCGCCCGGTGCCGCACGGGGGTCGAGATCCCGAAATGGTGGAGCACGGCGTCCAGGTTGCGGTGGTCGAGCGCAGGCACCAGCCGGCGCGTGAGCCGCACGGTGCACAGGCGGGGACCCGTCAGCCGCAGCGCGCGGGCCCGGTCCAGCTCCACCTGCAGGAACGCCCAATCATAACGCGCGTTGTGGGCCACGAACACCGCGTCCCGCAGTGCGCCGAGGAGCTGATCGGTGATGTCTTCGAACCGGGGAGCCGCCGCGAGCATGGGCTGCGTGATGCCGGTGAGCCCCGTGATCACGCCGGGGACGCGGGCGTCCGAGCGCACCAGCGTGTCCAGCACCGTCGTGATGCCTTCGGGCGAGACGCGGGTCACGGCGATCTCGATCACGCGCCCGCCCTTCCGGGCACTCAGGCCCGTCGTCTCGACGTCCACCACGGCGAACGTGCACGAAGCGATGGCGGGACTGGGAATCCGGGACGCGAGGGCCCAGCGGCCGTCGGGCAGGCGGGAGACCCGGAGGTCATCCCCCAGCAGGGTGGCGATGAGGCGGTCGGCGATTTCCCGGCGCGGCCGGACCACCCCCAACACTTCGCGGGCCAGGACGACCGCGTCCGCCGGACCGGCCTCGAGGTAGGAGACCGCGCGCCCCGAGAGGCTTCCGGCGGGCACCGCGGCGATGCCGCTCAGAGGTCGTCGCGCCGGAGCGGCAGCGTCATGCACCGGGGGCCGCCGCCGCCGCGGACCAGCTCCGAGCCTTCGATGGTGATGATCCCGCGCTCCCCCTCGTCCAGCCATTCGTCGCCCGTGAGCAGGTTCACGGCGGGCGTGATCCGGAAGCCCGAGTTCTCGAGCTCGCGGAGGGTCGCTTCGTTCCGCGCGTAGGTGACGGCGACGCCGGGGCGCACGGTGAAGAAGTTGCACGCCGACGACCACTGCTCGCGCTCCTGGAGCGACCGGCCCTGCCCGCCGCAGAACACCGGCTCGAGGGGCTGCTTCACCGCCTGCATCGCCGCGAAGAAGTTCGGCATCTCCTTCACGCCCTTGGACCGCTTCCGGCGGTGCAGCACCGCGAGGCGCTCCGGGCCGATGAAGTGCGGCGGGTAGACGCAGCACACTTCCCGGTCGAGCTGCGTGAAGATCATGTCGAGGTGAATGGCCGTCCGCTCCGCGGGCAGCACCACGATGACGACGTCGGTGACCCCCGAATGCTCGAAGACCAGGTCGCAGAGCTGATCCAGCGCGGCCGGCGTCGACCGCTCGCTGAAGCCCAGCACCAGGAGATCGGGGCGGATGGGATGCACGTCCCCGCCCTCGAGCGTGTAGTTGGACCGCTTCTCCTCGGAGCCGTCGTACAGGATCCCGGCGTTCGCGAGCTTCTCGTGGTACTTGAAGAGCGACTTGATGAGCAGCTCTTCGGTCCAGCGCACGCCGTACCGCATCGAGCCGATGATGCAGTGGTCCCCGATCACCATCCCGGTGTCCCGGGTGAAGAACAGGTTGGGCAAGGGCGGGAGGGCGTACCCGACCTCGTTGAGCGCCCGGGCGATGGGCCCGGCCTCTTCCAGCGCGCCCTCCACCATCAGGCCCACCAGATCCTCCGCCGGCAGCTCGGCCATCCGCTGGGCGAGCACGTCGGAAGACACGACGTCCAGGGTCCGGGTGATCAGGAAGTCCCGCGCGTCCTTCTGCGCCACCACCTCGGTCACCAGGTCCCGCACCTCGTAGACCTCGGCGAAGCGCTCGAGCACGGCGACGAAACGCCGGTGCTCCCGCTGCGCCAGGTCCAGGTCGATGATGTCGTCGTACAGGTAGTCCTCGCGGTTCCCCGGGGTCACGGCGACCAGCTCGGGACCCGGCGTGTGGACGAGGACGGCCTTCAGGGGACCGATTTCGGAGGTGACACGGACTTTCGGCATAAGGCGAGGAATCTAACCGGGGGCGGCAGCCCGGCTAACGATTTGCGAGGGAGTAACTTAGGGCTTCGAGCTCCTGCGCCATGTTCACCGTCTTCACTTCCACGTCGCGGGGCACCTTGAGCTGGACGGGCGCGAAGTTGAGGAGCGCCTTGACCCCCGCGCGCACCAGCCGGTCGGCCACGTCCTGCGCCGCCTCGGCCGGGGTGACGACGATGGCGATGTCGGTGGGCTCCTTCTTGAGATCGGCCTCGAGCTGCTTCACGTCCCGGACCACCAGGCCGTTGGAGCGCGAGCCGATCTTCTTGGGATCCCGGTCGTAGATGGCGCTGACCTCGAAGCCGCGGCGGCGGAACCCTTCGTAGTGCACCAGCGCGCCGCCGATCTTGCCCGCCCCGACCAGGACGACCCGGTAGACCCGCTGGAGACCGAGGATTTCGCGGAGCCGCGAAACCAGCTCGGGGACTTCATAGCCCATGCCGCGCTTGCCGAAGGAGCCGAAAAACGACAGGTCCTTGCGGACCTGCGCCGACGTGGCGCCGCCGCGGCGGGCGAGCTCCTCGGAGGAGACGGTGGGGCGTCCTTGGGTCTGGAATTGCTCCAGGAACCGCAGATAGAGCGAGAGGCGACGGACCGTGGAGTCGGAAATCTTCCGCATTGTGAATTATTTCACAATTGTCGGCTCCAAATCAAGAGGCGGGCGAAGTCCGGCGGCCCGAGCCTCTCCGGGCGACTCGTCGGATCGAACCCGAGGTCGCGGAGCCCCTCGGCGACGGCTCCCGGCTCCCGGCCGAGGACCGCGGCCAGAACGTTTCGCAGTTGCTTGCGACGCTGGCCGAAGCACGCGACCACGAACTTCCGGAACGCCCGCCCCTGCTCCACCGGGATCACCGGCTCCGCGCGCGGCGTGAGGCGGATGACCGCGCTGTCCACCTTCGGGGGCGGCCGGAACGCGCCCGCCTTCACGGTGAACAGCCGCTCCACCCGGCAGGCCGCCTGGATGCCCACCGACAGCGCGCCGTACGTCTTCGATCCCGGCGGCGCCGCGATCCGGTCCGCGACTTCCTTCTGGACCAGAAACACGATCCGCGACGGCAGGGGCGGCGTCAGCGCCTTCTCCAGGAGCGGCGAGGTGATGTTGTAGGGGATGTTCCCGATCACCGAAAAGCCGGGAAGCGGGAAGCGGGAAGTGGGAAGAGTGGATGCAATGAGAGCGTGCCAGTCGATTTCAAGCGCGTCTCCCTCGACGATGGTCACACCTCCCTCTTCCCACTTCCCGCTTCCCGCTCCTCCCGGAATCAACCGCCGATCCTTCTCGATCCCGATCACCCGCGCCCCGCGGAGCGCGAGGAGTCGGGTGAGGTCCCCTCTCCCCGGTCCGATCTCGATGACCGTCTCCCCCGCCGCCGGAGCGAGCGCGTCGACGATCTTGCCGAGGATGTGCGGATCGGACAGGAAGTGCTGGCCGAGGCTCTTCTTGGGGATCACACCCGGAGCAGGACGATGGTGCGGTCGTCGGCGGGATCGGCGCCGTCGGTGAACGCGTCGAGCTCGGTGGTCACGGCGTTCAGGATGTCGATCGTGGGCCGCCCGCGCATCCGGCCCACGTGCCCCAGCACCCGCTCTTCGCCGAAGCGGGTCCCGCGGAGACTCGTGGCGTCGGCGATCCCGTCCGTGAAGAGGCAGAGCGTGTCCGCCCGCCGGGCCCACGGCTGCGTCGCTTCGGGCGCTCCGGTGCCCGCCGCGAGCCCCAGGGGCGGCCGGGTGGCCTCGAGGCGCTGGGGCCGGCCGTCCTCGCGCACGACGAACGCGTGCGGGTGGCCGGCATTGGCGTAGGTCAAGCGCCCGGCGCCCGGGTCGATGACGCCATAAAACAAGGTGAGGAACATCTCGGTCTTGGCGAGCTCGTCCGAGAGCGACTCCTCGAGCCGTCCCAGCACCTCCGCCGGATCCACGGCCGACTCGGCGTGGATGCCCGAGGCCGCCATCGCGAGCGCCATGATCAGCGCGGCGCCGAAGCCGTGGCTCGACACGTCACCGATCATCACGCCGACCCGGTCCCCGGGAAGCCGCAGGAGATTGTAGAAGTCCCCGCCCACCACCTCGGCGGGACGGCAGCGCGCCGCCACGTCGGCCCGGGCGGCGATCACGAGCGGCGAGGGCAAGAGCTTGAGCTGCAGGTCCCGCGCGAGCTCGAGCTCCCGGCGCAGCCGCTGCTGCTCCAGGTCCCGGGACACGAGCCGCGCGTTCGCGAGCGCCGCCCCGATCTGGTTGGCGATCGCGGCGACGAGCTTCCGGTCCCCCGAGGAGAAGGCGTCGCCGCCGGCCCGGTCCGTGAAGTTGATCACGCCGATGGGGCGCGAGACGCCGTTCTGCGTCCCATAGAGGACCGGCACCGAGAGATACGCGTGCCCGCGGTACGCCCGCCCCGGGTCCTCCGGGTGCTCCGGCGCGGCGGGCGGATTGTAGGAATGAATCCGCCCCTCCCGGAACACCCGCGCCGCCACCGACGACGGATCGTCCACCTCGATCGGCTCGGCTTCGGAGGGGTCCATCCCCTGCGCCGCCACGATGCGGAGCACCTTGCCGCCCTCGTCCACCGCGAGCAGCGTGGCCCGCCGCGCGCCCACGACGCCGGACACCTCCTTCAAGATCCGGGCGGCGGCGTCCGAGAGCTGGATGGTGTGCCCCAGGACTTCGCTGATCGAATAGATCAGATCGATCTCTTCGTAGCGCTCGGACAGCTCGGCGGCGACCTGCCTGGTTTCGTCTTCCGCCTCGATGACGCCCGCCACCACCCGCGCGAGGGCCTTGGCGTCCACCGCCGGGCCGCCGCGCGGCTTGGGCGCGCGGGCCTCGAGCCAGGCGCCGGCGACGCCCGGCACGGGCGCGAACCGCGCCGGGCCGTCCGGCGTCTTGACGGTGCGCGCGGCGCCCTTCGCCGGGAGCGGGGGGCGCCACCCGCGCGCGGGCGCGCGTCCCGCCAAGAGACGGACCTCCGCGTCCCCGTTGGACCGGCGCCAGACCCTAAGACCGGTCCCGGTGAGGGCCGTGAGCGCCGCCACCAGACTGTCGAGGCGGGTCATCCCGCCCGCAAGGTGAGAGAGACGGCGTTTCCTTTGGCGTTGAAGTCGACGGCGTCGACCAGGTGGCGGATGACGAAGAGTCCGCGCCCGGCTTCCCGCTCGAGCGCGTCCGCCGCGGTGGGGTCGGGCACGTCGTCCGGATCGAAGCCCTCGCCCGAATCGGTGACGGTCACCCGCACCCATTCCCGGCGCGCTTCCACCCGTACTTCGACGTGCTTGTCGGGGTCTTCGTGATTGCCGTACGTGATCGCGTTGGCCAGCACCTCGGCCAGAACGGTGCGGAGATTGAACTGGACCCGGCGGGGCGAGAGGATCCCCTCGGGCGTGTGCGTCGCGATCAGCTCGACGGCCTCGGCGACCAGGGCGAGGTCGCTCGGGACCAGGAGCATCAGCTCCACGTCCCCCGCCCGCCGGCGGATCCCGATGTTGAGCGGCGTCACGGCGCCCCGCTCAGAACGCCGCGAGGGCTTCCGCGGGCGTCTTCGCGATGGTGAAGAGCGTGTCGAGCTTGGTCAGCTCGAAGAGGGTCTGGAGGTCTTCGTTGAGCCCCGCGAGCCGGAGGTCCCCGCCCTGCTCCCGGATCTTCTTGGACAGGGAGACGAGCACGCCCAGGCCGGAGGAGTCGATGTAGCCGGTGCTGGTGAAGTCGACCACGAACTTCCGGCCGCCCCCCTCGAGCGCCTCGAGGACTTTCTGCTTCAGCTCCTGCCGGTTGCCGACGATGAGCTGGCCGTCCACGCCGACCACCACGACGCCCTTGGCGTCCTTCTTGAGGCTGAAAGTCATCCCTTGCTCCCCGAGTGTGATTTGAACTTCGCCTTGAGGGCCCGCTGGACCGCCGGGTGCACCAGGGCCGACACGTCTCCGCCGAAGCGCGCCACCTCCCGGACCAGGCTCGAGCTCAGGTAGGTGAGGTCGAAGGCCGGCACGAGGAAGACCGTCTCAAGCGCCGGCGCCAGCGTCCGGTTCATCAGGGCCATCTGAAACTCGTACTCGAAATCCGACACCGCCCGCAGGCCCCGGATTAAGATGGTGGCGCCGACCTCCCGGGCGAAGTCGACCAGGAGCCCGTCGAACGAGCGGACCTCGACGTTCGTCAGGTCCACCGTCTCCCGGATCAGCGCCACCCGCTCCTCGAGCGTGAAGAGCGGCTGCTTCGACACGTTCACCGCCACCGCCACCACTACGCGGTCCGAGAACGCCAGCGACCGGCGGATCAGGTCCGCGTGGCCCTTGGTCACGGGGTCGAACGAGCCGGGGTACACCGCGATCCGGGTCATGGTCACGCGTAGAGGAAGGTGATGGCCGTGTCGCCGTAGCGGCGGCTGTCGTCACCCTCCACCGGGGTGCCGGCCGCGTGCTCCACCGCAAAGATGCGCGCGAACGGCGCGGCGCGGAACAAGGCCGAGAGCCGCGCGGCGGCGGCGTCCGCATAGGGCGGGTCCGCGAACGCGACGTCGTACTGCCCGGGCTGGAGCCGCTCCACGAACCGGAGCGCGTCGCCCCGGTGCACGGTGACCCGGTCCGCGACCTTCAGGGTCTCGATGTTCGCCCGCAGCGCCTCGAGGGCCGGGCGCGCCCGCTCCACGAAGTCCACGCTGGTGGCGCCGCGCGACAGGGCCTCGAGACCGAGGGCGCCCGATCCGGCGTAGAGGTCGAGCACCCGGGCGCCCGGGATGGAGGTCTGGAGAATGTTGAACCACGCCTCCCGGACCCGGCCGGCGGTCGGGCGCGTGCGGTCCCCGGCGGGCGTCTTGAGCCGCCGGCGCCGGAATTCTCCCGCCACGATCTCGATCACGCCGCGGCCTGGCCCGAGGGCGTGATGGACGCCACGCGCGCCTGCAGTCTGACCCGTCCCTGCCATTCGTCGCGCTCCAGGCGGAACGCCACGTCCACCGTGCTGGCCAGCCAGGCGTCGGGGACCAGGTCGGCCCAGCGGAAGCCGATCGCCGGCAAGGCGCCCGAGCCGTCGTCCAGCGTGAACTTGAGATGATTGACGCCCACGCGCCGCGCGTCCACCGCCCGGGCCCCGCGGACGCCGAACACCGGCGCCGGATTGCCGGCGCCGCACGGCTCGAGGTACCGGATGAGCCGCTCCAGGTCGTCGCTCACCGAGCCCAGCGGCAGCTCCAGGTCCACCCGCTGCGCCGGCACCAGATCCTCCGGCCCGAGGCGCTCGGCGGCCACCGCGAGGAAGCCGGCCTTGAACTCGTCGAACCGCTCGCGGCGGATGGTGAGGCCCGCGGCCATCGTGTGCCCGCCGTAGCGCTCGAGCGCGGCGCCCACACGGTGGAGCGCGTCGTGGAGGTCGAACCCGGCGATGCTGCGCCCGGAGCCGCGCCCGACGTCCCCTTCCCAGCCGATCAGGAAGGTCGGGCGGCCGTAGCGCTCCACCAGTCGCGAGGCGACGATCCCGATGACGCCCGGATGCCAGTCGTCGGCGGCGAGCACGAGCGCGCAGTCCTCGGGGCGCAGGACCTTCCCGGCCAGGTCGACGGCGTCCTCGAGGATCCGCTGGTCCATCTCCTGGCGCCGCGCGTTCAGGGTTTCGAGCTGGCGGGCCAGGGCTCCCGCTTCCGCGGGGTCGTCCGAGAGCAGGAGGCGCAGGCCGTCGTTCGCGTCGCCGATCCGTCCCGCGGCGTTCAGCCGGGGCGCCAGGATGAACCCCACCTGCCCCGCGCGGATCGGCTGCCCGGCGAGTCCGGCGGCCTCCACCAGCGCGCGCAGCCCGGTCCACCGCGACTCGGCGAGCATCTTGAGGCCGTGGCGCACGATGATCCGGTTTTCGCCGGTCAGCGGTACGACGTCCGCGACGGTGGCGAGGGCCACGTAGTCCAGGAAATGAAGCGGCAGGTTGGGCGACAGACCGAGGGCCGGAACGAGCGCCTGCACGAGCTTGAAGGCGACGCCGGCGCCGCAGAGGGTCTTGTCCACCGAAGGGCATCCGGGCTGCTGCGGGTCGAGCACCGCGTCGGCGTCGGGCAGCGCGTCTCCCGGCAGGTGGTGGTCGGTCACGATCACCTGGTGTCCCGCCGCCCGGGCCCTGGCCACGGCGTCCACGGCGGTGATGCCGCAGTCGCAGGTCACGATCAGGCGCGCCCCCACGGCGCCCGCGCGGGCCAGGCCCGCGGGGCCGAAGTCGTATCCGTCCCGGATGCGGTGCGGCACGAACGGGTGCACCACGCCGCCCGCCGCGCGGAGGGCGCGCGTGAGCACCGCCGCCGCGCACTGACCGTCGACGTCGTAGTCCCCGTGGATGAGAATCGGCGCCCGGTCCCGCACCGCCGCCGCCAGGAGCTCCACGGCGGTCCGCATGCCGGTCCACTCGAGCGGGTCGCTGAGCCGCTCGAGCTCGGGGCGGAGAAACGCCTTGGCGCTGTCGGGCTGGTCCAGGCCGCGCTGGATGAGGAGCGCCGCGAGGGGCTCCGGAATCTTCAGCGTCTCGGACAAGCCGCGGATGGCCGCGGGATCAGGGGGCGCCGCCAGCGCCCATTTCGATGGAATCATTCCGCCACGTACAGCAGCACGCCGCAGGCCTCGCATCCTTCGATGGTGGTGCCCCGCTGGATCAGGACCCGCCGCTGGGTGGGGACCGCCGTGAAACAGCGCCCGCACGATCCCTCGTGCAACGGATACACCGCCGTCGGGGTTCTCCCCTTCCGGATCTTCTCGTAGCGGGCCAGGAGGCCGGCCTGCACGCTGGTGGCCGCCAGCTCGCGCGCCGCCACCGCGGTCTCCCGCTCGGCCACGATCGCCTCGCGTTTGCCCGCCAGCATCTCCCGGTCGGCCCGCTGGGCGTCCCGCACGTCCTCCACCGCCTTCTCCGCTTCCGCCGCGCGCCGCTCGGCCTCGGTCACCGCGTCGCCGGACCGCAGGAACTCGACTTCTTCCTTGGCGATCACCGATCGCGCCAGGTCCAGCTCGGCCATCAGGGTCTGGGCTTCTTTCGCGCCCTTCACCCATTCGAGCCGTTGGCGCCGGGCATCCTGCATGCCCTTGTAGCTCGCGATTTTCCCTTCGAGCTCGCCGCGGCGGCCGACGGCGTCCTGAATGCCGCGCCGGGCCGCCTCGAGCCGCCGCTCCGCCGCGGCCAGGGCTTCGTCCAACCGGGCCACCTCGGGCTGCAGCGCGGCCAGCGCCTCGTCGGCGGCGCGGACGGCCTCATCCTTCCGCTGCAGGGTCAACAATGCTTCAAGATCCGGGTGCACCTCTCCTCCTTGCGGCCTTGTACGTGGGATTCACGGCGTTGCGTTCGGCGGTGACCTGCTGCTTCCGGGCCATCAGGATCCGCTGTTCCTCGGGTCCCGCGACCGACATCTCGCGATCGAGCTCTTCGAGCTGACGGTCCAGCGGCCGGGACGTGATCTTCTTCATCGCTTCGTCGAACATCGTGCCCGCTTCCGCCGGATCCACCCGCCGGCGGGCCAGGTCTTCGTAGACCCGCGCCGCATCTCCGTCGAGCAGCGCGGGGGAATCCTGACGGACGGCTTCGAAGATCTCGCGGTACGCGGGGTACTCGAAGGCGTCGGCGCTGACCGCCTCGAGGACTCGGGCGCGCCAGGAATCGCCCGCGAGCAGGACCAGCAGCAGGGCGCGCTCGGCGTTGGACGGAGGAACGGGAAGCGGGAAGCGGGAAGCGGGAAGCGTCGGCGGACCCCCGCTTCCCCCCTCCCTCTTCCCGCTTCCCTCAATCGCTACTTCCCGTTCCAGCACATCCTTCCGTACGTGCGCCGCTTCGGCGGCCCGCGCGAGATACAGCTCCTTGGTGATCGGGTCCTTCGCGGCGCGGATGGTGGGGAGCAGGCGGTCGAGCGCGCGGCGGCGGCCGGGAAGGGTCCCCAGCATGCCGCGGGCTTCGAGGATCTGGAGCTTGCGGTCGAAGACGTCCACCGAGTCCCGGAGCACGCGCTCGAGCGCCGCCCCGCCCTCGCGCTGGACCAGGGTGTCCGGGTCCTCGCCTTCCGGCAGGGTCGCCACGCTGACACGGAGCCCGTGGTGGAGCAGCTCGTCGCCGGCGCGGAAGGTGGCGCGCAGTCCCGCTTCGTCCGAGTCGTAGAGCAGGATGACGTGCGCCGTGTGGCGCTTGAGCAGGTCGGCCTGATCGCTGGTGAGCCCGGTCCCCAGCGGGGCGACGACTTCCTCGATGCCGGCCAGCGAGAGCCGGATCACGTCGAAGTAGCCCTCGACCAGCACCGCGCGCTCGGTCTTCCGGATGGCGTGGCGCGCGGCGTGGAGGTTGTAGAGCATCTGCCCCTTGTGGAAGATCGGGGTCTCGGGGGAGTTCAAGTACTTCGGCTCCCCTTCCCCCAGGATCCGCCCGCCGAACCCCACCACCCGCGAGCGCAGATCGAGAATCGGGAAGAGCACCCGCTCGCGGAATCGCGGGACCAGGGTGCCGTCGTCCCGCTTCACCAGGAGGCCCGCTTCGAGCAGATGCTCCGGCTTGATGCCCAGCTGCTGCATCCCGTCGAGGAAGGCCCGGCCGCGGGGGCTGAAGCCGAGCCCCAGGACGCCGGAGGTGTCGGCGTCGATGTGGCGGGAGGCGAGGTAGTCGCGCGCGATCTTCGCTTCCTGCGCTTCGCGCAGCTGCCGCTGGAACCAGTCGTGCGCCGCCGCCACCGCCTGGAACAGCGGCTCGCGCGGGTCGGGCCCGGCGGGCCCGCGCTCCGGAATGGTGACCCCCACCCGGCGCGCGACCTCGCGCACCGCCGTGGGATAGTCCATCCCGAGCTTTTTCATGAAGAACGTGAAGACGTCGCCGGCCTCGTGGCACACGAAGCAGTAGTACATCCCCTTCTTGGGAATCACGGCGAAGTTGCGGTGGGTGCCGCCGTGGAAGGGACAGGGCCCCCGGTAGTCGGCCCCGGTGCGCTTCAGCTCGACGTGCTCGCCGATGATCCCGATCAGGTCCGCGGCGTCCCGCACCTGTTCGATGATTTCGTCGGGGATCAGGCTCACGCCTTGAGCTCCGCCACCGTGACGCCCGCCCCGCCCTGATTCGCCGCGGCGAACCCGAAGCGGCTCACCCGGCGGTCCGCGCCCAGGACCTCGTGCACCATCTTCCGCAGGGCGCCGGTGCCCTTCCCGTGAATTATCCGGAGAAAGGGGAGATCGGACTCGATCGCCGCATCCAGCGCCCGCACCAGCATCGCCTCGGCCTCTCCAGCGCGCAGTCCAATCAGTGAAATCTCGGATTCGCCGGCTGCGATCTCGGAAAGCGGGAAGTGGGAAGCGGGAAGCGTGGGTGCTCCCCGAGCGCGCTTCAAGTCCTCGAGATTCTGCCAGCCCCCTGCCGCCTCCCGCTTCCCGCTTCCCGCTTCCCGCTTCCCGTCCGTCTTCTCGATCGCCTCCTCGACGAGTCTCCGCGCTTCTCTCGCCGTCGCCTCGTCCACCGCGGCTCGCGCCTGCGCCAGCGCGGCCTCGACCGTCTTCCGGGCGTCCAGGAGATAGGCGCGGGCCTGGTCGCGCGCCGCGGCATCGAGTGAGCGCTCCCGGTCGCGCACCGCGCGCTCGCGGTCTTCGACGTCGTCCCCCCGGCGCTCGACGACTTCCCGTTCTTCCCGCAGCGCCTGGTCGCGCTGTTCCACTTCGAGCGCGCGGGCCTCGACCTCCTGCCTTCTCGCTTCGACCGCCGCGAGGAGCCGGTCGAGACTCCGCTCCGCGTCCGGCACCGACCGCTCGGCGTCCGCCAGGACGTCGGCCGGCAGGCCCAGCCGGCGCGCGATGGCCAGCCCGTACGATCGCCCCGGCACCCCCTTCAGCAGACGGTAGGACGGCGTCAGGGTCTCGGCGTCGAACTGCAGGGACGCGTTCACGATCCCGACCGTCTCCGCGGCCAGCTGCTTCAGGGCGCCCAGGTGCGTGGTGGCGAGCGTGACCGCATGCCGGCGGGTCAGGGTCCGGAGCGTGGCCGCGGCCAGCGCCCCGCCCTCCGCCGGATCGGTGCCGCTCCCGATTTCGTCGAGCAGTACGAGCGAGCCGGCTCCCGCGCCGTCGAGAATCTCCCGCAGGGTCCGGGTGTGGGCCGAGAAGGTCGAGAGGCTCTCGGCGATGGACTGCTTGTCCCCGATGTCGGCGTAGAACCCGGTGAACACCGGAAGCGACGACCGCGGGCCGATGGGCGGGATGACGCCGCTCTGGCTGAGCAGGCTGAGCAGGCCCACCGCCTTGATGAGCACTGTCTTGCCGCCGGTGTTGGGACCCGAGACCAGGATCGTCCATTCGTCGCCTTCGAGCACCAGATCGAACGGCACCACGACCCGTTCGCCGCCGTCGAGCAGCGGGTGACGCCCGTCGTGAATCGCGAGTGGTCCGCCGCCGATCGTCGGCGCGTGCCCGTTCACCTGGACCGCGTACCGGGCCCGGGCGCACGTGTCGTCGAACGCCACGCACATCTCGAGCGAGCGGGCGAGCAGCTCCCGATGCGGGCGCAGGATGTCGGTCAGCTCGCGGAGCACGCGCAGCACCTCGCGCTGCTCGGCGGCCTCGCGGGCGCGCAGCTCGTTGCCCAGCTCGATGACCTCGGGAGGCTCGACGAACACGGTGGCACGGGTGGCCGATTCGTCGTGGACGATCCCACCGACCCGGGCGCGCGACGTGCTGCGCACCGGGATGACGTACCGGTTGTTGCGCACGGTGACCCCGGCGTCGCCGGAGCGATCGTCGGTCTTCAGTCCCGCGAGGATCTGCTCGAGGCGGGTCACGAGCTTCTCCCGGGCCTCGCGCACCGCCTTGCGGGCCCGCGCGAGATCGGGAGACGCGCCGTCGAGGACCATCCCGTCGGGCCCGATCGAGGCCTCGAGACGGGGTTCGATTGGTTTGGGGAGCGGATCCACGCGAAGCGCCGCGGTCCGGGGCGCCAGATGCTCGAGGCGCTTCAGCTCCGTCCCCACGAGCCGCGCGGCGCCGCAGAGCGCGAGAACGTCGAGGAGCGCCCTCGGCTCCAGGGCGCTGCCCTCGACGGCCAGGAGGTCCAGCGCCGGCGTGACGTCGGGCACCGACTCGGCGTTGATCCCCTCGTCGGTGATCAGCTGGGCGGCGAGCTCCGCGACCTGCGCGAGCGATTCCCGGATCGGGTCGGGGTCGAAGGACGGGCGGCGGGACATGATCCGGGCGGCGCCCAGGGGGCCGCGGGCGTGCTCCGCCACCCGCCCCAACGCGGCGTGGAATTCGAGCGTGTCCAGCACGGAGGGGGTGACCCCTCCCGGGTGGGTCATACGGCCGACGCCAACTCCTCGCGCACGATCTGGTTGATGACTTTTCCGTCCGCTTTGCCTTTGAACTGCGGCATCACGGCGCCCATCACTTTGCCCAGGTCCTTCGCCCCGCCCGCGATGGCGGCGCGCACGGCGGCCCGGATTTCGTCGGGGGGCACGGCGGCGGGCAGGAACTCCTCGATCATCGCGATCTCGGCGGATTCCTTGTCGGCCAGGTCCCGGCGGTTGCCCTTCAGGTACTGCTCGACCGACTCGCGGCGGCGCTTGACGCCCCGGCGCAGGACCTCCGCGGACTCGTCGTCCGAGGGCTCGTGGCCGAGGGTGATCTCTTGGTTCTTGAGGTCTGCGAGGATGGTGGAGAGGAGCAGCGTGCGCGCCGAATTTCGGGATTTGCGCGCTTCGTTCATCGCGGCGCGCAGCCGCTCCAGGGTTCCGGCCATTTAGACGGGCCGAACGCGCCGGTTCTTGCGGCGCGCGGCATTCATCTTGCGCTTCTTCCGCTCACTGGGCTTCTCGTAGTGGCGGTGTTTGCGGAGGTCCGAGAGAATTCCGGCCTTCTCGCACTTCTTCTTGAAGCGCTTGAGCGCCCGCTCGAAACTCTCGTCATCGTGAATGATGACTTCCGGCATTTGCGAACTCACCTCATCTCAGGAGCGGAGCTCGTACACCCCGCTAAGTATGGGAGACCAGCAAACTTAACGGGGGACGGGCATTGGGGAAAGGGGATTGGGGATTGGGAACGACGGCCCCAATCCCCAATCCCCGCTTCACCCCGGCGGCCACTTCATCTCGCGCCCGCCGAGGATGTGCAGGTGCAGATGAGCGACCGTCTGCCCGCCGTCGTGATTCGTATTCGCCACCACCCGGTAGCCTTTGTTGGCGATCCCCGTCTCGCGGGCGACGTCGCGCGCGAACCCCATGAGCCCGCCCAGCACGCCCGATTCCTTCACTTCATTGAGCGACGCGTAGTGCCGGAGCGGAATGGCCAGGAGGTGCGTCGGGGCCTGCGGATTGATGTCTTTGAAGGCGAGGAAGTCGTCGGTCCGGCTCACGACGGCCGCGGGAATCTCCCCCGCCACGATCTTGCAGAAGAGGCAGTCGCTCACGCGCCGAACGCCGCCTTGATCTGGCTCCAGAACTTGCGGGCGTCCGACGGCGGCTCCCCTTCGTGCCGCGCCATCTCCTTGAACAGCTTCTCCTGCTCGGCGGTCAGCTTGGCCGGCGTCCAGACGTGCACGCGGACGTGCAGGTCACCCTTCCCCGACCCGCCCACCCGGGGCAGGCCCTTCCCCTTCACGCGATACACGGTCCCCGTCTGCGTGCCGCGCTGGATCTTGAGCATCGTGGGCCCGAACGGCGTCGGCACCTCGACGTCGGCGCCCAGGGCCGCCTGGCTGAACGACACCGGGAGATCGTAGATCAGGTCCTCCTCGTGCCGCTCGAATCGCTCGTCCTCTTCGATTTCGAGGATCGCGATCAGGTCGCCGGGGGGACCGTTGCGCGGGCCCGGAACGCCGTGGCCGCGAAGCGTGAGGTAGTGATGGTCGGCGACACCCGCCGGCACGTCCACCTGCACGGTCTTCTCCGCCTTGACCCGGCCCTCCCCCCGGCAATCGGGGCACGGATGAGGCACGGTGGCGCCTTCGCCGCCGCAGTTGGGACAGGGCGTGACGGCCAGGAGCTGGCCGAAGAGCGACTGCGTGGTGCGCCGGACCTCGCCGGTGCCGCCGCAGGTCCGGCACGTGACGGGCTGGGTCCCCGGCTTGGCGCCCGAGCCGTGGCAGGTGGCGCAGAGATCGAGCGTCCGGAGCTTGACGACTTTCGTGGTGCCGGTGGCCACTTCGGCGAGGGTCAGCTTGAGCTGCACCTTGATGTCCTGGCCCCGGTGACGGTCCCGCTGGGCCCGCTGGCCGCCGCCGAAGAACGCGTCGAAGCCGCCGAGCCCGCCGAAGTCGCGCATGAAGATGTTCAGCGCCTCGGAGAGATCGACGTGGCTCATCCCCTGCGGGCCGGCCCGTCCCCCGCGCACCCCCGCTTCGCCGTAGCGGTCGTACGCGCCGCGCTGATCTTCGTCGCGCAGGACTTCGTAGGCCTCCGTGATCTCCTTGAAGCGCTCCTCGGAAGCCTTGTCCCCGTTGTTCCGGTCCGGGTGGTGCTCCATCGCGAGCTTGCGGTACGCCCGCTTGATGTCCTCCGCCGTGGCGTCCATCGCCACGCCGAGGATCTTGTAGTAGTCGCTCACGCCAGCAATTCTCCGACGAGGCGGCTGGTGTGGTTCACCAGCGCCACGATCTTGTCATAGGGCATCCGCGTGGGGCCGAGCACGCCGATGACGCCGGCGAGGGGGCCCACCTGGTAGTGCGCCGTCACCAGCGTGAACGGCGCGAGCTTCGGATCCTGATTCTCGCCGCCGATCGTGATGGTCAGGCCTTCGCGATGACGGGTGAGGGCCTCCCGCAGGAGATCCCGCCGCTCGGTGACTTCCATCAGTCCCTGCAGGCGCGACGTCGACGCGAACTCGGGCTGGCCCGCGAGCAGCTGGGCGCTCCCGAGCATCACGTCGGTCGACGGCGTCGCGGTGACGTCGAAGAGCCCTTCGCCTTCCTGCACGAAGATGTTGAGCAGCTCACCGGCTCCCTGTCCGGGCGCCGCGTCGCGCAGGCGGTCGGACAGGGTCGCGCGGATCTCCCGGAGCTCGAGCCCGGCCAGCCGTTCGTTCAGGACCACGGCCACCTGGGCGACCACGTCGTGGGCCATGTGCGAGGGGACTTCGACGAAAATCGTGCGCACCATCCCTGAGCGAAGCGTGAGGACGAGCAGCAGGCGCTCGGACGACACCTGCGTCAGGTCGAGCCGCTCGAGCACCGCCCGGTCGAGGCTCGGTCCCACGGCGACACCGAGCTCCTTGGTGAGCACGCCCAGCACCTGGGCGGCGCGCTGGAGCACCTGGTCCACGGCCGAAGGCCGGGCCAGGAGCTCGCTCCGGATCTGATCGTCATCGTGCGACGACACGGCGGGCGGCGGAAGCCGCATCAGGTAGTCGACGTAGGCGCGGTAGGCCAGGTCGGTGGGGATGCGGCCCGCGGAGGTATGGGGGTGGTACAGATACCCCTTCTCCTCCAGGTCACTCATCGTGTTGCGGATGGTCGCCGGCGAGAGGCCCAGGCCCAGGACCTTGGAGACGGTCCGGCTTCCCGCCGGCTCCGCGGTCTGGACGAAGGTCTCGATGACTGCTTCGAGGACCTGACGTTCGCGTTCAGTGAGAGGCATAGCGTGCAAGCTCTTTCAGGCGAACAATTTACAAAATCGATGGCGCCCCGGTCAAGTCGCGGACGAGGGTGTCCAGTAACAGCCAGCCGGGAGCCGTGAGCCGTATTCTCCCTTCGGAAGCGACTGCCCAACCGGCAGTGACCCACGCCTTGAGCCGATCAGACGGCACAACGGCTCCCGGCACACCGGCGCGGGTGCGCAACCCCAGGTAAACGCTTTCGATCCGCCCTTGTTCCTCAGTGAGGACCTCTTCGGATTCAACCGGGCTCTCCCCCGCCGACACCGCGCGCCGGTATTCCTCCCAGGCGCGCCTGTTCCAGGACCGGCGCCGGCCGTCGAACGAATGCGCCGCGGGACCGAGCCCCAGGTACGGCCGACCCGTCCAATACGCGGAGTTGTGGCGGGAGATTCGGCCGGCCCGGGCCGCGTTCGAGACTTCGTAGAACTCGTAGCCGCCCGCCGCGAGGCGCTCGTGGGCGAGCAGGTACTCGTCGGCGTAGCGGTCGTCATCGGGCGCCAGCGCCGCGCCGCGCGACACCCAGCGCGCCAGGGGCGTCCGTTCTTCCACGGTGAGGCCGTACAGCGACAGATGCTCGGGCTCGAGCGCCAGCGCCTGGTCCAGGTCCCGTCCCCAGTCGCGACCGAGGTCTTCGGGTAAGGCGAAGATCAGGTCGAGCGAGATGTTGTCGAACCCGGCGGCGCGGAGCGTCTTCACGGACTCGCCGATCCGCGCCGCGTCGTGGACGCGGTGCATCCACCGCAATACGCGGTCGTCGAACGACTGCGAGCCCAGCGAGATCCGGTTCACACCGGCCCGGCGCCAGGCTTCGGCGGAGACGGGTGAAACGTCTTCCGGATTCGCTTCGAGGGTTACTTCAAATGCGTCGAGAGACAAACCGTCGACAGGCAAGGCGTCGAGAATCGTGTCGTGCAAGAGGGTCGAGATCGCGTCGGGAGGAAGCAAGGACGGGGTGCCGCCGCCGAAATAGATGGTGGGAACGGGAGGCGGGAAGAGGGAAGCGGGAAGCGTGGGACCCGTCACGCTTCCCGCTTCCCTCCTCCCGCTTCCCCGAACTTGAATCTCCGTCCCGCGCACCTCCGCTTGGATCGCCTCGACATACTCCCGGGCCGGGACCGTCTTCCGTACCGCGATCGAGAAGTCGCAGTACGAGCACCGGCGCTGGCAGAAAGGGACGTGGAGGTAGAGGTGCACGGAGCAAAGATACCGGGAGGGGGGAAGCGGGAAGCGGGAAGAGGGAGGCGGCTCATCTCAGCCCGAACATCATCCCCGGTTCTTGCTTCACGATCCCCCGGAGCTCCAACTCGGTGAGCGCCGTAAGGATCTTCCCCGCATCGCCTCCGCCCGCCGCCACAAGCACATCGACATGCTGAGGCTCCGGATCAAGCGCCTCCCACAATGACTTCTGCATCGGATCGAGATCCGAAGGGGGCTTCCGGGCCGCACTTCCCTCTTCCCGCCTCCCGCTTCCCTCTTCTCGCCTTCCCAAGCCCAGCTCCTCGAGAATGTCCCCCGCCGTCAGCACCGGCTTCGCGCCCTGCTGGATGAGCTTGTTGCAGCCGACCGACGTCGCGCTGGTGATCGGCCCGGGGACCGCGAGCACCGTGCGCCCCTGGTCGAGCGCGCAGTCGGCGGTGATCAGGGCCCCCGAGCTCACGGCGGCTTCGACGACCACGGTGACCTGCGCGAGGCCGGAGACGAGTCGATTGCGCCGGGGGAAGGCGCCCGCGTGCGGGCGCTCCCCGGGCGGGAGCTCCGTGACCAGGCACCCCTTCGCGATCATCCGCTCGTACAGGGCCCGGTTGGCGGCGGGATAGACGACGCCGAAGCCGTTGCCGAGCACGCCGACCGACGGGCCGCCGGCGTCGAGCGCGGCCTCGTGGGCTTCGGCGTCGATCCCGCGCGCCATGCCGCTGACGACCACCACCTGCCCCGTGGCCGCGACGTCCCCCGCGAGCATCCGCGTGGCCGCGCTCCCGTAGGCCGAGCAGTTCCGGCTGCCCACGAAGGCCACGGAGGTCCGGGGGAGCAGCGACACGTCACCCCACACATAGAGGACCGATGGGGCGTCGGGGATCTCGGTGAGGAGCGGCGGGAATTCGGGGTCGCCGGCGAGCAGGGCCCGGGCGCCGAGGCGGTCCAGGTGATCCAGGATGTCGAGGCCGGTGGCGAGGCTGGTGGCGCGGACGGCGGTGGCCGCGGCCCGGCTGAAGCCGGGAAGCGCGGCCGTCTGCGCGTGCGGCGCCCGGATGGCGGCCACGGCGCCCCCCGAAGCCCGCACCAGGGTCCGCAGCCGGCCGGACCCGATGCCGCGGATCTGGGCGAGCGCGAGGGTCGCGGCTACTTCGTCGCGGGAACCGCTCGCAAGGTCTGCCACAGGGTTTCGAGCAGCTCGGGGATCCCGGCCCGGCTCACGGCCGAGACGGCGTAGACGCGCGCGCCGTCCTCGGTCCGGATCTCCGGCGGCGGGCTCCCGGGTGGCAGCAGGTCCATCTTGGTGACCACGACGACGTGCGGCTTCCCCGCGAGCTCCGGCGAATACCGCGCCGCTTCTCCGCGGAGCAGCTCGTAGGTCGCCTGCGGGTCGGCGGAGTCGGCGGGGATGAGCACCGCGATCAGCCGGGTGCGCTCCACGTGCTGCAGGAACTTGAGGCCGAGGCCCTTCCCCGCGTGGGCGCCTTCGATGATGCCGGGGACGTCGGCGACGACGAACGACCGGGAATCGGAGAGCCCCACCACGCCGAGGTTGGGCTCGAGGGTGGTGAAGGGATAGTCGGCGATCTTCGGCCGGGCCGCGGAGACGACGGAGAGCAGCGTGCTCTTCCCGGCGTTGGGCTCGCCCAGGAGTCCGACGTCGGCGATGAGCTTCAGCACCAGCTCGAGGGTCCGCTCTTCGCCGTAGGTGCCGGGCTCCCATTCGCGGGGCGTCTGGTGCGTCGGCGTCGCGAAACGCGCGTTGCCGCGCCCGCCCCGCCCGCCTTGCGCCACCAGCACGGTTTCGCCCGGGAGGACGAGCTCACCGAGCACTTCGCCCGAGTCCAGGTCGCGGATCTCGGTGCCGGGGGGAACGGGGAGATAGAGATCGGCGCCCGACTTGCCGGTCATGTTCTTGCCCTTGCCGTGCTGCCCGCGCTCCGCGTCCCACTTGTTGTGGTAGCGGTAGTCGAGGAGGGTGGCCAGATTCGCGTCCGCGCGCGCGAAGACGCTGCCGCCCGTTCCCCCGTCCCCGCCGTCCGGCCCTCCCTTCGGGACGAACTTCTCCCGCCGGAAGGAGCAGGCCCCGGCGCCTCCCGCACCGGCCACGACCTTGATGACGACGCGGTCGACGAACATGTCTATTGCGGATTGCGGACTGGAGAACGCGGAACGCGGAACGCGGAATGCGGAACCGAAGGGCGAGCCAAACGCGCCGTTCGAATCGAGGCGATCACGATTGACAGCAGTTCGTTGGCTTCTCGCCGCAGGGGCGTCACTCGTTCGGCACTCAGCATTCCACTCTCGCTCAGGAGATCAAGCCAGAAAATCGCTTCATCCGCTTCCTCTTCGACAATTCCGAGCTTCGCAATGAACTCACGGCGCGACCTGGCGCGACGAGCCGCGCGATAGTTAGCGCCAACCGAAGTCCCACAGCGCAGCAGCTGGTCGCCAAGCGTTGCCCCGCTACGGGTCCTCGGCAGCTCCTGGGTCACCCTCACCACATCAACCGCGAACGTCTTGGTGCGCTGGATCAGGTCACTTGGGTTCCGCATTCCGCGTTCCGACTTCCGCGTTCAAAGACCTCGTTCTCTGACCCCCGCCCAGATCTGCCATACCACCAACGCCCTGTCCTTTCCCATATCCGGCTCCAGGAGCGCCAGCACCGCATCGATCTCCTCTCGCGTCCACCCCAGATTCAGTGCTCCCCGGAGGTGTGCGTGGATCTGTTTCGGCGCATCGAGCATGGCGATGGCGGAGAGCGTGGCCAGCTCGCGCCACTTGGCGTCGAGTCCCGGGCGGCCCAGGATCTTGCCGTAGGCGTCGGTGACCACGAGGTGCTCGACCGCCGGATGCAGGCCCCGGAGATTGGTGAGCAGCTTCTGGTACGTCCGCCCGTAGACCGCGCCGGCCGCCTGCTCGCCGCGCTCCTTCCATTCTTTGTGCGTCGCGTGGTCGAGGGGTTCCCCGCCCTGGTCCGCCACGTCCGGCACCTGCTCCCGCCAGACGCCGAACGCCGCGAGGGTCAGGGGATAGCCCACGTTCAGGAAGCTCTGGAGCAGGAGCTCCTCGATCCACCGCGCCGGCACGCCGGCGCCCCGCGCCTCGGTGAACCGCCGGCGCAGGAGGTCCTCCCCGCCCTTGGCGATGGCGGCGGCGAGCCGCGCCAGTGCGATGGCCCGCGGCTCGAGCAAAGTAGCGCCCTGCTTCCGTTCTTCCTTCATCCGATTACCGCGTGAGCCCCCCACGAACGCGCAGCGCCCCGACCGTCTCGCCCCGCGAGTTGGTCATCGGCCGCTCACGCAGATGCTCGGGGAATGGCCGGAGCCCCAGCTCCTCGAGGATCCGGACGATGGCGAGAATCGAGGCCGCCCCATGCCCGTCCTCCACCTTGAGCGTGATCCCCAGCCCCTCCTGCACCAAGAGCCCCGAGTACACCCCGTCCGCGCCGATCTTGACGATGACCCGGCCCGGATGCGCGCGCATGATCTCCGTGCACGGACGGCCCTCCCCGGCGATGAGCTCGGGGTGGCGGAGCATCGCCTCCCGAACGCGGAGCGCGGAAGTCGGATCGCGGAACTGGTCCTCACGGTTCGCCGTTCCGCCCTCCGAGTTCCGCGTTCCCCCAAGTCTGGCATAAGCGAGCGCCATTGCCCGGATCGGCAGCGCGAAGCACGCGACGCCGCACCCGTCGACCGCCACGCCGATCTGCGTCTCGGGCACGCCGGTCCACCGGGACACCTCGGCCAGACAGCGCTTCTGCACCGGATGATCGGGGCGGACGTAGCCCTCCACCGGCCAGCCGTGATGGCGGGCCAGCGCGAGCATCCCGGTGTGCTTGCCGGAGCAATTCGAGTAGACGGCGGTCAGGCGGACGCCGCGGGTCTGGTAGTCCTTCGCGACCGCGTCCGAGAGCGGCGG
>DATJQI010000012.1:0-7563 GCA_035505915.1 Gemmatimonadales bacterium | reverse complement strand
GTCGCGGAGCTGATCCATTGTGAGGTTGGCGACGTACACCTGTCCCACCTGGGGGATCAGCACGAATCCTTCACGCGTCACGACGAGTGGATAGGTCTGCTCGACGTCCCCCGTGAGGATCAGAACGAGCTGATCACCGGCCCCGAGGCGGTAGTCGGGCGGCACCGGACCCGACAGCAGAGGCAGAAACTGCGTCGTGCTGCGCCGGAAGGCATCAACCCCGAAGACTCGGCTCCGGCCGCGAAACGTGCCCGTAACGAGCCCGGTGTCGGTCGGCAGGATGGGGGCCCCGAACGGCGGAAGGCCGAGGGCCTCCATCGCGGCGAGCTGGTCGGCGCCGGGAGTGAGCGTCTGCTGGCCTGCCTGGGACGGGGACAGGTAGGCGTCCAAGAACGTCGAGGGGTAGCCGCTGGCGGCCAGCCGAGCGCGGATCTGGTCCGGGGTAAGCCCCGACGCCTGGATCCGCTGGCGCAGCTGATCGGCGATGCCAGGATTGTTCTGAGCCTGCTGAAGGATCTGCTGGGCCTGCTGTTGGGAAATCGGGGGGTTTTGTCCCACCAAGGCGCCTGGTAGGGCGAGCGCGACGCAGAAGACCAAGAGGCGCCGGGAGCCGGGAGCCGTTCGCTCCGTGCGGGGGGACATAGGCGCGAAAGTTCGGGGCTAAACAAAAGCCGGTCAAGGGGTTAAAACCAGAGAGCCGTATGCCGTAGGCCGTACTCTCCGTCGCACGATGATCCTTCGTTGACCGAACTGCGGCATCGTTTCGAATGCATCAGTACCGGACTCTCGACACCTGGAAGCATGCCCATACCGCCGCCTTGGCGGCCCTCCGAGCCACGAGCCGAGCTCCACGCGATCACTGGGCCATCGTCGACCAACTCAGGCGGGCCGTCGTCTCCGTTGAAGCCAACATCGTCGAAGGATACGCCCTCGGTACGGGGCCCCTCTTCCGTCGCCATCTTCGAATCGCCCTGGGATCGGCAGCGGAATCCGAATGCCTCGTTCGCATGGCAGGTGAGCTCGGCTACTTCCCGGCAGAGACGTCGGAGATGCTGGAGAGGGAACTGGATGCAACGATGGGATGCTTGGTGGGCCTGATGCGACGTGGTGTTGCGCACCGGAGGTGAGATCATCGTAGGAGCGTACGGCTCCCGGCTTCCGGCGCAGTTACATAAGTCCCCGATACACCCCCGCCGTCTGATCCGCCGTCCGCTGCCACGTGAACTCCCGGGCCCGCTCGGCCCCGCGCTCGATCAAGGCTTCCCGCGCCGACTCGTCGCTCGCGAGCTCCGTCAGCGCCTCGACGTACGCCGCCGGATCCCGGCCCTCCACCACCACCGCCGCCTCCCCGCCGGTCTCCTTGAGACCCCCCGCGCCACTCGTCACCACCGGCAACCCGCTCGCGAACGCCTCGAGCACCGGGAAGCCGAACCCCTCATACAGAGAAGGGAAGAGCAGCACGTCCGACGCCCGGTACGCCCGCCGCAGCGTGGTCTCATCCGCCCCGGGCACACTCCGGACGAACCGCCGGATCCCCAGCCGATCCACCATCTGCTCCTGATCGCTCGTGAACCGGCCGCCTACCTGAAGGAGGTAGGCGTCGGCGTCGTTCCGGAGCCGGGCGACGGTGTGGAGCACGAGGGGTACGTTCTTCCGCTCCACCGTGCTCCCGACGTGCAGCACGACGAACGCGTCCTCCGGAATCCGCCAATCCACCCGGCCGCGCTCCCGGCCCCCCGGCGCCTCACGGAAAAAGGCGCGGTCCACGCCGAACGGGACGACGTGGATCCGCTTGTCGTCCCCCAGCCAGGTGGCCAGCTCCTTCCGCAACCAATCGGTCCCCACGATGTACGCCTGCGCCTGGCGCAGCGCCTTGAGCGTGGACCGCAGCAACCGGTTACGAATCGCCTCGCGCCACCCGTCCTCCGGGGACCGCAGGACGATCACGGGCATCAGGTCGTGCACCGTCACCACCACCGGACGGCGGCGGCTGCTGTTCAGGAGATGCGCATACGAATGATCGAGGATGTGCACCACCGAGGCCCGGCGGGCTTCGCGGCGCAGCCGCATGGGATAGAAGAAATGGCGGGCCGACACGCGATGCGGAGCGTAGAGCGGGCCGGGCAGGACGATCCGGGACGCGTCGACTTCCTGGTTCCACCAGCGCTGGAACTCGCCCGACGACCGCGAGCGCCGGCCCCCGTCGTCCCGCTCCCGGGTCAATTCGCCGATGTGCGCGGCCAGCCGCACGTCGAACCCCGGCCGCGAGCTCTCCAGCCAGTCGTGCAGCCGATGGGCGTACTTGTCCATCGCCGCCAGGCGCTCGAGAGGGAGGTCGGGAACCAGTAAGACTCGACTCATCGGGGGGACGGCAGATGGCTGACAGCAGTCCGCTCCTCGCGCCAGGAGGCCGCCGCTGATGCGATCAGACTGCCGTCTACTGTCTGCGCTCTCCCTTCAGATGTCTGCGCTCTCACTTCAGAATCTCTCCCCAGAACTGAAGATTCCGCTCCGCCACCGCCTCATCACTGAACGCCGCCAGCGCTCTCGCCCGCGCCGCCTCGGCGTACGACCGCCGGTGATCCGGGTCCGCGAACACGCCGATCGCCTGCGCCAGCTGGTCCGGATCGTCGGGCGGCACCACGAGCCCAGCATCTCCGATCACTTCGGCCGTCGCACCGGATGACGTGCCGATCACCGCGATCTCGTGCGCCATCGCCTCCGCCAGCGTATGCCCCGTCGGCTCGGCCCACTCCGCCGAGGAGCGCGAGGGCTGAATCAATACGTCCAGGGTCGGCCAGGTCCGGGCCAGCTCCGCCGGCGCCAGCGCCCCCGCCCACCGCACCCGCGCGGCGAGGCGCCGCGCGCTGGCCAGCGACTCGAGCGCCACGCGCTCCGGCCCGTCTCCCACCACGGTCAGGCTCCAGTGCAGCTCGCGGTGACGGGTCAGCGCCTCCAGCAAGGTATCGAGCCCCTTGCGACGCACCAGTCGTCCCACGAATCCCAGCGCCAGCCCCTCGTGCGCGGCGTGCTCGGCCGTGGGGGGCACGGGCACGCCGACGTGGGGGATCACCACCACGGGCAGGGCGTCGTTCTCCGCCCGCACCAGGCCTGCGGCCCCTTCGCTCGCCGCCACCACGCCCCGCACCGCGCGGAGGAGCCGGCGCCGGCGCCACCCCGCGAACGGCCCGGAGCCGGTGCGCCGGGCTGGGACGTTGTCCTGAACGCCCACGACGACGGGGATGCCCACCCGGCCCGCCGCCGCCACCACCTGCCGGGCCGCCGCCGTGCCGATCTCCTCTTCCACCTGGATCAGCTCCGGGCGCTTGTCCCGGAGCAGGGAGGCCAGCACCCGGGTCGCGAACCGGTAGCGCGTGGCGTCCCCCGGGTTCGTGGCCTGCACCGGAAAGATTTCCACGCCGCCCTGGCGCTCCCAGCTGGTCTCGACCACGCGGCCGAGGATCCGCTCGCGCCAGCGCTGGGGAACGGCGACCGTGACTTCGAGACCGCGCGCGGCCAGGGCCCGGGCTTTGCCCCGGCTGTCCTTGGCGACGTAGCGATGGGAGATGAGGAGGACGCGGTGCATGGTCAAACGCGGAACGCGGAAGTCGGAATGCGGAACCGAAGGCACGCCCCGGGTGCGCTAGCTCCGCGTTCCACGTTCCGCGCTCCGCGTTCGAAGATGATCGTCCTGGAAGAATGGGCGGTACAGGATTCGAACCTGTGACCTCCGGTATGTGAGACCGGCGCTCTAACCAGCTGAGCTAACCACCCTGAGAGATGCAGACGGTTAGTTGCTAGTTGTTAGTCGGTTAGTACAACACGCAGTCCCGGGCCTCATTACCCGCCTAACCGCCTAACCGACTAACCGCCTAACAACTATCATCGTGGGCCCTCCAGGATTTGAACCTGGGACCGACGGATTATGAGTCCGCTGCTCTAACCGCTGAGCTAAGGGCCCGACGCAGGGGGAAAATATATATCGATGAACGCGGAAGGTGGAACGCGGAAGTCGGACCCATCCGTCGGTTCCGCGTTCCGCGCTCCGACTTCCGCGTTAGAGCAGTCCGCCCCTCCTCAGCTTCCCGACCTGATCGAACACCGCCTCGTGCGCCCCCAGCACCTCCGCCGGGGTGACGGTGGCCACCCCCGCCTTGCCGACCTCGATCGCCGCCGCGTAGGTCGCCACCTGGGCCGCCTCGCGGACCGACGCGCCCGCGGCGAGCGCCGTGCCCACCCAGGCCGTCACGGTGTCGCCGGCTCCCGACACGTCGTAGACCTCGCGCGCCATGGCGGGGACCCGGGTGATGGCCTGGTCCTTGGTCACGAGCACCATCCCCGCGGCGCCGAGGGTCAGGAGCAAATTGTCGACGCCCAGGCGGGCGAGGGTCTCGGGGAGCGCGTCCGGGTGATCGAGGTCGAGTGAGGCGCCCATCGCCTGCTCGAGCTCCCGCCGGTTGGGCTTGAACACCGTGGCGCCCTTGTACCCGAAAAAATTCTTGTACTTGGGGTCCACCACCACCGGCACGCCGCGCTTCCGCGCGAGGTTCATCGCCCGGTCGATGACCTGGGGAGTCAGGGCGCCCTTGTTGTAGTCCTCGATGAGCAGGGCGTCCGCGTCGGCCATCGCGTTCTCGATCTTCGCGAACACCTGCTCCATCGTCTTCTGCGAGATGGGGTCGTCCACTTCCTCGTCGATCCGCACCAACTGCTGGCCCCGCGCCATCACGCGGGTCTTCGAGGTCGTCGGCCGCGCGGGCGCCACCACCAGGTATTGATCGGACAGCCGCTGGGCGGCCAGCTCGGTCCGGAGCGAGTCGCCCCGCTGGTCGTCGCCGACCACGGCCACCAGCCGTCCCTCGGCGCCGATCGTCGCGACGTTCGCCGCGACGTTGGCGGCGCCGCCGAGCGCGTGGCGCCGCCGCTCGACCGTCACCACCGGGACCGGCGCCTCAGGCGAAATCCGCTCGGCGTCTCCGGCGAGGTAGATGTCGAGAATCGCATCGCCCACGACGACGATCCGCCGCTGGGCCATCCGGAGCAGCAGCGACTCGAGGCGGTCGCGCGTCATCCGCGATTCCCCGCCGGACGGTCTCGGGGCGGTCATGCGGGTTCCCAGGCTGAAGCCTGGGCTCGGCCTGGCACTGCGCTTGAAGCGCAGCGCATAGCCGAGCACACGCTTGAGCGTGTGAACGGACGAGCGGGGTGCGCGCTCACGGGATCTCCGTCTCCCCCCCGAATCGCCACGTCACCGCGATCTGTCCCACGAACCGCGTGCCGTTCACGCCGGACATGTTCTCCACGTTGTGGACCAGGTGAATCCCGGCGTTGCCGGTGATCCCCCAGCGGGGGCCGTCGGCCCGCGCGCCCAGGGCGAACCGCAGGGTGCGCTGCACGACGCCCTGAAAGATGCCCGCGGTCGTCGGATATGCCGAGACCGGGGGGTGGGGGAGCCGCGGGTCGCCCTGGCCCTGGCGGAGCAGGGTGATCTCGGGCTCGAGCATCACCCCCGGGCCGGCGGCGGTGAGCAGGCCCGCCTTGAGGGTGAGCTGGTCGTAGTCGTCGTAGTTGCGGCCGGTGCCGAGGCCGAACCAGAGCGGCACCATGGTGTTGTTTTCGTTGCGGTACGTGAGGTTCGCCACGCGCGTGTAGAACGCGGTCCACGACGCGGCGCCGGCCTGGCCCTGGGCGCCAAGAGTGAGGCCGTAGCTCGAGGGCTTCTTGTCGGCCGCGGTGGCGTGGTCGATCTGGATGTCGTCCAGCATCAGCTGGCCGTAGACCGTGGTGTGGCCGCGGCGCTGGAAATCGAGTCCCAGGAAACTGTTCACGTTCGTGTTGGTGTTCACCTGCTCGAGATAGCCCAGGTCCATCAGGTTCGCGAACCAGGGCTCGAGCGTGCGTCCGGGTCCGGCGGTCACCGAGCCCTCCCAGAGCGCGACGGTCCAGCCCGCCGGAATCTTCACCCAGAGCCGGTGCTGGACCATGTACCGGTGCACGGTGGCGCCGGTCGAATCGGTGAGGTCGTTCAGCTGGGTGAGCCAGGCCTGGAGCTGGAGGCCGCTCGTGCCGAGCGTCACGCCGAGGTGGGGGAGGCTGTAGGGATTGTCGGAGAGCAGGAGACCCTGAACCGCGCTCGGTCCCCAGTTCCGGTCGAGTGAGCCGAAGAAGACTTCCCCGTAGCGCCACTGTGCCGAGACGTACGCTTCGTCGGTGCGGCCCGCGATGACGCGATTCTTCCGGCCGTACCAGTCGGGGTCGTATTTGAGCCGGGTGTCGAGCTCGGGGTGCGTCACGGCCACGATGGGACCGAACCGGAAATCGAGATCGGCGCCGCCGTTCACGGTGCCGTGGCCGGTCGAGTCCGCGCGCAGGGGATCACGCCGCGAGAAGTTCGCCGCCGCGACGCCGAGGTCGAGAGCGAGCCGGGCCCGGGGCCCCTGCTCCCGCTCGTCCAGCGCGCGCACGATTCGGTCCACCTGGCGCCGCTCGGCGGAGGTCAGCGCGGTGGTGTCCGCTTCCTTCAGGGCCGCGAGGATCGCGGCTTCGCGCCAGGGCCGGGTGAGGGGCGTGGGGTCGACGACGACGCCCTTGTCGATCAGGTGCTCGATGTACGGCGTGGCCCAGTGGGAAATCGGCAGGTACGGCGAGGCGGACTGGGACGAGAGGGGCCCGGGGGCCAGGAGGCCAAGGGTGACCAGGAATCGGAGGCGTCGCATCGCGTCGGGAATCTAGCCGTCAGTCGTCCCCGGGGCATCGCCCCGGGGTTATCCTTCCCCGCGCCATGTCTCCTCTATTCGTCCTGATCGTCGCGGTCCTCGCGACCACCTACGCGGGGCCGGTCATCCGGCTCGCCACCGCGCCGGCTCTCGCCATCGCCTTCTGGCGCCTCGTGCTGGTCCTGCCAGTCACGGGAGTCGGCGCCTTGCGCGAGGGTCAGTTATCCCCGGGGCCACGCCCCGGGGTTGATCGGGGGCCACGCCCCGGGGTTGATCCGGGGCCACGCCCCGGGGTTGATCGGAGCGCGAGGGACTCCCTTCCCGTTGGGCTGATGGCCCTCTCCGGCCTCGCCCTGGCGATTCATTTCTGGACCTGGATCGCCTCGCTCCAGTACACGTCCGTCGCGAGCTCCGTCGTGCTGGTCTCCCTCAAGCCGGTCTTCGCGTGGGGGATCGCCGCCGTCTGGCTCGGCGAGCATCCGGCCCGGCGCGAGCGGTGGGGGATCCTGGTCGCGGTGGCCGGTGCGGTCTTGATCGGCGTGGCGGACGCGAGCGGCACGGTGGGCGCGCTCGGCGGCGATGCCCTGGCGCTCGTGGGCGCGCTCGCGGCCGCCTGCTATTATGTGATCGGCCGCCGGGTCCGCGCCTCGGTGGGTGTGTGGAGCTACGCGACGGTGGTCTACACGGTGGCGGCGGCGGTGCTGGCGGGACTGGCGGTGGGGAGCCGGGTGCCGCTCACGGGATATCCCCGGAGCGACTGGGCCGTCTTCGCCGCGCTCGCGGCGGGCCCGATGCTGGTGGGGCACACCGGGCTGAACTACGCGCTCAAGCACTTCCGCGCCACCAC
>DATJQI010000011.1:0-145934 GCA_035505915.1 Gemmatimonadales bacterium | reverse complement strand
GCGGAGGCGTGAAGCTGTCGCACGCGACCACGGCCAGCGTGACGAGAAACGGCAGAGAACGCACGGTGAAAGGATATACCCCGGCAGCGGCGGCCGTGGCAACGATTAGCTTATCGCCATGTCCGCCGTCGCTCTCCGCGGGGTGACCAAGGCCTTCGCCTCCGCTTCCACTCCCATCCTGAACCAGGTGACGCTCGAGGTGCCCGACGGGGAGTTCTTTACGCTCCTCGGCCCCCCGGGCTCCGGCAAGACGACGCTGCTCCGCTGCATCGCGGGCCTGGAACAGCCGAGCGGCGGGGATGTCGTGATCGGCGACGACGTGGTGACTCGCCGGACCGCGGCCGCGCGCGGGGTCGCGATGGTCTTCCAGCGGCAGGCGCTCTATCCCCACCTCACGGTCCGCGGCAACCTGGGCTTTCCCCTCGACGTCCGCGGCCTTCCCCGGACCCAGGTGAACCGGCGCGTATTGGCGACGGCGGAACGCCTGGGGCTGGAGCGGCTGCTCGACCGGCTCCCGGGCGCCCTTACGGACGGCGAGCGCCAGCGCGTGGCGCTGGGACGGGCGCTGATCCGCGAGCCGCGGGTGCTGCTCCTGGACGAGCCTCTCGCCCAGCTCGATCCCGGCGCGCGAGCCGAGCTGGCCGCGGAGATCGCGCGATGGCACGCGGCCGGCCCGGTGACCACCGTGCACGTCACCCGGGACGTGACGGAGGCGTTCACCCTCGCCCGCCGCCTCGCCGTGCTCGAAGGCGGCCGCCTGCATCAGACCGGGTCTCCGCGGGAGCTCTACGAGTCGCCCGCCGACACGCAGGTGGCCCACCTGATGGGACGCCCGGGCATGAACGTGCTGGCCGGCCTGGCCCGGCACGAGAGGCGCGCCACGGAGGTGGAATGCGGACCCCTCCGCATTCCGGTGCCGCTGCGGGAGTATGACGGGCAGATCCAGATCGGCGTCCGGCCGGAGCACGTCGCCATCGTGCCCCGCGGGGCGGGCGTCGGCGACGCGACCGTACGGCTGGCCGAGCCGTCCGGCGTCGACACCCTGCTGCATCTCGATGCCGGGGGCGTGCCGTTGATCGCGCGCGTCCCGGGTCTGCCCGACATCGCCGCGGGCGCCGTGGTCGGCGTCGGCGTCGATCCCGGGCACATCCACTTCTTCGATTCCTCGGGGATCCGGCTCGGATGACGAGGCTGAATGCCTTCCGGTGGATCGGAGCCGCCGTCGCCCTGATCACCGTCGGCGGCGCGTTCGCCGCCGCCACCGGCGCGCGCCGGTTCGCGGAGCGACGCTACGCCGAGCGAACGGCGGCGAGCGCGGCGGCGTACCTGGCGGCGGTGACCCCGCCGCCCGCTCCCGGGACGGGGCCCGATGTGCCGGGATTCCTCAATCACGCCCGGGCGCTGGCGGCGCTGCCCGGATGGACGCCGGATGTCGAAGTGTATCTGGGGACGTCCCCGCTGCTCCGGGCCACCGACGCTCCCCTGTCGCTCGCGACACTCGCCGTGCTGGCGCCCGCCGCCGCCCCCCGGTGGCTGGACGGGGCCGCCTACGCCCCGATCGCCGGGCCGGGGCCGGGCCGGATGCTGGGCGTGGTCCGCGTGCGGCCCGATCGGGATGCGTCACCCGTCGGCCCCTGGCTGCCCGGCCTGGTCGTGCTGACCACCGTCGCCGGTCTCGGCGCCGCCGCCCGGATGCATCGCCGGCGCGGCACCTGGTGGCTCGGTGGGTACGCGACGGCCGCGCTGGTGTTCGGCGGCGTGGCCGCGGGAACGGCGGGCACGGGTCTTCACGCGGCGGAGGGCCGCTGGATGCGTGAAACCGCGCTGCTGATCGAGGAGGCCGGCAGCCGCCTGCCGCGCACGTCGCTGCCCTCGCTCGTCACCATCCTGCGCCCGCTCGCCGCCGACGGTCGCCTGTCGATCGACAGCACCGGCGGAGCGGGGGAGGAGAGCGGGGGAACCTCGAGTCCCGGGACGGCGGCGCCGCGATTCATCTGGTTCGGAGCGGACCGCTGGCTCATGCTCGAGCCGCCGCGGAGCGACTGGGCGGTGACGGCCCGGGACGCCGTCGCGGGGACCGCGGCGCTCGCCGGAGTGCTGGCGCTGCTCGCGCTCACGCTGGGGGCGTCCAACCCGGTCCTGCCGGGCCAGACCGAAGAAGCGTTGTCGGCCTGGATGTTCCTCGCCCCCGCCGGACTGCACCTCATCGCGCTCACCGTGGCGCCGCTCGCCGTGCTCGTCTACGTCGCCGTCCACCGCTGGGACCTCGCCGGCGGCCCCGGCGAATTCGTCGGCCTCGACAATCTCTTCACGGTCGCGGCGGTGCCCGCGACCTGGCTCGCGCTCGGCCGCACGGCGCTGTTCGTTCTGCACGTGCCCCTCGCGCTGGTGGTCGCGCTCGCGCTGGCGCTGGCGATCCACGGCGGCCCCGGGAGGGGCGCGCTCACCCGTGCGCTTCTCGCGGCCGCTCCCTTCGTGTCGCTGGTCGCGGCAGGCGTGGTGTGCCGGCAGATGCTGGTGTCGTCGAACGTGCTCGACCGCCCCGGTGCGCAACTGGGAGCACTCGTCGGCGTCGCGACGCTGCTGCAGATCGGGTATCTGGTCCCGCTGTTCCTCACGGGCCTGCGCCGGATCCCCGACGTCCTCTGGGACGCCGCGGCATTGGACGGAGCCCCGGCGTGGACGCGCTTCCGGCGCGTCATCGCGCCCCTGCTCGGCCCGGTGATCCGGTGCGCCCTCGCGACCGGAGTGGCGCTGGCGGCGCAGGGATTCACGCTCAGCTTCGTGATCGGCGGGAACCGGCCCGAGGGCGATCTCGTCGCGGGGCGCTTGTATCGGGTCGGGTGGGTGCAGGGGCGTCTCGACCTCGCGGCCGCGGTCGCACTCCTCTTCACCATCCTGATCGCCGGCGTGGCGGCGTCTCAGATCCGGATCTGGAAGCGCGGTGTCGCCGATGCGATCTAGCCGGATCGGCGCCTGGGGCGCCGCGGCGGCGGCCGTCATCCTCTTCCTGCCGGCGCTGTATCAGGTGTCCGTGTCCCTGATGGCGCCGGAGGAGGCCGTCGCCCATCCCCCGGTCCTGGTCCCCGCGGATCCGCGGTTCGGGACCTACGTCACGGCCTGGCGGGATCTCGGGCTCGCGGGACTCTTGGGCACGACGGTCATTCTGGCCGTCCTCGCCGCGGCCTTCCAGGTGCTGACGGGGTCCGCGGCGGCGTTCGCCCTCGCGCGGCTGCGTTTTCCGGGCCGGCGCTGGGCGGTGGGCGCGCTGCCGCTGGTGGCCGGCGTGCCGGCGCTCGCGCTCCTCGTGCCGCGGTTCGTGGTCTTCGACGCGTGGGGGTGGACCGGGGGATTCACGGCGCTGGTGGCGCCGGCCCTGGTATCCGCGGGGTCCATTCTCTTCCTCTATGAGGTCTTCCGCGGGCTCCCCCGGGAGCCCGAGGAAGCGGCCCGGATGGACGGCGCCGGGGAGTGGGCGGTCTTCTCGCGGGTCGTGGTTCCGCAGACCCGTCCGGCGCTGGCGATCGTCGCGGGCGCGGCCATCCTCGCGCAGTGGCGGGGCCTGCTGTGGCCGCTGATGGTGACGGGGCGCACTGGTCCGGACGTGGTGGAGCTCGGTCTCGCGCGGCGGGTGATGGACGGCGGGGGAGGAGCGGCGCCGGCGCTCCTGGCGGCCGGCGTGGTCGTGGCGCTGCCGGCGCTCGCCGCGGCGCTCTGGGTCAGCTCAATGCGGGCGCGGCCGTGGGGACCGCACGCCGCGGGACCCGAGCGTCAGAGCCCAGTCGAAGTCTCCCCGCTCACCGCCGGGCCATTCGAGCACCACATACTCTGAATCGAGCGGTCTGATCGCACCGGGCCGACCGCCGCCGAGGGAGAGCGGAGCGGCGCCGGCGGTCGCGACCGTCACGGCGTAGGGTCGCCCGTCGAGGTTCCGGGCCGATCCGGACAGCACCCGGGTCTTGGGATCCCAGTGCTCGCCCGCCAGGTCCACCGCCCCCTGCACCACGTGGCGCGACGTGCCGGTGACGAGCGGATGCTCGCCCCGGCTCCGGAAGGCCAGCGCCGCGCTGTCGTGCGCGCCCAGCGTCACGCGCAGCGGATCACCTCCGTGAAGCGGGATTCCATTCCATATGTCGTAGACGTGGTAGCGGCCCGGGGGGAGGCCGAGCTCCGCGAGTGCCAGGCTGCGCGTCACTCCGGTCTCCTCCCAGTTGATCACCAGGGCCGTCCACCAGTCGGGCGCGGATCGGGCGACCCACAAGGACGGCGGCGGGCCGTCCACCCTCGCTCCCGGGGCACTCCCGCCGCTCACTCGGACGGTGACGTCGTTCTCACTCCCCCAGCGCACCGCGTCGGCAGGCACGGCGTACCGCCGGGAGACGAGTGCGTCGGCCGGATCGCCGCGGCCGAAGCGACCGGTGGCTCCGACCAGGTGGTCGTTGACGAACGTTTCGTCGGCTCCGGCGATGCGGCCCAGGACCAGCAAGGCGGCCCGGTCGCCCCCGCCCCCGGCTGCGGGCGCGGTGACGCGGGCCCGATACCACGATTCTCCGTTCCGGCCGGAGTGGTCTTGGGTGACGTCCTCCCAGTCCGACAGCGGGGCGGCGGCGTCGCCGACACGGAGAGCGGGGGCCTCTTCATCGGGGAGCCTGGTGGCGTCGAGCGGGTGCCCGGAGACCGGAGCCGGGGGGAGGACCCGGCGCACCAGATCGAGCTGAACGTCCGGAAGACTCAGGACGTCCGTCGTGACGAGGGTGGCTGCGCCCCAGACGCCCGCGAGACCGAGCCAGGTCCGGGCTTCGGTGAGCGTCAGCGGATCTCCGAGGGTGACGGGGCCGGGATCGTTGAGCCAGCGGGACCGGTGGTAGAAGGTCCGGCGACCCGCGAGCTCCGCCGCGGCCACGACGCCGCTCCACCCCGCCGCGGCGGGGCGTCCCACGCGGACGACGTCCAGAGTCCCGGTCTGGGGGACGACGTCCTCGCTCCAGAGCGTAGTCTGAGGGCGGGCCCCGGCGTGTATGTCCGCGAGGGCCGCGCGAAGACTCTCCACCTGCGTGCGGCCGGACGCCGCGGGCGCTTGCCGCGCGCCGGCAGTCACGAGCATCAGCGCGTCGTATCCCCAGTCCTCGGTCGCGATCCGGGCGCGCTCGCGGAGCTCCGGGGCCGGGGCCGTGGTCGCGAGCGGATCCCATGCGACCGCGGCGGAGAGGCCGGCCGCGTGAATCTGATCGGTGCGCCAGCGGTGCCCGCGCGGGCCCGCCTCGCCCGACTCGAAGCAGACGAAGGGCGCGAACCGGGGGTCCAGCGTCCCGGAGGCGAAGGCAAGGAGGTCGGAGAGATCGTCTCCACCTCCGGGCGTGTCCGGAACCCAGAGTCCGGCGGGAGGCGTTCGCCCCGCCAGATAGTCCCGGTCCCCCGCGCCCGGCGCGCACGCGGCGGTGAGCGCGCTCGTGCCGTCTCCCAGTGGGTCGTAACAGAACGTGACGGTCTCTTCGTCGCCGCCCGTGGACACGGGGCGGGGCGGCGTCCAGGACGTCCGGAAGGACAGGCCGTCGTCACCGGTCCGGGCTTCGAGGGTCCCGGCGCCCCCCGGCGCCGCGACCACCGCCAGCGCCCGGGTCGCGCTTCCGTTCCGGCGGGTCAGCGCCAGGAGCCCGGTGGAGCGTATCTCGGCACCGGGGGCGGCGGCGACGCGCCGGATCGCCGGGGCGGCGCCGTCCGTCTGGACCACCAGATCGCCGGGGCCCGGGACGAGCCGATCGAGGGCAAACTGCCCCCAGGCGAAGCCGCCGACCATGGGCAGGTCGACGTCCGGGTAGATTCGAATGGTGATGGAAGCCCGGGGCACCGGGCCGGGCAGGTTCGCCAGAAAGGTGGCCTCGACGAACAGCCCGGCGGCCCGCCCGCGGAGCACCAGGGATTCGCCGGCCGCCGGCGTGCCGGCCTGAATGGTCAGCTCCTCCAGGTCTCCCAGGGTGACCGACCGATCCCCGATGAGCACACCGGCGGCGCCGGGGGGAAGCAGGGGAACGGCGGCCCCCTCTTCACGGTACCACAACGACCAGCGGTGCCGGTCGTCGAACTCGAAGGTCAGCCGGCCGGGAAGTTTCTCGCCGGACGCCCAGCGGAATGGTGGACGGAGCGGAACCAGCAACGATCCGGAGGCAGCTCCGGACAGGAGGACGAACGTGCGGCGTTTCATGGCGGCAATGTTCTGCTCCGGCTTCTTTTTGTCCACGCCGGCGGCGAGTCAGTCGTGGCTCTCCCTGGGTCTGGCGGCGACGCTCGGCGGCGGGTGGCAGATCGAGGGGGGAGACATCGGGCTGACCCAGCACACGCATTTCGGGCCGTTCCGGGGCGTCGGCGAGACGCTGCGGCTCGGATCCTTCGTCGACGAAGGCGCGATCATCGGCGGGGCCCGGGGATTCGTGGGCGGGCTGGCGTTCTCGGCGCGGACCGGGATGCTGTCCCTGGCGCAGATGGGGGACGAGAGCAACGCCAGCACGCTCGGCGTGGACCTGACGCTCGAGGCCGGCGGCACCGTCGGCTCCAACTCGCCGTTCCCGCAGGGCAGCGCCTGGCTGGGGCTTGCGGCCCTCCCGGGGCTCCGCTTCGGCACGGTGGACGGCGCCAACTACGTCATCGTGATCGGTCCCGCGGCGTTCTGGGGACGCGGCCACGCCAACATTCATACGTTTCTCGGCATCCGTTTCGAGACCCCGCTGGCGAAGGGCCCGAGCCGTCCCTAGGTTAGCGGCCTGATGGCCGTACCGACGTCCGCTACCGAGCTGCCGGGCCTCCAGGTCATCGCCGAGGTTTCGGCGATCCTGGGCGGCGGGCTCTCCACCGACGACGCGTACTCCGGCGTCCTCGGGGCCGTGAGAAGCGGCCTGGGTCTCTCCACCATCCGACTCTGGCTGCGCGGACCCGACGGCGTCACGTACGTCGTCGCCCCGGGATCTTCCGAGCCCCTTCCCGGGGACGACAGCGGCGTCGACGCCTGGATCAAGGCCGGTCCCACCCGCACGCCGCGCGGGCTGGGTCTCCTGGTCCGCCTCCCCCTGGTGCACGACGACGTCCCGCTGGGTGCCCTCGAGGCCGTGGTGCCGGGAGGGCCCAATGAGCACGTCGCCCACGCCGTCCTGACGGTCATCGCCGGAGTCCTCGCCCCGCTCCTCGCCGCCACCGAGCTCTCCCAGGATCTCGCGTCGGAGGTCGCGGCCCGGACCCGCGAAGTGGAGGCCCAGCGCAACTTCGCGGCGCGGATCATCGACTCCCTGCCGGTGGGACTGTACGTGATCGACTCGGACTACATCATCCGGGCCTGGAACCGCAAGCGGGAGAGCGGTACGCAGGGCGTCGCGCGGGACGACGCCGTGGGGCGGGAAGTGTTCGAGGTGCTGGACCGCCAGCCCCGGGACCTCCTCCAGCGCGAGTTCGATCGCGTGTTCCAGACCGGCGAGATCCAGCAGGTGGAGATGGAATCGCAGGCCACGGGGGACGCGCGCTATTACCGGATCACCAAGATCCCGATGCGCATCGCCGACGTGGACATCACGCACGTGATCACCATCGGCGAAGACGTGACCGAGTGGCGGGAGGCCCAGCATCGGCTGGCCCAGACGGAGAAGCTCGCCGCCATCGGCCAGCTCGCGGCGGGCGTCATGCACGAGATCAACAACCCGCTGGCCACCATCCTGGCCTGCGCCGAGGCGCTCAAACTGCGGAGCGGGGACGCGGGCGGGCGCCCGGGCGCGAGCGACGAGTACCTCGAGATCATCGACAAGGAAGTCCAGCGCTGCCGGCGGATCGTGGACCGCCTCCTCGACTTCTCCCGGCCCCGCACGGGCGAGAAGCGGGTGGTGGACATCAACGACGTCGTGGAGCAGACCCTGTTTCTGCTCAAGCATCACGAGCGCTTCAAGCGGATGGTGGTGAACCGCGAGTTCACGCACGACCTGCCGCTCATCCCGGCCGATCCCGAGCGGCTGATTCAGAGCTTCATGGCGCTCCTGCTGAATGCCATGGACTCGATGAACTCCCGCGGCACGCTGACGGTCCGGTCCCGGAAGAACCCCGAGCGGTCGGACGAGCTTCTGGTCGAGTTCATCGACCGGGGCGTGGGCATCCGGAAGGAGGAGCTCTCCAAGATCTTCGAGCCGTTCTTCACCACCAAGCCCCAGGGACGGGGCACCGGCCTGGGCCTGTCGATCTGTTACGGCATCATCGCCGACCACCGCGGTCGGATCGAGGTCGAGAGCCAGGTGGGCGTGGGCTCCACCTTCAAGGTGTTCCTGCCCGTCGGATGAAAGTCCTCGTCGTGGAGGACGACAAGACCGTCGGCCAGTACGTGAAGCGCGGGCTGAGCGAAGCCGGCTACCAGGCCGATCTGGTGGCGGACGGCGAGGAGGGGCTGCGGCTGGGCTCCACCGGCCACTACGATCTCATCGTCCTCGACCTCCGCCTTCCGAAGCTCACGGGCCCCGAGGTGCTGCGCACCCTCCGGGACCGCGGACTCGGCATCCCCGTGCTGGTCCTCACCGCCCAGGACGCGGTCGACCACAAGGTGCAGGCGCTCCGCGCCGGGGCCGACGACTACGTCACGAAGCCGTTCGCGCTCGAGGAGCTGCTCGCCCGGGTGGAGGCGCTGGGGCGCCGCCCCAAGGCCATCGCCTCGCCGTCGCTCAAGGTGTCGGATCTGGTGGTGGATACGGCGGCCCGGGAGGTGAAGCGCGGGGGCAAGCCGGTGGAGCTGACGCCGAAGGAGTACGCCGTCCTCGAGTACCTGGTCCGGCATCACGGCCGCGTGATGTCCCGCACGCTGATCACCGAGTACGCCTGGGATTACCACTTCGACCCCGGGACCAACATCGTGGACGTCGTGATCACCCGGCTCCGCAAGAAGATCGACCAGGGCCGGGAGCCCAAGCTGATTCACACGGTGCGGGGCGTGGGCTACGTGGTGAAGACGTAACGTGCAGACCATCCGCGGCCGCCTCACCGCCTGGTACGCCTCGGCGGTGGCGCTCACCCTCGCCGCGTTCGCCGCCATTCTCTACGCCGAGCGCCGCAGCGCGTCCTACCAGGAGCTGGACCGGCGCATCCGGTTCGAAGCCGACGTCACCAACGGCATGCTGTCCGAGATGTACGGGTCGGGAGGCGTGCTCCTCCAGCGGGGCCCGGACGGACGGACCGAGCTGGTCCGCTCGGCGCAGGCGGCGTTCGAGCCCGTTCCCGGATACCTGCTCATCACGGCGTCCGACACCGCGGTGATCCCCTTCGCCTCCCCCGACGTCCGTGCCGCCGGGTTCTCGGTCCTCGACCAGCTCCGGCGGCTGGCCGCCGCCGACACTACCGGGCCCACTCCGCGGACCGCGCGGATCGAGCCGAACGGCCCCACGATCCGATACGTGGTGCGGAGCGCCGCGGGGGGGCCGCAGTTCGGCCGGGTGCTCGCCGGGGCCGACGTGGAGAGCACGGAGCTCGGCATCCAGGAGCTCGTCACGCCGCTCGCGCTGGTGTTCCCGTTCAGCCTGCTGGCGGCGTGGCTCCTGGGCTCGTGGATCGCGCGGCGCGCCCTGGCGCCGGTGGACCGGATCATCACCGAAGTGGAGGAGATCTCGGACGGCCGGAGTCTGCATCGCCGCCTGCCGCAGCCGATGGTGAAAGACGAATTCGGGCGGCTGGCCGATACGCTCAATGAGATGATGGCCCGGCTCGAGCGCAGCTTCGTCACCCTGCGGCGCTTCACCGCGGACGCGAGCCACGAGCTCAAGACTCCCCTGACCGTCCTCCGGGCCGGCGTGGAGCGCGCGATCACCACGCCGAACCTTCCGCAGGAGACCCTCGTGGTGCTGGAGGAGACCCTGCAGGAAGTGAACCGGATGACGGAGCTGGTGGACGCGCTGCTCACGCTGGCCCGGGCCGATGAAGGCCGGGCGCCGCTGGCGCGGGAGCCCGTCGATCTCCGCAGCCTGCTCCGGGAAATCGAAGAGACCGGAGAGCTGCTCGCCGAGCCCGCGCAGATCCGCATCGAGGTCCAGGTGCCGGACCACCCGGTGACGCTGTCGGTCGATCGGAGCCGGATCCGCCAGCTCGCGCTGAACCTCGTCACCAACGCCGTGAAATACACGCCGGCGGGGGGGCGGGTGCGGCTCACGCTGGCCGAGGAGCCTCAGCGCGTGCTCTTCGCGGTGGCGGACACCGGGATCGGGATCGCGCCCGGCGACCTCCCGCACATCTTCGACCGCTTCTACCAGGCCGATACGGCCCGCACCCGCACCGGCGAGCGCGCCGGCGCCGGCCTGGGGCTCGCGATCTGCCGCTGGATCGCCGAGGCGCACGGCGGCTCCATCGACGTGCAGAGCCGGCCGGGGCGGGGGACCACGTTCACCGTGTCGTTGCCGCGGGACGTGCCGTAGCCTCACCCGTCGTTCATCGGCCTGTCATCGTGCCTTCACCGGCGGGCAATGCCCCGCCGGTAGCATCGAAACGACCTCTTCCGGAGGCGTTCGATGTTCCAGCGATTCGCGGTGCCTTCGTCCGCCGGCCTTCGCGGCGGCGCCCTCGCGGTCGGCGTTCACGCCGTCATTCTCGGACTCGGTCTGCGTTCGGTCGCCGGGCACGCGGATGCGGGGAAGCCCTTCGTCGCTTCTCCCGACATCTGGGTTATGACGGAATCACGCCGCCCTGCCGCGGAGGGACGCGCACCCTCGATTCCGGTGGCTGGTCCCATCATCGGCCCTCTGCCCGTTATCCCGGCGGTCCCATCACTGCCCGGGGGCACGGTTGAGCCATTCCCAGTCGAAGCGCCGATCGTACCGGACGCCGACGGGCCCGGAGGGGGGCCGGGCCGCGTCTACGACGACAGCGTCGTGGAGCAGGCTCCGGAGCTCCTCTCGGCTCCGCCGCCGCGCTATCCCGAGCTCCTGCGCCAGGCGCGCGTCGACGGGACAGTCGTGATCGAAGCGGTCGTCGACACCCTGGGCCGCGTGCAACCGGGCTCGGTGCGGGTGGTGTCGAGCCCCCATCCCGGGCTGTCGGCGTCGGCGGAAGCGAGCGTCGCCGGCGCGCTGTTCCGCCCGGGACGGGTGGGAGGCCGCGCCGTGCGGGTGCTGGTCCGTGTGCCGGTGCGGTTCTCCATCACCGGCTGGTGAGCGACTTGCTGGAGACCCCGGGGTGGATAGTTTGAGCACTCGTGCGAATGCTCCCGAAGAGACTTCTACTGCTGGCGGGTCCGGTCCTGCTGGCCGCCGCGCTCCGCGCGCAGGCCGCTAGCGACACCGCGGTCCACTTCCCCGGCGACGTGGATCAGATGCCCCGGCGCGTGTCCGGCCCCACGCTCGACTATCCCCGCGGGGCGCTGAAGGCCGACGGAGAGCGCGTCCTGGTGGAGGTCGTGTTCGACACGACGGGGCGCGTGGAGCCCGCGACCTTTCGGATTGTGCAGTCGCCGGATTCGGCGTTGAACGCGTCGGTGCGTGCGACGATGCTCGCGACCGTCTACTCTCCCGCGATCCGGGAGGGGCATCGGGTCCGGTTGCTGGCACAGCTCTGGCTCGTGCTGCATTCGCCGGGGGCAGGCATCAACGCCACGGCCCTGATCTCCCAGGCGCGCGGGCTTGCGGCGGAGCAGCACGACAGCGCCCTGGCCCTGCTGCACCAGGCGTTCGATACGTCGGCGCACATGACCGACGGCGAGCGGGTGTACGCCCTGTTGGTGAAGGGCGTCGTCGAGACCCGGGCGGGACGGACCGAGCTGGGTGCCCTGGACGAGAAGCGCGGGCTCGACCTCTGGCAGCTCGAGCGGGCCCGGGGGATCGAGCTGGCGCCCTTCTTGAACGACCTGGCGGACTCGGTGCGGCTGGCGCGGGCGGGAGCGCGGGCCGTCGGCGGGTCGGGGCTGGTGGTCATCGGCTCGGCGGATGTCGCGCCCGCCATTCTCTCGCGCCCGCCGGTGGCTTATCCGCCGGAAGCCCGGGCGCTGGGAGTCGTCGGCACGGTGGTGGTGGAAGCCGACATCGATACGAGCGGCAAGGTGGTGCCGGGGTCGCTCCGCGTGGTGGAAAGCCCGAATCCGCTGCTCGACAGCGCCGCTGTGCGGATCGTGCGGGCGAGCCGGTACCGCCCGGCGCGGTCGAACGGCCGGGCGGTGCGGGTGCGGGTGCGGCAGCCGATCACGCTTCGCCCCTGATCCGCCGGGCTGTCATCGTTTTGTAATGTCCCGCCCACTAGCGGGCAACCTCACCCGCGTAGTATTTCCTTGGTCCCTCACGGGGAGCGGCGGTCCGTGTTCGACAATCTGATCGAGTCCAAGCGCAAGACCCAGAAGGGGCGCTTCTTCGGCGTCGGGGCCGTGTCCGTGACCCTGCATACGGCGATCATCGCCTTTGCGGTGTACGCGACGCTGGCCGCCGGGACGTCGGACAACAAGGTGAAGATCGATACCACGATGGTGTTCCTCCAGCAGCAGCAGCAGAAGCAGCCCGACCAGCCGCCGCCGCCGACCATCGACGTCCCCCTCAAGGGATTCCAGACGGTGGTCGCGATCACGGACATCCCGAAGAACATTCCGCCGGTCAACCTGCAGGAGCATTTCGATCCCAAGGACTTCTCGGGGAGCGGCGTCGAAGGCGGTCTGGCGACCGGCGTGACGCCGTCCTCCGACCAGGTGTACTCGACCGACGTCGTGCAGGAGAAGCCCGAAGTGCTCTCGGGCCCCCCGCCGCAGTATCCGGAGCTGCTCCGGCAGGCAGGCATCTCGGGCATCGTGATGCTGCAGGCGGTGGTGGATACATCGGGCCGCGTGGAGCCGAACTCGATCAAGGTGATCTCGAGCGCCAACCCCGGGTTCGACCAGTCCGCGAAGAACACGCTGCTCAAGACGCTGTTCCGCCCGGCCCGCGTGTACGGGCATGCCGTGCGGGTGCTGATCCAGCTGCCCATCAACTTCACCCTGGCGCATCACTAGGCCGGTCCAGGGCGTCTCACCAGACCTGAGGCAAAAAGGAGCGCGCGACAGATATGAGCTTGAAAGATCTCTTCCTTACGATGGGGCCGTTCGCCAAGGGCATCGTGATCGTGATGTTGATCATGTCCCTCTGGTCCTGGACGGTGGTGATCACGAAGTGGTGGTACCTGCGCAAGTCGCAGCGCCAGACCGCCAAGTTCGCCCCGCAATTCTCGCGCTCGCTGCAGGAAGAGCAGCTCGACCAGGCCATCGCGCTCGCCGAGAAGAACCGGATCAGTCACGTCGCCCGCGTGCTGGGTGACGCGCTGGCCGAGGTGAAACCCCTCCTGCGGGACCGCGCCACCATCACCGCCGGCGACATCAACTCGGCCGAGCGGGCGGTGGAGCGGCAGATGCTGATCATCACCGCGGAGATGAAGCGCGGAATGGGCGTGCTCGCGACGACGGGCGCGACGGCGCCGTTCGTGGGACTGCTCGGGACCACGATGGGCATCGTGGCCGCGTTCCAGGGCATGGCGGCGTCGGGCGGCGGCGGCTCGCTGGCGGCGATCACCGGTGGCGTGGCCGAGGCGCTGATCACCACGGCGTTCGGTCTGATGGTCGCGATCCCGGCGGTGTGGCTCTACAACTACTTCAGCACCAAGATCGACTACGTCTCCGTGGAGATGACCTACACCTCCAAGGAGCTGATCGACTTCCTGATCAAGAGCGTGGGCTCGGAGTTCGGGCGCTCGATCTTCACCAAGGAATTCCAGACGCAGAAAGCGACGCAGTCCAGTGGCCCTATCAGCAAGTAGGGACTCCGGCAGCGGCGGCTCGGTCAAGGCGGACATCAACGTCACGCCGATGATCGACGTGATGCTGGTGCTGCTCATCATCTTCATGATCGTGACGCCGGCGATCGCGGCGGGCTTCCAGGCCCAGATTCCGCGCGCCAGCCACGCCGCCAAGCGCCCCGAGGACAACGGCGAAATCCGGCTGGGCATCGACAAGAATCAGAAGTTCTTCCTGGACATGGTCGGCGCGGACGGGAACTACACGGGCATGCGGTACATCTCGGACGACAATCTGGCGACGACGCTCACCAGCGTGTACAACAACCGGTCGTCCGACAAGATCCTGTTCCTGAAGTCGGACGCGCTCGTGCCGTTCGCGCGGGTCCAGCAGGCCGTCGAGATCGCGCGCAAGGCGGGGGTCCGCGTCGTGGCCGCCATCGCCGAGCAGACCCGTGGGGTGAAGCCCACGGACGAGGAGCAGTAAGATGGCCATGGGCGTGTCGAGCGGCGGCAGCCTGCAGGCGGACATCAACGTCACGCCGATGATCGACGTGCTGCTGGTGCTGCTGATCATCTTCATGATCACCCTGCCGCTGGGCCGCCGCGCCCTCGACGTGCAGGTGCCGCCCGAGCAGAAGAGCCAGAACCAGAAACAGTCTCCGTCCGACCAGATCGTGCTGGAGCTGACGGCGGACGGCGGCTACTCGGTCAACACCAAGCCGGTGCCGTTGACCGGTCTGGGGGACTTCCTGAAGAACATCTTCGATCAGCGGGCGGCCAAGCTGATGTTCATCAAGGCGGCGCCGAACCGCGTGTACGGAGACGTCATCGCCGCGATGGACATCGCGCGCGGCGCGGGCGTCCAGGTGATCGGCTTCACGCCGCCTCCGGAGGCGGGGAAGTAAGACGTCCCGGGGCCGAGAGCCTGAACGACCGAGGTCTGAAACCCGGGGGACGCGTTCTGCGTCCCCTTTTTCATTCCCCGGGTGTAATTATTTCACCGTGATCCCGCGCGACCGCTACGCACCGCCCTCCGGGCACCGCAAGCCCGATCTGCCGTCGCCGCGCCTAGTCGTCCCGCGTCAACGGGCCCGTCGGGGAGCGGCGATCGCGGTGGCGATCCACGCCGGCATCATCCTCGCGCTGCTCTGGGGCGGGCGCGAGATCTTCGGGGGCGCGGGCGACGGCCCCGGGCCGCGCGGCGGCGGGGGCGGCGGCGGACAGGCGGCTCTGCACCTGTTCCTTCTGTCGGGCGCCGGCGCGCCGCAGGCGGTCCCGCTCCCGCCCGTCCCCCAGGTGGCGGTGACCAAAATCCCCCTTCCAGATCCGGTCAAGGTCGAGCTGCCCCAGGTGCCGCCGCCGCCCACGGCGGCGGCGCAGACCACCGCCCCGCCGGGAACGGGAAACGGGACGACGGGCGGGCCGGGGGAGGGACCGGGGACCGGGGGAGGGAAGGGCGCGGGCACCGGCACGGGGGTGGGGAACGACTCGGGACCTGGAAGCGGGGGCAATGGCAGTTACATTCCCATGCCGACCCTGATCTTCTGGCCGATGCCTCCAACCTGCACGCCACGCGGTAGATACACGATCCACTTCTGGGTCACCGAGAGCGGGGCCGTGACCCGGGTGGTAATCGACCCGCGGGTGAAGAGCGAGGAGTGCGCGCAAGAGTTCGAACAGCGCGCGCGCGAATTCAGGTTCGAGCCCGCCAAGACCCGAAACGGGGTCCCGGTAGCCAGCACGTTTAGCGCCCAGATTTCGCGTTAGGTCCGCCACACTTCGCAGACTTCGATCGACTCTTCGGGAGGCGTATGTCGCTGTTTGCCCGGAAAACGGTGGACCAGTGCATCGCCGACGGGGAATCGGGGGGCGGCCTCAAGCGCACACTCGGCGCCGTACAGCTCACCGCCCTCGGCGTCGGCGCCATCATCGGCGCCGGCATCTTCGTCGCCATCGGCTCCGCCATCACGGGCGACCGCGCCCACCCGGGCGCCGGGTCGGCCATCGTCATCTCCATTCTCGTCGCGGGCGTGACCAGCGCCCTGGCGGCGATCACGTACTCCGAGTTCGCGGCGATGATCCCGATCGCCGGCAGCGCGTACACCTACGCGTACGCGACCCTCGGGGAGCTGGTGGCCTGGATCATCGGCTGGGACCTCATCCTCGAGTACGCGGTGGGGAACATCGCGGTCGCCATCGGCTGGTCGGGGTACTTCGACTCCCTCCTCCGCGGTCTTGGCATCACCCTCCCGCGGTGGATCGTGACCGATACGCTCACCGCGGTCAGCACCCACGCCGCCGTGCCCCACCTGCTCGGCCTCCCGATCGCGTTCAACCTGCCGGCGTTTCTGATCGTGGCCGTGATCACCTGGCTCCTGGTCATCGGCACGACGGAGTCCGCCTGGGTCAACACCCTCATGGTGGGCCTGAAGGTCGGGATCATTCTGCTGTTCCTGGTGGTGGGCATCGGATTCGTGCATACCAGCCAGTGGACGACGCCGAGCTTCGCGCCGAACGGCGTGGCGGGGATCGGGGCCGGCGCCGCGATCATTTTCTTCGCCTACATCGGATTCGACGCCGTCAGTACGGCCTCGGAAGAAGCGAAAGACCCGAAACGGGGCATCCCCATCGGGATCATCGCGTCGCTGATCATCTGTACCCTGCTGTTCATCGCCATCGCGCTCGTGCTGACCGGGCTCATTCCTTGGAACCAGCTCAACGTGCCCGATCCGCTCGCCGTCGCCCTCCACTACGTGCACGCGGACTGGGCCACGGGCATTCTGTCGCTGGGGGCGGTCGCCGCGATGACGTCGGTGCTGCTGGTGTTCCAGCTCGGCCAGGCCCGGATCTTCATGTCGATGGCCCGCGACGGCCTCCTGCCCCCCTGGGCGGCCAAGATCCACCCGAAGTACAAGACGCCCCACCTCACCACGATCGTCACGGGCATCTTCGTCGGCATCTTCGCCGCCTTTGCGCCGATCGGCATCGTGCTGGAGCTGACCAACATCGGGACCCTGTTCGCCTTCATCCTCGTCGCGCTCGGCATCATCGTCCTGCGCCGCATCGATCCCGACCGGCCGCGACCCTTTCGGACGCCCTGGGTTCCCGTGCTGCCGCTGATGTCGATCGCCTTCTGCGGATACCTGATCTACAACCTGCCGCTGATCACTCAGCTGCGGTTCGTCGGATGGCTGGTCCTGGGGGCCGCGATCTATTTCCTGTACAGCATCCGCCACAGCAAGGTGCGGCAGCGGAACGCGGGCCGGCCGGACTAGCGCGCGGGCGCGAGACTCAGGGCACCGAGGGCCGGGTCCACCGGGCGGTGGGCCAGGGCGACGGGAGCCCCGGACAGGTTGGCGCGCAGGGCGATCAGAAGAGGGGAGTCGGTTCGCAGGAGTCCGCCCCCGGTGGCGAGGGACACCGGCCCTGAGTCCGCGGGGAAGCGGGGCAGGAGGGCCCGCACCAGATCGCCCAGCGCCATCGCCCCGTCGTTGATGATCCCCTGCGCCACCCGCTCCCCGTCCCGCGCGGCGTTCACCACGTGAGGGGCGAGTCCCGCGACCTGGGCCGGCGTGGCGGTGGCGGCCCAGCGCACCAGGTCGTCGAAGTCCCGCAGGCCCAGCGCGCCGAGGAGCCGCGCCCCCAGGGTTGAGCCCTCGCCGCGGCCGTCGCGCTGGGCGCCCGCCGCTGCCAGCGCCCGCCGTCCCAGCCAGTACCCCCCGCCCTCATCGCCCATCTGCCATCCGTAGCCGCCCGCGCGGTGCAGGCGTCCGGCGGGGTCCCGCGCGTAGGCGATGGACCCGGTCCCGGCCGAGATCAGCATCCCCGGCGCCGTCCCGAAGGCCGAGCGCAGCGCCGCCTCCCCATCACTCACCACCCGCACCTGCTCGGCCAGTCCGGCGGTCGTCAGGGCGTCTTCCAGCTCCCCCTGCTCGACATCCCGCCCCGCTCCGGCCGCGCCGACCCCCATCCAGGCCGCGGGCAGGGGGCAGCCGGCCTGCGCGGCCGCGCGGCGCACCGTGTCGGCGATGACGGCCGTCGATTTCTGCGCGCCGCCCGGCCGCATCGCCGAGGCGGGTCCGTCGACCCGGGCGAGCACCGTGCCCCTTGAATCGGCCAGCACGACGCTGGTGTGGGAGCCGCCGGCATCGACCCCAAGAAGAGTTGTTAGGCGGTTAGGCGGATAATCGGTTAGTTCTTTCTCGTCCACGAATTGTCTCCCCGGGGGTGCTTTTCACTAACCGCCTAACCGACGAACCGACTAACCGTCTAGCCGTCTAGTGAGTGAGGACAGCGCTCCGACCGCACACGTGATTCCCGTCCCCAGGGGCACATACCACGGCCAGGCGAGTCCCGGGAGCCAGCGGACCGGCACGCCGATGACCACGGGCAGCATGATCAGCGTGCTGACGCCCATCGCGAGAATGACGTCGACCTGGGTCGAGCGCGCCCAGCCGCTGAGAATGTAGGTGCCGAGGAGGCCGCCGTACGTGATCGAGGCCACCGAGAGCGCGAGCTGCACCACCGGCGTGCTCTGGTCCCGGAACGCCATCGCGCCGGTCACGAGGACGGCGGTCCAGAAGAGCGTCAGCCAGCGGCCCACGCGGAGCAGATGCTCCGGGTTGGGCCGCCCGGTCAGCGGGGCGTAGAAGTCGTGGGTCGAAGCCGACGCCAGGGAGTTCACCGCCGAGGCGTGACTGCTCATGGCGGCGGCGAGGATCCCCGCCACCACGAGCCCCGACAGGCCCGCCGGCAGCCGGGTCACGACGAAGGTCGGGTAGATGGCGTCGCTCCGCATCCCCGCGTGGTCGGCCCCCGCGAGCCACAGCGCCGTCCCCACCAGCAGGAAGAGGGCGAACTGCAGGATGATGAACACCCCCGACCCCACGAGGGCCCGCTGCGCGTCCTTGAGATTGCGGGCGGCCAAGAGACGCTGGACGATCAGGTGGTCGGTCCCGTGCGAGGCCGCGGAGAGCAGGGCCCCTCCCGCCACGCCGCCCCAGAACGTGTACAGCACGTGGAACGACGGCGTGAAGTCCAGGGTGGTGAGCTTCCCGGCGGCTGCCGCCCGGGCGAACGCGGCGGCTCCGCCCGCCGCCGAGGTCGCGACCACCAGCGTCGCGATGCCGCCGATCAAGTACACGGCCAGCTGGATCACGTCGACCCAGACCACCGCCTTCAGGCCCCCGAGCCACGTATAGACGAGCGTCACGACGCCGATGGCGAGAATGCCGGCGGGCAGGCTCCAGTGGGTGATGATGGCAAGGGGAATGGCGGTCGCGAAGATCCGGACGCAGTCGGCGAGGGCGCGAGTGACCAGGAACACCGCCGAGGCCACCCGCCGGGTGCCGGTCCCGAACCGGCGCTCCAGGCGCTGGTAGGCGGTGTCCTGCGTCCCTTGGAAGTAGCCGGGGAGGAGCCACGCGGCGACCCCGATCCGCCCCACCAGGTATCCGAAACCGATCTGCAGGAAGGTCAGGTCTCCGCGGGCCGCGATGCCGGGCACCGAGATCACCGTGAGCGCCGACGTCTCCGTGGCCACGATGGAGAACATCAGCGCCCACCACGGGAGCCCGCGGTGCCCCAGGAAATAATCCGTGGCGTCCCGTTGGCGGCCGGCCAGCGCCAGCCCGAAGGCCACCACCGCGGCGCAGTAGACCGCGATGACGGCCAGGTCTACCGGGCGCACGGGGCGGGGGGCTCGAAGGGGGAAAAGACGCGAGGCCCGCGGGTTACGCGGGCCTCGCTCGCTACCGGGAGCCGACGCACCGAGGCGTCAGACGGTGAACGACGATCCGCAGCCGCACCCGCCGGTCGCGTTCGGATTCTCGAACGCGAATCCCGACTCCTGAAAGTTGCTCTTGTAGTCCAGCGTGACCCCGTTCAGGTACTGGGCGCTGAACGAGTCGACGAAGAGGCGGACACCCGCGGACTCGATGGTGAGATCGTCGTCCGCCGCCCGCTCTTCGATGTTGAGGCTGTACTTGAAGCCGGAGCACCCGCCCGGCATGACCCCGATCCGCAGGCCCGCCGTCTCGGCCGGCACTTTCTCCTCGGCCATGAACTTCCGGACTTCCTGGGCCGCCCGGTCGGTCAGGGTCAGCGTGATCGGAGCGTGTTGCGTGGTGGTCATTTCGGTGTTTCCTCCTGTCCCGCCGCAACTTAGGAAGGCGGTCGGAACGTGTCAACTGCTCAGAGCTCGGGGTGCGTCAACGCCGCCGCGACCAGGTCGGCCACGTGGGGCCGCACCCTGGCGATGCGCAGATTCGCCCGCGTCGGGTTCACGCGGTTGGACAGGAGGATCACGAACAGGTCCCGCCCCGGGTCGATCCAGATCGACGTGCCGGTGAACCCCGTATGCCCGAACGCGGCGTCGCTCATCCGGGTTCCCGCGCTCGAGGGCTCCGACGGCGTGTCCCACCCCAGGGCCCGGGACGATCCCGGCGGGAGGTTCTGCCGCCGGGTGAACTCGGTCACGGTCTCGGCGTGGACCACGGTGAGCGAATCCCAGGCACCCCCGGCCAGGAGCATCACGGCGAACCGCGAGAGGTCGAGCGCGTTCGAGAAGAGCCCGGCGTTCCCCGAGACGCCGCCCAGCCGGTCCGCGCTCTCGTCGTGCACCTCCCCCCAGAGGAGACGGTGCCGGAGGATGGTGTCGACCTCGGTGGGCGCGATCATCGCGCGCCAGCCCGCCGGCGGCAGGTAGCGGGTCGCGACCATGCCGAGCGGGCCGAACACGTGCGCCGCGAGGTACTGGTCCAGTCGTTGTCCGGTGATGCGCTCGACCACCTGCTCGCCGATGATCGCGCTGACGTCCGAATACACGTAGGTCTGCCCGGGGGGATTCACGAGTGCCGCCGTGTCGGCGAGCGCGAACGCCTCGTCCCGGTTCCGGGTGTCCTGCCAGATGGGGAGGTCGGGCGGGAACCCGGCGGTGTGGGTCAGGAGATTCCGGATCGTCACCCGGTCCTTCCGGGGGCCGCGGAACTCGGGCACGTAGCGCGAAACCGGGGCGTCGAGATCGAGCCGGCCCCGGTCCACGAGCTGCATGCACGCCGTGGTCCATCCCACGACCTTCGTGAGCGACGCCAGATCATAGAGGGTCTGCGGCGTGACGGGGCGCGGATCGGAGACGGCGTAGTGGCCCACCGCGGCGACGAGCGCCATCCGCCCGTGCCGGCCGATCGCCACGGTCGCGCCGGGGAACGCGGAGTCGACCTGAGTGCGGAGATAGGTGACCACGCTGTCCAGGGCCACGCTGTCGAACCCCAGGGCGGCCGGAGACCCCTGCGGGATGCCCGTGCTCACCGGCGCCGGCGGCCCCGGCGGCACGCTGCGGCACGCCGCGAGGATCAAGGCGGCCGCGGCGAACGGGCGGGCGCGCGTCACGGCGCCGCCGGTCCGATCACGATGCCCCAGCCCAGGGGATACGGGGGCACCCGGATCGGGAGGTGTCCGCCGATGGGGGCCCGGCCCAAGAGCGCGTCGCCGAGCGCGCGCTCCACGGCGCGCGCGTCGCTCCAGCCCAGGAGGTAGCTCCGGGCGCCGGGCACCTGATCGAGGAGATAGGGCGAGCCCAGGGAAATCAGGACCGTGGGCTTGGCGGAATCGGTGGCCGTGATGAGGCGGGCGAGGGAATCGGGCAGGACGATGGTGCCGCGCCCCGACAGGGGCCGCACCACGGAGGTGAATACGGCCGTCGGTGCCCGATTGAGCACCGCGCGCGCCGAATCGTACGAGGCGGGGCCGGACATGGGCCAGAGCCGGAAGTACTCGACGGTGTCGCCGCCGGCGCGCAGCTCGGTGGTGAGCAGCTGGCCCACGCCCCCGTTCAGCTCGTCCGCGTAAGCGATCAGCGCCACGCGCGAGCGCCGGCGGCGCAGGGACCAGAGGGCTCCCGACGAGTCCCGCACGAGCGTCAGCGCGCGCGCGGCGACGTCGTCGGCCTCGTCCTGCAGCGCCTTGCTTCCCACCACACTCATGATCGAATCGAGGGGGACGGTGCGCCGGGCGAAGAGCCCGAGCTTCCATTTGGCCTCGAGGACGGCGCCGACCGAGGAGTCCAGCCGGGCGCGGGAGATCCGCCCCGACTGGACGGCGGCCGTCATCGCGGTGAGCGCCGAATCGGGGTCGGCCGGCATCAGCAGGAGGTCCGAGCCGGCCACGAAAGCCCGGACGGTGGCTTCCCCCGCGCCGTATTTCGAGACGATGGCGCCCATCGTGAGGGCGTCGGTCACCACCAAGCCGCGGAACCCGAGGGAGTCGCGCAGGAGGCCGGTGAGCACGGCGCGGGACAGGGTGCCGGGGGCGTCGTCCCCGGTGATGGCCGGGATCGCGATGTGCGCGCTCATCACCACCGCCGCGCCCGCCGCGATCCCCGCGCGGAAGGGGATCAGCTCGAGGGAATCGAGCTGGCCGTATCCCGCGGCGATCACCGGCAGCCCGATGTGGGAGTCCATCCCCGTGTTTCCGTGTCCCGGGAAATGCTTCAGCGTGGCCAGCATCCCGTTTTCCTGCACGCCGCGGACGAACTCGGCCACCAGCTTCGACACCTGGGCCGGATCCTCCCCGAAGGACCGCGTGTTGATGATGGGGTTCAGCGGATTGTTGTTCAGGTCCGCGTCCGGGGCGAAATCGACGTGGATGCCCACCGCCCGCCCTTCGAGGGCGGCGGCGCGGCCCACCAGGTACGCGTCTCCCGGCCGGCCCGTGGCGCCGAGCGCCATGATGGCGGGGAACGAGGTGCCGCCCACGAGCCGCATCCCGGCGCCATATTCGAGGTCGGCGCCGATCAGGAGCGGGAGCCGCGAGCGCCGCTGCAGCTCGTTCAGCTTCGCGGCGACGTCCATCGGAGCGCCCACCGAGACGATGATGCCGCCCACGCCCAGGCTGTCCACCCAGCGGGCCGCGACCAGGAACGCGGAGTCGTCGCGCGCGGTGTAGGCGCCCGACAGCCAGGGGACGATCAGCTGGCCGATCTTCTCGCGGACCGACAGCGTGGCGAGGAGCGAGTCGGTCGGGTCGGGGACGGGAAGGGCCAGCGGTCCGGGATTGGGGACGGCCACGACCGGGGGTCGCGGCGACGGCGTACAGGCGGTGAGACCGGCGAGGATGAGGAGCGAATGCGCGCGCATCAGTTCTCGGTTGTGATGATGAGTCTTGGCCTCGCCGTGCCGGGCAGCCGCGGCGCGGCCCAGGTCCGTCCCGGCATCGAGGTCGTCGTCACGGATTCGGCGCACCTGATCCGCGGCAAGCGCATCGGCTTGCTCTCCAATCAGAGCGGCGTCGACCGTCACGGCGTGCGCGACGTCGATCTCCTCCGCGGCGCCGGGTTTCAGGTCACCGCCCTGTTCGGCCCCGAGCACGGATTTCAGGGCGCGGAAGACCGGCCCGGACTGGCCGACGGCGTCGATTCCGCCACCGGACTCCCAATCTACAGCCTCTACGGCGGCTCCGAGGCGAAGGCCCGCGCCGCCCTCGACTCCGTGGACGTGGTGCTCATCGATCTCCAGGACATCGGTGCCCGCTACTACACCTACCCGGCGAGCGCGACGTCGCTCATCCGGGAGGCCGCGGCGCTGGGGAAGCCGGTGGTGGTCCTCGACCGCCCCGATCCCGTCGGCGGCGACCTGACGCAGGGCAATGTCCGGGTCCGCATCGGCGATCCGGACACGGACTTCGTGGGCTTTCTCCCGGTGCCGATGCGGCACGGCATGACGCTGGGAGAGCTGCTGCGGCTCGCGACGGCCCAGCTCGGACTCCAGGTGAGGCTCACCGTCGTGCCCGCGGCGGGATGGCGCCGGGGCGAGGCGTACGACTCGACCGGCCTTCCCTGGGTACGGCCGTCGCCGAACCTGCCCGATCTCGAGTCCGCCTTCCACTATCCTGGGCTCTGTCTCTTCGAGGGAACCAACCTGTCGGTGGGGCGGGGGACGCCGTTCGCGTTTCAGGTGGTCGGCGCGCCGTGGATCGACCCCGAGGCGCTCCGGCGCGCGCTGGGGCCGGCGGCGGGTGTGGCCATCGACACGGTGCGGTTCACGCCCGCGCATCCGACCGACGGGAAGTTCGACGGCGTGGCCCTGGGGGGTCTCCGGTTCCGCGTCACCGACCGCCGGACCTACGACCCGACCCGCCTCGCGGTCCGCCTCCTCGTCGCGCTCCGCCGCCTGTACCCTTCACGGTTCGAGTTCCGGCCGGCGCATTTCGATCGTCTGGCGGGCCCGGCGCTGCGTCCCGCCGTCGAGCGCGGCGAGTCCGCGGCCGCGATCACGCGCCGCTGGGATGCAGACCTCCGCCGGTTCCGTCGTCTCCGCGCCAAGTACCTGCTCTATCCTTCCATCCCCTCCGGGCCCTCATTACCTTCCCCCCGGCCATGAACGTCATTCCCCAGCCGGTCCGCGACGGATTCCTGAAGGCCGTCGGCCCGATTGCCCGGGGCGCCATCCGGGCCGGATTCACGCCCAATGTCATCACCACGTTCGGAGCCGCGGTCGTCCTCAGCTCGGCCGTGGCGTTCGGTGCCGGCTATCCGCGGTGGGGCGGAGCCCTGCTCCTGGCCAGCGGGCTGTTCGACATCCTGGACGGGCAGGTGGCGCGACTGGGCGCCCTGTCCACCACGTTCGGCGCGTTTTACGACTCGACGCTGGACCGGGTGGGGGAATCGGCGGTGTTTCTGGGGATCGCGCTGTGGTTCGTCCACGGCGGGGTTCCACCGGAGCGTCTGGATCTGGCGGTGGCGCTCGCGATCGGGGCGCTGTCGTCCAGCCTGCTCGTGTCGTACACCCGGGCGCGGGCCGAGGGGCTGGGACTCGAAGCGAAGGTCGGCATCGCGCAGCGGGCCGAGCGGTTCCTCGTCCTGGGTGCGCCGACGCTGTTCTTCGGCGCCGGGAATCACGGGCAGATCCTCTTCTGGATCATGGCCCTCCTGTCGGTGACGACGGCGGTGACGGTGATACAGCGGGTGGTGCACGTGGCGCGGGTCGTCCGGAAGAAGACGCCCGCGCCGGCCCCGTCCCGCAAACGTGACACGCTCGCGGGGCATCCCGCGGTGCTGCGGAAAGGACATTGATGGCGGGAGCGGGGGGAGGGCGCGCGATCGCGCCGGCGGGCGGGAAGCTCGGGGTCATGCTGGTCGGCCTGGGCGCGGTGTCGACCACGTTCATCGCCGGCGTCGAAAACATCCGGCGCGGGCGCGCGCTCCCGATCGGCTCGCTCACCCAGATGGGGACCATCCGGCTGGGGAAGCGCACCGACCGGCGGTCTCCCAAGATCAAGGAGTTCGTGCCGCTGGCCGAGCTCCAGGATCTGGTGTTCGCGGCCTGGGATCCCATTCCCGACGATGCGTACACGGCCGCGGTGAAGGCGGGCGTGCTCGAGCGGGACCACCTCGAGCCCATCGCCGATTTCCTCAAGTCCATCCGCCCGATCCCCGCCGCCTTCGACCAGAACTACGTGAAGCGGCTGCAGGGGACGAACGTCAAGCGCGGCAAGAACAAGCGGGATCTGGCCGAGCAGCTGCGGGCGGACATCCGGGAGTTCAAGAAGGCGAGCGGCGTGGCGCGGGTGGTGGTGGTGTGGGCCGCGTCCACCGAAGTCTTCATCACGCCCGGCCCCGCGCACCAGACCCTCGCGGCGTTCGAGAAGGCGATGGAGCAGAACGACCCCGCCATCGCGCCGTCGATGCTGTACGCGTACGCGGCGCTGATGGAGAGCGTTCCGTTCGCCAACGGCGCCCCCAACCTCTGTGTGGATGTGCCGGCCCTGGCCCAGCTCGCCGACGAGCGGAAGATCGCGATCGGCGGGAAGGACTTCAAAACCGGTCAGACGATGATGAAGACGGTCCTGGCGCCGGCCTTCAAGGCGCGGATGCTCGGACTGGCGGGGTGGTACTCGACCAACATTCTGGGAAACCGGGACGGCGAAGTGCTGGACGATCCCGAATCGTTCAAGACCAAGGAAGAGTCGAAGCTCGGGGTGCTCGAGTACATCCTGCAGCCCGACATGTACCCGGAGCTGTACGGCAAGGTCTTCCACAAGGTGCGGATCAACTACTACCCGCCGCGGGGAGACAATAAGGAAGGCTGGGACAACATCGACATCTTCGGGTGGCTGGGCTACCCGATGCAGATCAAGGTCGACTTCCTGTGCCGCGACTCGATTCTCGCCGCTCCCATCGTGCTCGACCTGGCGCTGTTCTTCGATCTGGCGCAGCGGGCCGGGCTGTCCGGGGTGCAGGAATGGCTGTCCTTCTACTTCAAGAGTCCGCAGACCGCGCCGGGGCTGTACCCGGAGCACGATCTCTTCATCCAGCAGACGAAGCTGAAGAACACTCTCCGGTGGCTGATGGGTGAGGAGCAGATCACCCACTTGGGAGTGGAATACTACGAGTACGGGGACAAGTGACCCCGCTCGCCCAACCGGATCCGCACAGAGGAGATGACCGTCCGATGATGACGCCGAAGTTTGCGCGCCTCCGCCGAATGGCGATCACCGCCCTCCTGGCCGCGGGCCTCCTGGCCGCGTTCGCCGCGCCCCGCGCGGCGCTGGCCCAGGGCCCCGCGGCCGCTCCCGCGCACGAAGCCGGCGGCGAGGCCACCCTCGTGCTCCCCGATCTCCATCAGGTGTCCTTCCTGAACGGCATCGACGGGCACGCCCTCCTGGTGTGGGGCCTCGCGGTCTGCGTCCTGGGACTCGCGTTCGGGCTGATGATCTACACCCAGCTCAAGAACATGCCGGTGCACCAGTCGATGCGGGAGATCTCGGAGCTGATCTACGAGACCTGCAAGACCTATCTGGTCACCCAGGGCAAGTTCCTGCTGATCCTCTGGGTCTTCATCGGCGCCATCGCCGCGGTGTACTTCGGCGGGCTGGCGACCACGGTGGACGCGACGGGCGCGACGGTACACGGGTATCCGCCGGCGACGGTGGCGGTCATCCTCCTGTTCAGCCTGATCGGGATCGCCGGCAGCTACGGCGTCGCCTGGTTCGGCATCCGGGTCAATACGTTCGCCAACTCCCGCACCGCCTTCGCGGCGCTCGGCGGGAAGCCGTTCCCCTGCCACGACATCCCCACCAAGGCGGGGATGAGCATCGGGATGCTCCTGGTGTCGGTGGAGCTGATCATGATGCTGATCATCCTGCTCTTCGTGCCGGGGAACTACGCGGGCCCGTGCTTCATCGGCTTCGCCATCGGTGAGTCCCTCGGCGCCGCGGCCCTGCGCGTGGCGGGCGGGATCTTCACCAAGATCGCGGACATCGGGTCCGACCTGATGAAGATCGTATTCAAGATCAAGGAAGACGACGCGCGGAACCCGGGCGTCATCGCCGACTGCACCGGCGACAACGCCGGGGACTCGGTGGGACCCTCCGCCGACGGCTTCGAGACCTACGGCGTGACCGGCGTCGCGCTCATCACGTTCATCCTGCTCGCGGTGCACGACCCGCTGGTGAAGGTCCAGCTCCTGGTCTGGATCTTCGTGATGCGGATCATCATGATCGTGACGTCGGGGCTCTCGTACTTCGTCAACGCCGCGTTCGCCCGGGCCAAGTACGCGAACGCGGACAAGATGGATTTCGAAGCGCCCCTCACCATGCTCGTGTGGCTGACGTCCTTCGTCTCCATCGCCCTCACGTTCGTCGTCTCCCGGGCGATGATCCCCACCCTGGGCGGCGACCCCACGCTCTGGTGGAAGCTGTCCCTCGTGATCACCTGCGGCACGCTGGCCGGCGCGGTGATTCCGGAGCTGGTGAAGGTCTTCACGTCCATGCAGTCGCGGCACGTGGCCGAGGTCGTGACCTCGTCCCGGGAGGGCGGCGCGTCCCTGAACATCCTGTCGGGCCTCGTCGCCGGGAACTTCTCGGCGTACTGGCTGGGGTTCGCGATGCTCGCCCTGATGGCGGTGGCGTTCGGCGTCAGCACCACGGGGCTGGGCGGCCTGATGGTGGCGCCCGCGGTCTTCGCGTTCGGCCTCGTGGCCTTCGGCTTCCTGGGGATGGGCCCGGTCACCATCGCGGTCGACTCCTACGGGCCGGTCACGGACAACGCCCAGTCGGTGTTCGAGCTGTCCACCATCGAGCAGATCCCCGGTGTCCAGGCCCAGATCAAGAAGGACTTCGGGGTGGACGTGAACTTCGCCCGGGCCAAGGACAACCTCGAGGAGAACGACGGGGCGGGGAATACGTTCAAGGCCACCGCCAAGCCGGTGCTCATCGGCACCGCGGTGGTGGGCGCCACCACGATGATCTTCTCGATCATCGTGGCCCTCACCCACGGCCTGGATCCCCAGCTCGTGAACAACCTCTCCATCCTGCATCCGCCGTTCCTGCTGGGCCTGATCGCCGGCGGGGGGATGATCTACTGGTTCACCGGCGCGTCCATTCAGGCCGTCACCACCGGGGCCTACCGGGCGGTCGAGTTCATCAAGGCCAACATCAAGCTCGAAGGATCCACCAAGGCCTCGGTGGAGGATTCCAAGAAGGTGGTCGAGATCTGCACGCAGTACGCCCAGAAGGGCATGTTCGTCATCTTCCTGGCGGTGTTCTTCGCCACGCTCGCCTTCGCCTTCGTGGAGCCGTACTTCTTCATCGGCTACCTGATCTCGATCGCGCTGTTCGGGTTGTACCAGGCCATCTTCATGGCCAACGCCGGCGGCGCCTGGGACAACGCCAAGAAGATCGTGGAGACCACGCTGAAGCAGAAAGGCACGCCGCTCCACGACGCCACGGTGGTCGGCGACACCGTCGGCGATCCGTTCAAGGACACGTCGTCGGTGGCCATGAACCCGATCATCAAATTCACCACGCTCTTCGGCCTCCTCGCCGTCGAGCTGGCGGTGTCCCTCACCGCCGAGCGGGGCGCGGGGCTCACCCAGATCATCGCGGGCGTGTTCTTCCTCTTGTCCGTGGTGTTCGTCTGGCGGTCCTTCTACAGCATGCGCATCGAGTCGCAGTAAGGGGCCAGCGTGACCGGGGCGCAGCTCGCTGTCACCATCCTCGGCGGATGCGTCATCGGGTGGGTGTTGTGGTACTTCCTCGGCTCGCGGGCGGCGCCCAGCGCCGCCCGTGATTCCGGGGGCGTGCAGGAAGTGCGGATCGTGGTGAAGGGCGGCTACACGCCCGACACCATCCTGGTGCAGGCGGGGAAGCCGGTCCGCCTGGTGTTCTACCGGGACGAGACCGCCGACTGCTCGGAACGGGTGGTGTTCGAAGCCTTCCACGTCGATCAAGCGCTCCCCGCGTTTCAGGACACGACCGTCGAGTTCACCCCCCGGGAACCCGGGGAGTATCCCTTCCGTTGCGGGATGAGCATGCTGAAAGGAACCCTGGTGGTGGAGCCGGCCGGCGTCGAGCGCCGCGCGGCCCCCTCGCCGCACCCCGCGCATGGCTAAAGCCCGGATCATCCTTCCCATCGAAGGGATGAGCTGCGCCTCGTGCGCCATCACGGTGCAGCAGGCGCTGGCCGCGCGTCCCGCCGTCACCGCCGCCAGCGTGAACTACGCCACCGGCCGCGCGGCCGTGGACTACGACGACCAGACCACCGGCATCGGCGACTTGGTCCGCGCGGTGCGCGGCGCCGGGTACGACTGCGGCCTCGCCACCGTCACCATCGCCGTGCAGGATCTCCACTACGCCCCGAGCGTCGGGGGACTCGAGCGCGCCGTGGGCCAGGTCGCGGGCGTCGTGAAGGCGACGGCGAACCAGGCCCTCGAAACCCTGACCGTCGAATACGTCCCCGGGGTCGCCACGGCGGGAGCGCTGGAGCAGGCGGTACGCGCCGCCGGGTTCACGGTGTCCCTCCCGATCGCGGCCGAGGATCCGGTGGAACGCGAGCGGCTGGCGCGGGCCCGCGACGTGCGGGTCCTGAGCTGGAAGCTGGCGCTCTCCGGCACCGTGGCCGTCATCGCGATGCTCGGGGGCATGCTCCTGATGGCCGACCGGCCCCTGGACACCTTCCACCGCTTCGATCTGCTCGGCCGGGTGCTGATGCCCCTCGCGGAGCGTCTCCGGGACGTCGTACAGAACCGCTGGCCCCTCGATCCGGACTGGATTCGGCGGGTGCTCGGACTCCTCACGGTGCCGGTGATGGTCTGGGGCGGGGGGCAGTTCTACCGGGCGGCCTGGAGCGGCGTGCGGCACCGCACCGCCGACATGAACACGCTCATCGCCGTCGGCACCGGGGCGGCGTTTCTGTACTCCGCCGTCGCCACGCTGGCCCCCGGCTGGTTCCTCGCCGCGGGCCGGCCGGCGGACGTCTACTACGAAGCCGTCTCGGCCATCATCGCCCTCATTCTCCTCGGCCGCCTGCTCGAAGCCCGGGCCAAGGGCCAGACCTCGGCGGCCATCCGCCGCCTGGCCGCCCTCGGGCCCAAGACCGCGCGGGTCCGGCGGGGAACCGCGGAGTCCGACGCTCCCGTGGAGGCCGTGGTGGTGGACGACCTGGTCATCGTGCGCCCCGGGGAACGGGTGCCGGTGGACGGCGTCGTCACCGAAGGCGTGTCGGCCCTCGACGAATCGATGCTCACGGGCGAGCCGATGCCCGTGACCAAGAAGCCGGGCGACGAGATCGTGGGGGGCACCATCAACACGACCGGCAGCGTGGTCTTCCGCGCGACGCGCGTGGGGAAGGACGCCGCCCTGGGGCAGATCATCCGGCTGGTGGAGGAAGCCCAGGCGTCGAAGGCCTCGATCCAGTCCCTGGCCGACCGGGTCGCGGGGGTGTTCGTCCCGGTGGTGATCGCGCTCGCGATCGTGGCCTTCATCGTCTGGTTCGACGTGGGGCCCGAGCCGGCGGTCCTCTTCGCGACGGTCGCCTTCGTCACCGTGCTGATCATCGCGTGCCCCTGCGCGCTGGGCCTCGCGACCCCGACCGCCATCCTGGTGGGCACCGGGCGCGCGGCGGAGCTGGGCATCCTGATCCGCGGCGGCCAGGCCATCGAGGGGCTCTCCCGGGTGAAAGCGGTCCTGCTCGACAAGACCGGCACCATCACCGAAGGCCGGCCGGCGGTCACCCACATCCTCACCGCCAAGAAGAGCGACGGGACGCCGGTGTCCCCGGCGGACGTGCTCAAGTGGGCCGCGTCGGTGGAGCAACGGTCCGAGCATCCGCTGGCGCTCGCCATTCTCGACGCCGCGAAGGCGAAGGGTGTGTCCATCCTGTCGGTGGACAAGTTCGCCGCGATGGAAGGGCGGGGCGTGCGGGGCACCGTGGACCGGCGGATCGTGGAAGTCGTCTCCCTCCGGCACGCCCGGGAGCGTTCCCTCGATCTCGGCACGCTCGCCGGGGACGCCGACCGGCTGGCGGGCGAGGGGCGCTCTCCCGTGATCGTGGTGGTGAACAACACCGTGTACGCCATCATCGCGATCGCGGACCCCATCAAGCCGACGTCGCGCGACGCCGTCGCCCTCCTCCAGGCCCGCGGGCTGGCGGTGACGATGGTGTCCGGCGACTCCCGGAAGGCGGCGGAAGCGGTGGCCCGCGAAGTGGGCATCGACGACATCGTGCCCGAGGTCCTGCCGTCCCAGAAGGCCGATCTCGTGAAGAAGTTCCAGCGCGGCGGCCGGCGGGTGGCGATGGTCGGCGACGGCCTCAACGACGCGCCGGCCCTGGCGCAGGCGGACGTCGGGATCGCGATCGGCACCGGGGCCGACGTGGCGCTCGAGGCGTCGGACGTCACCCTGATGCGGGGGGACCTGCGCGCGGTGGACACGGCGGTGGCGCTCTCGCGCCGGACCCTGGCCACCATCCGGCGGAACCTGTTCTGGGCGTTCATCTACAACGTGGTGGGGATTCCGCTGGCGGCGGGTGTACTCTATCCCGCCACCGGGTTACTCTTGTCCCCCGTCATCGCCAGCGCGGCGATGGCGTGGTCCAGCCTCTCCGTGGTGCTGAGCAGCCTCACGTTGCGCCGGTTCCAGCCGGCCGCCTCCAGCGGGAGCGTCGCATGAGGTATTTCCACCGGACCCACCTGCCGCCCGACGAGGTTCTCGCCGCGGCGCAATCGTACTTCGGGGCGCACCTCGCGCCCTCCGAAGAGGCGCCGCGCCGGCGGTCGTTCGCCGGGGCGCTGGGCAAAGTCTCCGTGGCGGTGCGGGCCGAGGGCGGGCACTACACCTTCGTGGACGTCACCACCGATCAGGTGGGGGAAGCCGAGCTGGACAAGGTGGCCAAGCGGTTCCTCACCCTGGTCCACCAGAAGGCCGATCCCACGCACCACGCGCGCGGGGCGTACTAGGCGGGAACTCCCGCGCGGTAGCCCGCCCGTTCGACCGCCGCGATCAGCTCGGCCGGGGACACCGAATCCGCGCTTTCCACCTCCGCCACCCCGGCGGCCCGGTCCACCGTCGCGCTGTAGACCCCCGCCACACCCTGCAGTGCCCGCTCCACTTTCGCCTGGCAGTGCCCGCAGGTCATCCCGGACACCGTTAGAGTCGTGCTGGCCACCGGTCCTCCGCTTGATTTGAGTCCACACCCTCTCCAACTTTCACGCCCACCATAATTTACGATACGTGCCCGGGTCTACGTCCCTCCCCAAAGCGCCCCCGATTCCGGCGGGCTTGAGCCGAGATCAGCTCCTCGAGATCTATCGGTTCCTTCGGCTCACCCGGACCCTCGAAGAGCGGCTCACCGCTCTCTACAAGCAAAGCAAAGTCATCGGCGGATTGTTCCGCTCCCTGGGGCAGGAGGGGGAATCGGTGGCCTCGGCCTACGCGCTCGAGCGCGGGCGACACCGGGACTTCCTGTCTCCCCTCATCCGCAACCTCGGGTCCCTGCTGGTGATGGGCGCCCAGCCGGTACAGATCCTCCGGCAATACATGGCCAAGGACCAGAGCCCCACCCGGGGCCGGGAGCTGAACGTCCATTTCGGCGACCTGGAGCTCGGGTACCTGGGCCAGATCTCCCACCTCGGAGACATGATCCCCGTGATGGCCGGCGTGACGCTGACCTTCAAGATGCGGCGGGAGCCGCGGGTGGGACTCGTCTACATCGGTGACGGGGCGACGTCCACCGGCGCCTTTCATGAAGGTCTCAATTTCGCCGCCGTGCAGCGCTGCCCGCTGGTGGTGATCGGCGAGTACAACGGCTACGCCTACTCGACCACGCCGGAGCGCCAGTTCGCGGTCCGCAACCTGGCCGACAAGGCGAAGGGCTACGGCATTCCCGCCGTGACCGTGGATGGAAACGACGTGCTGGCCGTCTATGAAGCCACCAAGTACGCCGTGGACCGGGCCCGGATGGGCAAGGGCGTGCACTTCGTCGAAGTGAAGACCTTCCGGCGGAAGGGACACGCCGAGCACGACGATCAGCATTACGTGCCGCAGGAGGAGCTCGACCGCTGGGCGAAGAACGATCCGATCGACCGCTACCTCACCCAGCTGCTCTCGAACGGCTGGGCGGAGGAACAGGATCTGAAGGACATCGACGGCGACGTGCGGGACGAGATCGACCAGGCCACCGATCTTTGCGTGAACGAGCCGCTGCCGCCCGGGGAGTCGGCGCTGTCCGGCGTGTACGTCCATCCCGCGACGGCGGATCGCCTCTGGTTCCGGGGTCTCCATGGCTGAGATCACCTTCCTGGAAGGCCTGCGGCAGGGGCTCCGCGAGGAGATGGAGCGCGACGACCGCGTGTTCATCCTGGGCGAGGACGTGGGCGCGTACGGCGGGGCCTTCAAGGTGACGGAGGGCTTCCAGAAGCAGTTCGGGGACTCCCGCGTCATCGACACGCCCATCTCCGAGGCCGCCATCGTGGGCGCCGCCGCCGGCGCCGCCCACCTCGGCATGCGCCCCGTCGCCGAAATGCAGTTCATCGACTTCATCTCGTGCGCGTACGACATGCTCACGAACTACGTCGCCACCGCCCGGTACCGGGCGGGCCTGCCGACGCCCATCGTGGTGCGGGGCCCGTGCGGCGGCTACGTGCGGGGCGGGCCGTTCCATTCGCAGAACCCCGAGGCCGCGTTCTTCCATACGCCGGGCCTCAAGATCGTGTATCCCGCCACGGTGCGGGACGCCAAGGGGCTGATCAAGGCCGCGATCCGGGACGACGACCCCGTGCTCTACCTCGAGCACAAGTGGCTCTACCGCCGGATCAAGGACCAGATTCCCGAGGGCGAGGAGATCCTGACGCCCATCGGTTCGGCGCGGATCGCCCGGGAAGGGAAGGACCTGTCGATCATCACCTACGGCGCGACGGTCTGGAAGTCGCTCGAGGCGGCCGAGACGCTCGACCGGGACGGCGTGTCGGTGGAGATCCTGGATCTGCGGACCCTGCTGCCGCTCGACGACGACGCGATCCTCCAGACGGTCAAGAAGACCAACAAAGTCCTCATCGTCCACGAGGACACGCGGACCGGCGGCCTGGCCGGAGAGATCACGGCGCGCATCAACGAACGGGCGTTCGAATGGCTGGACGGACCCATCATGCGGGTGACGGCACACGACGTGCCGCTCCCGTATGCCCCCACCCTGGAAGACTTCGTGCTGCCGCAGACGGACGACATCGTCAAGGCGGCGCGCTGGCTGGCCGGATACTGAGGAGCTTGTCATGGCGCGAATCGACGTCCTGATGCCCCAGATGGGCGAATCCATCGCCGAGGGCACCCTTTCGAAGTGGCTCAAGAAGGTCGGTGACGAAGTGAAGCGGGATGAGCCGCTCTTCGAGATCTCGACCGACAAGGTGGACGCCGAGATTCCCGCGCCGTCCGCGGGAGTGCTGGCGGAGATCAAGGTCCAGCAGGGCCAGACCGTGCCGGTGCAGACGCTCGTGGCCGTGATCGAGACGGAGAAGGGCGCCGCAGCTCCGGCGGGCGCGAGCGCCGCCCCCCCCTCCGCAGCCGCCCAGCCCGCGCCGGCCGCGCCGCCCGCGGTCCCCGCCGCGGCCCAGCGGGCGCCCGCGGCGCCCGCGGCGCCGCCGGCTCCGGCACCCAAACCGGCTGCTCCGGTGCCCGTCCCGGCCAACGGCGACGAGACCGCCGAGGATCGGCTGCGCCGGCGCTCGACGCCCCTGGTGCGCAAGATCGCGGCCGAGCATCAGGTGGACATCTCGGGGATCGCGGGGACGGGATACGCGGGCCGGGTGACCAAGCAGGACATCCTGGGCTACCTCGAGCGCGGCGCGCCGGCCGCGGCCCCGGGCCTGGCGCCGCGGATGCCCGCGGCCGCGCCGTCCGGAGCCATCGAGCATCCGGCCGCCGAGCCGTGGCCCGGCGACCGGGTCGAGCCGTGGTCCAAGATCCGCAAGATCACCGCGGACCACATGATCATGTCGAAGCGCGTCTCGGCGCACGTCGCGAGCTTCTTCGAGGTCGACTTCACGCGCGTCGCGCAGCTGCGCGCCAAGGCGAAGGCGTCGTATCAGGAGCGGGGGGTCAACCTCACCTTCCTGGCGTTCATCGCCAAGGCCTGCGCCGAGAACCTCCGCAAGCACCCGGTGATCAACGCGGCCGTGTCGGGCGACAACACCATCTACCGGCGGGACATCAACCTCGGCATCGCGGTGGCGCTCGACTGGGGGCTGATCGTTCCCGTGATCAAGCACGCCGACGAGCTGTCGCTCATGGGCATCGCCCGCGCCATCAACGATCTCGGCGAGCGGGCGCGGACCAAGAAGCTCCTGCCCGACGACATCCAGCGGGGCACCTTCACCATCACCAACCCCGGGATCTTCGGCGACTACATCGGGATCCCGATCATCAACCAGCCCCAGGTGGCCATTCTCGGCATCGGGGCGATCGAGAAGCGGCCCCGGGTGATGACCCAGCCCGACGGGACCGACACCATCGCCATCCGCACCATGGGCATGCTCAGCATGTCCTACGATCACCGCGTGGTGGACGGCGCCGACGGCGACAAGTTCCTGGCCGACGTGAAGAAAATGCTGCAGGAGTTTCCGGAAGGAGCGGTGTGACGATGGCGAAAGTGCTCACCGCGGCGCGGGTGCGGGTTCCCGCGTCCAACGAGCGGGACTACCTGGCCACACTGCGCGACCTCTGCCAGTTCGCGGACGCGCGGGGCCAGCGCATCTGGGTGTTCCGGAACGCCAAAGACCCCCAGCTCTTCATCGAGTTCTCCGAGAGCCCCACGGAAATGAGTCACCGCGCCCAGGCGTCGCGGCTGCCCGAGGAGATCAAGCTGGAGAAGAAGCTGCAGAACCTGGTCACCTACGCGCCCGACGCGTGGGAGCTCTGGTCCGAAGTGTCCCTCACGTCCCCCGCGGAGGCCTGACCGTGGCCCACCGCGCCATCGTCGTGGACGGGGAGACGTGGGAGGTCGCGCCCTCGGGCTACGAGACCGTCTACGGGAAGGACCAGTTCGGCATCACGTTCCAGTGCGGCACCGGGCCGGCCCGCCGGCGCCGGTTCACCCGGTTCGCGCCGGTCGGCAGCCGCCGCTCCGACGCCGCGCTCGCCGAGCTGTCCGATCGGGAGCTGCTCGACCTGTTCCGCCAGTCGCAGCCCGCGTGGACCGCCCCGGAGAGCGCGTACGGCGTTCGTTGATCTGCACTGCCACTCCACCGCGTCCGACGGGGAATGCAGCCCCGACCAGGTCGCGGCGCGAGCCCACGAAGCCCGGCTGGTCGCCTTCGCGCTCACCGACCACGACACCCTCGACGGCGTGAACGCCGCCACCGCCGCGGCCACCCCGCTCGGCGTGCGCGTCATCCCCGGATGCGAGTTCAGCGTCAAGGCGCCCTGGGGCGAGATGCACCTCCTCGGCTACTTCCTGGTGCCCGGCCATCCCGCGCTCGAAGCGTTTCTCGTCGGCACGCGCGAGGCGCGGGAGCGGCGCGGTCACGACATGGTGCGGCGCCTGCAGCAGGCCGGTGTGCCCGTCGAGCTCGCCGACGTCGAGGCCGAGGCGCAGGGCGGCGCGCTGGGCCGGCCCCACGTCGCCCGCGCCCTGGTCCGCCGGGGCGCGGCGGACGACTTCAACGACGCCTTCGCGCGGTTCCTGGGCCGCGGGCGGCCCGGGTACGTGCCCAAGCCGCTGCCGACCCTCGAGGAAGTGACCGCGCTCATCCACGAGGTGGGGGGCGTCGCCGTCGCCGCGCATCTCGGCGACCACGGGACCGAGCCGCAGCTGCGCCAGTTCCGGGAGCACGGACTGGACGGCGTGGAGATCCGGCACCCCCGGCACTCGCCGGCGACCGAGGCGCGCCTGACCCGGCTGGCGGAGAAGCTCGATCTCGCCGTGTCGGGCGGCTCGGACTGGCACGGGGACGGCGATGCCGGGTCGTCGCACGCGGGGCTCGGGGAAATGGACGTGCCGGTCGAGTGGCTGGAGCGGCTCGAAAGCCGCCGCGGCAAGACGTCATGACCACCTTCGAGAAGAAGGTGGCGCTGGTCACGGGGGTGGGGAGGCCGGGCCAGATCGGGCACGCCGTCGCGGGCGCGTTCGGGCGGGCCGGCGCGAGTCTCGTCATCGTGGACCGCGACCCCGGGCTCGTGGCCGCGCGCGCCGCGGAGCTCGAGCGGGCCGCGATTCCGGTGGTCGGCGTGACCGGCGACCTCACCGACGCGGAGGTGGCCCGCGGCGCGGTCGGGGGTGCCACCAAGGAATTCGGCGGCCTCGACATCGTCGTCAACGTCGCCGGAGGCTTCTTCGGCGCCGGCCCCCTCGCCACCATCACGCCCGAGCAGGTCGACCGGGCCTTCGCCGTCAACTTCAAGACGACCTTCAACCTGTGTCAGGCGGCGATTCCCGCGCTGGTCGAACGCGGCGGAGGCACGATCGTCAATTTCGCGTCCATCGCCGCGGTGCGGCCGGCCGCGAACCTGGCGGCGTACGCGGCGGCCAAGTCCGCGGTGGCGGGGTTGACCGGTGCGCTGGCCCGGGAATTCGCGGCGCAGGGAATCCGGGTGAACGCCGTGGCGCCGGAGTCGGTGCGGACGCCGGAGAACCTCGCGCAGATGGGCGAGACCCGGTACGTGGAGATGGACGATCTCGTCCGTGTCGTGCTGTTCCTGGCGGGGGACGACTCCCGCCCGATCACGGGGGAGGTGGTACCGCTGGCGGGTGCCCGCGGGCGGTGAGCCTCGAGGGGCGGGCCGCCCTGGTGACCGGGGCGGGGCGCCGGGTGGGCCAGGCCATCGCCGTCGGCCTCGCGGGGGCCGGATGCGACGTGGCGGTGCACGTGCACGGAACGCCGGACGGCGGCGCGGAGACGGTGCGGCGGATCGAGGCGCTGGGGCGGCGGGCGCCGGTGGTGGTCGCCGACCTGAGCGATCCCGGCGCGGCCCGGGCCCTGGGAGCGCAGGCGGCCGATGCCCTGGGCGGCCGCCTCGACATCGTCGTGAACTCCGCGGCCATCATGGTCCGTCAGGCCGTCGAGGACGTGACGCCGGAATCGTGGGACCGGACCAACGACCTGAATCTTCGCGCGCCGTTCTTCGTCTCGCAGGGCGCGCTCTCCTACCTCCGCCGGGCGCCGGGCGGGGGACGGATCGTCAATCTGGCCGATGACGCGGCGCTCGAGCCGTGGCCCGCCTACGTCCCCCACGGTGTGAGCAAGGCCGGCGTCGTGATGCTGACCAAGGGGCTCGCCCGCGCCCTGGCGCCGGACATCCGGGTCAACGCGGTCGCGCCCGGCGCGGTGCTCCTGCCCGAAGACTGGGACGACAAGACCCGCGCGCACTTCGCGGAGACCACGCCCCTGGGCCGGCTCGGGTCCCCCCAGGACGTCGTGCACGCCATCCTCTATCTCCTCACCGCCGATTACGTGACGGGAACGGTCCTGGTCGTCGACGGGGGACGGGTGATCCGGTGACGGCGCCGGTGGTGATGCGGGATGTGATCATCGTCGGCGGCGGCTGCTACGGCACTTTCTACGCCGGCCAGCTGTCCCGCGCCCGTGCGCGGGGGAAGGCGGCCTTCCGGCGGGTGGTCGTCGTGGACCGGGACCCCGACTGCCGGGCACGGCGCGAGCTCGCTCCCGAGCCCGATCGCGTCTTCGTCGCCTCCGAGTGGTCGGCGTACTTCGACGCCTACCTCGGATCGACCGATGGCGCGCAGGATTTCATCGTGCCGTCCCCGCACATGCCGCACCTGATGTTCGAGTGGCTGCTCCGCCGCGCCCGGGCCCGCTGGCCGGGCCGGTCCGTGGCCGCCGAGCCGGTCCCGGGAACCCTCGATCTGCCGTACGACCGGTCCGCGCCGGACCACGCGCGTTATGTGTCCTACGCGGACTGGATCTGCCCCACCCACTGCGTGGAACCGGCCATCTGCCCGGCCATCGGGGCGCCCCGCACCTGGGAGATGGGGGACGCGATCCGCGCGCTGGGGACGCGCCTGTCGGGGGGCGGCCGCCCGGTGGCGGGTCCGGCCCTCTTCGTGTGCAAGCATCACGTCTTCGGCGTGGGTACGTTTGCGGTCGACCAGGTCCTCGCGGGCGATGCGCTGGTCGCCCGGACCGGCGCGGCCGGGACCCCCGCGGCGGTCCTGGTGGGGACGGTCTCGAGCTGCCACGGCGCCCTGAACCTCCTCGCCCTGGGGCCCGTCTGACTCCGGAGGCCCGGAAAGCTCAGCTGGAAACGGCCCGGGAGCTCTTCAACCGCGGGGAGTTCTGGCTGGCGCATGAGGCGCTGGAAACCGTCTGGCGTTCTATAGATAGAGAGCGGGCCGAGGAGCGGGCGGTGTGGCAGGGCCTGATCCAGGCCTGTGCCGCGCTGGTGCACCGGGCGCGGAAGAACCGCGCGGGTGTGGTGCAGGTGGGCGCGGCCGCGGTCGCGAGGCTGAACGTGCCGCAGCGCCCCGACGTCGAGTTCGAAACCGTGGAGTTCCGCGCGCGCCTGATGCGCGCCCTGGCGGGGGAAGCTGATCCCCCACGACTGGAATGGCGGGAGCGATGACCGAGGAGATCAAGGACTTCGATCTGATCATCGTGGGGGCCGGGCCCGCGGGCCTGTGCGCCGCGATGTACGCGGGGCGCGGCATGCTCAACGCCGTGACGCTCGAGCGGGGGGCGCCGGGCGGCGAGCTGCTCAACACCGACCTGATCGAAGACTATCCGGGCTTCGCGAGCGTCAAGGGGTGGGAGCTGGCGCAGCAGATGGCCGACCACGCCCGGAAGTTCGGCGCCCGGATCGAGACCGCGACGGTGGAGCAGGTGCGGCGGGGACCCGACGACCGCTTCCTGGTTCCCACCATCGGTGGACCGACCTACCGGGCCCCGGCGGTGATCCTGACCGCCGGCGGGACGCCCGTCAAACTCGGCGTTCCGGGGGAGAAGGAGTACGCCGGGAAGGGCGTGTCGTACTGCGCGGTGTGTGACGGCGCGTTCTTCAAGGGCGAGGTGCTGGCGGTGGTGGGCGGCGGAGACGCGGCGGTGGAGGAGGCCGACTATCTCACGCGGTACGCGTCGAAGGTCTACATCGTGCACCGCCGCGGCGAGTTCCGGGCGTCGAAGATCGTGCAGGAGCGCGCGTTCGCGAATCCGAAGATCGAAGTGATCTGGAACAAGACCGTTCCCGAGATCGCCGGCGGCGAGCGGGGCGTCCGGCATCTGGTGCTCGAGGACGTGAAGACCGGCGCGCGCTCGACCTTGCCGGTCGGCGGCGTGTTCATCTTCATCGGCTTCAAGCCGAACACCGGACTGGTCGAAGGGCACGTGCGCCACGACGCCGCGGGGTATCTTCTCACCGACGAGCGGATGATGACGTCCATCCCCGGCCTCTTCGCGGCCGGCGACGTGCGGGCCCAGGTGACACGGCAGGTCACGACGGCCGTGGGGGATGCGACCACCGCCGCCATCGCGGTGGAGAAGTACCTCGCGTCGTGGCGCGAGGCGCACGCGCGGGTGCCCGCGTGAAGGTGATCCCCATTCCGGGCGGCCAGTTCGTGGAGAACTGCTACCTCGTCGTCGACGAGGAGGCGCGAGCCTGCGCGGTCATCGACCCGGGTGAGCAGGCGGGCCTGATTCTGCACAAGCTCGCCGCCTCGGGCGCCGCGCCCGTGGGGATCTGGCTCACGCACGCCCACATCGATCACGTCCTCGGCGTCCCGCGCCTGGCGGCCGGCACCAAGGCCCCGGTGTTCCTGCATCCCGACGACCGTCCCCTCTACGACGCGGTGCCGGAGCAGGCGGCCTGGTTCGGCCTCGAAGCCGCGCCCCTGCCGCCTCCGGACCGGACGCTGGCGGCCGGTGACCGCCTGCGGGTGGGGAGCCTGGAGTTCGAGGTCCGGCACGCGCCGGGCCACTCACCCGGGCACGTGGTCTTCGTGGGGCCGGGCCTCGTGTTCGGGGGGGACGTGCTCTTTCAGGGGTCCATCGGCCGCACCGACCTCCCGGGGGGCGATTCGGACACGCTGCTCGACAGCATCGCGCGGGAGTTGCTTGTCCTCCCGGATTCGACCATCGTGTACCCCGGGCATGGACCTGCGACTACCATCGGCGCCGAGCGCCGCACCAACCCCTTCCTCGCCGGCGCCCGCCGCTCCGCCTAGGCCGCGGCCCGTCTGCCTCCGCTGCGGGATGGAAGTCCGGCCCAAAGCCCGCGGCTGCAAGAACCCCTGCTGGAATTGCGGATTCACCTACCCGCTCGGAGACTGCTCTGACTGACGGGGCGGCGTGATCGGCCACCTGCTCGCCATCCTCCTGCTCGCGCTCGACGTGATGGTGCGCGCCTGGCGGATTCAGCTGTCGGTGTGGTGCGCCGGCGGCCGCCTGTCGCTCTGGCACGCCGTCCGGCTCAACCTGTACGGCGAAGGCGCGTCGGCGCTGACCCCCAACCGCCTCGGGGGTGAGCCGGCCCGGTTCGTCGGCATGACCGAGTCGGGGCTCCGCGTGGTGCCGGCGCTGGTGGGCCTCGGCGTCGAAGTGGCCGCCGAGTGGCCGGTGTTCCTGCTGATGGCGGCGGGCCTGGCCATTTATTACGTCCCGGATTTCGAGACCCAGGCCGCGATGTGGCTCCGGCATCACCTCGCGTCCGATCTGGTCGCGATCGAGCTGGCGGTCCTGCTGGTGCTGCTCGCCATCTATCTGATCCAGAAGGTCGTGAAGGCGGGCACCATCCGGCACCGGGTGCGCCGGCAGTGGCGGGTGGCCTGGGCGCACGTGCGGCGCGCGCCGTGGTGGGTGATGGCGGCCAACGCGGGGCTGACGGCCGTGAGCCTGGCGGCGCGCGCGGCCATCCTGCCGGCGCTGGCCTACGGCATGTCCGATGCTCCCGATTTCGACGAAATGTTCTTCGGCGCGCTCGCGCTGCTCGCCGCGCCCCTGATCGTCCCGCTCCCGTCGGGGGGCGGGGGCATCGAAGCGGCGTTCCTGCGGGGATTCGCCGGAGACTTCGGGGACGAGCAGGTCAAGATGCTGCTCTTCTGGCGGGTCTACTCCTTCATCGTCCTGTCGGTGCTCGGCGTCTACACCCTCATCCATTCGCTCGGCCTCAAGGCCGCCAAGGAGCTCTTCAGCATCGGCTACGGACGGCGCTCCAAGGCGTCCTAGGCCTATATTGGCACCCATGGACACGAGACTCGAGAAGGATCCCCTGGGGGAGCTGAAGGTCCCGGCCGCGGCCCTGTACGGGGTCCAGACCGAGCGGGCCCGCATCAACTTCCCCATTTCCGGTCTGTCGCCGCTTCCGGCGTTCGTCGACGCCGTCGTCTGGATCAAGAAGGCCGCCGCGCTGACGCACCGGGAGACCGGCCGCCTCGAGCCCCGCCTCGCGGACGCCATCGCCCAGGCCGCCGACGAAGTGCTCGAAGGACGGCACCGCGACCAGTTCGTCGTGGATCCCTACCAGGCCGGCGCCGGCACGTCGCACAACATGAACGTGAACGAAGTGCTGGCGAACCGGGCCAACGAGCTCCTGGGCGCGCCGCGCGGCGAGTATCGCCCGGTCCACCCGAACGACCACGTCAACATGGCGCAGTCCACGAACGACGTGATCCCCACGGCGATCCGCCTCGGCGCGCTGGCGCGCCTGCCCGATCTCCTGGCGGCGCTCGACCGTCTCGCCCGCGCCTTTCTCGACCGCGGCCGGGCGTTCGACGGGATTCTCAAGTCGGGGCGGACGCACCTCCAGGACGCGACGCCGGTGCGCCTGGGGCAGGAGTTCACCGCGTACGGGCACACCATCGAGCGCAATCGCCGGCGCATCGCCCAGGCGGCGGACGATCTGCGGGAGCTCGGCATCGGGGGGTCGGCGGTGGGGACGGGCCTGAACGTCGAGCCCCGGTATCCCGAGCTGATGGTGCGCTACCTCAAGACCGTGACCGGGCTCGAGCTCCGCGCGGGCGCCGACCGCTTCCAGCTGATGCAGTCGATGGGGGACGCGGCGGCGTTGTCGGGCGCCCTGCGCACCTATGCCGTGGAGCTCGGGAAGATCGCCAACGACATCCGGCTCCTCGTGTCCGGTCCGCGGACCGGACTGGCCGAAATCAGCCTCCCGGCGGTGCAGCCCGGGTCCAGCATCATGCCGGGCAAAGTGAATCCGTCCATCGCCGAAATGGTGAACATGGTCTCGTTCCAGGCCGTCGGGAACGACGCGGCCGTCGCCGCGGCCGCCGAGGCGGGACAGCTCGAGCTCAACGTCATGATGCCGGTGATCGCCCACAATCTGCTGTTCACGATGCACCTGCTCACCAGCGCCTCGTCGGTTTTCGCCGAGCGCTGCGTGTCCGGCATCCAGGCCGACGAAGCGATGTGCGCCCACTGGCTGGACCGGAGCCCGGCGCTCGTGACCGCGCTGGCGCCCAAGATCGGATACGCCGAGTCGGCCAAGCTGGCCAAGGAAGCCCTCGCGAAGAACGAGACCGTCCGGCAGCTCGTGACGGAGAAGGGCATTCTCAAAGGTGCGGAGCTGGACGCCGTGCTCGACCTCCGGGCGATGACGGAGCCCGGGGTGCCGGGAGAGCGCGGGAAGCCTTCACCATGAGGAGCGGCCGATGAGCTGGATCGTCGCGGGGTTGATCGGCGGTGTGGTCGCGTGGCTGGCCGACTGGGTATTGTGGAGCAAGGTCTTCACCAAAGGGATGGAAGAGCTCGCGGTGAAGATGTCGCCGGAGGAGATGAAGGCGTTCATGGGGCCGGCGATGGCGAAGTCGGCGATCCTGGCCATCGCCTACGGTCTGATCTTCACCTACCTCTACGCCCAGTTCCGCACCGACCTCTGGGTGAACGGCGGCGGCCCGCTGGCCGGGATGGAGTTCGCCACCGTGCTGTGGCTGCCGACCATCGCGCTGATGACGATGGGCTCGGGCGTCTGGTACACCAAGGCCCGCGCGCTCCTGCAGGCCAACTTCTGGGCCTGGCTCATCCGGATGAATCTGGTCGGGCTCGTGGTCGGCATTCTCCTCAAGTAACGCGGCGGAACGCCGCGCGGCACGCCGGGCCGGTGACCACGGTCACGGCCCGGCGTCGCCCCGCCGGTCCAAGTTCCCCGCATGACCAAACGACTGCTGCCCTGGATGATCGGGGCCGCCGCGCTCGCCGGTCCTCTCGCCGCGCAGCGCCCCGTCCGCCTCGGTCCGCTCTATTCCTCCCTCTCCCTGGATGACCAGTCGGGCACGAGCCATCATTTTTCCGCGTTCGGCGGCAGCCTTGCCGTGCTGACCGCGGACGACGACGAAACCGGCGTGAGCGTCATCCGCTACAACGATCTGGCGACGTCGGCGTGCCCGCGGTCCCTCACGTTCTTCGGGCTGGACGACGACTACTTCCCGGTCGGCGCGTCGGGCCTCGCGCCGTTCGCGTCCACGGAGGTCGGGGTCGCCCGAGTCCTGGACACCGACAAGGGACTCCTCGGACTGAGCTGCAGCGCGCCCGCAACCACGACCCAGATCGGGTTCGGGTTCGGCTTCGGACTCCGCGTCACGGCGGGGAAGGACGCGAGCGGCCAGCTGGAGGGCCGGTTCTTCCAGGTGCCCAACAGCGCCATCCAGTCGCTCGAGCTCCGTGCCAACGTCTCGGTGCTCCTCGGGCCGCCCCGCGTCACCCAGCTGACGAACGGTACGCTGGGTCCGGCGGTCGCCTTCCTGATCCCGATCTCCGGTCCGCTTCAGGGACGGGGGCCGCTGCTTGGCCTGCGGTTCCGCCGCGACACGAAGAAGGCGTCGAGCGTCCTCGGACTCGAAATCGACTGGGCGCCCTTCCAGGCGTCCGCCGCCTGCTCCGGGACCGGGTGCGACGAAGACGCGGTGCTGTTCGAGCCCGGATACGAAGCGTCGCTCCGGCCCTCCTGGGGGCGCTGCTACGCCGAGCTCGGCCCCGTACTCGCCGGCTTCTTCTCCCAAGGGCCCGACCGGGGCGTCGCCCAGGGCGCCCAGGGCGGTGTCGGCGTGGACGTCGAGAAGAACGGCGTGCTCTACAACCTCAGTTCCCGGCTGCTCTGGTTCCAGCCGGGATCCGGCGGCAACGTGTTCGCCGTGCAGGTGGGCGTGAGCGTGGGGCCCGCCGTCCGGCACTGAGCGTGCCGTTGATATCGTCCATGCGCCCGTCCATATTCCCGCCATGCGGGTGACGACGTGGGCGGAATACGGGCTGATCGTGTCGCTGAACCTGGCGCGGCGGGTGGGTGACGGGCCGATCGCCGCCCGGGAGCTGGCCGAAGCCGAGCGGCTGCCGCACGACTACGTGGAGCAGATTCTCCTCCGCCTCCGGCGCGCCGGGCTGGTCGAATCGGTCCGGGGCGCCAAAGGCGGGTACCTCCTCGCCCGGGACGCCCACGACATCTCGGTGAAGGACGTGATGGAAGCCTCGGAGCACGTCACCTTCGAGGTGAACTGCGATCACCACCAGGTGGACGCCCACCGCTGCAGCCCCGACGCGGCCTGCAGCATCCGGCCGGTCTGGCGGATGCTGGAGCAGCGGATCAACGAGTTCCTGTCCGGGGTCACCCTCGCCGATCTCACCCACGACGAGTCCAGCCTCTATCAGATCACGGGTGTCCCGGCCGCCGGCTGAGGCTCACAGGCTGTCCCTCTCACACGAAGAAGCGCTGCGCTATTCCCGGCACCTGATCCTCCCGCAGGTCGGGGCGGAAGGACAGGAGCGGCTGAAATCCGCCCGGGTGCTGCTCGTCGGCGTGGGCGGTCTGGGCTCCCCGGCGGCGCTGTACCTCGCCGCGGCCGGCGTCGGCACCCTGGGCCTCGTGGACGCGGACCAGGTCGACGCCTCGAATCTCCAGCGGCAGGTGGTGCACGGGTCCGCCGCCGTCGGGCGCGCCAAGGTCGATTCCGCCGCCGACCGGATCCGGGATCTGAACCCCCACGTGCGGGTGGAGCGGTTCCCGGAACGGCTCACCAGCGGCAACGCGCTGGACGTTCTGCGCCGCTTCGACGTCGTGGTGGACGGCAGCGACAACTTCCCGACCCGTTATCTCGTCAACGACGCCTGCGTCCTCCTCGGCAAGCCGAACGTCTACGGCGCGATCTTCCGGTTCGACGGCCAGGCCTCGGTGTTCGACGCGCGCCGGGGGCCGTGCTACCGCTGCCTGTTCGCGGAGCCCCCGCCGCCGGATCTGGTCCCCTCCTGCGCCGAGGCGGGAGTGCTGGGCGTGCTGCCGGGGGTGATCGGGACGTTGCAGGCCACGGAGGCGATCAAGTTGATCCTGGGCGTGGGGGAGCCCCTGATCGGGCGGCTGCTCCTGTTCGACGCGCTGAAGCTCGAGTTCCGCGAGCTGGCGCTCGCGAAGGATCCCGAGTGCCCGGTCTGCGGCGCCCACCCCACGGTGACGACCTTGATCGACTATGAGGCGTTCTGCGGCGTCCCCGCCGCCTCCACCCAGGCCGAGATCTCGGTGGGTGAGCTGGCGGCGGAGCGCGCGCAGGGCCGCACGCTGGTCGTCGTGGACGTCCGGGAGCCGTACGAGATCGCGATGGCCGCGCTCCCCGATGCGGTCCACATCCCGCTGCGCCAGCTGCCCGCGCGCCTGCGCGAGCTCGACCCGCACGCGCCCCTGGTCACGCTGTGCCATCACGGCCAGCGGTCCCTGCGGGCGCGGGAGATTCTGGTGGCGGCGGGATTCGTGAATGTGCGGAGCGTGGCGGGAGGGATCGATGCCTGGAGCCGGGAGATAGATGCGGGGGTGCCACGGTACTGACCCCTGACCCCTGACCCCTGTAGTTCATGCCGAAGGGGGGACTCGAACCCCCACGGGCTTGCGCCCACTGCGCCCTGAACGCAGCGCGTCTACCAATTCCACCACTTCGGCGTGTTTCGGGAACGGCAAATCTAGACGGTGGTATAACCTCAAGTCAACGTTCGGCTTGACCCTCATTCACCGCGTACCTATCTTGCGCCGACCGCCTTGGACAAAGTTGCCATCGCCCGCAATCCGAGGGCGCGACACGACTTCCACCTCCTCGAGACCTGGGAGGCCGGCCTCGTTCTCACCGGGACCGAAGTGAAGTCACTCCGGGACGGAAAGGCCTCGCTGGGTGAAGGCTACGCCCACGTGAAGGGCGGGGAAGTCTGGCTGGAAGGTCTCAGCATCTCGCCGTACGCCGCCGGATCGTACAACAACCCGCCGTCGGTCCGGTCCCGCAAACTCCTGCTCCACAAGCGCGAAATCGAGAAGCTCATCGGGGGCACCACCCAAAAGGGGCTCACCCTCGTTCCGCTCGAGCTCTACTTCAAGGACGGAATCGTCAAGGTCGCGATCGCGCTCGCCCGCGCCAAGAAAGCCCACGACAAGCGCGAAGACCTGAAGCGGCGGGACGCGGAGCGGGAAATGGCGCGCGTCGCCCGGGGACGGCGCACGTGACGCCGGCCCTCCTGGTCGCGCTGATCCCCACCCAGATCGTGATCGCGACGCCGCGGGGGCGGACGGTGGTGCCGGTGACGATGGAGCGGGGGATCGCGGCCTTCGCCGCGCCCCTGCTCGCGGGTCCCCTCGGACTCACCAGCACCGTCGTCGACGGTCGGACGACCGTGACGCTGGACGGCACGGCGTTCGTCCTGCAGGTGGGCGTCCCGTTCGCGCGGGTCGCTGGTGCCCTCTGCAACCTGGCCGCCGAGCCCTACCTGGCGCGGGACACGCTCTTCCTGCCCATCCCCTTCCTCTCCGTGTGCGTGCCGCAAGCCCTGGGGCCGAAGTACCGCTGGGACGCGGCGGAAGGGCGGCTGGTCGAGACGGTGATGCCCTTGCCGGACGCTCCTCCGGTGGTGGTGACCTCCCCCCCCGGGCCGCCACGCGCCCAGCCCGCCCCGGATCCGATGACCGGCCTGCGGTATCACCATGTGGTGGCGGTGGATGCCGGGCACGGCGGGGCCGATCCGGGCAATCCCGGGGTCTACTTCCGGCGGGGAGTCACCGAAAAGGATGTGACCCTCTCGATCGCCCGCCTCCTGCGCGCGGAGCTGGTCCGGCGGGGGATCGAAGTGGCCATGACCCGCACGAGCGACACCCTCATCAGCCTCTACGACCGGCCGTACACCTGCTCGGACGCCTGCGATCTCTTCGTCAGCATCCACGTCAACTCCATGCCGGGCGGGCGCAACGCGTCCCGGGCACACGGGGTCGAGACCTACTTCCTGTCGGACGCCAAGACGGAGGACGCGGCGCGGGTGGCCAAGATGGAGAACGACGCCATCCGCTACGACCGGAACGTGGCGGACACCGGTGTCGGCTTCATCTGGAAGGATCTGATGCAGAACGAGATCCTCCGGGAATCTGCCCGACTCGCGGAGCTGGTCCAGCAGCGGTTGGGGAGGGTGTCGCCCGGGGGGGATCGCGGCGTGCAGCAGGCCCGGTTCTGGGTCCTGAATTACGCCCGCCGCCCGGCGATTCTGGTGGAGACGGGGTTCGCGACCAACCGGGGGGACGCGGAGTTCATCGGCACCGGCGCGGGACAGCAAAAGCTGGCGGTCGCCATGGCGGACGGGATCGTCGCCTACCTGCGCGAGTTCGAGCGCAAGACCGCCGGGAGCGCCGGCCGGTGAACCGGCGCGCGCTCCCGGTGACCCTCACGCTCCTGCTCGGAGGATGCGTCTACTACAACGGCCTCTGGAACGCGCACCGCTACGCGCGGGACGCCCGGAAGCAGGAGCGCGCCGGGCAGGGCGACGCGGCGGTCCAGAACTGGTCGCTCGCGGCGGTCGAGGCCGAATCCGTGGCGACGCATCATCCCCACAGCGGGTGGCTGCCGGAGGCCCTGGTCACCGCCGCCGAGGGGCTCGCCGGGTCGAATGCGTGCCCGGACGCCGGGACGAGGCTCGACCGGGCCACGGCGCTCACCGCGAACCGGGCACTGGTGGAGCGCATCGCCCTGGTCCGGTCGCGCTGCGCGCTCCGCGCGGAGGACTACGCGGCCGCCGAGACCTTCGCCGAGCCGGTCCTCAATTCCAAGGATCGTGATCGCCGGGAGGAGGCCGCCTTGTTCGCGGGGCGCGGAGCCCGGGGTGCCGGACGGCTCGACACCGCCGTCGCGCTCTTCGGCCGGTCCGGCCGGCGGGACGCCGGCGTGGAGGAGTTTCTCACGCTCGTGGACGCCGGGCGGACGGGGCGCGCGGACACGCTCTGTGACGCGCTGGTCGCGCGCAAACCCCTCGAAACGGACTGGGACTCGATGTTCGTCGCGCTCGCCCGGGTGGCCGGACCCGCGGCCACGTCCGCCGTGGTGGGGCGGGTCGTCCCGCGCGCGCGGCTGACCGCCGGCGCCCGGGCCCGGATCTATCTCGACGACGGCTACCGTCTGCTGGCGTCCGGAGACGTGCCGTCGGCGGACGCGCGCTTCGTCCAGGCCGGTGAGGTGGCGGCGGACTCCGCCGAGGCCGACCTGGCACGGGTCGCCCGACTGCAGGCCCGGGCGGCCCGGGCGGAGAGCCTGGACAGCGTCGCGGCCGTTTCGACCGATCTTCTGCCGCTCACCCAGCACGGCTCCGGGGTCGGCGCCGCCCGCCGTCTCCAGCAGGTCCTCGAGCAGCTCGGCGGCAAGGACTCGAGCATCGCGGGCACGTTCCGGCGCGGGGAGCTGGCGCGGGATTCGTTGCAGGCGCCGCCGCTCGCCGCGGCACTGCTCATCGGATTCGCGCAGCAGCATCCGACCTCGCTGTTCGCGCCCAAGGCCATCGTGGCCGCGATCCCGCTCGCTCCCGGCCGCTCGGACTCGCTGACCCGCGTGCTGCAGGGCTCGTATGCGACATCGCCCTACACCCTGGCCCTGAACGGCGCGGCCAGCCCCGAGTACACAGAGGCCGAGGATTCCCTGGCGCGGCTCTTCGGCATCCGCGCCCGGCAGAGCCGCTCCGCGGGCGTCGCGAGTGAAGCGCGGTGGACCGTCCCCGAGACGGGACCTCGCGGGCCCCTCCTCGATCCGCCGGAAATCAAGCCCGTGCCCCCCCGGGTGCTGCGTCCCAACTCGCCGCGCCCCCGCGCCGTGTCGGACACGGCGCTGTGACCGTCACGCTCTGGGGCGCGGCTTTCCAGAACCCCGTGCTCCTCGCGGCGGGCACCGCGGGCTTCGGGCGCGAGGTGGACGGCGTCATCGACCTCGAGCGGCTGGGAGGGATCGTCACGAAAGCCGTCACCCCCGAGCCCCGGCGTGGTCACCCCGGGCCGCGCGTGGCCGAGTTCCGCGGGGGGATGCTGAACGCGGTGGGACTCGCCAACCCCGGCGTCGAAGCGGTCGCGGCGCACGAGCTTCCCTGGCTGGCCCGCCGGCTCCGGCAGGCGCGGATTCTCGTGAACGTCGCCGGCGCGCGGATGGAGGACTATGAGATCGTGCTCCGGCGGCTGAGCCAGGCCGGCGCGGTCACGGCGTTCGAGATCAACGCCTCGTGTCCGAATACCAGCGCCGGCGGCCTCGAGTTCGGCGCGGACGATCACGCGCTCGCCGAGCTGGTGCGCCGGTGCCGGGTGGCGACGACGCGCCCGCTCGTCATCAAACTCTCGCCCGTGCTCCCCGACATCGCCCGCTCGGCGCAGGTGGCCGCGGACGCCGGCGCGGACGGAATCAGTCTGGTGAACACGATGCCGGGAACCCTCGCCGGGCGGCTGGGCAACGGGTATGGCGGCATGAGCGGCCCCGCGCTCCTGCCGGTGGGCGTGCTCGCGGTCCGGAAGGTGCGGGAAAAGCTCCGGCTGCCCATCATCGGGGTGGGCGGCATCCGCCGCGCGGCCGACGCGCGGGAGTACCTCACCGCGGGCGCCGACCTCGTGGCGATCGGAACCGGGGCCCTGGCGGACCCGCGCCTGCCCGAGCGGGTGGTGGGGGAGCTCGGCCGTGGCTGAGCTGATCGTCGCGTTCGACCTGCCGAGCGGGAAGGAAGCGCTGGCGCTCGCCGCCCGGCTGCCGGGGCTGGCGTGGGCGAAGATCGGACCCGTGCTGTACGTGCGCGAAGGGCCCGCCCTGGTCCGGGAGCTCCGCGCCCGGGGCATCCGGGTCTTTCTGGATCTCAAATGGCACGACATCCCCAACACGGTGGCCGGAGCGGTGGAGAGCGCCCGGGATCTGGGGGTCGAGCTGGCGACGGTGCATTGTCTCGGAGGGACGGCGATGATGGCCGCCGCCCGCCGGGCCGCGGGCGACCCGGCGGGCGGCGGCCTCTCCCTGGTGGGGGTGACGGTACTCACGTCGCACGACGCCGGGTCGTTCAGCGCGGTGCTGGGCCGGGGGGTCCCCGACCTCGGCGCCGAGGCGGTCCGGCTCGCCCGGGCGGCCCGCGAGGCGGGGCTTCGGGGGGTGGTGGCTTCGGGGCAGGAGGTGGGGATCCTGCGCGAGGCCTTGGGAAAGGAACCCTGGCTCGTCGTCCCGGGGATCAGGCCCAAGGAGGCGGGGGCGGACGACCAGGCCCGGGCGGTTACGCCGGCGGGGGCGGTGCGCGGTGGGGCGACTCATCTGGTGGTCGGGAGGCCGATTACGGCCGCGGCGGACCCGGTCTCCGCATACCGGGGGATCCTGGACGGGATGAGCGCGTAATCGCGCCCCTTGCGTGAGGTTACGAGCCCGGGTATTGTTCAAGACTTAACCAGAATCTTTGCCGGGAGACGGTCTTTTGAAGGTGCGCACGAGCGTCAAGCCGATCTGCGAGCATTGCAAGGTGATCAAGCGCCGGGGTGTGGTCCGGGTCATCTGCAAGCGCAATCCCAAACACAAACAGCGGCAGGGCTAAGTCGATGGCACGTATTGCCGGCGTGGACCTGCCACGCGACAAGAAGATCCAGTACGCGCTCCCCTACATCTACGGGGTGGGGCCGTCGAACGCGAAGCGCATCCTCGCGGAGACCGGGGTGAGCCCGGACGCGCGCGTGCGCGACCTGCGGGACGCGGAAGTCGCGCGGCTCCGCCAGGTGATCGAACGGGATTACAAGGTCGAGGGCGCGCTCCGCACCGAAGTGGCGATGAACATCAAGCGGTTGATGGACATCGGCACGTACCGGGGCGGGCGGCACCGCAAGAATCTCCCCGTGCGCGGTCAGCGCACGCACACCAATGCGCGCACGAAGAAGGGACCGCGGCGCGCGATCGCGGGCAAGAAGAAGCCCGCCCTGAAAAAGTAAATGGCTCAGGCGAAAGCTCCGGGCGCCAAGCGCGCCAAGAAAGTCGTGGAAGCGGAGGGCGTGGCGCACATCACCGCCACGTTCAACAACACGCTCATCACCATCACCGACTCGCACGGCAACGCGATCACCTGGGGTTCGGCGGGCAAGGCCGGGTTCAAGGGATCGAAGAAGTCCACGCCGTTCGCCGCCACCGTCGCCGCGGAGCAGGCGGCGCGGGAAGCGCTGGCGCTCGGCGTCAAGCGGGTTCACGTGCGCGTGCAGGGTCCCGGCTCCGGCCGCGAGTCGGCCATTCAGGCGCTCGCCACCGCCGGACTGCAGATCCGCTCCATCCGCGACGTCACGCCGATTCCCCACAATGGGTGCCGGCCGCCCAAGAAGCGGCGGGTCTGATCCATGGCTCGGTATACGGGACCGGCCTGCAAGCTGTGCCGTCGCGAGGGCACCAAGCTGTTTCTGAAGGGGGCGCGCTGCCTCACCGAGAAGTGCGCCATCGAACGCCGCGCCTACGCGCCGGGCCAGCACGGCCAGGGCACGGGGCGGCGGCGCAAGGCGTCGGAGTACGCCAAGCAGATGCGCGAGAAGCAGAAGGTGAAGCGCATCTACGGGCTCTCCGAGCGCCAGTTCCGCAATGTATTCGAGCGCGTGCTGCGTGAGCCCGGCGTCACCGGCGAAGCGCTGCTCGTCGCGCTCGAGTCGCGGCTCGACAACATCGTGTACCGGATGGGGTTCGCGGCGTCGCGCCGGCAGGCGCGCCAGCTGGTGCGCCACCGGCACATCCTGGTGAACAGTCGGACCGTCGACATTCCGTCCTACCGCATCCGGCCCGGCGACGAAGTCCGCGTCTCCGACGCGAGCCGCGAGCTGGTCCTGGTCAAGGCGGCCCTCGAGCTCGCCGGCCGCGGCCAGCCGGTCAGCTGGATTCAGGTGGACAGCGACAAGGTCCTCGGCAAGATGACCGAGCGGCCCACCCGTGACGCCATTCCGGTCGCGGCGCAAGAACAGCTCATCGTCGAGCTCTACTCCAAGTGATGACGACTCTCGATTTGACCGGCCTGGTCCGCCCGCACGTGGTCGAAATGACCAAGCGGGAGGATGCGCCGAACGCCGCCGAGTTCCGGCTGCAGCCTCTGGAGCGCGGCTACGGATACACCCTGGGGAACTCGCTCCGCCGGATGCTCCTGTCCTCGCTCCGCGGCGCGGCCGTGTGGGCGTTCCGCCTGGACGGGGTGGTGCACGAGCACCAGACCATCCCGGGCGTGGTGGAAGACGTCCATCAGATCATCCAGCGCCTGAAGCAGCTGACGCTGGTGCTGGCCCCCGACGCCGATGAAGCGGTGCTGCACATCAAGCGCGAGAAGGCCGGCCCCGTCTACGCCCGGGACATCGAGTCCCACGGCGCCGTGACGGTGGTCAACCCCGATCAGCTCCTGTTCACGATCCAGGACGACAAGGAGATGAGCGGCGAGCTGTACGTGAACAAGGGCCGCGGCTACGTGGAAGCGGAGCAGCATCCCGTCGACCGGACCTTGTCGGTGGACGTGGTGCGGATCGACTCGATCTACAACCCGGTCCGCCGCGCCAACTTCACCGTGGCCGAGACCCGCGTGGGCCAGCGGACCGACTACGACCGGCTGACGCTGTCCGTGGAAACCAACGGCACCATCAGCCCCGAGGACGCGGTGGCCTACGCCGCCGCCCTCGCGCACGAGCACTTCCGGTATTTCGTGGATTTCGGCAAGGTACCCACCGTCACGGCCGAGCCGTCGTCCAACGGCGGCACCGCCGCGCCCGGGCGGCTCAAGGAGCTGCTCGACCGGAGCATCGACGACGTCGGGCTCTCGGTCCGCTCCGTGAATTCGCTCAAGAACTCCAACATCCGCACGCTGGGCGACCTGGTGCAGCACGCCGAAACCGACCTCCTGAAGGTCAAGAACGTCGGCGAGAAGGCGCTGGGCGAAATCGCCGACCTGCTGCGGCGGGAAGGGCTGAACTTCGGGATGCGGTTCGAAGAGACGGCCGCCGGCGACATCCGGATCCTCGATCCGGGCGTGCCCCCGATGGCGCAGGCCGCGGTGGGTGAGGAGGAGTAATGCGGCATCGCGCCAAGGGCCGGCAGCTCTCCCGCACCTCGAGCCACAAGAAGGCGACGCTGAACAACATGGCGACGTCCCTCTTCCGGCACGACCGCATCGTCACCACCGAGGCCAAGGCGAAGGAGCTGCGGCCCTTCGCGGAGCGGCTCATCACGCTCGCGCGGCGGGGCGATCTGCACGCCCGCCGGCTGGTGGAGCGGCGGATCGCCGACAAGGAAGTGAGCCATCGCCTGTTCGCCGAGCTGGGCAAGCGCTTCGCGGCGCGGCCGGGCGGCTACACGCGCATCGTCAAGCTGGGGCACCGCGTCGGAGACGGCGCGGACGTGGCCCGGATCGAACTGCTGAGTGAGTGAGCGAGCGGCGGGGCGGGCGGTGACACACCAGGGGACCCCGACGGGTCCCCTTTTCTCTTCAGGCGGCTTTGATTACGCGGTGCGACTTGATGCAGCGGGTGCAGACCCGGATGCGGCGGGTGGTGCCGTTCACGACGGCGCGCACGCGCTGCAGGTTCGGGAACCAGCGGCGGTTGGTCTTGTTGTTCGCGTGGCTGACGCTGTGCCCCGTCGCGGGGGCCTTGCCACACAGTTCACACACACGAGCCATGGTCGGTCCGACGAATGAGTTCCACTACGCGCCAACCCGGGGACACCCGGGCCGAGCAGGGGCGGAAACCTAATCCGGCGCCGGAGGGCGGGCAACCCCGCCGCACCGCCGTCATTACCGGGGTCACGGGCCAGGACGGCTCCTACCTGGCCGAGCTCCTGCTGGAGAAGGGGTACGAGGTGGTCGGCGTCGTCCGCCGGACCTCCCACGACTCCTACGAGCGGATCGGCCACCTCCTGGACCGCGTCCACATCGTGCCCGCCGACCTGCTGGACCAGCACTCCCTCACCGCCGTCATCCGGGATGCCCGGCCCCACGAGGTGTACAACCTCGCCGCCCAGAGCTTCGTGCCCACCTCGTGGAGCCAGCCGGTGCTCACCGGGGAGTTCACCGCCCTGGGCGTGACCCGCCTGCTCGAGGCCGTACGCCTGGCCCACCCGGAGGCCCGGTTCTACCAGGCCAGCTCGTCCGAGATGTTCGGCAAGGTGCAGGAGACCCCGCAGAGCGAGAGCACGCCCTTCTACCCGCGCTCGCCGTACGGCGTCGCCAAGGTCTACGGGCACTGGATCACCGTGAATTACCGCGAGTCCTACGGCCTCTACGCCGCGAGCGGGATCCTCTTCAATCACGAGTCCCCGCGCCGCGGGCTCGAGTTCGTCACCCGCAAGGTCACGCACGCGGTCGCGCGGATCAAACGGGGCCGGGCCACCGAGGTGCGCCTCGGCAACCTGGACGCCCGGCGGGACTGGGGGTACGCCGCCGACTACGTGGACGCGATGTGGCGGATGCTGCAGCGGCCGAGCCCGGCCGACTACGTCATCGGCACCGGCGAGACCCACACCGTGCGCGAGCTGTGCGAGATCGCCTTCGGCCACGCCGGCCTCGACTGGAAGAAGCACGTGGTGGTGGACCCGAAGTTCGTCCGGCCGGCCGAGGTGGACATCCTGCAGGCCGATCCCCGGCGCGCGCGCGAGGAGCTGGGCTGGACCCCCCGGACCGGGTTCGCCGAGCTGGTCACGCTGATGGTCGACGCGGATCTGGAGCGCACCGCGTGAAGGTGCTGGTCACCGGCGCGGACGGCTTCGTGGGACGGTGGATGATCCGCCGGCTCCTGACCGACGGCCACGAGGTGTTCGGCGCCCTGCGTCCGACGCGCGCCAGCCACGACGACGGCTTGACCGACGCCGAGCGGCAGGCGGTGCGCTGGATGCCGCTCGAGCTCACCGACGCGGAGTCCGTGCGGATGGCGGTCGACCTGCCGTACGACGCGGTGATCCATCTCGCGGCCGTGGCCTCGGGGCCCGAGGCGGCGAAGGACCCGGGCCACGCCTGGACCGTGAACGCGGTAGGCACCGCGCGCGTCGCCTACGTGCTGGCCGAGGCGCGGCGCCTGGGGCGCGCCGACCCGGTTCTGCTGCTCGTCTCCACGGCCGAGGTCTACGGGCGGGCGACCGACGGCCGGCCTCGCGTGGAGACCGACGCCCTGGCCCCGTGCTCGCCCTACGCCGCGAGCAAGGTGGGCGCCGAGACGGCGGTCTTCGAGGCCTGGCGGCGCACCGGACTGCGCGCCGTGGTGGCCCGGGCCTTCGCGCACACCGGGCCGGGGCAGGACACGCGCTTCGTGGTCCCCGCCTTCGCCCAGCGGCTGCGCTACGCCAAGCAGATCGGCGCGCCGGTGGTGAAGGTCGGCAACCTGGACCCGGTGCGGGAGTTTCTGGACGTGCGGGACGTGGTGGATGCGTACGCCCGGCTGCTCACCACGGGCGTCCCGGGCGAAGCCTACAACGTGGCGGGCGGGCAGGGGATCGGCTTGCGGGACCTGTTCGACCGCGTCGCCCGGCGGCTCGAGGCGAACGTCATTCCCGAAGCGGATCCGGAGCTGATGCGCCCCGCCGACATTCCGCATCTGGTCGGTGACGGGACGAAGCTCCGCCGCGCCACCGGGTGGGCGCCGGTCCATACGTTCGAGGACACACTGAGAGACGCGGTCGATGCCCAAGCGCACTGACTTGAAGCGCATCCTGCTCATCGGCTCCGGCCCGATCGTGATCGGGCAGGGCGCCGAGTTCGACTATTCGGGCACGCAGGCGGTGAAGGCGCTCCGGGAAGAGGGCTACGAGGTCGTCCTGGTCAACTCGAATCCGGCCACGATCATGACCGATCCCGAGCTGGCCGATCAGACCTATGTCGAGCCGGTGACCCCGGCGTGGGTGCGGAAGGTGATCGCGCTGGAACGGCCCGACGCGCTCCTGCCCACCATGGGAGGCCAGACCGCGCTGAACGTCGCGATGGCTCTGGTGCAGGACGGCACCTTGGCCGAGTTCGGCGTCCAGCTCATCGGGGCCAACGCCCGCGCCATCCAAATGGCCGAAGACCGGGCCGAATTCGCCGTCGCGATGCGGCGGATCGGGCTCGACACCCCGCACGGCCGCACCGTCAAGAGCCTCGAGGAAGGGCTGGCCGCGGTGGCGGACACCGGGTACCCGGCCATCATCCGGCCGTCGTTCACGCTGGGCGGCACCGGCGGGGGCGTGGCGTACAACCGGGCCGAGTTCGAGGAGCTGGTGGACGGAGCCCTCGAGCTGTCCCCGGTCCACTCCACGCTCATCGAGCGCTCCGTCATCGGCTGGAAAGAGTTCGAGCTCGAGGTGATGCGGGACGGCCGGGACAACGTGGTGATCGTCTGCTCCATCGAGAACATCGATCCCATGGGCGTGCACACCGGCGACTCGATCACCGTCGCCCCGGCGATGACCCTCACGGACCGCGAATACCAGCGGATGCGCGACGCCGCCATCGCCATCATCCGGGAGATCGGGGTGGAGGCGGGCGGGTGCAACATCCAGTTCGCGGTGAACCCCGCCGACGGCGAGATGCTGGTCATCGAGATGAATCCGCGGGTGTCGCGGTCGTCGGCGCTCGCGTCCAAGGCCACGGGATTTCCCATCGCCCGGATCGGGGCGAAGCTCGCCGTGGGCTATACGCTCGATGAGCTCCCCAACGACATCACGCGGACCACGCCGGCGTCCTTCGAGCCGGTCCTGGACTACGTCGTGGTGAAGGTGCCCCGGTTCGCGTTCGAGAAGTTCCCCCGTGCCGACTTCCATCTCACCACGCAGATGAAGTCGGTGGGTGAGGCGATGGCCATCGGGCGGACGTTCAAGGAGGCGTTCCAGAAGGGCCTCCGGGCCCTCGAAGCCGGCCGGACGGGATGGATCGAGGGCGCGACGCTCGCCGACGACCGTCTGACGTCGGACTCCCCGGAGGACATCCGGGTCGCGCTGCGGACGCCGACGCCGGAGCGGGTCTTCCAGATCAAGCGCGGGCTCCGGGCCGGCCTCTCGGTTCCGGACATCGCGCAGGTTTCGGGCATCGATCCGTGGTTCCTCTATCAGCTCGAGGAGCTCCTGGAGGCGGAGCGCGAGTACGCGGCCGGCCCCGAGCCGGACCTGCCGGCGCTCCGGCGGATGAAGCGCCTGGGGTTCTCCGATCACCAGCTGGGCCGCCTCCGCGGCGAGACCGAAACCGCGGTGCGGGAGCGGCGCTGGGCGATGGGCCTCCATCCGGTCTACAAGACGGTGGACACCTGCGCCGGAGAGTTCCCGTCCAGCACTCCGTACCTCTATTCCTGCTACGACCAGGAGAACGAGTCGGAGCCGCTGGGCGAGCAGGGCGTGGTGATCCTGGGGTCGGGTCCCAACCGGATCGGGCAGGGGGTCGAGTTCGACTATTGCTGCGTCCGGGCCGGTCTCGCGTTCCGCGAGCTGGGGCTCAAGACCATCATGATCAATTCGAATCCGGAGACCGTGTCCACGGACTTCGACATCTCGGACAAGCTGTACTTCGAGCCGCTGACGTTCGAGGACGTGATCGAGATCGTCCGCTGGGAGCAGCCCAAGGGCGTGGTGGTCCAGCTGGGCGGGCAGACGCCGCTGCGGCTGACCAAGCCCCTCGAAGCGGCCGGCGTGCCGATCCTCGGCACCTCGCCCGACGCCATCGACATCGCGGAAGACCGGGAGCGCTTCGACGCGCTGGCCCGCCGGCTCGGGGTGACGCAGCCGGCGAACGGCATGGCCCGGTCGGTCGACGAAGCCGTCAAGGTGGCCGAGCGCATCGGCTATCCGGTGCTGATCCGCCCCAGCTACGTGCTGGGGGGCCGGGCCATGCAGATCGTCTACGACGCGGGATCGCTCCGGGAGTTCTTCGAACGGGCCGCCCGGGTGGCGCCGGAACATCCGGTCCTGATCGACCGGTTCCTGGAGGACGCCTTCGAGGCCGACGTGGACGCCATCGCGGACGGCCGGCGGTGCGTGGTGGGCGGCGTGATGCAGCACATCGAGGACGCGGGGGTCCATTCGGGGGACTCGGCGTGCGTGCTCCCGCCGTACCTGATCGGGGACCGGCAGGTGGCCGAAATGCGCCGCCACACCCAGGCCTTCGCCCAGGCCCTCGGCGTGGTGGGGCTGATCAACGTCCAGTTCGCCATCAAGGACGGGGTGGTCTACGTCCTGGAGGTCAACCCCCGGGCCTCGCGGACCGTCCCGTTCGTCAGCAAGGCGACTGGGGTTTCCCTGGCCAAGCTGGCGGCGGCGGTGATGACCGGGCACGGGCTGGACGAATTGGGGGTCCCCGATGAGCTTCCCCTCCCCGGTGTGGCGGTCAAGGAGGCGGTCTTCCCCTTCACGAAGCTGCCCGGGGTCGATAGCCTGCTGGGTCCGGAAATGCGGTCCACCGGCGAGGCGATGGGGTTCGCGGACTCGTTCGGGATGGCGTTCGCGAAGGCGCAGATCGCGGCGGATTCGAGCCTGCCCCTGGCGGGCACGGTGTTCGTCACGGTGAACGATTCGGACAAACCCACGGTGGTCCCCATCGTGCGGCGGCTCCACGAGCTGGGGTTCCGCATTCTGGCCACCGAGGGAACCGAGCGGTACTTGAAGGCTCGCGGCGTGCCCGCGGAGTCGGTGCGCAAGGTGCACGAGGGAAGGCCGAACTGCATCGACCTCCTCGTGTCCGGCGAGATCCAGCTCCTGATCAACACGCCGCTCGGCAAGTTCACGCAGGAAGATGACTTTGCGATCCGGCGGGCCGCGCTGGTCCACCGGATCCCGTATACGACCACGATGTCCGCGGCCAGCGCCGCATGTGATGCCATCATCGCGTTGAAGAGCCGCACCGGCAGTGTGAGGAGCTTACAGGCATGGCACCCAAAACCCCCCGTCGGAAACCCGCCGCGGCCCGCAAAGCCGCCCGTCCCCAGCCCCGGACCGCGGGTGGTAAGAGCCTAAAGGCGTCCAAGCCCGCGGCGCCCCCGCCGCCCGCCCCGAAGGTGAAGTTCCGCGGCCGGCTGCTCGAACAGGAGCCGCTGGCCCGGTACACCACCTACCGGATCGGCGGACCGGCGCGCTACATGCTGTTCCCCGCCGACGTCGAAGACGTGCAGCGCGGGCTCGAGCTGGCGCAGACCCGCAATCTGCCGTGGGTCGTCCTGGGCCTCGGCTCCAACGTCCTGGTGAAGGACGCCGGATTCCCCGGCCTCGTGATCCGGATGGGGAAGGGGCTCGACCGCTTCGAGATGAAGGGCGCCACCGCCATCATCGGCGCGGGGATGCCCACGCCGATCCTCGCCCGGCGCACGGCCGAGGCGGGCTTCGTGGGCGTCGAGCGGTTCGTGGGCATTCCGGGCACCGTGGGCGGCGGGATCTACATGAACGCCGGCTGCCACGGCGCGGAGTTCTCCGAGGTCGTCACGGAAGTCACCGTGATGGACGCCAAGGGGAAGATCAAGCAGCTGAGCCGCAAACAGATCTCGTTCAAGTACCGGGCGTCGAACCTCGGGCCGGTGATCGTGCTCGAGGCCAAGCTGGTGCTCGGCGAGGAGTCTCCCGCCAAGCTCAAGGAGCTGCAGAGCCGCCTGTTCCGCTGGCGGAAGGCGGGGACTCCGTACGACCAGCCGTGCTGCGGCTCGGTCTTCAGGAATCCCAGCCTCACCCGGACCGCCGGGATGCTGATCGACGAGGCCGGCCTGAAGGGCCACACCGTCGGCGGCGCCCAGGTGTCCACGATGCACGCGAACTACTTCATCAACACCGGCGCCGCGACCGCCGCCGACGTGCTCAAGCTGATGGAGCACGTCCGGAAGACGGTGCAGAAGAAGCTGGGCGTGGAGCTCGAGCCGGAAGTGCGGGTGATCGGCTGATGGCCGACGCGTACGTCCATCCCTCGAGCTTCGTCGACGAGGGCGCGGTGATCGGCGCCGGCACCAAGGTCTGGCACTTCTGCCACGTGATGAAGGGCGCGGTGATCGGGGAGCGCTCGAGCCTCGGCCAGAACGTGGTCGTGATGCCGGGCACCCGGATCGGGAACAACGTCAAGATCCAGAACAACGTCTCGATCTACGAGGGCGTCACCCTCGAGGACGACGTCTTCTGCGGGCCGTCCTGCGTGTTCACCAACGTGCTCAACCCCCGCAGCCACGTGTCCCGCAAGCACGAGTACCGCCCGACGGTGGTGAAGCGCGGCGCCTCCATCGGCGCCAACGCCACGATCGTGTGCGGCACGACGCTGGGAGAGTACGCCTTCATCGGCGCCGGGGCCGTGGTCACGTCGGACGTGCCGGCGTACGGCCTGATGGTGGGCGTCCCGGCCCGCCGCGTCGGCTGGATGTGCCAGTGCGGGGAGCGTCTGGCGGTCACCGCCGGCACGGCCACCTGCGCCACCTGCGGCGCCGCCTATGCCGAGGCCGGCGGCCAGCTTCGCAACACCCAGCCCCCACGGAGATCGTCGTGAACGTACCGATGCTGGACCTGGTGGCCCAATACCAGACCATCAAGGGCGAAACCCTCGCGGCCATCCACGCCGTGATCGAGGCCCAGCAGTTCATCATGGGCCCGGCCATTCCCAAGCTCGAGGCCGAGATCGCCGCCCTGTCCCACGCGCAATACGGGATCGGCTGCGCCTCGGGCACCGACGCCCTGCTCCTGCCGCTCAAGGCCCTGAACCTGAAGCCGGGGGACGAGGTCATCACCACCCCCTTCACGTTCTTCGCGACCGCGGGGACCATCCACAACGCCGGCGGGACGCCGGTGTTCGTGGACATCGACCCCGACACGTTCAACATCGACCCCGCCGCCGTCGAGGCGGCGCTCACGCCGCGCACCCGGGCCATCATGCCGGTGCACCTCTACGGCCAGATGGCGGCGATGGAGCGCCTGCTGCGCATCGCGCAGAAGCGCGGGATCCCGGTCATCGAGGACGCCGCGCAGGCCATCGGCGCCCGCCGGAAGATCGACGGCGAGTGGCGGATGGCCGGGGAGCTCGGCTGGGCCACGGGCTATTCGTTCTTCCCCAGCAAGAACCTGGGCGCCTGGGGCGACGGCGGGATGATCGTCACGTCGGACGCCGCGGCGGCCGACCGCCTCAGGAAGATGCGGCTGCACGGCGGGGCCAAGCAGTACCACCACGAGGAAGTCGGGACCAATTCCCGACTCGACACCCTGCAGGCGGCGCTCCTCCTGGCGAAGCTGCCGCACCTGGCGTCGTGGTCCGCCAAGCGGCGCGAGCACGCCGCCTGGTACGACCGCGCCTTCAAGGGGCTCGGCACGGTCCGCACACCGGTCGTCGATCCGGCCAACGAGCACATCTTCCATCAGTACACGCTGCGGGTGGAGCGCCGGGACGGCCTGCAGGCGCACCTCAAGGAGAAGGGCATCGGCCACGCGGTCTACTATCCCGTGCCGCTCCATCTCCAGCCCTGCTTCGCGGATCTCAAGTACGCGCCGGGACGTCTGCCCCGCGCGGAACGGGCGGCGCACGAGGTCATCTCGCTGCCCATCTATCCCGAGCTGACGGACGCGCAGAAGCACGCGGTGGTGGACGCGGTCAAGAGCTTCTACCAGTGAGTCGTCTGAAGATCGGCGTGATCGGCGCGGGCGCGTGGGGACGGAACCACGTCCGCACCGTCGCGGGTCTGGCCGACGGAGAGCTGGCGGCGGTCTGCGATACGTCGGAGGCGACCCGGCAGAAACTGGCGCGCCAGTACCCCGGCACGCTCGTGACCCCGGACGTCGACGCGCTCCTCGCGGCGTCCGAGGCGGTGGTGATCGCGGCGCCGGCCAAGGTCCACGCGGAGCTGGCGCTGCGCGCCATCGCCGCCGGGAAGCCGTGTCTGGTGGAGAAACCGTTCGCGCTGTCCGTGGCGGATGCGCAACGGGTGGCCGATGCGGCGGCGGCGAAACGGGTGCCCGTCCTCGCCGGCCATCTGCTCGTCTATCACGCGGCGGTGGAACGTCTCAAAGCGCTCGTCCGCGGCGGAGACCTGGGCCGGATCTATTATCTATACGGACTCCGGGTCAACCTGGGACAGGTCCGGGCCGACGAGAACGCGCTCTGGAGCTTCGGCCCCCACGACGTCTCGGTGGCACTGGACGTGCTGGGGGAGGCGCCGGTGCGGGTGGCGGCGCAGGGGCATTGCTATCTGCAGCCCAAGGTCGAGGACGTGGTGTTCTTGACGATGGAATTCGCGAGCGGAGTGCTGGCGCACGTCCAGCTCTCGTGGCTCGACCCTCATAAGGAGCGAAAGTTGACCGTTGTGGGAGCCACCAAGATGGCGGTCTTCGACGATATGGAAGCCCGCGAAAAGCTCAGGATCTACGACAAGGGCGTGGAGCGGCCACCCGAGTACGCGTCGTTCGGTGAAAGCCTGTCCATCCGGGAAGGGGACATCTTCATCCCGCGCCTTCCGAACGTGGAGCCCCTGGCGGCCGAGCTCTCGCACTTCGTGCGCGTCGCCCGCGGCGCCGAGGCGCCGCGCGCCGGCGCGGCCGACGGCGTGCGGGTGGTGCAGGTGCTCGAAGGCGCGTCCCGGTCTCTCGCGGCCGGCGGCACGCCGGTGACTCTGTGAATCCCGCCGCCACGCCGGTCGACGCGCTGATCGCCAAGGCGCGCGACCGGAGCGCCGTCTTCGGCATCGTCGGCCTCGGCTACGTCGGCCTCCCGCTCGCGATGGAGCTGGTGCGCGCGGGGTACCGCGTGATCGGGTTCGACGTGAACCAGCGCGCGGTGGACGGCCTGAACGCCGGGAAGTCCCACATTCAGGACGTGCCCACTCCGGCCGTGGCGGACGCGGTGAAGGCGAAGAAGTTCTCCGCCACCACCGATCTGTCCCGGATGGGCGAGCCGGACGTCATCTCCATCTGCGTGCCGACGCCGCTCTCCAAGACCAAGGATCCCGACGTCAGCTACGTCCTGGCCGCGACCGAGTCGGTCAAGAAGACCCTGCGGAAGGGCCAGCTGATCATCCTCGAGTCCACCACGTATCCGGGCACGACGCGGGAGCTGATGCTGCCGGCCCTCGAATCCACCGGGATGAAGGTGGGCGTGGACTTCTTTCTGGCGTTCTCCCCCGAGCGGGTGGACCCGGGCAATCCGAAGTACAACACGCGGAACACGCCCAAGGTGGTGGGGGGCATCACCGCGCATTGCCGCGCCGCGGCCGTGGCGCTCTATCAGCCCGCCATCGACACGCTGGTGCCGGTGTCCTCGCCCGAGGCCGCGGAGCTGGTCAAGATCCTGGAGAACACCTTCCGGTCGGTGAACATCGGGCTCGCGAACGAGATGGCCATCGTCTGCGACAAGCTGGGCGTCGACGTGTGGGAGGTCATCGAAGCCGCGTCCACCAAGCCGTTCGGCTTCATGAAGTTCACGCCCGGTCCCGGCGTGGGCGGCCACTGCATTCCGCTCGACCCGCACTACCTCGCGTGGAAGATGCGGACCCTCAACTACAAGACCCGGTTCATCGAGCTGGCGGGCGAGATGAACGCGGAGATGCCCGAATACTGGGTGACCAAGGTCGCCGACGGGCTCAACGATCAGGGCAAGGCGGTGCGGGGGAGCAAGATCCTGGTGGTGGGGGTCGCCTACAAGAAGGACATCGACGACATCCGGGAGAGTCCCGCGCTCGACGTGATCAAGCTCCTGGAGCAGCGGGGCGCGCACGTGTCGTACCACGATCCGCACATCGCCAGCCTGCACGAGGACAAGCTCGATCTCACCTCCGTGCCGCTCACCGCGGAGACGCTGTCCGGCTCGGACTGCGTCATCATCGTCACCGATCACACGGCCGTGGACTACCGCCTGATCGCCAGGTCGGCCCGCCGCGTGGTGGACACCAGGCACGTCTTGCCCCGGGGCGAGAAGCCCGCGTGAACGTGGGGGTCGTCGGCACCGGGTACGTGGGGCTGGTCGTCGGCGCGTGCCTGGCGGAGACCGGCAACGCGGTGGTGTGCGCCGACGTCGACGCGGGCAAAATCGACCGGCTGAAGAAGAACGAGCTGCCCATCTACGAGCCGGGCCTCGAGCCCCTGGTCGAGCGGAACCAGGCGCACGGGCGGCTCTCGTTCACCACGGACGTCGCCGGCGCCGTGGAGCGCTCCGACATCCTGTTCATCGCGGTCGGCACCCCCCCCGACGAAGACGGCTCGGCCGATCTGCAGCACGTGCTCGCCGTGGCGCGCACCATCGGCCAGCACATGAACCGCCCCAAGATCGTCATCACCAAGAGCACGGTCCCGGTCGGCACCGCGGAGAAGGTCCGGGCGGAGATCGCGAGGCACACCGGCACGCCCTTCCACGTGTGCTCCAATCCCGAGTTCCTGAAGGAAGGGGCGGCGGTCGAGGACTTCATGAAGCCCGATCGCGTGGTGGTCGGCGTGGACGCCGACGAGACCGCCCGCACCCTCGAGGAGCTCTACGCGCCGTTCGTCCGCACCGGGAATCCGCTGATCTTCATGGACATCCCGTCGGCCGAGATGACGAAGTACGCGGCGAACGCGATGCTCGCGACCCGCATTTCGTTCATGAACCAGGTCGCCCGCCTCTGCGAGGCCGTGGGCGCCGACGTCACCCTGGTCCGCAAAGGCATCGGCTCGGACCGCCGCATCGGACCGGCGTTCCTCTTCCCCGGGCCCGGGTACGGCGGCTCCTGCTTCCCGAAGGACGTGAAGGCGCTCATCAAGACCGGCGACGACCGGGGCGTCTCGCTGGACGTGCTCAAGGCCGTGGAGGCCGCGAACGAACGGCAGAAGCGCCTCCTGTTCGACAAGCTCGTGAAGCAGTTCCCGCGGGGTCTCCGCGGGCGGACCGTCGCGGTGTGGGGCCTCGCCTTCAAGGCGGAAACGGACGACGTGCGGGAAAGCCCGGCGCTGGTGCTGGCGGACGCCCTGCTCGAGGCGGGCGTGACCGTGCGCGTGCACGACCCCGAGGCCATGCGGACCGCGCGGGCGCACCTCGGCGACCGCGTCACCTATGCGCCGAGCGCGTACGCGGCCGTCGAAGGCGCCGACGCGCTGGCCATCGTGACCGAGTGGCTCGAGTACCGGAATCCGGATTTCACCCGGATGAAAGGCGTGATGAAGCAGGCGCTGATCGTGGACGGGCGGAATCTGTACGACCCGGGTCGGGTGGCCGCCCTCGGATTCACCTATGACAGCATCGGCCGCCGCCTCGCATGCGCCTCCTCGTAACCGGCGCCGCCGGCTTCCTCGGCTCGCACCTCTCCGACGCGCTCATCGCCCGCGGCCACCAGGTCGTCGGGATGGACAACTTCGTCACCGGCAATCCGGCCAACATCGAGCACCTCCGGGGGAACCCGGCGTGGGCGTTCGTGAAGCACGACGTCTCGACCTTCATTTCCCTCGAAGGCAAGCTGGACGGCGTCTTCCATTTCGCCAGCCCGGCCAGCCCGGTGGACTACCTCGAGCTCCCCATCCAGACCCTGAAGGTCGGGTCGCTGGGGACGCACAACGCGCTGGGCCTGGCCAAGGCGACCGGCGCCCGGTTCTTCCTGGCGTCCACCTCCGAGGTGTACGGCGATCCGCTGGTGCACCCGCAGCCCGAGAGCTACTGGGGCAACGTGAACCCGGTGGGCCCGCGCGGCGTCTACGACGAAGCCAAACGCTTCGCCGAAGCGATGACGATGGCGTACCACCGGTATCACAAGATCGACACGCGCATCATCCGGATCTTCAACACCTACGGTCCGCGGATGCGGCCCCGCGACGGCCGGGTGGTGTCGAACTTCATCGTCCAGGCGCTGGCGGGCGAGCCGATCACCGTCTACGGGCGGGGCGATCAGACGCGGTCCTTCTGCTACGTGGACGATCTGATCGAGGGGATCATCCGGCTCTTCGAGCGGGGCGGGAACCAGCCGGTGAACATCGGCAATCCGAACGAGTTCACGGTGCGCCAGCTCGCCGAGCGGGTGATCGCGCTGACCGGCTCCCGCAGCCCCATCGTGGAGCGGCCCCTTCCCACCGACGACCCGAAGGTCCGGCAGCCCGACATCACGCTCGCCCGGACCACCCTCGGCTGGGAGCCCGCGATCCCCCTCGACGAAGGGCTCCGGCGGACCATCGCGTACTTCGAGAGCGTGCGCCGGACGTGAGCCGCCGCTGGCTGGTGACGGGCGCCGCGGGGTTCATCGGGTCGCACGTGTGTGAGCGGCTGGTGTCGCAAGGCGACGAAGTCGTCGGCGTGGACGATTTCGACGCCTTCTACCCCCGGGCGATCAAGGAGCGGAACCTCGCGGCGCTGTCCCGGGCGCGCGGGTTCCGGCTGCTCGAGCTCGACTGCGCCGCGCAGGATCTCCCGTTCGAGGGGGTCGACGGACTCCTGCACCTGGCCGCCAAGGCGGGCGTCCGGCCGTCCCTGGAGGACCCGGCGGGGTATACGATCGCCAATGTCGGGGCGACCGCCCGCGTCCTGGACGGGGCCCGGCGGGGCGGCGTGAAGCGGGTCGTCCTGGCGTCCTCGTCGTCCGTCTACGGCAACGACACGCCGGCCCCCTTCGCGGAGGGAGCCCCGGCGCTGGCCCCGATCTCACCGTACGCGGCCACCAAGCGCGCCGCGGAGCTGATGGCGGAGGTGTTCGCGCACCTGTACGGCCTGCGGATCGCCTGCGTGCGGTTCTTCACGGTCTACGGGCCGCGGCAGCGCCCCGATCTCGCGATTCACCGGTTCACCGCGGCCATCGCGGCCGGGCGGCCCGTCCGGATGTTCGGAGACGGCTCGACGGAACGCGACTATACTTTCATCTCCGACGCGGTCGACGGAACGGTGGCGGCGCTCGACTGGACCGGACGCAAGGGCGGCGCCGAATCCCGCGCCTTCAACATCGGGGGCGGGGGGCGGGTGCGGCTCGACCGCCTCATCGCGCTGATCGGCGCGGCCCTGGGCGTCACGCCGCGGGTGGACGTCGCCCCGATGCAGGCGGGGGACGTGGAACGCACGGCCGCCGACCTCTCGCGGTCCGCCGCCGAGCTCGGCTACCGGCCGCGCGTCGGCATCGAAGACGGGATCCGGCAGTTCGTCACCTGGTACGAGGGAGCCTATGGAAGCCAGTCCTGAGCATCTCGTCAATCAGGCGCGGGAGCGGTTCCAGCTCGGTGACTACTACGGCGCCATTCATCTGATCGAAGACGTCGTCGAGACCGGGCGCGCCTTCGCGGACGCCCATCACCTGCTGGGGCTGTCGTACTCGCTGGTGGGGCAGTTCGACAAGGCGCTCGAGGAGCTGGACGAAGCGCTCGAGCTGAACCCGAGGTACGTCGAAGCCCTCGTGCACCGGGCGCTGGTCTTGAACCAGCTCGGCCGCGAGGACGAGGCGGACGCCTCGCTCCGCCGGGCGGGGCAGGTGGGGAGCGACACCCAGCGGGGCTTCGCGGGACACGTCGCGGCCAAGCTGGCGAATCATCATGCCGGGCTGGGGGATGCCTACGTCGAGGCCGGCGGCCTGGCCGAAGGGATCACGCAGTACCAGGCGGCGCTGTCGCTCGGACCCGGATTCCACGATCTGCGGTATAAGCTCGGGCGTCTGCTGCTCGAAGCGGGGCGCGTGCTCGAGGCCCGGGAGCAATTTCAGGTGATCGTGCGGGATCGCCCCAACTTCCTGGACGCGGCCGCGATGCTGGGGCTGGCGTGCTACCTGTCCGGGGACGGCCTGACCGCGCGGCGGGTGTGGGAAGATCTGCGGGAGCGGCGTCCCGAAGATCCCCGGGTGGAAGCGTACCTCGGGATGCTCGCGCGGGGCGACGAAGGTCCGGTGTCGATCGATGCCGTGCCCGCGGCCGCCAAGCCGCGCGGGCGGCGCCGCAAGAAATCGTGAGAGTCGGCATCCTCGTCGCGCTGGCCGCGGTCGTCGGCTCCGGGTGCGCCAAGAGCGCCGCGGATCACGAGGCGCTGGGAGATCAGCGGTACGCGGCGGGCGCCTACCGCGACGCGCTGGCGGAATACCAGCTCGGGCTGAAGGCGACCCCGGGCAACGCGGGGCTGCACGCCAAGACCGGAGCCGCGGCGCTCCACACCGGGGACGCGGCGCTCGCGGCGAGCGAGTATCGCGCGCTGGGCGTGGCGGACCGCGCGCGCGTGGACGAGGCGGCGGACGGACTCGAACGGGCCGCCCACCTGGCGCAGACGGCGCAGGATCACGCCACGCTCGCGTACGCGGTGGCCGCGCTGCGGGCGCTGGCGCCGGGCCGCCCCCTGGGTCAGTACGCGCGGGCGGCGGCGGGGGACGCGGCGGTCCGCGGCGATCAGGCCGACGAGATGCAGCTCCTGCCGATGGCCATCGCGGCGACGGCGGATCCGCGCGCCGCCGATTCGCTGCTGTACCAGTACGGGGTGGCGGCCGAGCAGCTGAAGGTGTGCGACACGGCCACCCTGGCGTTCACCGCGGTGCTCGAGCGCAAGCACAACGCGGACGTGGCGGACGACGCGCGGGCCGGACTCGCCGCGTGCGCGCTCCAGACCGGGCAGGGCCTGTTGGCGCAGGGCAAGCCGGGCGATGCGGAACCCTGGTTCCGGCGCGCCACCGCCCCCGGGGCCGATCCCGACGTCGGGCGCGTGGCGTGGATCGGGCTGGGGGACGTGCGGCTGGCGCAGGGCGACGTGTCGGGGGCGCTCGACGCGTATCAATCGGCATTGACGGGGGGATCCCCGGGAGACTCGATCAGCGTGCTGGCGCAAACCAAGATCACCGCGTTGGGACGGGCGGTCCCGCCGCCGGACGCGCACCCGTGAGGCGCGCCGGGAGCTGGACCCTGCTCGCCGCCCTGGCCGCCCTCGGCGCCTGCTCGCCCGCGGCGCCCCGGACCGGAGTCACGCCGGCGGTGCAGCTGGACGAGGCGCTGGCGCTCTTCCACGCCGGGAAGTTCGACAAGGCGCTGACCGGATTTCAGCGGCTGATCTTCGAGCTGAACCCGGGCGACGCGGGTCTCGCGGAGGTCCGGTACTACGTCGCCGAGTGCCAGTATCAGGAAGGGGACCTGGTCGGGGCGGCGCACGCGTTCCGGGACGTGGCGGACCAGAACCCCGAGAGTCCGTACGCACCGGTGGCGCTGCTGCGCGCCGGCGACGCGAACCTCCGCAGCTGGCGCGACCCGGAGCTCGACCCGACGCCCGGGCAGACGGCCCTGGCCGTCTACCAGGAGCTGGTGGGCCGGTACCCCGGCACCGACGCGGCGTCGCGCGCCCAGCTGCACGTGCGCGAGCTGAACGACCTGTTCGCGACGAAGACCTACCGGAACGGGATGTTCTACTTCCGGCGGCGGGCCTACGATTCCGGGATCATCTATTTCAAGGACGTGATCGCGACCTATCCGGAGAGCCGGGTGGTGCCGGACGCGCTGCTGCGGCTGGCGGACACCTACGCGATCATCGGATACGCGGACGAGCTCAAGGAAGTCTGCGGCAACCTGCGGCGCTTCCATCCGGTGGAGGCCGCCACCGCCCGGAGCTGCCCGCCGGATACGACGGCCGTCACGCACTAGGCGCCGTGGACGCCCTGTTCGGCGGCTCCTTCGATCCGGTGCACGTCGGGCACCTGATCGTCGCCGAAGCGGCGGCGGAGGCCCTGGGGGCCCGGATCCGCTTCCTGCCCGCGCGCGAACAACCCCTGAAACGGGCGGGCCTCGAGGCCGGCGCCGCCCACCGGGCCGCGATGCTGGCGGCGGCGGTGGCGGGAAACCCCCGCTTTTCGGTGGAGACGATCGAGCTGGAGCTCCCCGTGCCGTCGTACACGGTGGAGACGCTCCGGGCGCTGGCCCGGCGCGAGCCCGGGAACCGGTTCACGTTGTTGTTGGGGGGCGACGCGGCCCGCGAGCTGCCGCGGTGGCGGGAAGCCGACGCCCTGCCGGCCCTGGCCGACGTGGTGGTGTTCGCCCGGCCGGGCACGGAGCCCCCGCCCGACGCGCGGATCGCGCGGGTGATCCCGGTCCCGGCGGTCGACATCTCGGCCACGGAAATCCGGGCGCGGGTGGCGGCGGGACGGTCGATTCGGTATCTGGTGCCGGAGCCGGTGCGGGAGTACATCGCGCGGCACGGCCTCTATCAATGACGGGATGATCGGGATGCTCAGGACGCTGGTCACGAAGGTCGTCGGAACCCGGTTCACGCGGGAGCTGAAGCGCATTCAGCCCCTCGTGAACCAGGTGCACGAGCACGAGCGCCGGCTGAAGGCCCTGCCCGACGCCGGGGTTCAGGAGCAGACCGCCAAGTTCCGGGCCATCCTCGCCGAGCGGACCGGCGGTCTCCAGGCCGAGGTGGACCGGCTCCGGAAGGCGAAGCACGACTGCCCCGACGTCGAAGAGCGCCTCGCCCTCGATCGCGAGCTCGCGAAGGCCGAGGAGCGCCTGCAGGAAGCGCTCGGCGACGCGCTGGACGACCTCCTGCCCGAGGCGTTCGCGACCATCCGGGAAGCCTGCCGCCGCCTGCAGGGGACGCCCGTGGAGGTCACGGGTCACACGCTGACCTGGGACATGGTGCCCTACGACGTGCAGCTCATCGGCGGCATCGTGCTGCACCAGGGGAAGATCGCCGAGATGGCGACCGGCGAGGGCAAGACCCTCGTCGCCACGCTCCCGCTGTACCTGAACGCCCTCCCGGGGCGGGGCGCGCACCTGGTCACCGTCAACAACTACCTCGCCCGCCGCGACTCTCAGTGGATGGGCCACCTGTTCCGCTGGCTGGGCCTGACGGTGAGCTGCATCGACGACACCGAGCCCCAGACGCCGGAGCGGCGGGCCGCGTACGGCTGCGACATCACCTACGGGACCAACAACGAGTTCGGCTTCGACTACCTGCGCGACAACATGGTGTTCCAGCTGGAGCACCGGGTCCAGCGCGCCCATTACTTCGCCATCATCGACGAGGTCGATTCCATCCTCATCGACGAGGCCCGGACGCCGCTGATCATCTCCGGCGCCGTGGGCGCCGAGTCGGACGCCAAGTACGCCGAGTTCAACACCCAGGTCGTGCAGCTGGTCCGGAAGCAGGCCGCGATCGTGTCCGACCTGATCGCGGCGGCGGAACCCCTCCTGGCCGACGAGAAGACCCGGTACGACGCGGCCACCCGGCTCTACCAGGCCCAGCTGGGGATGCCCAAGAACAAGAAGCTCTTGAAGCTGCTCAACGAAGAGGGCGTCAAGACGCTGGTGCAGCGGATCGAGCTGGACGTGCTGGCCGACCGGAAGGCGCCGGCCAAGGACCAGCGGCTGCGCCACATCGAGGACGACCTGTTCTTCGTGCTCGACGAACGGGGCCATTCGGTCCACCTGACCGACAAGGGCGTGGAGCTGATGTCGCCCAAGGATCCCCAGCTCTTCGTGGTGCCGGACATCTCGCAGGAAGTGCACCGCATCGAGCACGACGACACCCTCACGGCGGCCGAAAAGGTGGAGCGGCGCCGCGTGGTGGAGGGCGAGTACGCCGTCAAGAGCGAAACCCTGCACATCATCCACAAGCTCCTGCAGGCGCACGCCCTGTACGAGAAGGACGTGGACTACGTGGTGCAGGAGGGCCAGGTCTTCATCGTCGACGAGTTCACCGGCCGGATGATGCCGGGGCGCCGGTGGTCCGACGGCCTCCACCAGGCCGTGGAGGCCAAGGAAGGCGTGGCGGTGCGGGAGGAGTCGCAGACCCTCGCGACCATCACGATCCAGAACTACTTCCGGATGTACGAGAAGCTCGCCGGGATGACGGGCACCGCCGAGACCGAAGAGACCGAGTTCTTCCAGATCTACGGGCTCGAGGTGATGGTCATCCCGACCAACCGCCCGGTGCGCCGGGTGGACAAGCACGATCTCATCTACAAGACCCGGCGGGAGAAGTACAACGCCATCGCCGAGGAGGTCGAGCGCCAGCACAAGCGCGGCCTGCCGGTGCTGGTGGGCACCGTGTCCGTGGACGTGTCCGAGACGCTGTCCCGGATGCTCAAGCGGCGGGGGCTGAAGCACGAGGTCCTGAACGCCAAGTACCACGAGCGGGAAGCCGAGATCGTGGCGCAGGCCGGCCAGTCCGGCGCCGTCACCATCGCGACCAACATGGCCGGCCGCGGCACCGACATCAAACTCGGCGCCGGGGTGAAGCAGTGCAAAGTCTGCGGCATCACCTCCCGCGACCCGTCGTTCGCGCAGCAGGTGGAAGTGCCGGATCTCCAGCAGGGGGAAGTGAAGCGCCGCGGGTGCTACGACGATCCGCCCTGCGGGCTGGTCATCATCGGCACCGAGCGCCACGAATCGCGCCGGATCGACCGGCAGCTGCGCGGCCGCTCCGGCCGCCAGGGCGACCCGGGGCAGAGCGTCTTCTACCTCTCCCTCGAAGACGACCTGATGCGGCTGTTCGGGTCCGAGCGGATCGCCCGGCTGTCCGGCGGCTGGGAAGAAAACGAGCCCATCTCGCACCCCTGGGTCACCAGCGCCATCGGCACCGCGCAGAAGCGGGTGGAGCTCCAGAACTTCCAGTCCCGGAAAAAGCTCCTCGAGTACGACGACGTGATGAACCAGCAGCGCGAGGTGATCTACTCCCTCCGGCTGTTCGCGCTGGAGGGCGGGGAAGAGCTCAAGGGCGAAGCCCTGCGGATGACCGAAGAGGCCGTGGCGCGCCTGGCCGACGAGCTCACCGGGGCCGCCAAGGACCCGATCGAGTGGGACCGCGGACTCATCGACACCGAGTACCTGCAGCGCTTCCTGCTGTCGGTCCCGGACGTCGGCGATCCGGCCCGGATCCGGAACCGGGATGACCTGGTCCAGGCCGCGCAGGACGCGGTGCGCAAGGCGTTCGACGCCAAGATCGCCTACCTGAAGGAATTCGAGCCCAAGGTCAACGCGGTCAATCTTCCGGGGACCGTCCTGGCCCACACGATGCTGAGCGTGATCGACGAGAAGTGGAAAGACCACCTGTACGACCTGGATCAGCTCAAGACCGGCATCGTCTACCGCCAGTGGGGCCAGAAGGACCCGCTCATCGAATACAAGCAGGAGGCCTACGAGATGTTCGTGGGCCTGATGCACGACATCCGCGCCACGCTCACCGAGCGCTGGTTCAAGATGCAGATCCAGATCGGCCCGCCACCGGCCGGCGGTCCGTCCCGGACCGTCACCGGGCCGGCGGGCGCCGCGCCGCGGAAGGCCCCCGCCGTGGTCGCGTCGAAGCCCAGCGCGGACGGGATGATCGCGCCCGAGACCAGCACGGGGCCGTCGGCTCCGCCGCCGGGGCGCCCGCCGGTGCCGGTTCCCGCCAACAACCCGTACGCGGGCGTCGGGCGGAACGACCCCTGCCCGTGCGGCAGCGGGAAGAAGTTCAAGAAATGCCACGGAGCGGGCTTGTAGCGCGTTCTTCGGATACCGGGGTTCGAGGCGGCATGGACTAGGTTCGTGAAGAGTCCATGCCGCTTCGCCTTTCCGACCACCTCGAACGGGACCGCCCCCGCGAGCGTCTCTGGGAGCTCGGCGCCTCCGCGTTGACGACCCAGGAGCTCCTGGCCATTCTCCTGGGAACGGGGATCGCCGGCCGGGACGCCCTGACCGTGGCCGGGGAGGCGCTGGGACGCTTCGTGGGGTCGGTCCGGCGCCTCGCCGGGCGCCCCCCGGCGGAGCTGGCGGGAATGCCCGGCGTGGGCCGGGCCAAGGCGGCGCGGGTGCTGGCGGCCCTGGAATTGGGCCGGCGGGCGGCGGCCGAGGCGGACCCGGCGCCCGAGCGGGTGCGGGGACCGCAGGACGTCCACCGGTACTACGCCCCGCGGCTCCGGGACCTGCCGGTGGAGGAGTTCCACGTCCTGGCCCTGGGGAGCCAGAGCCAGATCCTGGGGGACGTGCTGGTGACCCGGGGGATCCTGAACAGCTCGCTGGTGCACCCCCGCGAGGTGTTCCGCGCCGCGATCGCCGAGGCGGCGGCCGGAATCATCGTCGTGCACAACCATCCGTCCGGCGATCCCACGCCGTCGGCGGATGACCGGTCGGTGACGCGGCAGCTGGTGGACGCGGGGCGCCTCCTCGACGTCCCGGTGTACGATCACGTGGTGATCGGAGGAGGGCGGTTCGTGAGCTTTGCGGAGGCGGGACTCCTGTGACCGGAACGGTGCCGCTCCTGGCGCCGGACCTGGCCCGCGCCGTCGCGGGCCAGCGGGACCGCCTCGACCTGGACCTCCTGGCCCGGGCGTACGACGCGAGCGCCCGCGCGCACCAGGGGCAGAAGCGCCGCTCCGGGGACGACTTCGTGTCGCACTCGGTGGCGGTCGCCACCATCCTGGCCGAGCAGCAGTTCGATTCCACCACCATCGCGGCGGCGCTCCTGCACGACGTGGTGGAGGACTCGAGCGTCACCCTCGACGACATCCGGCGGGACTTCGGCGCGGAAATCGCGGGGCTGGTGGACGGACTCACCAAACTGTCGTCCCTGACCTTCCGCTCCGCCGCCGAAGAGCAGGCCGAGAACTACCGGAAGCTGCTCCTGTCGATCGCGAAGGACGCCCGGGTGATCATCATCAAGCTGGCGGACCGCCTCCACAACATGCGGACGCTCCAGCACCTGAACCGGGACCAGCAGCAGCGCATCGCCCTCGAAACCCGCGAGATCTACGCGCCGCTGGCGCACCGGTTCGGCATGGCGCGCGTGAAAGCCGAGCTCGAAGACCTGGCCTTCCAGTTCCTCGAGCCCGCGGAATACGAGGAGCTCGCGCGCACCATCCGGCAGAGCCAGGAGGAGCGGGACAAGGTCATCGAACGGCTCAAGGGCCCCCTGACCGAGGCGCTGACCGGGGCCGGCATCGCCGGCGTCGAGATCACGGGGCGCGTGAAGAACCTCTGGTCGGTGCACCGCAAGATGAAGCGGCGGGACCGGCCCTTCGAGGAGATTCACGACCGCCTGGCCGTCCGGGTGCTCGTGGACACCATCGCCGAGTGCTACCACGTCCTGGGGATCGTGCACCACGCCTGGACGCCCCTGCAGGAGCGCATCAAGGACTACATCGCGAGCCCGAAGCCGAACGGGTACCAGTCGCTGCACACCACGGTGTTCGGGCCCGCCGGGCGGCTCTACGAGATCCAGATCCGGACCCGCGAGATGCACCGCACGGCCGAGTACGGCATCGCGGCGCACTGGCTCTTCAAGGAAGGGAAGGCCGCGGACGAGCTCGACCAGCAGCTCGGCTGGTTCCGCCAGCTCCTCGAGCTCCAGCAGGACACGCACACGCCGGAGGAGTTCCTCGAGTTCCTGAAAATCGATCTCTATCAGGACGAGATCTTCGTCTTCACCCCGCGCGGCGACGTGAAGCGCCTGCCCGCGGGGGCGACGCCCCTCGACTTCGCGTTCACCGTGCACACCGAGGTCGGTCAGCACTGCCACGGCGCCCGCGTCAACGGGCGGATCGCGCCGCTCCACCGCGCCCTGACCAACGGCGATACGGTGGAGATCCTGACCAACCCGCGGGCCCGGCCGTCCCGGGACTGGCTGGCGCACGTCCGCACCGCCCGCGCCCGTCACAAGATCCGCCAGTGGGTCAAGCAGGAGGAGCACGAGCGGAGCGTGGCGCTGGGGCGGGAGATCCTGGACCGCGAGCTGCGCCGCCGGCGCCTCAAGGCCCCGTCCGCCGAGCAGCTGGCCGCGGCGGCGGTCGCGCTCTCGGTGGGGAGCGGCGAGATGCTCGAGGCGTCGGTGGGGCGGGGCGACGTCGCGCTGGGGCAGGTGATGAACGCGCTGTATCCGGAGCTCCCGGCCGACGCCATCCAGGCGCCGCGGCCGACGGCCTTCGGCCGCGTGATCCAGCGCCTCCGCCTGGGGCGGGGGATCCGGATCCAGGGCGTGGACGGCCTGATGGTCCGCTACGCGCAGTGCTGCCAGCCCGTTCCGGGGGACGCGGTCGTCGGCTACGTCACGCAGGGACGGGGCATTTCCATCCACCGCGCCGACTGCCCGAACCTCCTCACCCTCGCGAACGAAGTCGAGCGCCGGGTGGAGATCGACTGGCAGGAGTCCGAGGGCGAGACGTTCGTGGTCCGCCTCGCCGTGGGCGGCGAGGACCGCCGCGGGCTGTACGCCGACATCTGCGAGGCCGTGAGCGGCACCGGCACCAACATCCGTTCCACGGAGCTGGCCTCACGGGACGGCGCGGTGTACGGCGCGCTCCTGGTGGAGGTGGAGAACCAGACCCACCTGAACAAGGTGATGCGGGCCGTCCGGCGGGTGAAAGGCGTCACCGAAGTGGCCCGCCGGGACTCGGGGGCGCAATTGGAACGACCCCCGGTGTAACTTTCGGCGAATGTCCTTCGCCCCCGAAACCCCGTTCCAACCCGCCGGCGACCAACCCCGGGCCATCCGGGAGCTGACCCAGGGACTGGCCCGCGGCGACCGCTACCAGACCCTCCTCGGCGTCACCGGCTCGGGCAAGACGATGACGATGTCCCACGTGATCGCCGCGCACGGCCGCCCCGCCCTGGTGCTCTCCCACAACAAGACCCTGGCGGCCCAGCTCTACGGGGAATTGAAGGCGTTCTTCCCCCGGAACGCGGTCGAGTTCTTCATCTCCTACTACGACTACTACCAGCCCGAAGCCTACGTCCCGTCGACCGACACCTACATCGCCAAGGACTCGTCGATCAACGACGACATCGACCGCCTGCGCCTGCGCGCGACGTCGAGCCTCATCGAGCGGGAAGACGTGATCGTCGTCGCGAGCGTCTCGGCCATCTACGGCCTGGGCGACCCGGAGCTGTACCGCAAGCTGATGGTCACGGTGCCGGTGGGCGAGGAGCGGGGCCGGGACACCATTCTCGAAGACCTGGTCCGCATCCAGTACGTCCGGAACGACGTCGCCCTGGAGCGCGGCGCCTTCCGCGTCCGGGGGGACACCATCGAGATCTTTCCCGCCTACGAAGAGCAGGGCGTGCGGATCGAGCTCTGGGGCGACACCGTGGAACGGGTCACCAAGTTCGATCCGGTCTCGGGCAACGCCATCGCGGAGCTCAAGCGGGCCGCCATCTACCCGGCCACCCATTTCGTCACCCAGCGCCCCTCGGTGGAGCGCGCGGTCGCGGCCATCCGCGCGGAGCTCACGGACCGGCTGGCCGAGCTGCGGGCCCAGAACAAGCTGGTGGAAGCGCAGCGGCTCGAAGCGCGCACCCACTTCGACATCGACATGCTGCTCGAAGTCGGCCGGTGCGCCGGCATCGAGAACTACTCCCGCCACCTCACGGGGCGGGCCCCCGGGGAGCGGCCGGCCTGCCTCCTCGACTACTTCCCGCCCGACTTCCTGTGCGTCATCGACGAGTCGCACCAGACGCTCCCGCAGATCGGCGGGATGTACGAAGGGGACCGCTCCCGCAAGCAAACCCTCGTCGACTACGGCTTCCGGCTCCCCTCGGCGCTGGACAACCGGCCCCTCAAGTACGACGAGTTCTTCCGGCTGACGCCGAGGATGATCTTCGTCTCGGCCACTCCCGGGGACGAGGAGCTCCGGCTCTCCGGCGGCGTGGTGGTGGAGCAGATCATCCGGCCGACGGGTCTGGTGGACCCGGAGGTGGAAGTGCGCCCGGTCCGCGGCCAGGTGGACGACCTGCTGCACGAGGTCCGGGAGCGCGCCAAGCGGGGCGAGCGGGTGCTGGTCACCACGCTGACCAAGCGGATGTCCGAAGACCTCACCGACTACCTCCAGCAGCAGGGGGTCCGGGTGCGGTACCTCCATTCGGAAATCGACGCCATCGAGCGGGTCGAGATCATCCGCGGGCTGCGCCTGGGCGAGTTCGATGTCCTGGTGGGGATCAACCTGCTCCGGGAGGGGCTCGATCTGCCCGAGGTCTCCCTGGTCGCGGTGCTCGACGCGGACCAGGAGGGGTTCCTGCGGTCGGACCGGTCCCTGATCCAGACCGTCGGGCGGGCCGCCCGACACATCAATGGGCGGGCCATCCTGTACGCCGACCGGATGACGGGGTCGATGCAGCGGGCCCTGGACGAGATGACCCGGCGGCGGACCCTGCAGCAGGCCTACAACCTCGAGCACGGGGTCACTCCCCGCTCGATCGTCAAATCCGTGGTGGACGTCCGCTTCGTCACCCGGGTGGCGGATGCCCGGGCCGGCCGGCCGGAGACCGGTGGCGCGAAGCGGCCCACCGATGCGCGCGAGCGGCAAGCCCTCATCGCGCTCCTCGAGTCCCAGATGCAGGCCGCGGCCGAGCAGCTGGATTTCGAGGCCGCCGCGCTGCTGCGCGACCAGATCCTCGACCTCAAGGCCGAAGGCGATGTCGGACGCCGTGCGCCTCAGCGCGGACGAGCTCAGCCGGTTCGGTGAGCGGATCGGGCGATCGCTCCGCCCCCCGGCGGTCCTCGGGTTCTCCGGGGAGCTGGGGGCGGGGAAGACCACCCTCGTGCAGGCCATCTGCCGTGGCCTGGGGGTCCCGGTGCCGGCGACCAGTCCCACCTACGCGCTCGTGCACCGCTACGCGGGTCCCGCGGGCCCCGTCTATCACGTGGACGCCTACCGGCTGAAGCAGCCCGCCGACGCGCGCGACCTGGGGTTCGACGAAATGGAGCGGGAGGGCGCCGTGGTGCTGATCGAATGGCCCGAGCGGGCGGGCGCCTGGGCTCCACGCCTGGACCGGCACTTTCGCCTGGCGCACGACCCCGATCCCGACCGCCGTTCGCTGGAGGAGGGATGACGCTCGTCCTGGCCGTCGACACCGCCACCGACATCGCGAGCGTCGCCGTCGGGCGGGCTCCGGGGGTGCTGGCGGGCGCGCATCAGCAGGGGGCGCGCCGGCACGCCGCCGAAATCATCCGCCTCATCGACTTCGCGTTGTCCCGCGCCGGCGTCACCGCCCCGGACCTCGAGGCGGTGGTGCTGGGCGACGGTCCCGGCAGCTTCACCGGCCTGCGCATCGGCTGGGCCGCGGTGAAGGGGCTGGTGCAGGAAGCCGGGGTGGACGTGATCGGCGTCCCGTCGCTCCTCGCGGCGGCCGCGGGCGCCGCGGAACGGGCCGGCCCCGTCCCGGTAGCCGCCTGTTTCGACGCGCTGCGCGGACAGGTGTACGGGGCGCTCTACGTGGTGGGCCCGGAACGCGTCGAGACGCTGATTCCCCCGACGCTCGCGTCCGTGGCCGAGCTCGCGTCCCGGGGAGGGCCGCGGCCGGCGCTGGTGGTGGGGGACGGTGCGGTCCGGTACGCCGACGACGTGGTCCGCTGGTCCGGAGCGCCGCCGGTCGGGCTCGATCAGCTGCCGCCGACGGCGACGATGCTCCTGGCGCTCGCGACGCGCGGGGGGGCCGGGCGGATCATCGAGAACTTCGCGACGGCCGAGCCCGAGTATGGCCGCCCGGCCGAGGCCCAGGCGAAATGGGAGGCCCGCCACGGACGCGAGCTGCCGCGTTCGGCCGACCCAGGCCGCTGACCTCCCGGCCATTCAGGCCATCGAGCAGGTGAGCTTCGCGGACCCCTGGTCGTTCCGGGACTTCGCCGAGACGCTCGCCACGGGCGTGGTGTTCCTGACGGCGGTGGATGGGGACCGCGTGGTCGGATATCTCGTGGCCCGGCACGTGGCCGACGAGGGCGAGATTCTGAACGTCGGCGTATCCCCCGCGCATCGTCGCCGCGGGACCGGGCGCGCCCTCGTGACCGAAGGGCTGGCGCGGCTGGGAGCCCGCGGTGCCCGGCAGGTGTTCTTGGAAGTGCGGGAGTCGAACCAGGCGGCCCGGGCGCTGTACCAGAGATTCGGGTTCTCAGATGTCGCGAGGCGACCCAACTACTACCGCCGACCGGTGGAGGACGCGATCATCCTTCGCGCCGCCATTTCGGCAGAACAGGTTCCCAGATAAAATGACCCCAAGTGGCGTATCTTTGATTGACAGAAAGACTTGCGATTCATATACTGTGCAGCATCCTTGGGCCCAGCCCCGCTTTGAGTACCGGAGGTCGTCGTGAGCCGCAGTCTGAACAAAGCTATGCTGATCGGCAACTTAGGGGCTGACCCGGAGGTCCGGACCACCAATAATGGCTCCAAGGTCGCGACGGTGTCGTTGGCGACGGGGCGCCAGTGGACCGGACAGGGTGGGGAGAAGCAGGAAAAGACCGAGTGGCACCGGGTGGTCCTCTGGAACAACAAGGGGAGCGCGCTGGCCGACTTGGCCGAGAAGTTCATGAAGAAGGGTGATCGGATCTACGTCGAGGGGCGGATCGAATACCGCACCTGGGAGGACCGGGAGAAGCAGACCCGGTACACCACCGAAATCATCGCGCGGGAAGTCGTGCTGCTCTCGTCGAAGGGCGGCGGGGAAGCCGGGGACTTTTCGCGAGCCAAGGCGCCCGCCAAGGCGGGGGCTGAAGGGAAACCGGAGTCGCTCGACACGTTCCCGGAGGCGTTGGATGAGGAGGATGACGATCTCCCGTTCTGACCGGGCGGCCTGGGCCGCCCTCCTGGCGCTGCCGTTCTTGGGCGCGTCTCTGCGCGCCCAAGACACCACACACGCCAGTCCGCCGGCTCAGGACACGGCGCACGCCGTCAAGACCGACACGGCCGCGAGCCCCAGTCTCCTGCAGCAGTCGTTGCCGGGCACGCATACGGTGGCCAAGGGCGAGACGCTCTGGTCCATCGCCCGTCTCTACTACAACGATCCGCTGCTCTGGCCCGAGATCTACCGGCTGAACACCAACGTGGTCGAGGATCCGCACTGGATTTATCCCGGCCAGGTGCTCGCGGTCACGACCGCCGATACGTCGACCATGGTGGCCCAGACCGACACGGCCAAGGTCGTCCCGCAGGCCACCCCGAGCGCCGACACGACCCTCGCGCAGGCCGCGCCGCCGGTCGACACGGTCCACGCGGACACGACCGCCAAGGTCGATACCGCGACGCGGGTCGCCGTGGCGCCCCCGGTCGACACGACCGCCAAGCCCGATACCCAGGCGGTCGCCGCCCCTCCGGCCGCCGACACCGCGACCGCGCCGCCGCCGCCCAGCGCCCCGGTCGTGGAGAGCTATCAGACGGTATTCGACCGTCCGATCACTCCCACGCAGCAGGTGGAGAACCAGCTGCACGCCTACCTGCACCAGCCCTACCACGCCGTCCGCCCGGGGGAGTACTACTCGGCCGGATGGCTTTCGGAGGGCGAGCATCTTCCGTGGGCCAAGGTCCTGGGCAACACCGAGACGCCGGCCATCCACCGTCTGACGGGCCGCACCACGGCGAGCCAGTTCGAAGAGATCGCCATCGAGCCTCCCGGTGGCGCCAGCTACCACGTCGGGGATTCGCTCCTGATCGCGCGGCGCGACCGCGAGGTGTCGGGGTGGGGTGACGTGGTGGTGCCGCTCGGCATGGCGCGGGTGACGACGGTGCAGCCCCACCAGGTGCTGGCGTCGATCATTCAGCAGTACGGGCGGATCACGGACGGCGTGCTGGCCCTGCCGCTCGAGCCGTTCCGGAATCCGGGGGAGGTCCGTCCGGCGCCCGTGACGCAGGGGCTCGAGGGCGCCATCATCGCGTCGCAGACCCAGGTGCCGCTCGCCGGAACCCAGAACGTCTTCTTCATCGACAAGGGCCGCGCCGAAGGCGTGGTCCCCGGCGACATCTTCGAAGGCTACCGGCCCGCCACCGGCGAGATGGGCGCGGCGTCGGAGCAGGTGCTGGTGCAGCTCCTGATCGTGCACACCCGAGAGCACTCCGCGTCGGGTCTCGTGATCGGTATCGCGAGCCCAGACATCAAGGCCGGCACCAAGGTCCGCCTGGTCCGGAAGATGCCCTCCTGATCCGCCGCCGGGCCCAGCGGTCTCGGTCCGGCGTCGTCGCACCATCCCCGAGTGTTTCGTGTCTCCCGCCGCTCGGCGCCGTCCCGGCGCCGGGGGCGGGAGCCCCTCGGACCTTCACCCAGGACTGATCGGCACATGGCTCGAAGGGTCTTGATAACGGGCGGCGCGGGCTTCATCGGCTCCCACGTGGCGGACGCACATCTGGCCGCGGGCGACGAGGTCACCGTCCTCGACGACCTCTCGAGCGGCCGGCGCGAGAACGTCCCGGCCGGCGCGCGGTTCGTCCAGGCCGACATCCGCTCGCCGGAGGCCCGCGCCCTGGTGGCGGGGGGGGCCTTCACGATCCTGAACCACCACGCCGCGCAGATGGATGTCCGCCGGTCGGTGGAGGATCCGGTCTTCGACGCGGGCGTGAACATCGTCGGGCTCCTCAATCTCCTCGAGGGCGCCCGCGCGGGCGGCGTCCGCCGGGTGGTGTTCGCCTCGTCGGGCGGCACGGTGTACGGGGAGAGCGACCGGCTGCCGTTCGGGGAGACCTCCCCCAAACTCCCGGCCTCTCCCTACGGGACCGCCAAGCTCGCTTCCGAGTACTACCTGGCGACGTTTTCACAGCTCTACGGCATCGAGGCCGCGGTGCTCCGCTACAGCAACGTGTACGGGCCGCGCCAGAATCCGCACGGCGAGGCGGGAGTGGTGGCCATCTTCTCGAAGCGCATCGCGGACGGCGCCCCCATCACGATTTTCGGCGACGGCGGCCAGACCCGTGACATGGTCTACGTCCTCGACGTGGCGGACGCCAACGAGCGGGCGTCCCGCGCGGTGTTGCCGCCCCTCTCCGGCCTCGACGCCCGGGCCTGGAACATCGGCACCGGGGTGGAGACGTCCGTCAACCGGCTCGCGGAGCTCCTCGCCGCGGGGGCGGGGCGGGCGGCCGACATCCAGCGGGCCCCGGCCCGGGCGGGCGAGCTCCTCCGGAGCTGCCTGAGCGTCGAGAAATCGGCCCGGGAGCTGGGCTGGCGCCCCCGGACGTCGCTGGCCGAGGGACTCAAGGCCACGGTCCGCTCAATAATGGAGGCGTGACGTGCTGACGCAGCTGGGGCGGGCGGTTCCGACCACGCCGTGGGAGCTGGTGCTGACGTCTTCCCGCGAGACGAAGGTCGTGCTCGTGGTGCTGGTCCTCTTCTCCATCGCCTCCTGGTACATCATCGCCCTGAAGTGGTGGCAGTTCCGCCGCCTCCGGCGGCAGGCCGACCGCTTCATGGTCGAGATCGAGAAGGCGCAGCGCCTGGAGGACGCGTACCACGCGGCGATGCGTCTCCCCGGGTCTCCCTACAACCGGGTGCTTCGGGAAGGGATCCACTTCTTCTCGGAGCTCAAGCCGGGCACGCTCAAGAAGGATCCGAACACTCCGCCGGCGACCCTGACCACCACTCAGCTCGAAGCCCTGCGGATGATGCTCGCCAAGGAAGTGGCGGCCGAGCGGGACGCCGCGGCGCGCTTCATTCCCTGGCTCGCGACCTTCGGCTCGGTCTCGCCGCTCCTCGGTCTCCTGGGCACCGTGCTGGGCGTGATGGACGCGTTCATCGGGATCGCCGCCGGGGGCTCGGGGAACATCGGGGCGGTGGCGCCGGGCGTCGCCGAAGCGCTGGTCACCACGGTCGCCGGGCTGGCCGTCGCCGTTCCGGCCGTGATGGCCTACAACATCTTCGTCAGTCGCCTCGGCCTGTTCGCGGGAGAGCTGGAAGGCTTCGCGCAGGAGATCATCGGGACGATGGCGCGGGAAGGACGGCTCTAGCGTGGCGGGCGGCCTCCTTTCCGGCGGGGGGCTCCGGGGACGCGGTGAGCTGCCGCTCAACGCGGACATCAACGTCACGTCGCTCGTGGACGTGGCGTTCGTGCTCCTCATCATCTTCATGATCACCGCGCCCATCATGCAGGGCGGCGTGGACGTCACGCTCCCGCACGCCGCCGCCAAGCCCCTCGAACCCAAGCAGGGACTGATCGTCACCGTCGACCGCCAGGGACAGATCTTCCTGGACCAGTCGCCGCTGACCTACCCGGAATTCAAGGCCACGTTCGCCGCGTTCGTCCGGAGCAAGCACCCCTCCGGCGTGTACCTCCGCGCCGACCAGGGGGTGGCGTACGGCACGGTGGTGCAGGTGCTCGCGGTGATCCGCGAGGCCGGAGTGAACGACGTGGGGCTCGTGGCCGAAGCGGAGACCCCCGCGCCGTGACCGCGCGTCTCCGGAGCGGCAACTCGGTCGGGATCGGCCTGACCGGCACGGTGCTCGTCCACGCGCTCGCGGTGGCGTTCGTCATCCTCTCCGCGCACGGCGCGCACGCCGTGGCGCCGCCGACCTACGCCGTGCGGCTCGTCGCCGCGCCGGACGCGACCCCCGAGCAGAAGAAGGCGCCGGACGTCGTGCAGCGGGAGGCGGCGCCGCCTCCGGCGCCCGCGCCCCCGGCCAAGCGCACGCCTCCGCCCAGGTCCGTCCCGACGCCGGCGCCGCCGAACGCCGATACCAAGCGCCGCGAGGCGGCGCCGCGCAGCACGCCGCCGACGCCGCGCATCCCGGGGGAAGCGCCGTCGACGGGCAAGGATGTGGCGACCGTCTCCACCGAGGGCATCGCGTTTCCGTACCCCGAGTATCTGCAGAACATCGTGTCCCAGGTCCTCCGCCGCTGGCAGCGTCCCACGGAGAGCACGCCGCTCGAGGCCGAGGTGTCGTTCTTCGTGCATCGGGACGGGACGGTGACCGGCCTGCAGTTCACCAAGCGCTCCGGCAACTTCTCGTTCGATCTCGAAGCCGAAGGCGCGGTGGAGTCGGCGGGGGACTCGAAGGCGTTCGGCGTGCTGCCGGACGGGTGGACCTCCGACGTGCTCTTCGTCCGCTTCTATTTCTCGGGACTCAAGCAGTGACCGCCAGACGGGTAAACGGGTGGACGGCTGGTGCCCTCTGCGCGCTCGGGATGTTTCTAGCCGTCTCCCCGTCCGGCCGTCTCGTGGGCCAGGACACGTCGGCCGTGGACCGCGGCGTCCGCATCGGCATCACGTACCGTCCCGGGGTCCGCCCCGGCCTCGTGGTGCTGCCGGTGGCGGCGGGCCCGCTCGATTCGGTGCGCGCCATCATCGGCCGCGATCTGGATTTTTCGGATCGCTTCGAAGTGATCACCCTGCCCGGCGGCGACTCGCTGGCGCCGCCGCCTCCTCCGCCCGCCGGAGCGGCGGGGGCGGGGCGGGGGCACGACCGCGCCGCGGCGAGCGCCGCCGGCCTCAACTACACGTTGTTTCAGGCGCTGGGCGCGGATTTCGCGGTGCAGATCCGCGCGGGCGCGGGCGACTCGGTGCTCGTGCTGCTGCACGACGTCGCCGCCGCCGCGGTGCGGCGCACCCTGGCCGGCCGGCTGCCCGCGCCGGGCGAACCCGGGTACCGGATGGCCGTCCACCGCCTGGCCGACGACGTCGTCCAGGCCGCCCTCGCGGCCCCCGGCGTCGCCGCCACCCGCGTGTTGTTCGTGAAGGACAAGCACGTGTGGTCCGTGGATCAGGACGGAGCGAATCTTCATCTGATGTCCTCGGCCACGCAGGAGGCCCTGTCGCCGGCCTGGTCCCCGGACGGCAAGAAGGTCGCGTACATGGAGTTCAATCAGGGACACGGGCAGATCTACCTGCTCGACCTGGCCAGCGGCAAGCGATCGGTGGTCTATGGCAGTACGGGGCGGGCGTCGGACTTCACGCCGGCATTCTCGCCCGACGGCAAGACCATCGCTTTCAGCCGCGCGACCGAGGAGGGGACCGACCTCTGGACGGTCGATTATCGGGACGCCTGCTGCCTTCAGCGCTTGACCGTGGGAAAGTTTTCTGACAACTTGTCCCCGACTTACAGTCCCGACGGGCGCCGCCTCGCCTTCGTCTCCACCCGTCCGGGTCTGCCGCAGATCTACGTGATGGGCGCCGACGGGACCGATCAGCAGCTCTTCGCGCCCTTCGACTATGGTGTGTCCGGATCGTCCAACGCGCCCGATTGGTCCCCGGATGGTCTGTCGGTCGCGTTTCACCGTGACGTCGGCGGCACCTTGCAGGTCTTCGTTCTGGACGTCCGCAAGGGCACGGTGAAGCAGCTGACGTCCCTCGGGCGGAACGAAGATCCGTCGTGGGCGCCCGACAGCCGGCACTTGGTATTCGTTTCGGATCGCGCGGGGTACCGGCAGCTCTGGATCATCGATCTGGAGACCGGCCGCATCCGTCCCCTGCTGCAGCAGAGCGGGGAACGCCTGCCGGCCTGGTCGCCGAGGCTGCCGGAAGCCGCTTCCGCCACCCCCTGACTTGGAGATCGCGTCAATGACACGCCTGCAATCCGTCACCCTGGCGGCCGTCGCGACGGCCCTGGCCGTCGCCGCCTGTGGAAAGAAGCCCGACAACACGCCCACGCCCGTCGCCACGACGGCGCCCGACACCGCCGCCGAGAACGCCAAGCGTCGCGCCGATTCGCTCGCGCAGGCGCAGGCGGATTCGATGGCCCGCGCCCGCGCGATGGCCGACAGCATCGCCCGCGCCCGCGCCGCCGACTCGGCCGCCGCCGCGTCGCACAGCGCCGACGAAGTCCGCGCGATGCTGGCCACCATGATCCACTTCGAGTTCAACAAGTCGGACATCCAGGCGGCCGATCAGGCCGTGCTCGATCAGAAGATCGCCATCCTGCAGAAGAACCCGGGACTGCGGATCCAGGTGGCGGGCAACTGCGACGAGCGCGGCTCGCAGGAGTACAACCTGGCCCTCGGCAACCGCCGCGCCAACGCCGCGAAGCAGTATCTCGTGACGCACGGCATCGACGCCGGCCGCGTCGAGACGGTCTCCAACGGCGAAGAGCGCCCGCTCGACCCCGGCCACACCGAAGAGGCCTGGGCCAAGAACCGGCGTGACGAGTTCACCATCCTGGCGGGCGGTGACGCGCTGGTGAAGCCGTAAGCGGCGTGCCCGGCCTGGCGCGACGCCTCGCGCTCCTCGGCCTCGGGGTCACCACCGGATGCGCGCTCAAGGGCGACGTCCGGAAGGTGGGCCTCGAGGTCGAGGCGCTCCAGGCCCAGATCAGCCGCTCGGATTCGCTCCGCCACTCCGAGCGCGACAGCATCCTCACCGCCATCGCGGCGGTGCAGCAGGCGCTCACCGCGCAGCAGGCCTACCTGGTCCAGCTGCGCGGCGACGCCAAGAACGACCACCTGAACATCCAGCAGCAGCTCGTGAGCGTGCAGGAGCTCACCGGCCAGAGCCAGCAGCGCCTCACCGAGCTGCGGTCCCAGCTCGAGGCGCGCGCCGCGCAACCCATCACCGGGCCCGACACCGCCGCGGGCGCGGCGTCCACCGCCTCCCCCGGGGCGGGTGGCGCCACGGCGGACCAGATGTACGACGCCTCCCTGCAGCAGTACCGCAAGGGGAGCGTCGCCACGGCCCGCTCCGGATTCCGCCAGTTCCTCCAGGCCTATCCCGCGGACCCCCGCGCCGCCGACGCCCTGTTCTTCATCGGGGAGAGCTTCGGAGATCTCCAGCCCGATTCCGCCGCTCCGGTGTATGCTCAGGTCGTGAAGAGCTACCCCAATTCCTCGCGGGCGCCCACCGCCCTCTACAAGCTCGGCCTCCTGGCCGAGAAGTCCGACAAGGCGCTGGCCCGGACGTACTACAACCGGGTGATCGCGGGGTATCCGCGCTCGGACGAGGCCAACCTCGCCCGGCTCCGGCTCCAGAGCCTCGGACACTAGCCCGGCCTCCGTGGCCGCTCCCACTCCCCGCGGCGAGATGCCGTTCCTCGAGCACCTCGAGGAGCTCCGGTGGCGTCTCTTCCGGAGCGCCATCGCCGTCATGATCGGCGCGATGATCGGCTGGGGCGTCGTGACGAGGTTCGACGTTCTGGGCCTCCTGATGATTCCCATCACGCCCCTCGTGCCCGGGGGCCATCTGATGGTCACGGGGCCCACCGAAGCCTTCTTCATCACCCTGAAGCTCGCGCTGGCCGTGGGGATCGTGCTGGCGTCCCCCGTGCTGGTCTACCAGATCTGGGCCTTCCTCGCGCCGGCGCTGTACGAACGCGAGCGGCGCGTGCTCGTGCCCTCGCTGACCGTCGGGCTCGTGCTCTTCGCCGCCGGAGCGGGGGCGGCGTACTTCCTGGTGCTCCCCCGGGCCCTGGGCATGCTGCTCTCGTTCCAGCGGGAGCACCTCGCCCCGATCATCACGGCCGAACGGTACTTCGGGTTCGCCATCCCGCTGATCCTCGCGTTCGGGGCCATCGCCGAGATGCCCCTCGTGATGGTGGTGCTCGCGGGGTTCGGACTCGTGAACGCCCGCTTCCTCGCGCGGAACCGCCGCTACGCCCTGGTCGTGGCGGCGTTGATCGCCGCGTTCCTGGCGCCGCCCGATGCGCTGTCGATGATCGTGATGATGGTGCCGATGGTGGCGCTCTACGAAGTCAGCATCTGGTGCGTCTGGGTCGTGGGGCGCCGCCGCGAGCGCCGCCAGGCGGCCGAGGCGGCGGAGACGACCGGGCCGCCCGGGGGGACCGGGCCGGGACCGGGGACGGTCGCCGGCGTGATCGTGCTGCTGGCGCTCCTGGGAGCCGGAGGACTGTCGGCCCAGCGGCCGACCCAGCCGCCCCCTCGCCCGGACACGACACGCGGTGCCCCGGGCGCGGCGGGCGCGGGGGGCGCCGCGGCCGGGGCCACCGGGCGGGTGATCGACACCGCCACCGCCCGACGCCTCGGTCTTCCCACCGGTCCCACCCACGCCTTCCCGCCGTCCGACGCCCTGATGGATTCGCTGCTCGCCCGCAAAGGCTACCGCATCACGCGGTATACGGCGGATTCCATGACCATGCACCAGGGCGGCCAAGGGAACGAGCTCGAGCTCCGGCAGAACGCCCTGGTGGACCAGGACGGCTCGAAGCTGCAGGCCGACTCCATCCACTACGTCCAGGCCAGCTGCCGGCTGGACGCCAACGGGGCGCCTTCGCTCTTCGGCGAAAACTCCGTGATGATCGGGGATTCGCTGCGGTACGACAACTGCCTCAAGCGCGGCGTCATCGCCAACGCGCTGACCAGCTTTCACCAGGGGTCGGCGACGTGGTACATGCGCGGCGACATCGCGGTGGACTCGGGCTCCACCCGGATGTTCGGCGCCGGGTCGTCCATCACGTCCTCGGATCTGCCGCTTCCCGACTACCACTTCCAGGCCGGGGAAGTGAAGTGGCTCAACAAGAACGTGATGATCGCGCGCCCCGCGGTGCTGTACATCCGCGACGTCCCGCTGATGTGGCTGCCGTTCATCTTTCAGGACATCCGGCTGGGGCGCCGGAGCGGCGTGCTGGTCCCGCAGTTCGGCCTGAACGACCTGGTCCGGCCCACCCGCCAGTACCAGCGCCACATCGCCAACCTCGGCTACTACTGGGTGCCGAACGACTACATGGACGTGGTGGGACGGGTGGGATGGTTCGCCAACCGCTACGTGCAGGTTCAGGGGGCCCTGCAGTACCGCTGGCTCGACCAGTTCATCCAGGGCGGGATCGGCTACTCCAAGCTGTCGGAGCTCGACCAGTCGGGGACCGCGACCCAGATCACCTGGTTCCATAACCAGAGCTTCGACTCGAAGACCAAGTTCAGCGCCACCGTCAACTACGCCACGAGCGCGCAGGTGATCCAGCAGAACACCGTGGATCCCTTTCTGTCCACCGCGCAGCTGTCCTCCCAGGCCAACTTCCAGAAGCAGTTCTCGTGGGGCACCGTCAACCTCGGCGGCTCCCGGTCGCAGAACCTGTCCAACGACCTGGTCAGCCAGACCTTCCCGTCCCTCAGCCTCACGCCCTCCCCCATCAACGTGACGCAGTCCATCACCTGGTCACCGGGGATCAGCTACACCAACCTGCAGTCGTTCCACAATCCGTCCGGAACCCTGCTCGCCGCGTTCCCGACCGGAGTGGACACGGCGACGCAGTTCTTCGACCAGCGGCAGACGACGTTCGCGTTTCAGACCCCGATCCGCATCGGCTCCTGGAACTGGTCGAATTCCCTGAACATCAGCGACATGGCCTCCAACCAGCGGCACGAGTACTTCATCGAGGACAGCACGAGTCCCGGGGCGCTGCGGAAGCTGCTCTACGTCCGGACCTTTCAGACCACCGCCGACTGGCAGACCAGCTTCGGTCTCCCGTCGCTCTTCCGGAACAGCTGGAAGCTCCAGCCGCAGATTTCCGTGCTGAACTCGACGCTGCAGGGGCCCTACGCCATCCGCAACCAGTTCACCGGCGGTGAGTGGGTCCACCAGGGAAAGCGCCTGGGCTTCGGCGCGAGCCTGGCGCCGACGTTCTTCGGGTTCTTCCCGGGGTTCGGGCCCGTGGACCGGATCCGCCACTCGCTGCAGTTCATCGTCAACTATCTCTACGCGCCGGGGTCCGCGGTGGACCCGGCCTACGCGAAGGCGATCGACCCCTCGGGGCTCAACCAGTCGGTCCGCAACGACCCGCAACAGACCATCAGCATCGGGCTGTCGCAGAACTTCGAGGCCAAGCTCAAGCCTCCCGCGGGAGACACGACGGGGCAGGGGAAGAAGATCCGGCTCCTGTCCATCAATACCTCCCAGATCCAGTACAACTTCGAGCGCGCCAAGGAGCCGGGATATACGGGGTGGCAGACCCAGACCCTCACGAACACCTTCGCCACCGACCTGCTCCCCGGGTTCAGCCTGTCGTTGACCCACGACCTCTGGGGCGGGGTGGGCGTGGCCGGGGTCCGGGGCTCCACCTTCTCCCCGTTCCTCACGAACGTCTCGACCAGCTTCTCGATTTCCGGCAACACGTTCCGCAGCATCGGCGCGCTCCTGGGTCTCGTTTCCCGCGGCGCTCCCCCGCCGACCACCCCGGCGGCGGGCGCCGCCGGAGGGGCCAATGCCGGCCTCGCGCCGTCCACGCCCGGGGGCGCGGTCCCGGTGCCCGGGGGCGTGATCCCCACCATCGGCGGCGGCATCCGGGGCATGAATTCCCCGTACGCCCCGAACCCGGCGGGCGGCAGCGGCTTCTCCCTCCAGGTCTCGTTCACCAGCACGCGCCCGCGCCCGCGTCCCGACTCGGCCGCCCTGATTCCGTACCAGACCGACTCCGCGTACCAGCCGCCGCTGCCGATCCCCGGCGTCAACGGATCGGGGCAGGAGCAGATGAACTGGACCATGCGGTTCAGTCCGACGCCGCACTGGGACCTGGGCTGGACCACGACGTACGACTTCCATACCCATCAGTTCGCCCAGCACTACATCCAGCTGCAGCGCGACCTCCGCCGCTGGCAGGCCTCGTTCGTGTTCGTGAAGGGGCCGAACGGAACCTTCGCGTTCAACTTCCGGATCTCCCTGCGCGACGAGCAGGACATCAAGTTCGACTACGACCAGCAGACCATCCGCGAAACGCAGTAACCCGTCCGGCTGTCCTCGCCGTGGGACAGAGGCCCGGAATCCGCGCTCCGGCGCATCTCCGGAGCCGCGGCACGGACCGTGCTTCCCTCCAGGGTCACCTGTCTTCCCGAGGCATTCGGCATGCGCACACTCACGCGAGTGGGCCTGGTTCTGGCCGTCACCGCGGCCGCCTGCGACCAGCAGCGGACCGTGGACGTGTCTACGCTCCCGCCCCCGCAGGATCTGTCCTACGAGCTCGACCCGTCGGGGACGCCCGGGACGCCGTCCGGGATTCTCCTGTCCTGGGCGCCCGTCACCGCCCCGACCCTCTCGAGCTACAACATCTACTCCCGGCCGGGGTCGAGCGGGGCCTTCAACTTCCGGGCGGAAACCACGTCGCCCACGTTCCACGACGCCGGCGTCCCCGACCTGCAGTACTTCGTCACCGCCGTGGACGTCAACGGCACCGAAAGCGCGGGTTCGAACGTCGTCACCGTGGATTCGCGCCTCACCCTGGAAGCCCCCGACACCCTCTATTCGACCTCGCTCAACGGCGCCGTCGAGCTCGACTGGACCGACAACGCCTACCTGACCGCCCCGGCGGCGTTCAAGTGGTACCGCGTATACTCGGCCAGCGCGATCTCCGACACCCTCTGCGGCACCGACTGGGTGCTCGAAGGCGCGACCGTCTCACCGGACTTCATCGTCGGCGCGCTCACCAACGGCGTGACGCGCTGCTACGGCGTGTCCGCCATCGACACCCTGGGTGACGAGAGTCTCTGGTCCCCGGTCCGGGAAGACACGCCGCGCCCGGACGCCCGCAACGTCGCGCTCTTTCCCGAGGAGACCACGCCCGCCCAGGCGGGGCTCGAGTTCTGGGACGGCGCCGGCGGGTACGGGCTGGTCGTGAACGGCGGGTCGCCTTCGGCGAACTTCTACGTGTCGCAGCACGCCGACTCGACCCTCTGGCTGGTGCCCGCCGCCGGCACCACGATGCAGCAGTACGGCAGCGGCGCCATCGCGGACCTCACGTCCATCGACTACGCGCCCGCGTCCGGCTACTCGAGCACGCCGCTCCAGGCGCAGCCCGGCTTCGGGTACGTCTTCCAGACCGGCTCCGGCGCCGCCACGCGGTACGGCGCGGTCCGCGTGACGCACGTCGGGCGGACGTTCCTCATTCTGGATTGGAGCTTCCAGACCGATGCCACCAATCCGGAGCTGGTCAGAGCAGCGGTCAGGACCGTCACGGGGAGAACCGTGGCGAGGCACTAACGGCTAGACGCACAGACGCCAAGAACTAGACGCACAGACGCACAGATGGTAAACGGGGGTCGGGTTGCAGGGGCACTCCTGCGGTCCGACCCCTGTCTCCCATCTGTGCGTCCGCGCGTCTAGTAGGTAGTTTCTGTCCACCATGACCATCGCCCTAGATGGACGCTCGTTGTCCCTGGCGGACGTGGTGGCCGTCGCCCGTGGCAATGCCAAAGTTTCCGCCGCTCCCGCCGCCCTCGATCGGGTCCGCGCCTCCCGCTCCTCCGTGGAGCAGGCGATCGCCCGCGGGGACACCATGTACGGCGTGAACACGGGCTTCGGGAAGCTCGCCAACGTCCGCATCCCCGCCGACAAGCTCCGTGATCTCCAGGCCAACCTCATCCGGAGCCACGCGTCCGGCGTGGGAGATCCGCTGCCCGTCGAAGCGGTCCGGGCGATGATGCTCCTCCGGGCCAACGTGCTGCTGATGGGCACGAGCGGGGCGCGCGCCGAGCTGCCGCTGCTCCTCATCGAGCTCCTGAATCGCGGCATTCACCCCTCCATTCCTTCCCAGGGAAGCGTCGGGGCCTCCGGGGACCTGGCGCCGCTCTCGCATCTGGCCCTCGCGTTGATGGGCGAAGGCCCGGACGGCGCCGCGGTGCGGGCCGCCGGCCTCACGCCCGTGACCCTCGAAGCGAAAGAAGGCCTGGCATTCATCAACGGCACCCAGGCGCAGACCGGACTGGCGGCCCTCCTGGTCCACGACGCGTGGCTCCTGTGGCGGTGCGCCCACGCCGCCGCCGCCATGAGCCTCGAGGCGGCCCGCGGGACCCCGGTGGCCTTCGACGCCCGCATCCACGACGTCCGGCCGCACCCCTGGCAGCAGCACTCCGCCGCCATCCTCCGCGAGCTCCTGGCCGACAGCGCCATCCGCGAGTCCCATCGGGACAACGACCCCAGAGTCCAGGACGCCTACTCGCTCCGGTGCACGCCCCAGGTCCTGGGCGCCGTGGGGGAGGGGATCGCGATGGCCGAGCGGATCGTCTCGACCGAGCTGAACTCGGCCACCGACAACCCGCTGGTGTTCGGCGCCGAGATCCTCTCCGGCGGAAACTTCCACGGGCAGCCGATCGCGTTCGCCCTGGACGTGCTCGGGATCGCGCTGGTGACCCTCGCCAACCTCTCCGAGCGGCGTCTCGAGCGCGTGGTGAACCCGGACCTCTCGTTCGGGTTGCCGCCCTTCCTGGCGCGGAACGCCGGGGTCGAATCGGGATTCATGACCCCCCAGATCGTCGCCGCGGCCCTCGTGGCCGACGCGCGCGTCCTCGCGACTCCGGCGAGCGTGCAGACCATTCCCACCGAGGCGAATCAGGAGGACATCGTGCCCATGGGGATGAGCGCGGCCTGGAAGGCGGGCCGGATCCTCGCGGACGCGGAGCGGGTCGTCGCCATCGAGCTCCTGGCCGGCGCCGAAGGCTTGGAGTTCCTGAAGCCCCTCACGCCGGGACGCGGCGTCGCGCGCACCTACGCCGCCGTCCGCGCCCTCGCGGCCGCCCTCGACGGGGACCGCCCCTTTCAGGCGGACATCGAGCGGGTGGCGTCCGAGATCCGCACCGGCCGGTTCGACCCGGGGCCGGCCGCGTGAGCGGCCCGCGGCCCGTGCGCGCGCCGCGCGGACCCGCCCGCACCTGCCGCGGGTGGATCCAGGAAGCGGCGCTGCGGATGCTGATGAACAACCTCGATCCCGAGGTCGCCGAGCGCCCCGACGATCTGGTCGTGTACGGCGGCACCGGGCGCGCGGCCCGGGACTGGGCGTCCTTCGACGCCATCTGCCGCACCCTCACCACGCTGGCGGACGACGAGACGCTGCTGGTCCAATCGGGACGTCCCGTCGGGGTGTTCCAGACCCATCCGGACGCGCCCCGGGTTCTCATCGCGAACGCGAATCTCGTGGGCCGCTGGGCCACCTGGGACGTGTTCCGGGAGCTCGAGCGGAAGGGGCTGACGATGTACGGCCAGATGACGGCCGGCTCCTGGATCTACATCGGCACGCAGGGGATCCTGCAGGGCACGTACGAAACGTTCGGCGCCGTCGCCACCCGGCACTTCGGCGCGTCGCTCGCGGGGCGCCTGGTGGTGACCGGGGGCCTGGGCGGGATGGGCGGCGCCCAGCCGCTCGCCGCGACCATGAACGGCGCCGTCTGCCTGGCGGTCGAAGTCGACCCCACCCGCGTGCGCCGCCGGCTCGACACCCGCTACCTGGACCGCGCCACGGAGTCCCTCGACGAAGCGCTGGCCTGGTGCGCCGAAGCCCGCGCCGCGAAGACCGCGCTCTCCGTGGGAGTCGTCGGTAACTGCGCCGACCTCCTGCCCGAGATCGCCCGGCGCCGCGTTCCCGTCGACGTCCTCACCGACCAGACCTCGGCGCACGATACGTTGAACGGCTATGTCCCGGCGGGGATGTCCCTGGATCAGGCGCGGGCCCTGCGGGCGAAGGACCCCGCGGCCTACGTCCGCGCCGCGGTCGCCTCGATTGTGAAGCACGTCGAAGCGATGCTCGAGCTCAAGTCGCAGGGCGCCGTCACCTTCGACTACGGCAACAACATCAGGACGGTGGCCAAGGACGCCGGCCTCGCCCGCGCCTTCGACATCCCGGGCTTCGTGCCCGAGTACATCCGGCCCCTCTTCTGCGAAGGAAAGGGCCCCTTCCGCTGGGTGGCCCTGTCCGGCGATCCCAAGGACCTGGCACGGACCGATCGCCTGGTCCTGGAGCTCTTTCCCGACCAGGAGCACCTGCGCCGGTGGATCACGCTGGCCCGGGAGCGCGTGGCGTTTCAGGGGCTGCCGGCCCGCATCTGCTGGCTGGGACAGGGCGAGCGCGCCCGGTTCGGTGTGGCGCTCAATGACCTGGTCGCGCGCGGGGAGGTGTCGGCTCCCATCGTGATCGGCCGGGATCATTTGGACACCGGCTCCGTGGCGTCTCCGTTCCGGGAGACCGAGGCGATGAAGGACGGATCGGACGCCATCGCCGACTGGGCCATCCTGAACGCCCTCCTCAACACCGCCTCCGGCGCCTCCTGGGTTTCGTTCCATCACGGCGGGGGCGTGGGGATCGGCAATTCACTCCACGCGGGGCAGGTGATCGTCGCGGATGGGACGCCGGCGGCGGCGCGGCGGCTCCAGCGGGTGCTGACCAACGACCCCGGCATCGGCGTGGCGCGCCACGCCGAAGCGGGGTACCCGGAGGCCATCGCCACCGCTCAACGCGAGCACCTCCGCCTGCCGATGCGCGAGGCCGGCGACTGAGCACCCTGCTCGTCGGCGCCCGGGCGGTCGTGACCTGCCGCGGCCCCGCGCGGGCCCGCCGCGGCGCGGAAGCCCGAAACGTGGAGGTCCTCGCCGGTGCGGCCGTCTTGCTCGACGGCTCCCGGATCGCCGCGGTGGGTCCCGCCGCCGACCTCGCGGCCGCCCATCCCGGCGCCCTCCGCGAAGAAGTGCGCGGCATGCTCTTTCCGGGGTTCGTGGATGCCCACACCCACGGCGTGTTCGGCGCGCCGCGCCTCGACGACCACCGGCGCCGGGCGCTGGGCGAGACCTACCAGGCGATCGCGGCGGCGGGCGGCGGGATCCTCGAGTCGGTGCGCGATGTGCGGGGCCGCTCCGAGGCCGACCTGTACCGCCTGGCCCGCGCCCGCCTCGATACCCTCCGCGCGCACGGCACCACCACGGTCGAGGTCAAGTCGGGGTACGGGCTCGATCTCGAGGCCGAGCTCAAGCAGCTCGCGGTCATCGCGCGCCTCAAGCGGGACGGGAGCCCCGACGTGGTCGCCACGTTCCTGGGCGCGCACGAAGTGCCCCCGGAGCACCGGCGCGACCCGGCCGGGTACATCCGGTTTCTCTGCGACGACATGATCCCCCGCGTGGGCCGCGAGCACCTCGCGCTCCGCTGCGACGTCTTCTGCGAGCCCGGGGTGTTCACCACCGACGCGAGCCGCCGGATCCTCGAGACCGCGCGACGCGCGGGCCTGGCGCTCACCATGCACGCCGACGAGCTCGAAGGAGCAGGGGGCGCCGAGCTGGCCGTCGCCCTGGGGGCGCAGTCGGCGGATCATCTGGCGGCCGTGTCGCCAGCCGGGATCCGGGCGCTGGGCGGGGCGGAGACGGTCGCGGTCCTTCTGCCCGCCACCATGACGTTCCTGGGCAAGCGGACGCAGGCGCCCGCGCGGGCGCTCTGGGATGCGGGAGCGGCCGTGGCCCTGGCGACCGACTTCAACCCCGGGTCGTCCCCCACGCTCTCCCTCCCGCTGGTGATGGCCCTCGGGGTCTCCCAGCTCGGGATGCGTCACGAGGAGGCGCTGATCGGGGTGACCGTGAACGCGGCCGCGGCGCTGGGCCTGGCCCAGGATCGGGGCCAGATCGCCCCGGGCATGCGCGCCGACCTGGTGGCGCTCGACGTGTCGGATTGGCGGGAAGCGGCGTACTGGCTCGGTGCCAACCTCGTAACCGCCGTCTGGACAGGGGGTTCGGCTTGTCGCTCCCCATCGGCCCCGATATCTTTAGCGTGACATGTCCAAACTCGAGAAATCGAAGGAACGCGCCCGCGCCCTCGAGCTGAAGGATCCCAAGGGGGCTGTCGAGGCCTGGCTCGAGGTCCTGAAAGAGCAGGACGCCGAGGGCGAGGCCAATCCCGATCTGGCCATCTACAACCGCATCGGGGACCTCTACGTCAAGCTCAAGGACCCCGGTCAGGCTGCCGATCATTACGACCGCGCGGTGGACAAGTACGCCGAGCAGGGCCTGCACAACAACGCCATCGCGATGTGCAACAAGGTCCTCCGCAACGCGCCGGGACGTCAGAACACCTACCTGAAGCTCGCCAAGCTCTACGCCGCCAAGGGATTCAACGCCGAGGCGAAGCAGAATTTCGTGGAGTACGCCGAGCGGGTGCACAAGGCCGGCAACATCCAGCTCGCGTTTTCGGCGCTCAAGGAGTTCACCGACATCTCGTCCGAGGGCGAGCAGCTCCGGGCGATGCTGGAAGAGCAGCTTGCGGCGTATGGTACGGCCGACGTGCCGCAGCGGCGGACCACGGCGGCGCACAAGCCGGTGGAGCCGAAGCAGCCGAAGCGGAAGACGTCGAGCCTGGTGTTCCTGGATCTGGATGCGCCGTCGCCCGCCAAGGCGACGGCCGCCCCCGCCGCCCCCGCCGCCCCCGCCGCGCCCGCCGCGCCGGCGAAGCCCGGCGTTCCGGCTCCCAAGCCGGCGGCTCCGGCCCCAAAGCCGGCCGCGCCCGCCGCCAGGGCGCCGGCGCCTCCGAAGCCCGCCCCGCCTCCTCCGCCGCCCGAGCCTGAGCCGGAGCCGGTGTCGATCCTGGAGGAGCCGGTGGCGGAGCCCGACACGTCGCTCGAGATCGAGTCGACCTCGCTGGTCGAGGAAGAGTCCGTCGAGGCGGCGGACGTGGGGGGCACGCTCGAGGGTCTGGAGGCCACGAGCGCGGATTTCGAGGATGTCCGCACGAGCGCCGACGATGTCGAATCCGTGCGCGAGGAGATCGTCGCCGACGACGTCGAGCCGGTCGCCGAGCTCGAGCCGACGGCGGCGGACGTGGAGCCGGTGGCCGAGGATGCGGTGGCCGAGGACGTGGTGGCCGAGGAAGTGGTGGAGGAGCCCGTCGCGGAGGAGGTGCCCGAGCCTCCGGCGCGGACCACCGCGCGGCGGCAGGCCGTGGTCGAGCTGTCTCTCGACGCCGAGCCGGAGCCCGAGCCGGAAGCCGAGCCCGAAGCGGTGGTGGACGACGAACCGCTGGTCATCGAGGAGGCGCCCGCCGACGCCGAACGGCCGCAGTGGATCCAGACCGAGGATGACACGTCGGTCGGTGGTCGCCCATCGGTGCACATCGACGTGGGGCTCGACGGGCCCGTGCAGGCCGAGGAAGAGGCCCCGGCGATCGACTTCTCGGACATCGAGGAGGCGGCCACCGTCTCGATCGAGGACCTGGAAGGCCGGGTGGCCGACAATCCGGACGACCCCGAGGCGCACCAGGCCCTGGGCGAAGCGCTGGTGGAGGCGGGGGACCGCGATCGGGGCATCGAGGAGCTGGACCACGCCACGGCGGGATTCGAGGGGCTGGGGAACCTCCAGCAGGCGGAGGACCTGGTCGACGAGATCCTCCGGCTCGATCCCAACAGCATCCGCCACCGCCAGAAGCTCGTGGAGTTCGCGTACAAGTCGGGGGAGAAGGACAAGCTCATCACGGCGTATCTCGAGCTGGCCGATACGCTCCTGCGGTCGGACGTGCCCGAGAAGGCCCGCGCGGTCTACGAGCGGGTGGCCGAGCACGATCCGGGGAACGCGCGGGCCCAGTCGGCCCTGGCGATGCTGGCGCCTCCGCCGGCCGCCGTCCCCGAAGGCAAGGTGAAGGCCAAGGACGCGAAGATGAAGGTCCGCGACGAGGCCGCGAGCGGCGCGGATTTCGTGGACCTGGGCGCGATGATCCTCGAGGAGGAGGAGCCCCCCAAGGACTCCCGGATGAAGGTGCAGGACGAGGAGCCCACCGGGGACGAGCAGCAGGACTTCAAGGACATGCTGGCCCGCTTCAAGCAGGGGATCGACGAGAACATCGACGAAGGCGACTTCCAGTCGCACTACGACCTGGGGGTGGCGTTCAAGGAGATGGGGCTCCTGGACGAGGCGATCGCCGAGTTCCAGAAGGCCCTGCGGGCCCAGGACGGCAAGCTGCGCACGTCGGAAGCGCTCGGCGTCTGCTTCTTCGAAAAGGGGGCGTTCGGCGTGGCGGAGTCCATCCTCCGGCGCGGCCTGGAGCTGCCGGCCTCGGGGGACGAGGAGCGGCTGGGGATCCTCTACTGGCTGGCGCGGGCGCTGGAGGAGCAGGGACGGACGCGGGACGCGCGGGATCTCTACGGCCGGGTGTTCGCGGTGAGCATCCGGTTCCTGGACGTCGGCGAGCGCGTCAAGGCGCTCGCCGCGCAGGGGAACTGACGTGAGCCAGCAAGTCGCGCCGGTCACCCTGCACGACATCCAGCGCCCCGTGGCCCAGGATCTCGCCCGCGTGGCGGACGAGCTGCGGCGGATCATCGCGGCGGACTTCCCCGGCATCGCGGACGTGAACGACCATCTCCTGCGGATGAAGGGGAAGCTCTTCCGGCCCATGCTGCTCCTCCTGTCCGCGCAGGCGTCGGGGGACGCCGATCCCCGCACCGCGACCCTGGCGGCCGTGGTCGAGCTGATCCACCTGGCCACGCTCGTGCACGACGATTCGGTGGATCACTCGGCGCTCCGGCGCGGGCTCCCGACCCTCAATACGCTGTTCTCGCACCAGATCGCCGTCATCATGGGCGACTATCTGTATTCGCGGGCCATCATCGAGCTGGTGCGCTTCAACGACATCGAGCCGCTCCGCGTGTTCGCCCGGGTGACCAACGAGATGACCATCGGTGAGATGCGCCAGCTCGAGGCCCACGACAAGCTCGCCTATACGGAGGAGCAGTACGACCAGCTGATCCGGGCCAAGACCGCGTCGCTGCTCTCCGGCGCCTGCGAGTGCGGCGCCTTGCGCGGCGACCCGGCGGCGCGGGCCGCGCTGGCCCGGTTCGGCCTCCACCTGGGGATGGCGTTCCAGATCACGGACGATCTCCTGGATTACACCGAGCCCGAAGCCGTCACCGGGAAGCCCTGGGGCCTGGATCTGAAGGAGCACAAAGTCACGCTCCCCCTGATCGCGGCGCTGCCGCGGATGGCGCCGGAGGGCCGGCGGCTGGTGGAGCGCCTGATGGACGAGCCGGAGCCGTCGGGCCAGCTGGTGGCGGACGTGATCGCGTGCGTGATCGACGCGGGCGGGCTGACGTATGCCCGGCACCGGGCCCTGGCGCTCGCGCAGGAGGCGGAGCGCGCGCTGGACGGGTTGCCGTCCTCGCCGGCGCGGACCGCGCTCGAGGGCAGCATCGCCTACGCCGTGGAGCGGCGGAGCTAGCGCGTGGCGCGCGGACCGCGGCGCCCGCTATTTTACCTGGGAGTTCTCACCACCGGGTTCGTGCTGGGAGGGTTTCTCCAGGCGCTCCTGCGGCAGTTCCTGCCGGCGGGCGCGGCCAAGGAGTTCTTCACCACCGCCGTGCACCCGACCCTCGGGCCGGTGCAGATCAATCTGCTGGTGGTGGACATTACGCTGGGACCGATCGGGCTGGACGTGTCGCTGGTGGCGGTGCTGGGAGTCGTGATCGCCTACTTCGTGGCACGGTCGCTCTTCTAGAGAGGCGTCTATGGAATTGTCGATGTGGCACATCATTCTCCTGCTGATGATCGTCCTCCTCGTGTTCGGTGCCAAGCGCATCCCGGAAATCGGGGCGTCCCTGGGGCAGGGGATCCGGGAGTTCAAGCGGAGCATCAAGGAAATCGACACCCAGCCGGATCAGCGGTCGGTCACGCCGCCGCCCCCGGCGTCCAACTCCACGCTCCCCCCGACGGGCGGAGAGCCGAAGCGCCTGAGCCAGTAGGCCGCGCGTGGATGTCGGTGGCTTTTCGATCGGCGAGTGGCTCCTGCTGCTCGCCGTTCTGTTTGTGGCGGTGGGGCCCCGGAAGCTTCCCGAGGTGGGGCGGGCCCTGGGGCAGGCCCTGCGGACCTTCCGCCGGACCCTGAACGAAGCGCGGGACGCGATGGGGCGGCCCGATGCGCCGCCACCCCCGCCTCCCGCGAAGCCGCGCTCCCTGCTCGACTAGGAGCCGGCGGCCTGAGTCTGGCTGAACAGCTCCCGGCGCCGGTCCACAATTTTCGCCTTCGCCCGGATCGCCGCGAGATACGCCTGGATGCGCGCCTGCCGCGCGGACTGGATGATGCTCTGGCGCTGCTGATCGCGCTGCGCCCGCCAGGCCGCCGAGTCGGGCGCGCTGTGCGTGAGGGCCTGGAGCAGGAAGTCCCCCGTGCGCCCTTCGATGAGCGGGCTCCGCTCACCCACCTTGAGCCCGAACGCCGCGCCGATCACCTCCGGGTCCGCCTGGAGCTGCGCCGGCGGCCGGAGCCGCGTGAACGGCCCGAGACGCTGGACGGGATAGCCGTGCGCCGCGGCGGCCTGCGCCAGGTCGGTCGCGCCCGTGAGCGCGGTCGCCGCCTGGCGGCCGAGCGTACGGGCCAGTTCTTTCTTCTTGTCGAACCGCACCGCCTGGAGCACCTGCGGACGGACGTCCGCCAGGGGCGGCACGCCCGCGGGCCGGAGGGAGTCGAGGCGGAAGACGTAATAGGCGCGCTCGCCCTCGATGACCTTGCTGGTCTGGCCGGGCCGGGCGCCGGCGAACGCCCAGATGTCCACGTCCGGGATCACGTACTTCCCGAGCGTCATCCGGTCGCCCTGGAAGAGCGGCGGCGCCTGCGCTTCGCCCAACCCCATCCGCTTGCCCAGCGTGTCGATCACGGCGCCGTCGTCGTGCTCGGCCGCCAGGCGGTCCAGCGTGTCCGCCCGCGCCTCCACCAGGTCCAGCCGCGGGCCCGACAACGCGATCGGGACGAGGATGTGCCGGACCTTCATCGAGTCGCCGGCCGCCCGGTCCACGCGGATGAGGTGATAGCCGAACTGGGAGAGCACCGGCTCCGAGACCTGGCCCGGCTTGAGCGGCCGCGCCCCGGCCATGAACTGGGCGTCGAAGCCCGGCTCGTTCCGCTTTATCCACCCCAGGTCGCCGCCCTTGGCGCCGCTCACCGTGTCCGCGGAGGACTGGCGGGCCGTCTTCGCGAACGCCGACTCGCTCACCACCGCGAGGGCCCGCAGCCGCCGCGCTTCCGCCAGCGCCGCGGCGGTATCCGCGGCCAGCGGAACCCGGGGGAGCGCGATGAACGTGGTATAGGCCGTCGCCGGGCGCCGGAAGTCCTTCTGGTGCGCCGCGTAGTCGGCCTGGATATCCTGATCGCTCACCGTCACGCCGGAGTCGGGAAGTGTGGCCGCCTGGAAGGCGACGACCGCCGCGGTGACGCTGTCGTGGGCGTCCCGCCAGATGCGCCAGAGCTTGGCGTCCGTCACATAGACGTCGGCGGTCAGATACTGGGCGAGCTTGAGCTGCGGGATCTGCTGCCGGTACCGCGCCTCCAGGGCCAGCATCAGGTCCTGGCTCGAGCCCGACGCCAGGAACCGCAGCCACTTGTTCATGTCGAACTGGCCGTTGGTCTGGAAATCCGGGGACTGCATCACCTCGGGGGGCGGGGAGGTCCGGGCGGCGTCGACGACCTCCTGGTCCGAGACCGTGATTTTCAGCCGGTCGTAGGCCTCCTGGAGGGTCACGTCCTGGACGAACTGGTCCACCACCCGGTCTTCCAGCTGCTTTTGCTCGTCGTCGGTGAGCGGGGCGGTGCTCCCCTGCTGGCGGAGCTGCTCCTGGGCCGCCGCGACCGCCTGCTGATACTGGGGCAGGTGGATCTCGGTCCCGTCGATCTTGAGGACCACGTCGCCGCCGGTCTTTCCCCCGGTCATCCCCATCCCCACGTCGACCACCAGCCAGACGAAAAAGGCGATGGCGACGACGAAGAAGATGTACTTCGAGTTCTCGCGCATCGCGCGCATCATGGCGGGTACCGGCTCCGGTCAAGAAGGGGGGTGAAGGGGCATAAGTCTAAAAACCACAACGAGAAAACTCAAGCGAGGGCGCCGCGTCCGTGATTGACAGCGACGCCGGCCAAACACTATGTTGATTCAATTCCCACAAAGACTTAAGCCCTTGGCTTACACCAGCGAGATCGAAAAGCTCGAGCGTCGGTGGCTCGAGAACCCCAAGGGGCGCAATTTTGCGCCCCTTGCGGACGCGTATCGCAAAGCGGGAGAAGTAGATAGGGCCATCGATCTCTGCAAGAGCGGTCTCGAGCTTCACCCCGACTACGTCAGCGCCCACATCGTCTACGGCCGCTGCCTCATCGACAAGAAAGACGACGCCGGGGCCACCGGGGTCTTCCAGAAGGTCCTCTCGCTGGACCCCGAGAACATCCTCGCCCTCCGCATCTTGTCCGAGATCGCCGAGCGAACCGGCCAGTTTGAGCAGGGCGCGGAATGGCTGGGGCGCCTGCTCAACGCCGACCCGATGAACGGGGACGCGGCGGAATCGCTGGCCCGGATGAAGGGCAAGGCGGCCCAGGCCAAGGCCGCGCCGCCCCCCGAATCCGCCGCCCCGCCCGAGTTCAAGCCCCCCGCCACCTTCGATACCGACGCCATCGCCAAGCTCGTGCCGGAGTCGCCGGCGTCCGCGGCGGCCGTGGTCGAAGTCGAGTCGGTCCCGTCCGAACCGGTGCCCGCCCCGGTCATCAGCATCGAGCGGACGAGCATTCCGGACCTGGGGGAGCCCCCCGCGCGGATCTCCCTGGTGGACGCCGCGACGGTTCCGATGGAACAGCCGGATTTCGCGCTGGAGCGCGCGTCCGGCGCCTTTGCGGTGGAGCCCCCGGCGGCCGCGGAGCCGCCCCCGCCGCCCCCGGCGCCCGCCCTGATCGACGCCGACTCGCTCATCGAGCGGGAGCCCGACCTTCCGTCCGTGGACCTGGGGAGCGGCGACCAGCGCCTCTCGGTCGGGATCGAGGCGGAGCCCGAGCTGCCGGGGCAGGGCACCACGCCCGGCCCGCGGCACAGCCTGGGGCTCGAGAGCTTCGACGGCATCGACTTCGGTGCCGGCGGTCAGGCGGCGCCGATCGAGGGGATGGTCCCGGACGAGCCGCCCCCGATCGAGGCCGAGGCGGTGCAGGGCGTGGAAATCGAAGGGCTGGCGCGGACGCAGTACGAAGGCAGCGGGATGTTCAAGCTCGACCAGCCGCTGCTCGAGAGTACGGCCACGCCGCACCTCGAGTCCGACGGCCCGTCGGTGTCGTTGCCGTTGATCATGCCCGAGGATGTCACGCCGGCGGCCCAGGAGCCGCCGCCGCCGGCCCCCACGCCCGCGTTCCCCGAGTTCGAGGAAGCCGAGCCGCCGGCGCGCCGGTCGCATCCGGCGCTGGTCTCGGATACCGCGGACGACGTGGGCGCCGCCGACACGGCGACGCTCTCGCAGGCGGAACCGGTCCTCACCGAGACGATGGCGGAGCTGTACCTCCAGCAGGGGCATCGGGACGACGCGCTCCGCGTGTACCAGGCCCTGCTGGTGCAGCGGCCCGGTGACGAGCGCCTCCTCGCCCGGGTGGCCGAGATCGAAGGACCGATGCTGACGTCGTTCCCCGCGCGCGGGCCCGCGAGCGGCCAGCCGCTGGGCGCCTTCCTGAAGCGGATTCTGTCCGCGCGGCCGGGCGCGCCCGCGGCGGAGCGCCTTCCCGAAGGCGTGGCGCCGGCCCCGCGCCAGTCCACCGGGGCGACCCCGCAGTCGATGCTCGAGGAGGCGTTCGGGGACGAGCCCCCGCTCGGCCCGACGCCGGGCTCCCCGAGCCGGCCGGCGGCGGACTCGCTGTCGCTCGACGCGGTGTTCGGCGACGACGGCGGGCGCGGCTCGCTGCCGCGCGTGGAAGCGCCGCGCGCTCCCGAAGCGGCCGCCTCGGCCGCGGCGGGGAAAGGCGGATTCTCGTTCGACGACTTCTTCGGCGGGTCGGGGCAGCCCGCGCCGGGGAGCGCGCCGGACGAACCGGCGCCCGCCGAGCCCGCACCCGCGCCCCCCCGCGCGTCCACCGCCACCCCGACCCCTCGGCCCTCCACCCGGCAGTCGCGTCCCGCGGCGCCCGTGGAGGACGCCGGCGACCTCGACCAGTTCCAGGCGTGGCTCAAGGGTCTCAAGTCCTAGTGCGTGTCGCGGTTCTGAATGGTCCGAACCTCAATCTGCTGGGGGAGCGCGAGCCTGAGATCTACGGAGCGGTGACGCTCGCGCAGATCGAAGCCGCCACCCGGGAGCGCGCCCGCACCCTCGGCGTCGAGTGCGTGTTCAGCCAGACCAATCACGAAGGCGAGCTGGTCGACGCGATCCAGAAGCTGAAGGGGACGGCGGACGGCGCGGTGGTCAACGCCGCCGCGTTCACGCACACGAGCCTGGCCGTGCGGGACGCGCTCCTGGCCGTGCAGGTCCCGTTCGTCGAAGTGCACCTGTCGAACATCTTCGCGCGGGAGCCCGAGCGCCGGCGCTCGCTCCTGGCCGATCTGGCGGTGGGCGTGGTGACGGGCTTCGGCGCGGACAGCTACCGGCTCGGTCTCGAGGGGCTGGTCGCGCACCTGGCCGCCCTCCCCGATCGCCGTGGCCGCTGACCCCCGGCCCGCGCGGCGTGATGCGCTGATCGCGGCCCTCGCCGCCCAGGGCCTCGACGCCCTGCTGGTCGGCGGCCGGGCCAACGTGCGGTACCTCACGGGATTCAGCGGGTCCGCGGGGATGGTGGTGGCGACCGCACGCGACCTGCTCCTGGTCACCGACTTCCGGTACGACGAGCAGGCCCGCGCGGAAGCGGCCGGCGCGGCCCGGGTCGAGGTGGAGCGCACCAGCGTCTGGGACCGGCTCTTCCGGGAGATGTCCCGCCTCGGTCCGCTCGAGACGGTGGGCTTCGAGGGACACGTGCTGACGGTCCGCGACGCGGAGCGGCTCGCGGCGAGCGGCAAGGGGTGGCGGTGGCAGCCCGCGGGCGAGCTGGTCGAAGCCCTCCGGATGCGGAAAGACCCGGGTGAGGTGGAGGCGATCCGGGCGGCGGCGACACTCGCGATGGAGGCCCTCCGCGCCACCCTGGCGCGCGTGCGGCCCGGGATGTCGGAGCACGGGATCGCGGGACTGCTGGAAGGGGCGCTGCGGACGCTGGGCAGCGAGGCGCATCCGTTCCCGACCATCGTGGCGTCCGGCCCGCGGGGCGCCCTGCCGCACGCCAGGTCGTCGAGCCGCGTGGTCCGGGCGGGCGAGTGGCTGCTCCTCGACTTCGGCGCCACGGTGGACGGCTACGCGTCCGACATCACCCGCACCGTGGTGGTCGGGGCGCGGGCGACCGAAGAGCAGCGGGCCCTGTACGATCTGGTGGCCGGCGCGCAGCGGAGGGCCCGCGAAGGGATCCGGGCCGGGATGACGGGCCGCGAGGCGGACGCGCTGGCCCGCGATCCCATCACGGCTCGCGGCTTCGGGGACGCGTTCGGGCATTCGCTGGGGCACGGGCTGGGGCTCGACGTCCACGAGGCGCCGCGGCTCTCCTCCACCGCCACGGAGGCGCTGCCGGTGGACGCCGTGGTCACCATCGAGCCCGGCGTGTATCTCCCCGGCGACGGGGGGGTCCGCATCGAAGACGACGTGTGGCTTTCCGCCGGCGGACCGGTGCTGCTCTCGGACGGAGCCACGGAACTACTGGAACTGACGCAGGATTGACGGATCAACCGGGCGCACGCTCTATTAGGTGAAATGAACCTCGACCTCATCAGCCAGCTGGTCAAAACGCTCCAGGACGCGCCCGAAATCGGGTCCGTCGAGATCCGGCGCGGGTTTCTCGGCCTCTGGGCCTCGGTGCGGGTTTCCCGCGCGGGTCACCAGGCGGGCGGGGCCCAGCACGTCGTCGTCGGGCAGGCCCCTCCGCCGATGACGGCGCCGGCGCCGATGGCGGCCGGGGGCGGGGGCGGCGGCGGTGGCGCCCCCGTGGCGGCGGCCGCGCCGCCCGCCCCCCTGCTCCTCGAAATCAAGTCGCCGATGGTGGGGACCTTCTACAAGTCCCCCGAGCCCGGCGCGGAAGCCTACATCAAGGTGGGATCGCGGGTCACGTCGGGGCAGGTGGTGTGCATCATCGAGGCGATGAAGATCATGAACGAGATCGAGGCCGACGTGCAGGGCGTGGTGCGCGAGGTCTGCGTGGAGAACGCCCAGCCCGTCGAGTTCGGTCAAGTCCTCTTCCGACTGGATCCCAATGGCTGATCCGACATCGGGCGTCGCGGGGGCCGCGAGCGGCCCGGTCGCGTTCAACTTCAAGCAGGCCATCACCCAGATGGTGCAGCGCAACGGCTCCGACCTGCTGCTCAAGGTCGGCCGTCCCGCCACCATCCGGGTGAACGGGGACCTGGTGGCGCTGGAGACCCAGCCGCTCAAGCCCGAAGAGCTGAAATCCCTGGCCGAGCAGATCATGACGCCGCGCCAGGTCAAGGAGTTCGCCGAGCACAAGGAGGCGGACTTCGCCATCGGCGTGCCGGGCGTCGGCCGGTTCCGGACCAACGTCTACCAGCAGCGCGGCACGGTGGCCTTCGCGTTCCGCGCCATTCCGTACGAGGTGAAGACGGTCCGCGATCTCTCGCTCCCGCCGGTGCTCGAGGAGATCGCGCTGAAGCCCCGCGGCCTCGTCTTGGTCACGGGCGTGACCGGCTCGGGCAAGTCCACGGCGCTCGCGGCGCTGATCAACCACATCAATTCGAACCGCCGGGTCAACGTCATCACCATCGAAGACCCGATCGAGTTCCTGCACCGCGACAACCTGGCCAACATCTCCCAGCGCGAGGTCGGGAACGACACGCTGTCGTTCAGCTCCGCGCTGCGGCACGTGCTCCGGCAGGACCCCGACGTCATCCTCATCGGCGAAATCCGCGACATGGAGACGCTGGACACGGCGCTCAAGGCGGCCGACACCGGCCACCTGGTGTTCTCTACGCTCCACACCACCGACGCGACGCAGTCCATCACCCGCGTGATCTCGTTCTTCCCGCCCCACCAGCACGACGAGGTCCGTCACCTCCTCTCCACGGCGCTCCAGGCCGTGGTCTCCCTCCGCCTGGTGCCGCGGAAGGACGGGAAGGGGCGGGTGCCGGCGGCCGAGGTGCTGATCAACACCGCCACCGTCCAGGACAACATCCGCGACCTCACGAAGGCGCTCTCCATCCCCGACCTGATCGCCGAAGGCTCGGTACAGTACGGGATGCAGTCCTTCGACCAGTCGCTCTTCCAGTGGTTCCAGCAGGGCGTGATCAGCTACGAGAGCGCGCTCTTCTACGCGTCCAACCCGAGCGAGTTCGCCCTCAAGGTCTCGGGTGTCGACTCCCAGGCCAGCCGGGCGTTCGGCGGGGCCAGTGCGCCCGGCGCCGGCGCGATCGACCTGACGCCCTGATGTTCAAGAAAGTCCTCGTCGCCAACCGCGGGGAGATCGCCCTGCGGGTCATCCGGGCGTGCAAGGAGCTCGGCCTCGCCACGGTGGCCGTGTACTCCGAGGCGGACCGCGAGTGCCTCCACGTCCGCTTCGCCGACGACGACGTCTGCATCGGCCGGGCCCCCAGCCGCGAGAGCTATCTCAACATCCCCCGCATCATCGCCGCGGCGGAGATCACCGGCGCCGACGCCATCCATCCGGGCTACGGCTTCCTGGCCGAGAACGCCGAGTTCGCGGACATCGTGAAGGCGTCGAACATCACCTTCATCGGTCCCACCCCCGATCAGATCCGGCAGATGGGGGACAAGGCGGTGGCGCGGAAGATCGCGCAGAAGGTGAAGATCCCGACGGTGCCCGGGTCCCCCGGCCCCGTGACGTCCGTGGAGGAGGGGCTCTCCTTCGCCGAGAAGATCGGCTTTCCGGTGATCATCAAGGCCGCGGCGGGCGGGGGCGGCAAGGGCATGCGCGTCGCGCCCGACGCCGAGCAGTTCACCCAGAGCTTCAACCTGGCCCGCCAGGAGGCGCTCGCCGCCTTCGGCTCCGACCAGGTCTACATCGAGAAGTACCTGGCCCGGCCCCGGCACGTCGAGATCCAGATCATGGGGGACCAGCACGGCCGGGTGATGCACCTGTGCGAGCGGGACTGCTCCATCCAGCGCCGCCACCAGAAGCTCATCGAGGAAGCGCCCAGCCCGGCCCTCGATCAGGCCCTGCGGGAGAAGATGGGCGCCGCGGCGGTCACCGCCGCCGAGGCCATCGGGTACGTCGGGGCGGGGACGGTCGAGTTCCTGCTGGACGAAGACGGGTCGTTCTACTTCATGGAGATGAACACCCGGATCCAGGTGGAGCACCCGGTCACCGAGATGTGCACCAATTTCGACCTGGTGAAGGAGCAGATCCGGGTGGCGGCGGGCGAGCACCTGCGGCTCAAGATGGAAGGGATGCGCCTGCGGGGACACGCCATCGAGTGCCGCGTCAACGCCGAAGATCCCTTCCGCAACTTCCAGCCCTCTCCCGGCCAGATCACCGCGTACCACCCGCCCGGCGGCCCCGGCGTCCGGGTGGACACGCACATCTACGCCGGGTACACGGTGCCGCCCTACTACGACTCGCTCCTGGCCAAGGTGATCGTGCACGGCAACACCCGGGCCGAGTCGCTGGCCCGTATGCGCCAGGCCCTCGACTCGTTTATCATTGAGGGCGTGACCACCACCATACCCTTCCTGGGGCGCGTGATGCGCCATCCCGACTTCATCGCCGGGAAAGTCGACACCAAGTTTCTCGAGCGACAGCCGCAGCTCTTCAAAGACGCATGAAGATCGACGTTCACTTCACGCCACTCGGCCTCTCCGGAGAAGTCCAAGGCCGGGGGGTGATCGTGCTCGACGTGCTCCGCTCCACCACCACCATCGTGATGGCGCTCGCCAGCGGCGCGAAGGCGGTGGTGCCGGCCGCCTCGTCGGAAGAGGCGGTGCGGATGACGTCGAGCCTCGAGAAGGACGGCTTCCTGCTCGCCGGGGAACGGAAATGCATCAAGATCCCCGGGTTCGCCCTGGGGAATTCGCCGCGGGAGATGACGCCGGAGGCGGTCGCGGGGAAGACCGTCTTCCTGGCGACCACCAACGGCACGCCGGCCCTGGTGGCGAGCGGCGACGGCGCGCCGGTGCTCGTGGGCGGCGCCATCAACTTCACCGCGCTGGCCGACCGGGCCCGCGAGCTGTTCACCACCACCGGTGACCTCGTGATCGTCTGCGCGGGACGGGAGCGGCAGTTCGCGCTGGAAGACGCTTACACCGCGGGCCGGATCGTCAAGGTGGTGAAGAAGGGGATCCGGAAGGTCGACCTGAACGACGCGGCCACCGTGGCGCTCGCGCTCACCACCGAGTACGAAGGCTGGGAAGAGGCGTTCGACGCCTCCGACGCCGCCCGCCAGCTCGACGAGGCACAGCTGGGCGAGGACGTCGCGTTCTGCGCCAAGCCCGACCGCTGCGCCGTGGTCCCCACCTACGCGGACCGCCGCATCACGTGAACCCCCGGGCCCGCGAAGAGCTGATCGGCATCGGGGCCCTGGTCCTCGGCCTCTTTCTCGGACTCACCCTCGCCCCCTGGCACATCACCGGGAACATCGGCGGCGCTCTGGGCGGCGCGCTCTGGAAAGTGTTCGGCGTCGGCTCCGCCGTCATTCCGGCGCTCGGGGTGGGCTGGGCGCTGGCCGCGTTCGGCCGCCTGGGCACCGTCTCCTCTCCCCGCGCCGCCGCGCTCGGCGCCGGACTGATCATCCTCCTGCCGTACGCGGTGGCCGTGGTCACCGGCACCTCGGTCTCCTACCTCCCGGACTATGCCCAGTGGACCGCCAGCCAGCGCCTGATCGGCGTCATCCCGGCGTTCCTGGCCGACGGCGTGGAGCGCACCACCGGTCCCGCCGGCGCGGTCCTGGTCGGCGTCTTCGCCCTGTCCGCCCTGGGGATCTTCACGGTCGGCTGGCATCCGCTTGCGATGCTGCGGGCGGCGGAAGCTGAGAAAGCGGCGAAACGGGAAGGGAAAGGGAAGCGGGAAGAGGGAAGAGGGAAGCGTGGGGATGTCGTTCCAGCCGAACCGGAGGACGACAATTTCGAGGAGGCCGCGCTTCCCTCTTCCCGCCTCCCTCTTCCCGCTTCCCCTTCCCCGAAGGAGCGAAAACCCAAACCTGCGCCGAAGCCCAAACCGACCGCTCCGGCTTCGCCCCCGCCCGAAGGCTCGCTGCTCCCGCCGATCGATCTCCTCAGCGAGCCCGCGCCGGGGTCGACCGACGTGGGGATCGCGGAGATCGACGCGATGGGGCAGCGGCTGATCCAGACGCTCGAGACGTTCCGGGTCGGAGGCCGCATCGCCGACCGCACCGTGGGCCCCGTGGTCACCCGGTTCGAGATCGAGCCCGGTTCGGGCGTGAAGGTCGGGCGCATCTCGGGGCTCGCGGACGACCTGGCGCTCGCGATGAAGGCGCAATCGCTCCGCATCCTGGCCCCGATCCCGGGCAAGGCGGCGGTGGGCATCGAGGTCCCCAATCCGCATCCGCGCATGGTGGTGATCCGGGAGCTGCTCGACACCGAGGAGTTCCGGGCCGAGCGGATCCTGCCCGTGGCCCTGGGGCGGAACATCGAAGGGGAAGAGGTGGTGGCCGACCTGGCCAAGATGCCTCACCTCCTGCTGGCGGGGCAGACGGGGTCCGGGAAATCGGTCTGCATCAACACCATCATCACGAGCCTGGTGTACGCCTACTCGCCCGACCGGCTCAAGCTCCTCATGATCGACCCCAAGATGGTGGAGCTGTCGATGTACTCGTCGCTCCCGCATCTGGGGCTCCCGGTGGTGACCAACCACCACAAGGCGGCGACGGTCTTCAAGTGGGCCGTGTGGGAGATGGACCGGCGCTACAAGCTCCTGCACGCCAACCACGCCCGGAACGTCATCGATTTCAACAAGAAGGTGCTGGAGAAGAAGCCGCTGAAGGGGCCGCGCGAGACGCTCGCGACCCAGGCGGGGGTCCAGAAGGAGCTGCCCTTCGACGGCGAGTACACGGACGGCATCCTGCCCTACGTGGTCTTGATCGTGGACGAGCTCGCGGACCTGATGCTGACGGTGCAGGGGGAGATCGAAACGCCGCTCGCCCAGCTGGCGCAGAAGGCGCGCGCCATCGGCATCCATTTGCTTCTCGCGACGCAGCGGCCCTCGGTGAACGTCATCACCGGCGTGATCAAGGCCAATTTCCCGTGCCGGATCGGATTCCGGGTGGCGTCCAAGGTGGACAGCCGCACCATCCTCGATCAGAACGGCGCCGAGTCGCTCCTCGGCAACGGCGACATGCTCTTCCTGCCGCCGGGGAAGAGCGAGCCGGTCCGCGTGCAGGGCGCGTACATCTCGACGGAGGAGACCGAGCGCCTGATGAAGTGGTACGACGACCACCGCGCCGCGGCGGTGCCGGCGTCGGTCATCGAGGCACAGGTGGACGCCATCCGCGCGCAGGAGGTGGCCGAGGCGGGTGGCGGGGACGGCGAAGCCGGCGACCCGGGCGAGCGCGACCCCCTCTTCCGCCAGGCCGCCGAGGTCTGCATTCAGAACCAGCTCGGCTCCACGTCGCTCCTGCAGCGGCGGATGAGCATCGGCTACGGGCGCGCCGCGCGGATCATCGATCAGCTCGAGATGGCGGGGATTCTCGGGCCGGCGAACGGATCGAAGCCCCGAGACGTGCTGGTCGGGTTGGAGGATCTTGACGACATCTAGCAGACGGCAGACGGCAGTGCGCCCCGACCAGGAGATGGATGCCATCTCACGGAGCGTACTGCTGTCTGCCGACTGCGTCGCTTGGTACCAGGCCGCGTAGATCTGGCTATGTCGCCGGAGAGTCGACGAGCTAGACTTCTCTCGTGAACACCGGCGTACGATCCGATCCGAGCACCTGGCAGGACCCGCGGCACCGCGAGGGGTTGGCGGGGGAGCTCCAGGCGATCCAGTATCTCCTCACGCAGGGATGGTTCGTCGTCGCGCATCGGTGGCGGGTGGGGCGGATCGAAATCGACCTGGTGATCCGGCGGGGGAAGCTGGTGGCCTTCGTGGAGGTCAAGAGCAGGCGGGGAACGGCCTTCGGCAGCCCGTTCGAGGCGGTGACGGGGGCGAAGAGGCGGGAGATCGTGAAGGCAGCCCGGGCGTGGACCGATCGTTACGGCACCGCCGGCGACATCTACCGGTTTGACTGTATCGCCATACAGAACAACAAGTTAACTCACCTCGAGGACGCCTTTCGCCCCGGTTGGCGCTAAACACGACTTCGGCGTATATTCGGGCCTCCAATATCGCGAGGCTCATTCCCCATGCTGACGAGGACGGACGTGGCGGCAGACCCCCAAGAAACACCGAAACTCTCGGATGACCGCCGGAAGGCGCTCAACCTCGCGATCACCCAGATCGAGAAGAGCTGCGGCAAGGGCTCCATCATGCGGATGGGGGCCGACTCCCCCCGGGTCCGGGTCGACGCCATCTCCACCGGGGCCATCAACCTCGACGCCGCCATCGGCATCGGCGGGATTCCGCGGGGCCGGGTGACCGAGATCTTCGGTCCGGAATCGAGCGGCAAGACCACGCTGGCGCTCCACGTGGTCAGCCGCGCGCAGCGGGCCGGGGGCGCGGCCGCCTACATCGACGCCGAGCACGCCCTCGACGTCGAGTACGCCAAGAAGCTCGGCGTGGACATCGAAAACCTCCTCGTCTCCCAGCCCGATACCGGGGAGCAGGCCCTCGAGATCTGCGAGATCCTGGTCCGCTCCGGGGCGGTGGACGTCGTCGTGGTCGACTCGGTGGCGGCGCTCGTGCCCAAGGCCGAAATCGAGGGGGAGATGGGCGACTCGCACATGGGGCTGCAGGCCCGGCTGATGAGCCAGGCCCTCCGCAAGCTCGCCGGCGCGATCAACCGCTCCCGCACCGCCGTCATCTTCATCAATCAGCTCCGCGAGAAGATCGGCGTGATGTTCGGCAACCCGGAAACCACCACCGGCGGCCGGGCCCTCAAGTTCTACGCTTCGGTGCGCCTCGACGTCCGCCGCATCGGCCCGGTAAAGGAGCGCGAGACGGTGATCGGCAATCACGTCCGCGTGAAGGTGGTGAAGAACAAGGTGGCGCCGCCGTTCCGGCAGGCGGAGTTCGACCTGATGTTCGACGAGGGGATCAGCCACGAGTCCCTGCTGGTGGACATCGCGGCCGAGGCCGGCATCATCGAGAAGGCCGGCGCCTGGTATGCCTACGGCAAGGAGCGCATCGGGCAGGGCCGCGAGAACGCCAAGATGTACCTGAAGGACCATCCGGACATGGCGCAGGAGATCGAAGTGAAGGTGAAGGAGCTGCTCGGCATGAAGAGCACGACGGCCGGCGCGGCCGCCGATGAGGAGGCCCCGGCGCCGGAGGAGTAGTGCCGATCTGTACCGGTCTCGCCCCCGATCCCCGCCGCCCCGGCTACCGCGTGGTGGAAGTGGACCGGGGGCGTTTCGCGTCGCTCCCCGAAGACGCCCTCGGCCCCCTCGGCCTCACGGTCGGCGGCGAGATCACGGACGCCGTGCGCCAGACGCTCTCCGGCCTGGCCGAAATCGAAGGGGCCTATGAGGCGGGTCTGCGCCTCGAGCGGCTCCGCTCGCACGCCCGCGCGGATCTCCGGCGCCGGCTGCTCCAGAAACAGCACCGTGCCGAGGCCGTGGACCAGGCCATCGCGCGCCTCGAGTGGGGCGGGGTGGTGGACGACGCGCGGTTCGCCGAGGCGTTCGCGCGGGCGCAGGCGCGCCGGGGACGCGGGCCCAGCCGCATCCTGCGGGACCTGCTCACCCAGGGCGTCGAGCGGCGCCTGGGCGAGCGGGCCGTCGCGACCGCGCTGGCGGACGAGGGCGTGGACCCGGCGGCGGCCGCCCGGGCGGTGGCGGAGCGGCGCGCGAAGCAGCTCGAGGGCTTGCCCCCCGCCGCGCGCCGCCGGCGCCTCATGGCCTACCTGGCGCGCCGCGGCTTCGGGGGGACGGAGGCGCGGGAGCTGGTGCGGGAGCTGTGCGGGTGACCCCGGGGCACGGGCCACGGGGTTAACCCCGCGGCCACGCCGCGGGGTGGGGCCGGGGCACGGCCACGCCGCGGGGTGGGGCGGGGCGGGTTGGAGCGGGGCACCGCGGGGGTCGGGGCAGCCTGCCGCGTGGGTGGTGTGGGGCGTGCCGCTGGGGTGGGGTTTGCTGCGTGGCATTTTGGGAAAACGGAGTTGCCGCCGGGTTAACCCCGCGGCCATGCCGCGGGGTTGCCCGCGGCCTGGGCCTTGGTGGCCCGCGGCCTGGGCCTTGGTTGCCCGCGGCCTGGGCCTTGGTGGCCCGCGGCCTGGGGCCTTGGTGGCCCGCGGCCTGGGCATTTGTGAACCCCGTGGCCGCGCCGCGGGGCCAACCTGAGGTCCGCGCGTGGAAGGGCGTCGGCTGGGGCCGCACCAGGCAATGGGGCTGTACGCCCACCTGGGGTGGCACACCAAGAACCGGGAATTCAGCATCCGGGAAACGGACGTCGCCGGAATTGTGGCGGCGTTCCGGGCCGCGGGCGAGCGGACCCGCGTGCGCGTCCACGCGGTGGGTGTGCTCGCGGAGCACGTGCACATCATGGTGAGCTACCCGCCGTCCGCGCGACTGAGTGACTTCGTCCGGGACGCGAAGTCCGAGTCGGCGCGGAGAGTGAACGTCACCCGCGAAGCCCGCCAGCCGCGCCTGCGCTGGTGCCGGGGCTGCTACGCCAACGCCGTTTGCCGGACCCACCTGAAGGCCCTGCGGCACTACGTGACCCGACAGCGGGAGCACCACCCAGACCGGTGGCCGCTTGGGGGCTCCGGTTAACCCCGCGGCCATGCCGCGGGGTGGGGCCGGGGTGCGGCCACGCCGCGGGGTTGGGCCGGGGCTGCGGGGTGGGGCCGGGGCCGCGGGGTGGGGCCATGCCGCGGGGTTGGGCCAGGGCTGCGGGGTGGGGCCGGCGGCATGGGGTGGGGCCGGAGTGCGGCCTGCGGAAGGGAGTTGCCGTTGGGTTGGGCGGCGGCATGGGCATTGGTGGCCCGCAGCACGGGCATTGGTGGGCCCGCCAGCATGGCAATGGTGGTCCGCGGCATGGGCATTTGTGAACCCCGCGGCATGGGCATTTGTGCACCCCGCGGCGTGGCCGCGGGGTTAAGCCGAGCGCCGGGCGACCGCCCCCGCCACCCGCCGCGCGGCCGCGCCACACCCGGCGACGAAGCGGTACAGGGGGCCGAAGGCCCGGAGCGACGTGATCCCGACGAAGTAGAGCCCCGGGACGCTGCTCTCGAACCACGAGGACAGCGTCGGGATGTCGCGGTCCGCCTGGATCCGGGAGCGCAACGATGGATCGAGCATCGTGAGGCGATTCACGTCCACCCGGAACCCCGTCGCGAGCATCACGTGGTCGGCGCGGACCACGTCGCCGTTGGACAGCGCGGCTTCCACGCCTCCGCCCTGGGGAGTCAGGCGGGTGATGGTCTGGCCCTCCCGCAGCTTGACCTTGCCGACCACCCGGCTGTGCAGCCAGTCGCTGGCGCCGGACCGGTAGTCCTCGTTCCAGGAGTCCTTGTACCACTGGGGCAGGCGGTAGAACGCATACGGGGTGTGGTCCAGCATCCAGTTCTTCCACCCCGGCGCCACGCCGGCCGAGGGGCGGCGGATCCGCTCGAGGAGCGGGCGGTTCCGGCCGCGATCGGGACCGAGCCACATGATCTCCCGCCGTGACACGACCTCGACCTTCGCCCCCGCCTCGTGCAACAGTGCCGCGTACTCGATGGCGCTCTGGCCGCCGCCCACCACGATGACGGTCTGCCCGCGGAAACGGCCGTAGTCGTTGTAGGTGGACGAGTGGGACACGAGCTCGGCGGGGAGACCGGTGTACGGCTCGGGGCGGTGGGCGTAGTAATACAGCCCGATGGCCATCACCACCGAGCGCGTCTCGACTTCACGCCCGTCCTCGAGCTGGAGGTGAAACCCCCCGTCCTTCCGGGTGACGGCGCGCACCAGGGTCTCGTCCACGTCCGGAACGGCGCGCTCCTTGAACCACAGCCCGTAGTCGATGAACGCGTTGATGGGGAGCGGATGACCTTCGCGGTAGGATGACTCCCGGAAGAACCGGGCAAAGCCCAGGTCCTGGCGCGGATCCCAGAGGTTGGTGGCCCACCACTGGGACCGCAGGTTCATTCCGTGCGGCATGTGGTCCCGCCACATCCCGAGCGTCTTGCCGAACGTGGCGACCTCGAGGCCACGGCCCTTGAGATGGGCCGCCGTGGACAGGCCGTAGGGTCCCGCTCCCACCACCACCGCGTCGTACCGGTTCAACGGAAGATCCTCCGCACACGTGACGTCACACGCCCCATCATCTCGCCCAGGAAGGCCGACGTCGCGGCGACGGCCGGGCCGGGATCACTCCACCAAAAATAGTCGTAACCGGAGGGCCGAAGAAACGAGAGGCCGAAGTCCGCCACGACGCGGGCCGGCGCGGGGATGCCGGGCCGGCCCCGCTGGTCGAGGGCGAGGAGCGAGGTATCGATGTCGGCGCCGAGATTCCGCATCCACCCGCCGACCCGATAATCGGTGACCACCGGGATCGGGTCGCCGCTGGCCCACCGGAACAGGAGGTGCGGGAAGTCCACGCCGGCACGGACCGCCACTTCCACCGAGGCCGAGAGGCGCGGGTTGATCTCCATGAGAAAGGGCTCGCCGGCGGCGTCGCGCCGGAATTCCACCTCGCAGTACCCCTCCAGGTCGATCTCCCGCACCAGCGCCTCGGCGCCGGGGCCCAAGTCCTCGGGGATCGGGATGCTCTGGCGGAGGACCGACTCGCCCCCCAGCGGCGGGCGCGTGCGGGCCGCCCACTGGGCGAACCGGGCGTGCATCCGGCCCCGGGCGTAGAGGAAGCTCAGGGCCTCGCGCCGCCCGGTGAGGTACTGCTGGAACAGCACCGGCACGCCGAACTTCGTCACCGCGTCCGCCGCGCGCCGGGCCTCGTCTTCCGTCACCACCAGCTGGGGACCCACCCAGTGCCCGCCGCCGGCCCCCTCGGTGCCGGGAACCCACGACTCGGCGGGCTTGATCACCCCCGGAAGACCGATGTGGGCAAGGGCGGCGGGAAGGTCCGCGAGGGTCTTGATGACGGCCTCCCGGGGCACCTTGAGGCCCACCCGGGTCGCGGCGGCGAGCGTGCGCTCCTTGTTCACCGCCACCGTCAGGGCCGCCTCACTGGCCAGCGCCAGGCGGGTCGTCCGCTCGAGCCGGGCGCGGTGGGCGCGGAGCATCGCGATGGTCCCGTCGTGTGACGGGATGACCACCCGGGCCCCGGCGCGGGCGAGCCAGGCTTCGAGCAGCGCGAGATAGGCGTCCGAGGCGTCGGGGGCGTCGAACCACACCGGCTCGCCGCACCAGCGGGACGAAAAGGCCGGGACGCGCGTGCCGGGGCCGGCCCCGAGGGCGGCGGCCACCCGCAGTCCCTGGCGGCCCAGGGAGCGGACCGCCATCAGAGACTGCCGGACGCCGGCGTTCAGGAGCAGCGCGTCGAAGGTCATCGTGCGGGCCGGAGCTTAAGGGACTCGTTCGGTGACCGCAAGCCGCCCGCCCATTTAACTCCCCGTCTCCCTTCAACTTGGCCCTCTCGGCGATATATTCCGCGCCATGAAGGCCGCCCAGATTCGACGCCGTTTCCTCGACTATTTCATCGGCAAGAGCCACCGCGAGATCCCGAGCTCGCCGCTCGTTCCCGCCGACGATCCCACCCTGCTGTTCACCAACGCGGGGATGGTGCAGTTCAAGCGCGTGTTCCAGGGGCTCGAGCGCCGCGACTATCTCCGTGCCACGACGTGTCAGAAGTGCGTCCGGGCCGGCGGGAAGCACAACGATCTGGAGCAGGTGGGCCACACGGCGCGGCACCACACCTTCTTCGAAATGCTCGGCAACTTCTCGTTCGGCGACTACTTCAAGCGCGACGCCGTCGCGTACGCGTGGGAGCTGGTCACCGCCTCGGCGTGGTACGGGATCGCCCCGGAGCGGCTCCGCGTCTCGGTGCACCACTCGGACGACGAGGCCCGCGGCCTCTGGCGCGACGTCGCCGGCGTGGGGGATGAGCGCATCTTCGGCCTGTCGGACAAGGACAACTTCTGGCAGATGGGAGAGACCGGTCCCGCCGGCCCCTGCTCGGAGATCTACGTCGACCTGCGGGACCGCCGGGAATGGGGCCAGAAGCTCAGCCGGGAGCAGTTCGAGCACCTCGCCGAGGCGGGCGCCCTGGTGGAGATCTGGAACCTCGTGTTCATGCAGTACGACCTGCAGGCCGACGGCTCCCGCCAGAATCTCCCGCGGCCTTCGGTGGACACCGGCGCTGGGCTCGAGCGCATCGCCGCCGTGCTCCAGGGGGTGCCGTCCAATTTCGACACGGACCTGTTCCAGCCCATCCTGGAGCGGGCCGCCGAAGTGATCGGGCGCCCCTACGACCGGGGACCCGCCGGCGCCCCGTACCGCGTGCTCGCCGACCACGCGCGGGCCGTCGCGTTTCTCCTGGCCGACGGCGTGGTGCCGAGCTCGGACGGCCGGGGCTACGTGCTCCGCCGGATCCTGCGGCGCGGCGTCCGCTACGCCTGGCAGGAAGGGCGTGCCGAGCCGACGCTGGTGCACCTGGCCGAGCGCGTGATCGACACGATGGGGGACGTCTATCCCGAGCTCGTGACCCAGAAGGCCGAGCTCCTGCGCGCCACGCGCGCCGAAGAGGAGCGGTTCCTCGAGACCATCGAAGGCGGGATGCGCCGCCTCGACGAGCTGAAGTCCGCGTCCACCATCTCCGGCGAGGACGCGTTCAAGCTCTACGACACCTACGGCTTTCCGCTCGACCTGACGCAGATGATCGCGGCGGAGCGCAAGCAGACGGTGGACGTGGAGGGGTTCGAGCAGGCTCTGGGACACCAGCGGCGGCGGAGTCGCGCGGTGAGAAAGTCCCTCGCGGCGACCGCGGGAAGCGGGAAGCGGGACGCGGGGAGCGCCTGGACGACGGTCAAGGAGCGCGTGTCGCCCCATTTCGTCGGGTACGAGACCACGACCGCCGAGACCGACGTCGTCCGGTTCCGGCAGGATGGCCAGATCCTGGAGCTCGTGCTCCAGGACAACCCGTTCTACGCCGAGTCCGGCGGGCAGGTGTCGGACACCGGCGTGGTGCGGGGGGACGGGTGGGAGCTGACCGTCGAAGACGTGGTGAAGGAGAACGGCGCCAGCGCGGTGGTGGGGCGCTTCGGCGAGGCGTTCGAGCCCACGCCGGTCACGGCGCAGGTGAACGAATCGCGCCGCCGGAACATCGAGCGCAACCACACCGGCACCCACCTGGTCCACGCGGCGCTTCGCAAGGTGCTGGGCACGCACGTGCGCCAGCGCGGCTCGCTGGTCGCGCCGGAGCGGCTCCGGTTCGACTTCAGTCACCACGGCCCGATCGACGACCAGACGCTGGCGACCATCGAAGAAGAAGTGAACTCGCACATCTGGGAGAATCTCCCGGTCGTCACGCGCGAGATGGCGCGGGACGAAGCGATCGCCAAGGGCGCCATGGCGCTCTTCGGCGAGAAGTACGGCGACCGCGTCCGCGTGGTGGACATCGGCGGCGGGGTCTCGCTCGAGCTGTGCGGCGGCACGCACGTGCCGACCACCGGCCAGATCGCCCTCTTCCGGTTCACGCACGAGACCGGGGCCGAAGCGGGCGTGCGCCGGATCGAGGCGATCACCGGGCCGGCGGCGTACCGGCACCTGCGCGAGCTGGAGCAGCGGCTCGCGGGCGCCGCGCGCCTGCTCAAGGCCCAGCCCGAGCACGTGGAGAAGCGGATCGAGGCGCTCCTGGAAGAGCGGAAGAAGCTCGAGCACCGGATCGAGGACATGCTCAAGGCGGGAAGCGGGAAGCGGGAAGCGGGAAGCGTCACGAAGGTCGAGGATGTCGAGGTCCACCTCGGTGACTCCGATCTCGAGGACCGGGACCAGATCGGGCTCGTGATGGACGCCTTCCGCCAGGGGCGTTCGCGGGCGATATCTGTGCTCTTCACACGGGGCGAGCGCCCGGGGATCCACGTGGCCGTCACCGACGACCTGGTGCAGAAGGGCGTGCACGCCGGCAAGCTGGCGGGCGCGATCGCGGCCGTGAGCGGCGGCAAGGGCGGCGGGCGCCCGCATTTCGCGTCCGCCGGGGCCGGAGACCCCGCCCGCCTGGGCGCGGCCCGGGAGCAGGCGCTCGACATCATCCGGGGAGCGCTCGCCCGGTGAGCGCCGATACGCTCGCGTCGTGGCTCGCGAATCGCCGGCCCGCGCCGCCCCGGGCCCTGGCGGCCCGGATCGTGGACGTCGTGGGGGACGAAGCCGGCTCGCCTCCCGCCACGCTCGCCGGCCTGGGCGCCCGCCTGCTCGATGACGTCGCGGGCGCGTCGCAGCAGACCCGGCGGCACGCGCTCGATCTGCTCGCCGCGGACGCGCTCGTCACCTACGCCTTCGAAGCCCAGGCCGAAGCCGACGTGCGGGGCCTGACGCGGCTGGCCGAGCGCATCGGGCGGGAAGGGCAGGCCGCGTGAAGGACCTGCTCGCCCGGCGCCCCGGCGTCCTGATCCTCGTGGACCCCTCCCGGACCCCGGTGGCGGAGGCCGCGAAGGTGGCGCGCGCCGCGCAAGCCGCGGGCGCCGCCGGGGTGATGATCGGGTCCTCGTACGACGGCACCCGCGAGACCCACCTGGTGGCCCGCGCCCTCCGCGAAGGAGCGAGCGACCTGCCCGTGGCGCTCTTTCCCGGCTCGGCGATGCAGCTGACCGAGCAGGTGGACCTGGTGCTCTTCCTGTCGCTCGTGTCGGGCCGGAACCCGCAGTACCTGATCGAGGAGCACGTGCGCGCCGTGCCGTTCTTCCAGCGGCATCAGGTGCCGGCGCTTTCGACCGGCTACATCCTCATCGACGGCGGCCGCGTGACCAGCGTGGAAGCGGTGAGCCAGACGCGGCCGCTCCCCGCCGACAAGCCGGAGCTCGCCGCGGCGCACGCGATGGCGGCGCGGATGATCGGAATGGGCGCCGTCTACCTGGACGCCGGCAGCGGCGCCGCGCATCCGGTGCCGCCCGCCATCATCGCGGCGTGCCGCGCCGCCATCGCCGACTCGGTGACGCTGTTCGTGGGCGGCGGGATCCGCACGCCGGCGCAGGCCGAGGCCGCGCGCCGGGCGGGAGCGGACTTCGTGGTGATCGGCACCGCCGTGGAGCAGGGCGCCGAGATCGGCGCGTTCGTCCGGGCGGTGGCGCCGTGAACGCCGCCGACAAGATCCGCGGCGCGCTCGGCGGGCTGGCGGAGCTGGCCACCCGCGTGGCGGCCGAGCAGGCGGGGGCGGTGCTCGACCTGGCGGCGCGGTACGAGGCCGTGCTGAAGGGCGGGGGCCGGCTCCTCTTCGCCGGAAACGGCGGGAGCGCCGCCGATGCCCAGCACGTGGCCGCCGAGTACGTGGTGCGCTATCACGTGACGCGCCCCGGCCTCGCCGCCATCGCGCTGACGACCGATTCGTCGGTCCTCACCGCCTGCGCCAACGACCTGGGCTTCGACGAGGTGTTCGCCCGGCAGGTGGAGGCGCTGGCCCGGCCGGGGGACCTGCTCATCCTGCACTCCACGTCGGGCGAGAGCCCCAACGTGATCCGCGCGGCGCAGTCGGCCAAGGCGCGGGGGGTGCCGGTGGTGGCGTTCCTGGGCAAGTCGGGCGGCGAGCTCAAGGCGCTCGCCGACGTGGCGCTCGTGATTCCGTCGGACGAGACGTCGCACATTCAGGAGCTGCACCTCGCGATCGAGCACATCATCTGCGATCTCGTGGAAGAGAGGATGAAGGGCTGATCGACCTGAAGGGAAAGCGCGCCTTCGTCACCGGTGGGACCCGGGGCATCGGGCTCGCGACCGCGGAGTTGCTGGTGCGGTCGGGAGCCCGCGTCGCGCTGGGGTACCGGAGCCGCCGGGCCGACGCGGAGGACGCCGTCGCGCGACTCGGCGACGGGGCCGTCACGGTGGCCGGAGACCTGGCCGAGGCTGCCGCGGCCCGACGCGTCGTGGCCGAGATCGTCACGGCGTTCGGCGGGATCGATCTCCTGATCGTGAATCACGGCGTCTGGCCTCCCGAGGACGTGCCCCTCGCGGAAATGACCGACGCGCAGTGGGAGTCCACGCGCCGCGCCAACCTCGACTCGGTGATCTACGTCTGCCGCGCCGCCATCCCCCACCTCTCCCCGGGCGGGAAGATCGTGCTGGTCTCGTCCACGGCGGGCCAGCGGGGTGAGGCGTTCCACGCGGACTACGGCGCCACCAAGGGCGCGGTCATCGCGCTCACCAAGTCTCTCGCGGTGGAGCTCGCGCCCGACATCAACGTGAACTGCGTCGCGCCGGGATGGGTGGATACGGAGATGGCGAGGATCCCCTACGACCGGGACGAGGGAAGCGGGAAGAGGGAGATCGAACGGGGAATTCCCCTCGGGCGTGTCGCATCGGCGGAAGACGTCGCGGGACCCATCGTGTTTCTCTGCTCCGACCTGGCGCGGCATATCACGGGGGAGATCCTGAACGTGAATGGGGGGTCGGTGCTATGTGGGTGAGTCGAACGCGGAAGCCGGAAGTCGGAGCGCGGAACATCGGTTCCGCATTCCGCGTTCCCCGTTCCGACTTCTCCGAATGACCTTTCCCACGACGATGGCGGTTCCCCCCGAGGTGCTTCGCATCGCGACGAAGCTCGAGGAGGCCGGCTTCGAGACCTGGTGCGTGGGCGGCGCCATCCGGGACTCGCTCCTGGGGCTCGAGCACCACGACTTCGATCTCACCACGGCGGCCCATCCGGAGAAGGTGCGGGAGCTGTTCCGGCGCACGGTCCCGATCGGCATCGAGCACGGCACCGTGGCGGTCCTCGACGGGAAGGGAAACCCGCACGAGGTCACGACCTTCCGGAAGGACATCAAGACCGACGGGCGGCACGCGGTGGTGGAGTTCGGCGCCTCGCTGATGGACGATCTGGCCCGGCGCGACTTCACCATCAACGCCATCGCCTATCACCCCCTCCGGCACGAGTGGCGCGACCCGTTCGACGGCCGGGCGGACCTGGACGCGAAGGTGATCCGCGCCGTGGGGGACCCCAACTGGCGGTTCCAGGAGGACTACCTCCGGATCCTCCGGGCCCTGCGCTTCAGTGCCCGGTTCGAGTTCCGGATTCACCCCCGGACCCTGGAGGCGGCCAAGGCCAACGCCCAGGGCCTGGCGCAGCTCTCGGCCGAGCGGGTGCGGGACGAGTGGTGGAAGGGGATCGCGACCGCCAAGCGCGTGTCGAAGCTGGTCACGCTCTGGCGGGACGTCGGGGCGGCGAGGATCTGGCTGCCGGAGATCGGGAATGCGGGAAGAGGGAAGCGGGAAGAGGGAAGTGTCGACAAACTTCCACGAGATCCAGTGCTGGTCTCGTCGCTCCTGGCGTCGGATCCCCCCTCGCTTCTGACCAGGCTGAAGTGCTCGAACAAGGATATCGAGCGGGCGCGCGCCATCCGGGATTGGCGGGACAGGTATCCCGACCCTCGCCATCTCCCGCAGGTGCGGCGCTGGCTGTCGCAGACCGGCGCCTACGCCGACGATCTGCTCGCCATCGTGCCCGCGCTTGACTCTTCCCACTTCCCACTTCCCGCTTCCCGCCTGTTGCAGGTAGTCCAGGCGATCCGCGACGCCCACGACCCCCTGTCCCTCTCCGATCTCGCCGTGAAGGGTGACGACCTGATCGAAGCGGGCGTACGGCCCGGCCCCGAGGTCGGCGAGACCCTGGCGCGCCTGCTCGATGAGGTTCTCGAAGACCCGAGCCGGAACACGCGCCAGCATCTCCTGAGCCGGGCCGTCCCCCGTGGGTGAAGCGCTCGCCTACGCTCTCGTCGCGGCGCTCGGGAACATCGTCGGCGGACTCGCGGTCACGCGGAACGCGGAGCGCGGCCTGCGCGTCATCGAGCTGTGCGTCGCCTTCGGCGCGGGGTTCATGCTCGCGGTGGCGCTGGTCGACGTCATCCCGGAGGCCTTTGCCCGCAGCGGGCTCCTGGCGGGCCCGCTCGTCCTCGCGGGCTATCTCGGCGTCCATCTGGCCCAGCACACCCTGACTCCGCATTTTCATTTCGGCGAGGAGACCCATCAGGTGCACGCGGTGGCCGGGATGAGCGCGCTTCTGGGCCTGCTCGTGCACACGCTGTTCGACGGCGTCGCCATCGCGTCGGGATTCCTGGTGCGGCCGGCCCTGGGGCTTCTGCTCTTCCTGGCGATCCTCATCCATAAGTTGCCCGAGGGCGTGACCATCGCGAGCCTGATGCTCGCCGGCGGACGGTCCCGGGGACAGGCGGTCGGGGCCGCGGCGTTATTGGGGGTCGCCACCGTCCTCGGCGTGGTCCTCACCAACGACCTCGGCGTCCTCGCGCGGCACGGGTTGGCGATCTCGGGGGGCGTCACGCTCTACGTCGCGGCGTCGAATCTCGTACCGGAGTTTCAGGCGAAGCGAAGCTGGCTTGTCGCGGCGTCGTTCTTTGGAGGAGCGGGAGCGGTGTTCCTAGTCCGACTGCTGCCCGGATCACCGTGAGGGGGAAGTGGGAAGAGGGAAGCGGGAAGAGTGTTGGCTTCTGCGATTGAGCGCCTTCAAGAGACCTACGAGCAGGCTGAGGACATCCTCGGTGAGTGCGATCGCGTCCCTAACCGGCTCGGGTGGCACCAAGGCGAGGCGCTCCAGCACCTGCAGATGACTGAGCAGCTCCGCGGCCGAACCGAGCGATATGCGCACGCCCCGGATGAACTGCGGCGTGGTGGACAGTGCATATCCCTCGGTAATGTTGGCCGGGATGGACAGGGCCGCCCGACGGATCTGGTCCACGAGAGCAAAATGGTGACGGAGGCCAGGATGCATCGTGATGTGATAGGCCGCGTGAGCCAGCGCTTGGCCCTTCTTCCAGGCCTTCAGCGATTCCAGTTTACGCACCCGCACAATCTGTGCGGAGTTCACTCGGGGAGTGGTACCAAAATCGCGCAGTCCCGGGGCGGGTCTACGCGTCACGCTTCCCGCTTCCCTCTTCCCGCCTCCCGCACTTTTCTTCCCACCTCCCGCTCCCGATGACCGAGCCCTCCCTCTTCCAAGGCTCCGCCGAGCCCCTCGCCGCCCGCCTCCGCCCCAAGACCCTCGGCGACTTCCTCGGCCAGGAGCACCTCCTGGGCCCCGGACGGGCGCTCGGGGACCTGATCCGCCACGGCCAGGTGGGGAGCTGCATCTTCTGGGGGCCGCCGGGCTCCGGAAAGACCACGCTCGCCAAGATCATCGCGAACTACACCGACCGGCACTTCGAGCCCTTCTCCGCGGTGACCGAAGGCGTCGCGCGGGTGCGCGAGATCATCAAGGAGGCCGAGGACCGGCTCAAGTATCAGGGCCGCGGCACCATTCTCTTCTGCGACGAGATCCACCGCTTCAACCGGGCCCAGCAGGACGCCTTTCTGCCCTGGGTCGAGAACGGCGTGATCACCCTCATCGGCGCCACCACCGAGAACCCGAGCTTCGAGCTCACGGGCGCGCTCCTGTCCCGGTGCCGGGTGTTCGTGCTCGAGCCGCTGGCGGAAGCCCATATCGAGACGATCATCCGGCGGGGTATCGAGGGAGAGGGAAGTGGGAGGCGGGAAGCGGGAAGCGTGCTCTCGAAGGACGCCATCGACGCACTGGTCTCGTATGCTCAGGGAGATGCGCGGCGCGCCCTCAATGCCGTGGAAGCCATCCTGAAGCAATCTGACGCTTCCCGCCTCCCTCTTCCCGCTTCCCGCGAAACCGTCGCCGCTCTGCTCGAAACTCCCGTCCCGAAATACGACAAGTCCGGCGAAGAGCACTACAACCTCATCTCGGCGCTCCACAAGGCGGTGCGGGGGAGCGATCCGGATGCGGCGCTGTACTGGCTGGCGCGGATGCTCGCGGGCGGGGAAGACCCGCTCTACCTCGCGCGCCGGATCGTGCGGATGGCAGTAGAGGACATCGGGCTGGCCGACCCACGCGCGCTCGCGGTGGCGAATGGGGCCAAGGACGTCTACCACTTCCTCGGCTCTCCCGAAGGGGAGCTCGCGCTGGCCGAGGCCGTCATTTACCTCGCGACCGCGCCCAAGTCGAACCGTGTGTACACCGCGTTCGGTGAGGCGAGGCAGGCGGCCAAGGATCATCCCTCGGAAGGGGTGCCGCTGCATCTGCGGGGCGCGCCGACGCCCCTGATGAAGGACCTGGGCTACGGCGAAGGCTATCAGTACGCCCACGATCACCCCGGAGCCTACGTGCCGCAGGAATACCTGCCCGATTCCCTCAAGGGCTCGCGGTGGTATGCGCCGACCGAGTTCGGCTACGAGAAGACGGTGAAAGAACGGATGGAGTGGTGGGACAAGATGAAGAGGGAAGCCCTCAAGGACGGGACGGGAAGCGGGAAGAGGGAAGAGTGATCACGCCCAGGCGCACTCTCGACGGGGTTCGGGACGTCCTCCGCACCATCCGGCGGGCGCCGGAGCGGCTGCTCCATCCGTGGCGACGCGGCCGGGCGCGGGCGCGGCTGGCGGCGGCGGGACCGCCCGGCACGGTGCTCGTGATCTGTCACGGCAACATCTGCCGGAGCCCGTACGCGGCCGCGAAGCTCCGCGCGCTCCTTCCCGGCGTCGGCATCCGGGTGGAATCGGCGGGGTTCATCGGACCGCACCGCCCGTCTCCCGCCGATGCCGTGGCGGTCGCGGCCGCCCGGGGCATCGACCTCCGCCGTCACCGGTCGAAGCTGCTCACCCGGAGCGCCGTCGGCGGGGCCGATCTGGTCATCGTGATGGAGCCCCGGCAGGTGGCGTCGCTGCACCTGCACTACGGGAGCACGAAGCGCCCCGTGCTCGTGCTGGGGGACCTCGATCCCCACGAGCCGCTCACCCGGGCCATCCGGGATCCGGTCGAGCAGCCGCGGAAGGTCTTCGCCGAGTGCTACGCGCGGATCGATGACTGCCTGGGAGAGCTGGTTCAGGCGGTGTGGGGCGGGTCCCCCGCCGCGTAGGGGGCCTTCGGCCGGGCGAAGAGGCGCCACAGCCCGGCCCCGACGGCGATCCCCAGCGCCGCCCCGGCCCATTCGAGCACCGGCGTACCCCGGAGGCCGACGGCGCCCGGAATCAGCGCCAGCCCCGCCGCCGCCACCACGGCCGCCCCGATGAGCGGCGCGCCGGAGCGGCCGAAGAATCCCGCCGGCAGGAGAATCCCGCCGACCCACGCCATCCCGAGAAGCGCGCGCACCCAGGCGCCGAGGCGCTCGGGGTAGATCAGCACCGCCCATCCGGCCCCCGCCGTGAATCCCAGGCGGCACCACCGCGCCCCGTTCAATCCGAGGCACGGATGCCCCCCCTCCCACCACTGGGCGAGCCGCAGGGTGTCTCCGGTCCGCACGCCCTGAAGCGCGCCGGGGACGACGAGAAAGGGACGGTCGAGCCCGCGCTCGAGCCCCCAGGTGCGGTACCGGAGGATCAGATCGGCGCCGCGGGCGCCGAGGAGCAGGATCTCGCGGCGCCGATCGTCGTAGATGCTGAAGACGGGAGCGATCCGGGCGGGCGCCGGCCCGGCCACCGCGGTGACCGCGAGCGGCGCGCCCGCCGCCAGCAGGGCGTGCACCTGATTCTGGTCGGCCAGGCGTTCCGACGGCGCCGACACCCCACCGATGGTCGCCCGGAGGATGTGCCCCCGGTACCAGTCCAGCCCGCCGTCCAGGTCCGCCGTCCACTGCCCGTAGTAGATGGTGGGCGGGTAGGCGGGGGCGAGGGCAATGCCCGTTCCCGCGACCACGCCCATCGCGAGCAGCGCCCAGGCGGCGGGCGTGAGGGGTCGCGGCCGGCTCCGGGTGGCCGCGAGCACGAGAGCCGCCAGAACGTAGCCGACCAGCGTGCCGGTGGTGTTCGAGATCACATCGCCGATCGTGGTATCCCGGCCCGGGATCAGCGCCTGGGTCAGCTCGATGCTGATCGACAGGAGAAATCCACTGAGAATCGCGCTCCGGGGGCGCACGCCCGCGGCGCGCAGGGATGCGCCCAGCGGCACGAACAGGATTATGTTGAGAATGAAATCCGCGAGCCCCCGCTCGCCGCAGACGACGCACCACCAGGGCGGGAGCTCATCCGTCAGGACCGACGGCGTCAACGTGGCGTACAGGATGGCGCCCACCGCCAGGCCGAGCGCGAATCGCGCGGGGCGGGGCGCGGCAGCGAGCCGGGAAACGGACACCGGGACCCCCTCGGGCAAAGTGGGCAAAACGTCGGCGACCCCTTAACTTACGTCGAACTTGCGGTCCTACCTCCAGATCAAGCGGGGATGATGAGACGCACGGCGGTCACCGTGGCGATGGGCCTGATGCTGGCGTGGCCCGGCCTGATGGCGGGGCAGAGCATCACCGCCGGCGAGCTGGCGGGGACGGTGTCCGATTCCCTGGGGCAGGTGCTCTACGGCGCCGACGTCTCGGTGATGGACCGCGCCTCAGGCGTCGAGCGGGTCGCCACGGTGGACCGCCACGGGGCGTTCCGTTTCACCCTGCTTCCCCCGGGCGAGTACGAGGTGTTCGCCGAGGCGCTCGGCTACCGGCCCCGCCGGATGCGGGGCGTGCCGGTGCGGCCCGGCACCTCCCTCGACGTCAATCTCGCGCTGGGATGGGCCGCCCCTCCCGTGAGCCAGGTGGACACCACCTTCTTCACCGCCGGTGTGTACGAGAGCGCCTCGTCGGCGGGGAGCCGATGGCTGACGTCCTTCGCGTTCGACGGCCTCCCGACCCGGGACCGCGGCGTGAACGCCGCCGCCGACGTGGTGACCAACGGGACCGGCGGTCTCGAGATGGAAGGCCTGCCCCCGGTGTTCTCGGGGATCGAGATCGACGGGCTCCCCCTCGCGCCCGTCCAGCACGACGGGTTTCCGTCCCTCGTGGGCCTGGGGTTCCCCCGGTCCGCTTTCCGGGACGCGCAGGTCGTGAACGGCGGGTCCGACGTGGAATGGACGAGATTCGCGGGCACGGCGCTGTCGGCCTTCCCCCGGGAGGGTACCGCGACGCCGGTGGTGCGGGGATTCCTGGACTGGACCGGAAGCCAGCTCTCGTCCTCCAAGTTCTTCGCGACGGATGCGGCCTCGAACAGCACCCTCCGGGGCGGGGTGATCCTCACCGGCCCGATCATCCCGGACACGGCGCACTTCGTGCTCGGCGTCGAGGCCGAGCGGGACCAGACGCCCCTGCCGGCCGCCTGGTCCTCGGACTCCCTGGTGACCCTGGCCAAGGACTCGTTCGCCACCGACCTCTCCGGTTACACGCGTCCGCGGATCGCGACGACCCAGAAGGTGTCGCTGTTCGGACGCCTCGACTGGCAGCTGACGGACGACAACACGCTCGGGGTCAGCGCGCATTACGGGAACGCGAAGATCACGAACGGGGACCTGGGGGTGGGGGCGCTCCCGAGTCTCGGCTCTTCGATCAACGGCTCCGAGTTCGCCGCCGACGCGGTGCTCGCCTCGACGCTCTCGGCCGCGGCATCGAACGAGCTCAGAGCCGGCATCGAAGTCAACTCGCGCACGGACACCGCGTCCGGCATCGCCGGTACCTGGGTGACCACGGCGGGGGCCGGCGTCGGCGCGGATCCCGGGCTCCTGGGCCAGTTCCAGCGGACCGCGATCGCCGCCCGTGAAGCGATGCACGTCCGCCTGGGCCGGCATCAGGTCAAGTTCGGAATCGACGTGACCGTCCCGTCCTATCAGATCACGTCGACCTGGGGCCAGACCGGGAGCTTCACGTTCGGCGGCATCCCCCAGCTCGAGGCGCGGCAGGGGGAGTTCGTGCAGGCGGTCGGCGTGGCGCCGACGGCGCAGTTCACGAGCCCCGAGTTCGGCGGGTTCCTGCAGGACACCTGGCGGGCGGCGCCGGGGTTCGACTTCCTGGTGGGCCTCCGGTACGACTTCGAGAAGATGCCGCAGGGCGACATCGTGCTCAATTCCGCGTGGCAGAAGGCCAGCGGGCTCAACAACACCGCGGCGCCCAACCATATGTCGAAGTTCGCGCCGCGCGCCGGGATTTCCTGGGACGTCGGGCAGCGGCATCAGTGGCTGGTGAGCGCCGAGGGCGGGAGCTTTTTCAGCGACCTGAACCCGGCGGTGACGGCCGCGCTCCTGACCGAGGACGGCAGCGTCATCGTCCGGCGGGGGCTCGGCACGCTGAGCTCGTGGCCGGCGGTCCCGGACTCGGTGACCGCGCCGGTGGTGGGCCCGCGCCTGACCCTGCTCGGCCCCAGCTTCCAGGTGCCGCGCACCCGCCACTTCGGGGCCGGCGTCACCGGCGCGCTGGGGCACGGGTACGAGCTGCACGTGTCCGGCGCCTACCGCCACACGGACTTCCTGGAACGCCGCACCGACATGAACCTCGCGGGGTCGTCCGGTACGGATCAGTACGGCCGCCCCATCTATGGAACCCTGGTGCAGGAAGGCGGCCTGCTCGCGGCGCAACCGGGGTCCAACCGCCGGTTCGCGGGGTTCGACGTCGTCTCCGCGCTCGATCCGGACGGCTACTCGGACTACTGGGGCATCACCTTCGATCTCGAGCGCTCGTTCGGCGCCGGGCTCAAGCTGATCGCCAGCTACACCTACTCGCAGACCACCGACAACTGGCTGTCCGGCATGGGCTTCGCCGGGAATCCGGGAGGCCAGCTCTCGCCCTTTCCGTCGGGCCTGAACGGGCAGGACTGGTCCAAGGGCACCTCGGACTTCGACGTGCCGAGCCGGCTGACGCTGGCCGCGGACCTGACCCTCCAGCGGCTCCACGGCGTCCATCTCGTGGCGGCGTACCGGTACCGGTCCGGGTATCCGTTCACGCCGGGGTTCCGGCCGGGCGTGGACGCCAACGGCGACGGCGCCGCCAACGATCCGGCCTTCGTGGACGACACGATGGGCGGGATGGCTTCCCTCATCAGCAAGTGGAGCTGCCTGCGGCAATCGGCGGGGCAGTTCGCCGCCCGGAACTCGTGCCGGGCCTCCGGGGTGAGCTCCCTCGACCTCCGGCTCGAGGTCCCCACCGTCACGATCGGCGGCTACCCGCTGGATCTGGTGGTGGACGCGATCAACCTGCTTGAATCCGATGTGGGGCTCGTGGACAACGCCCTCTATCTGGTGGATCCGACCAAGTCGGTTACGACCGCGGGATCGGTCGTCCACGTGCCGCTCGTGGTGAACCCCAACTTCGGCAACGTCCTGGTCCGCGACTCGTCCGGGCGGTTCCTCCGGGTGGGTCTGCGGGTGAACTGGTGAGGCGCGCCATGCGCAGGTTCTCGTCCCTCACGGGAGCGGCGCTCGTCGCCGCCGCCTGCAGCAACGCCGGCGCGGGCCGGGTCCTGACGATCACCGGGGTGGGGCGGGTGGTCGGGCAGGCCTATTTCGACGTGAACGGGAACCGGGCGCTCGACGCGGGGGACACGCCGTTCCAGGGCGTCGGCATCCGGCTCATCGCGGCCGGCACGGTGGACACCGTGGCCCGCGCGACCACGAACGGGGCGGGCACGTTCACCTTCACGGGGGTCACGGCCGGGAGCTACACGCTCGCCGTGGACACGGCCGGCGTGGCGGGGGATACGGTGCGGGTGACCCGGGTGGACACGTCCGCGTTCACGATCTCGCCCGGGGACACGGAGCAGGTGACCATCGCGATCGGGTACCCGGAGTACTCGATCCGCGCGGCGCGGGCGCTCCCGCTCGGCACCCGGGCGTTCATCGTGGGCGTGGCGCTCTCCGGTACGGTGAACGGCGCGTCGGGGCAGACCGGCATCTTCGGCGACTCGACGGTCAACATCGCGGATACCTCGGGCGCGGCGCGCGTCGTGGGGCTGCGCAATGCCGTCGTCGGGATCGGCGACAGCAACCGCTATCTGGTCCGGGTCCAGCGCGATCCGATCGACAATACGCTCCGCGCGTTCGCCTTCGGCAGCCTGTCCCTGATCGGGCTCCCGGGGGGCGCGCTCACCCCGGTGGACACCATGACGGCGGCGCAGGCGGCCGGCGCGAACGGGGGGCAGGCCGACGCGGCGCTGGTGACCATCGTCGACACCGTGGTGGTGCAGGACACGGCCACCATCCTCGGGCTGCACGGACCGTATCGCCGGATGCACGTGGTCGACGCCGTCGCGCCGGCCGGGGCGCTCGAGGTCCGGCTCGACTCGCTCGCGGGGTTCGTCCCGAGCGCGATGCTCAAGGACACGGTGAACGCGAAGGTGGTGCTGAGCGGCCTGCTGGTTCCGACCGGCGTCGCGGGCGTGTGGACGCTGAAGCCGCGCGCCCCCGGCGACCAACACTAGGGAGACACGCATGACGGGGCCCAAGATCCTGGTCGATGACCGCAAGTCCACCGTCGGCCTCGGCGCGTCGCCGGGGGAGGGGTGGGCGGCGCTGTGGTGGGTGGGCGTGCTGCTGACGGTGGTGAGTCTGGCGGACGTGGTGCTGGCCTTCTATCCCACGCGCTTCGGGTTCACCGAGTGGGAGTTCGGGACCGCGGCGTCGACGTTCGCCAGCCTTCCGCTCGTGTCCATCGGCCTCGCGGCGCTCCTGGGCTCGGCCCTGGCGCGGGGACGGCGGGGGGCGGTCATCGGCGTGGTCACGCTGCTCATCGTGCTCGCCGTGGGGACGCTGGCGATGCTGATCGTCTTCGCGACGGACATCCCGGTGGCCCTGAAGTCGGTGGCGGCGGGAGACGTGAAGCTCGGGCTCGAGAAGGCCGTGATCAAGACGGTGTTCCTGGGCGTCGCGTTTCCGGTCGCGTATTTCGTGGCCGCGCTGGCCGGGATCCGGCGGCTCGGGGCCGGGAAGCGCACCGTCGTCGCGAAGTAGGACCGGGGCGGGTCAGTTCGGGGAGGACGTCCCCGGCCCGCCTTCACCCTTCAGTATTCCCCCCAGCCATAGGGCCACCAGCCGATTGCCTTCGGGCGAGTAGTGCGCCGTCATGAACCAGCGGCCGAGGTCCGCCGCGGGGGATTTCGCGAAAGCGGCGGCCGCGTCCAGCGGGTTCAGCCCGTGTGCGCGCAGGGTGTCCAAGAGCGGCTGATACGACGGGCGCTCCCCGCCGATGATCCGCGTCATCTGCTCACGGTCAGGGAAGAAGACGAAGAGCGGCTGGGCGCCCATCGCGCGGATCGAATCCGCCGCGTGCTCGAACAAGGCCACCTGGAGACGAAACGCCTCGGCCCGGGGATTGGCGTAGGCCCCGATGTACAGGCGATCCCCGAAACGCTGCCGGGAGATACGGACCCACAGCGTCGTGACGAGGCGGACGGCGGCCGAATAGTCGTACAGGGGGTCCTGGTAGATGAGCGGCGAGTACCAGTAATCGAGGCGGCCCAGGGCGAGCGCGTCCCGCGGATGGTCGAGCACGCGCCGGTAGTCCTGGGCGTTCTTCAGCGGCGCGGGGACCAGGGTCAGGGATCCCGATTCCCCAAGCACGAATCGGGGCTTCACGAGCGGCGGCTCCGAGGTCGACAGGAACCGCCGGTACACGTTCACGGCTCTCCGGAGGTCGTCCGGCACGTAGCCGACCACGACGACCTTGGGGTGCAGGTCCCGTCCGTGAGCCACGAGCGACAGGAACGTCTGGTCCAGGCCGTACCCCCCCACACCGTAGTTGGGGACCTCGATCCCCGGGAACGTCTTCTCGATGATCGCCGGCCAGGCGGCCGTATCACCGACCTCGCTCCCGAAGACGAAGGAGTCGCCGAACGCATCGACCCGGAGTACGCCGCGGGCCGGGACCGCGCCGTACACGCGCGAGCCCCGCAGCCCCTGCGGGCCGACGGTGTAAAGGGCGGACCGGTACCCCGGGCGCTGCCGCCATCCGAGGGAGCTGTCGAAAATCACGAGCAGGGTGGAGGAGTCCGCTTCCAGCCAGCGCCGGATGCGGTCGGACTGGTCCCGAAAAATGGCGGGCGTGCGTCGGATGGGCTCGGAGAGCCGCGGCGAGATCAGCGCGATCCCGATCCACGAAACCCCCTCGAGGAATACGACCAGGAAGGCGGCGAGGATCGCGGCGTAGAGAACCTTGGTCCGCGTGGTGAGTACCGGGTTCGTCATCGGACGCGGCCTACGAAGGGAAGATCAGGGGGACGAGGGTCGGATCCTCGCCGAAGAACCGCCTGCGGATCCGGTGCCCCAGGAGGCGCGCCCGCCCGATCTGCGGCAGCGTGGCCCGCACGCCGGTCCAGATCCGGTGCCACAGCCGGTCCACGTTGTGCGGCCCGTCGCGCTCCGCCACTTCGTCCAGATACCGTTTGATGGCGTTCATCGCCCAGGCCGCGTGCCCCACGGAGACGTTGTCCGCGGCGTTGTGGACATCCACGAACAGCGTGGGATAGCGGAACCGGCGCAGGGTGTCCCGCGCCTCCATGTACGGTCCGCCCACGCCCGCCAGCTCGACCGCCAGGTTCAAGCCCAGGATCTCCGGCAGGAAGTGCCGCGGAAAGCAGGAGATGGTGAGCCAGAGCGCCGGGACCTCGAAGGACGAGTCCTGCAGCCGCTCCCACCGCGCGAACTCCCAGGTGTCCACCGGCGGCGGCTCCACGCTCATCGCTTTGAGCAAGTTGCGATAGATGTTGGCGTGGTGCTCCTTCGACTTGCCCTCACCCAGCTCCTCCACCAGCACGTGGAACAGCATCCGCCCCACCGTGGTGTGGATCAAGGCCGGTGACGCCATCCCCTGGAGCCAGCCGCCGTCGATGAGAATCAGGGGCGCGAGCTGCACCGTGGCTTCGATGAAGGCATCCTTGGGCGCTTCGGGCCGGACGTCGGGGGGCCGGTAGGAGTCCACCTGCTCCCGGTGCTTGGTGTACACCCAGCCCTCGAGCGCGGCGGGATCGTAGTGCCGGGAGGGGATGGGGCGCTCTCCCTTCCAGAGCATCGCCATCGAGCGCTCGAGGCGCTCGTGCGCGAAGCGCTCGGCGATGGGCAGGATCTCGGGATAGAACTCCACGTTGACCAGGTAGTGGTACAGCTCCCGGACCGTGCACTTGCCGAACATCCGCTGCGCCCGCCGGCGGAACGCCTCGGGCTCCCAGCCCCGCCCCGACACGTACTGCTCCTCCCTGATCGTCGGACCACTCGGCGCCGGTCCCGGCTCCGGGCGAGGCGCCGCCCCGCCGGTCTCCGCCTGGGCTTCGCGGGGGGGCAGGGAGTCGATCCAGGTCCGGATGATCTGCTGCTCGACGGGGGAGAAGACCGCCATCATCGGCCCGCCGAAGCCCATCAGGCGGTTCAAGATCGGGCTCTTGTCCGCCTTGCCGGGCTTCACCCAGGGCGAGGCGGCCAGCGCGTCGAGGACGGCGGGCCCGTTGAAGGTCTTGGGGTCGAGAAAGTCGTCGATCTTCCTGGCGCCGAGGCGCTTGTTTCCGTGATAGCCGGAGGCGTGCGGCGCCTTGCGCCAGAACAGGTCGATCACTTCCTGGCGCGGGTCGGGCGGACCGGAGGGCGCGGCGGCGCGGGTCGCCTCGAACCACCGGGTCCAGGCTTCGACTCCCAGGGCCAGGCCGCGGCCGAGACGCGTCCAGGCCTCGGCGAGATCCTGCTCCTCCACTTCTTCCAGGAAGCGCACGGCGGCGTCGCGCGCCATCGTGCGTCCCGTTTCCAGATGCGCGGGGTCGTTCAGGTCTTCGCCCACGGCGGGCAGGCCGTAGGCCCGGCAGGTGTCGCGGATCAGGTCGGGGCCGAAGGCCGAGAGGTCCAGGTACTGCCACGCCAGGTTGAGCCCCAGGATTTCTCCGGGGAAGGTCCGGGTGAACTGGGCGACGGCGAGGAGCAGGATGGGCAGCGCCAGGCTCGACTCGTGGAAGTCGGCGCGCTCGGCGAACGAATGCGACGACACTTCCTCGACGGGCGCGCCGAGGCGGCCGTAGACCGAGCGGTAGTCGGCCACGAAGTGGCGGCCCGGGTCGGCCACGAAGGCGCGGACCTGGTGCTGGTAGAGGCCGGTGAGGGACGCGCCCACGCCCGTGTGCGCCGTGGAGACCCGCAGGCCGCACTGGAGCCAGCAGCCGTCCACGAAGGCGGTGGGCATGTACTGGACGAAGTAGTGGAGCGCCCGGCGCCTGGTCAGGTCCTCGGAGTCCGAATGCCAGGGCCGCGAGAACCGGGTTCTCTGCGCGGTGAGCCGGTCGAGCAGCTCGCCCAGGCGCGCGGGGATGTCGGCTCTGGCGGCGGGGGGGGCGCCGGGATTGTCGGTGATCGCCTGGAGCCTCGTTTCCACCAGGTCGTAGGCCAGGGGGAGCACCTCCGGGTGCTCCTCGACGTTGACGAGGTGGTAGAACGCGTTGCGGTAGCTCAGGCGCGTGGGGCCGGCGGCCAGAGCGGGGTCGGCCCCATTGAACGAAGGGGCGAGCTTTGCGCGGTTGACTTCGGTCGTCAGCATTTGAGTGCTCACAATATCGGCCATTTGCCCGGGAGCGACGCCGCCTCAGGATGCTGCGCTGGCGCAACAAGACGCCGTTGGGGCAGCCGGGCCGGTCCCCGTCTGGAACCGTTCACACGGTCAGCGTATTGTAGTGGGCGCCGTTAGCGGCGCAAGAATTGCACCCGCGAGCCTCGCTCACCTCGATTCGGCACCCAAAACGCCCAGGGAGACCACCCCAGAGATGGCGCCTGTAACTATCCTCGGTATCTCGGCTTACTACCACGACAGCGCGGCGGCCCTGGTTCGGGACGGGGAGATCATCGCGGCGGCGTCCGAGGAGCGGTTCACCCGGAAGAAGGGTGACCCCGGGTTTCCGGCCCACGCCGTGGCCTTCTGCCTCAAGGAAGCCGGGGTTACGGCGAATCAGCTGAGCGCGGTGGGGTTCTACGACAAGCCGATCCTCAAGTTCGAGCGGATTCTCGAATCCTACCTGTCGGTGGCGCCCCGGGGGCTGAAGCAGTTCCTGATGGCGGGCCCCCTGTGGATCAAGGACAAGCTCTGGATGGACCGGAACCTCCGGAAGGAGCTGGGGGGCTTCGACGGGGAAGTGTTCTACGCCGAGCATCACGAGTCGCACGCGGCGAGCGCTTTCTATCCGTCTCCCTTCAAGGAGGCCGCGATCCTCACCATCGACGGCGTGGGGGAGTGGGCCACGGCGTCGTACGGCGTGGGGCGTGACGCGGACGTCCAGCTCCTCAAGGAAATGCGCTACCCCGATTCGCTCGGTCTCCTCTACTCGGCCTTCACCTATTACACGGGCTTCAAGGTCAACTCCGGCGAATACAAGGTGATGGGGCTCGCTCCCTACGGGGAGCCCAAGTACGTCAAGCTCATCTACGATCACTTGATCGAGCTGAAGGAAGACGGGTCGTTCCGGCTCAATCAGGAGTATTTCGGATTTCTCGACGGCCTGACGATGACCAACGACCGGTTCCATCAGTTGTTCGGCGGGCCGCCCCGCGAGCCGGAATCCAACCTGACCCAGAAGGAAATGGATCTCGCGCGCTCGGTGCAGGAGGTGTGCGAGGAGATCATGCTGCGGATGGCGCGCACGGTCCATCGCACGACGGGGCTCGAGAATCTGTGCCTCGCGGGCGGGGTGGCGTTGAACTGCGTCGGGAACGGGCGGCTCCTGCGGGAGGGGCCCTTCAAGAAGCTCTGGATCCAGCCGGCGGCGGGTGACGCGGGCGGGGCGCTGGGCGTGGCGCAGCTGATCTGGCACCGCCACTTCAAGCAGCCGCGGGCGGCGGACGGGTGCCGGGACACGATGAAGGGTGCCTACCTGGGTCCCAGGTTCAGTGACGACGAGATCAAAGCGTTTCTGGATGACGTCGGCGCCAAGTATCACAAGCTCGACCGGGCCAGTCTCTTCAAGACGACGGCGGGGCTCCTCGCCGACGAGAAGGTGGTGGGGTGGTTCAACGGCCGGATGGAGTTCGGGCCGCGGGCGTTGGGGGCCCGGTCGATCCTGGGGGATCCGCGGAGCCCGCGGATGCAGGCGCAGATGAACCTGAAGATCAAGTTCCGCGAGGGGTTCCGGCCCTTTGCGCCGAGCGTGTTGCGGGAGCGGGTGGCGGACTACTTCGAGATGGACGTGGATTCGCCCTACATGCTCCTGGTGGCGCCGGTGAAGCGGGAGCGGCAGATCGCGGTGACGGGGGATCAGAAGAAGCTCTGGGGCATCGAGCAGCTCAACGTGGTGCGGTCCGACATTCCGGCGGTGACGCACATCGACTACTCGGCGCGGGTGCAGACGGTGAGCCGGGAGGTGAGTCCCGATTACTACGATCTGATCCGCGAGTTCGACAGGCTCACGGGGTGTCCGGTGGTGGTGAACACGTCGTTCAACGTGCGCGGCGAGCCGATCGTGTGCACGCCGAAGGATGCGCACACCTGCTTCATGCGGACCCACATCGACGCGCTGGTGCTGGGGCCGTATCTCCTCCACAAGGAGGAGCAGGACGAATGGAAAGAAACGGAGGACTGGCGGTGGCAGTTCCAACTCGACTGACGGCGCGGGAAGGCCGCAAGTTCGCGTTCACGGTGGGGATCGCGTTCCTCGTCTTGGGGGCGCTCTCGGCGTGGCGCGGGCACTATTGGGCTCCGCGGGTGTTGTGGGCGCTGGGGGGGGTGCTGGTGCTGGCCGGTATTTTCGTTCCGGCCCGGCTCACCCGGGTGAACCAGGCGTGGATGGGGCTGGCGAACGCCATCTCGAAGGTGACGGCGCCCATTGTGGCGGGGGCCGTGTATTTCGTGGTGGTGACACCCATCGGCGTGCTGCTGCGGCTGGTGGGGAAGAATCCGCTGCGGCATCGGGAGCGGGATGGCGGGTTCTGGGTGCCGGCGCCGTCGGGCGGCCGGAGTAACCTCGAGACGCAGTTTTAAGGGGGATAGCGATGGCCAGGACGGGCTTGATGGGGCAGTTCTGGGGGTATGCGAAGGTCCGGAAAAAGTGGTGGCTCTTGCCGATGGTGCTGATCCTGCTGCTCGTCGGCGCTCTGCTGATTTTCGCACAGGGGTCAGCGCTGGCTCCCTTCATCTACACGATCTTTTAGGTAGTGGGGGCTGCGGAATTGGGCCGACAATCAGTGTTGCACGCCCGACACACTGCCACAGTCCTCGGGGCAGGGCCAAGGGTGATCGTCACAGACAACATATTGATTTACAATGACTTACACTGGCACCGGTCGGTTTCGGCGTTTGGCCCGAAACCTGCTTAAGCAAGGGCCCGGGAAGGCAGGACGCGGCACCTTCATGGACCCTACTTGAGGGCTGAACCGATGACCGGTTTCACCGGCAAGCGTGGGTGGCTGGCGCTGAGCGTGGCGGGGAGCCTGATGGTGGCACCCGGCGTCGCGCGGGCGGACGGCCTCAACTTCGACAACTACTGCGTCATGGGGGCGCTGCGGGTCTGCGCCTCGGTAAGGCTCCAGTCGGTGGGGAACACCCTGTCGATGCAGGTCTGGAACCTTCAGGGCTCGATGGGCTCCTTGAACACCATCAACGCCATCGGCCTCTACCACACCAGCTCCCTGTACGACTTCACGGGGACCGTGGCCAACTACGGCGTCCATTACGTCCAGAACGGCCACCAGACGAACATCACGTCGTTCTGGTCCGCCGCCAACAACACCGGCATCAAGGGCGGCACGGATCTCTACATCGGCGCCCGCGGCAACAACGGAATCACGGGATGCACCAACCCCGGCGGCCGCAACGTCACGCACTGGTCCACCTGCAACTCGTTCCCGGGCGTGCCGTACGTCCAGTTCGACTTCACCTTCGGGCAGAACCAGCACTACGATCTCAACGGTGTGGCGCTCCGCTGGAACTCGACCCAGGTGCCCTTCGCGGGGAACCTGGCCTGCGACACCGGCCGGAACTGCGCCGATCCGTCGCCGACCGTCGGCAGCGTGGCCCCCGAGCCGATGACCGTTGTGCTCCTCGGAACCGGCCTCCTCGGCATGGGTGGCGGCATCCTGACTCGCCGGCGCCATCGGGAAGAGCTCCCGACAGCCTGAAGCTTTAACTAAAACGCGGATTTCCGGGGCCCGGCGCGACGAACGCCGGGCCCGTTTTTTCCGGATTGTCTTAAGTTTTGGGAATGACGACTGTCCGCCCCTCAGCCCATCAAGTGCCAGAGTAGCAGGTGCCCGCGCTCTTTGGTGCGGTTGGAACGTCTCCAGAGTCCTCCGAGGCCCTCTGGAGGGAGGTCCATGCGCGCTGGCCATCCGCGGCCGTCCTGCGCGGATCAGGATGGATGCTGGGAGGGCACGCATTTGGATCGACCCCTCCGGCGTTTGAGGTCGAGCCGGGGTTGGTCGCTGGGATCGATGGTGAGTGGGCGCTGTATCATCGGGACCACCCTTCACGCGCGGCTCCGCAACCTGATCTCTTCACCTGGGATGGCGGGTTTCTCAATCCGGTCCATGGCTCCGTAGGGAACGTTGCGGCCATTCGTACGGATGCGTTGTCCGCACACCTGGCCACCGACCCATCCGGCACCTTTCCGCTCTACTTCACCGAGTTCGATGGCGGTGTGCTGTTCTGCAGCCTCCTCAAGCCTCTGGCCAAGGTCACACGAGCCGATCGAGACGAGCTGGCCGGGCTGGAGTTTCTTCGGCAGGCCTATGTCGTCGGCACCAAGACCGTATTCCGTGGGATCAGACGACTGCTCCCCGGCCAATCGGTCAGGTGGCTCCAAGGCAGGTCCATCGAGATCACCGAGCGGAGCGACGCCTGGACCGACCGGGTCCAGGTGACCGGGGATGCGATCGAGGCGTCGTGGGAACGTCTCGAACGCGCCATGGCTCGTTCGGTGCCCACCGACGGCGCGTCCCTGATGATGTCGGGGGGATGGGACTCTCGGACGCTGTTGGCGGGGGGGGCCCACAAAGGCCTTCACCTCTCTTGCTACAGTCACGGCGACACCGGGAGCCGGGAACTCGGCCTAGTGCGACGACTGGCTGATATCACCGGCTCGCCCTGCCAACTCGAGCCCATCGACGAGCGCGTACTGGACCCGGGCTTTCTGTCTGAGGGATTTTCCCGCGTCGAGAATGTGGTATTCCCGCATTGGCATCGGGCCGGCCGGGTTCTTGCGGGGCAGGGGCGATCAGTGGTCTCAGCAGGCGTATTCGGAGAGATCCTGGGTGGGCATTACGGGCCGGCCATGGTCACGGACAACCGGATGAAATTCTTGACCGTTGCCGCCCTTCTCACCGGGCTTGAGCCTCCGGCGGCTGTCGCAAAGGCCTCAGCCCTGGAGCTGCTGCGAGTGCGGTCGCTCGAGCATCACTGGTACCTGCAAGGGGACTGGGAGCGGGCGCTCGGTGCCCCTCTGGGCCTGATGAACGGTGCTATCGAAGAGGAGCTTGCCCGCTTGGGGCGCCGAGGAGTGGCGGGCACGTTCGACCAGGTCGAGGCCTTCATCAGTGAGCACCGCGGCGCGCAGTACATCAACACGCAGATCCGGAGCTGCCGCGGACACCTCGATGTATCGCTGCCGTTCGCTGGGGGCGAGCTCTTTCCCTTTGCTTCCGGCGTCCCGCTCTCGAGCAGGGTGCACAATCTGGTGAATCGCCGAATGCTCCTGAAGTACTCGCCGGAGTTGCTCGCCGTCCCCTTGGCGGCCACCCTGGCGGCAGCGCGGGCACCCCTGGGGTTTCAGGAAGCGTCCCGCGTGCTTCGGAAGCTTTATGAGGAAGTGGGGGGTGCAGTAAGTCACAGGACCCGGGGCAGATGGCCGGCCCCGCGGCTCGGATGGGTCAATTTCGGGTTTCTGCAATCGAGTACGGCGCTTGCGACGTTGGCCGAAGACCTACGATGTGATCTGTGGGACCGAGTGACCATCAGCCGTTACGTGGGGTGGCGGTCCGGCGGTGACCAGCCGGAGCCGCACCCATTGTACGATCAATTCTTGAAGCTCTACACGCTCGATCTTCTCTGGCGGTAGGATTTCCCCGAGCCGATCCGGTCCCCTCCGTCACCAGCCTGGGTTAACGTCCCAGACTTTGAAGTCGTCAATGTAGAAAGAGGTGTTGTTGGTATAGCCTGCGTTGGCCCACCCCATCAGATAGCCATTCCGCCACAAGTTATTTGCGGGGCTTATGGTCGTGTAGATGACATAAGTCGGCTTGCTTTGAACGATTAGACTGTCGTCGAACCAGACTTGGAAGGTCCCGTTCTCCGAGTAGCCGCCGCTTCCATTTGGGGTAGCCGCACGCACGTGATAGCGGAGTCGGTGCCAGGAACCGGCAACGGTCATCGGATCGAAGATGCCGTAGTGGTACGAGCCGGCATCACCATTGGTGATGTCTGTCCCGTTGGGGGCGCTGCGCAACGTGATGTGTGCGTGAACCGAATCCCCGTCTGCCGGGCCCTCGTACTCGAGCCCGCTGTTCAAGTCGCTGGAGACGCTATAGGTCTCTGCCCAGAGGTACCCTAGCTTGTTGTTGTTCGGACTCTCTTTGGAGCGGTATGCATAGTTGCTTGGGAAGTAGACGTACCACTCCATCCACACCTCTTTGAGGCCCTGGCCTGCCGGCTTGAGTACGAAGTACTGCTCCTCCCAGTCGTCCTGACCGGTGTCTACGCCAACGTAAGTGAGCTTCAGGGACTGCGTCCCGGAATGCGAGATGTCTGCGCTGATGGCGGCGGCGCCACCTGAGCTGCCGGCGCCCCCGGCCCACGTAAACCCGTTCGACCCCTGGCCGTTCAGCGTTGTGCCGACGGAATAGGAGTCAAAGTTGTCCGCGAAATAAGGGGCTGGCCCGGCGCTATCAACGGTGACCATCGCCGAATCGGTAAACGTCCCGCTGTGGGCACGGACATAGTAGATCCCGACCGATGCCGGGGCGGTGTAATGCCCCGCTGAGGTGACTGTGCCCGCGCTTGCCGACCACGTCGCGTTAGTAACGATCGTCGTATCGCCGAGGGTGGTTATTCCCAGTGCCGCGAAATCCGTCGAGGTAGACGGTGCCATGGTCGCCGAGTGCGGGAACACTACGATCCGAACCAGAACGGTGCTGTCCGTGTCGACAATCACTTTGCCCGAATCCATCAAGGCGCCGGCCGTAACGCGCACGTAGTACGTCCCGAGCGCCGCGGGCGCGGTGTACAGGCCCCCGGTCGTGATTGTCCCGGCGCTTGCCGACCAAGTCGGATTCGTGACGACACCCGTGTCCCCGGCAGAGGTGATACCGCCGGCCACGAAGAGCTGTTGAGCCGATGGCTTGATCGTCACCGAGGGCGGAATCACCGCCAACCGAACCAGCTTCGAGTTGTCGGTAATCTTGTCCGCTGAGCAGGCTCCAAGACACACGAAGAGGATGCCGGCAAGAACTTGGGTCGTGGAGCGCGTCATAGGGTATCCCGTAGGAGGGGTCGCGACCTAGAAAGGTGGCGCGCACGCCAACAGACCGCCAGCAGGACGGCCCCAAGTCGAGTGTGACGGGGCTCACAAGGTCGGCATCCCTGGGGCCGACTAGGTCGGGGTGGATGCGAATTGGCACCAGATCGGGCCCGCTTCTTGCAAGAATCCTCTTATTTTGGTGACAAGTCCATGACCATAGCCCACTATTTCACGGTCGACGTCGAAGAGCACTTTCAGGTCTCCGCCTTCGAGGGGAACGTCCCCCGGAGCGCCTGGGAGACCCTGCCGTCCCGGGTGGAAGCCGCCGTCTACGGTATTCTCGACCTCCTGGAACGCCACCAGGCCCGGGGGACCTTCTTCACCCTCGG
>DATJQI010000010.1:0-3747 GCA_035505915.1 Gemmatimonadales bacterium | reverse complement strand
CCCATCGCGCCCGCGCGCCGCGCCGCCCGCACCACCAGATCGAGCTCCGGCGCGCTGCATTCGTACAACCGCCGGCACGACTCGTGGGACTCGTACATCAGCTTCCCGAACTCGCCGAGCCGGCCCCGCCGGAGCAGCTGGGCGGCCGCCCGCGTGCGCCGCGATTCTCCCACCACGTGCTGCGCCCGGGCCCGCAATGGCGGGGGCAGGAGCCGGGCGAGCCGTGACATCTCATCGGCGGGCCAGGCGGCGAGCCAGCGCAAGCCGGGATGCACCTCCCGCAGCTTCTCCCGCGCGGCCTCGCACTCGGCCCGGCGGGTGTTGAACGCGCTGTGCGCCAGATCGTGGCGCACCCCCGTGTCCACCAGCAGCAGCGTCCCCCGGAAAGGGATCTGCCGGGTCGCGCCGCTCGCGCACTCGAGCAGCAGCGCGTGGCCCTTTTTTCCGAGGGCCGCGATGGTCTGGTCCATCGTCCCGCACCGCACGCCCACATGATCATGCTCCGCCTCGTACCCCACCTGCGCCGCCTGGCGCGGCGACAGGTCGCCCGCCGCGAGGGACGCGAGAGCCCGGGCCGCCGATACCGTCAGCGCCGCCGAGCTCGCGAGACCCGCCCCGACCGGAACATCGCTCGCGATGGCGAGCCGGGCGCCGTCCGGCAGAGCGACGCCCTTCATTTCCAGGGACCGGGCGACGCCGACTATGAAGGCGCCGGTGCCCTCACCCGGCTCCCGGCGGTACTCCACCCGCCGCCGGACCCGGTCGCGGGTCGAGATGATTTCGAGAACCCCGCTCTCACCGGCCGCGGCCATCACGGTGGTACGGGCCCCGATCGCCATCGGCAGCACCGGACCGCCGTTGTAGTCGGTGTGCTCGCCGATCAGGTTCACCCGTCCGGGCGCCGACCCACCGGTGGCGGGCGCGACGCCGAACGTTTCGCGGAAGAGAGCTATCGCTTCTCGTTTCATTGGTTTGACAAGGGTTATCGCCAATCCTAGTTTCTTCCAGCCGGTTTCACCATCTCCCCCCAAGCTGCCGGAGACACAACGTATGCGAGGGACTGCGTTGGTGCTCGTCGCCGGACTCCTGCCCGCCGCTCTCGGCGCCCAGGGCTTCGGAGTCTACGAGCTTTCCACCTGTACGATGGCGCGCGGCGGCGCGGTGGCCGCGAACCCCTGTGGGGACGGGTCGGCCGTCTTCTTCAATCCGGCCGGCCTGACCGCCCTGTCCGGGACCCACGTGAGCGTCGGCCTGACGACGATCAGTCCCTCCGGCGGCTTCACCGACGACGTCTCCCTGCAGCACACCGACATGGCCAGCCAGACCTTCCTCGTGCCCAACGTCTACATCACCCACCGGATGAACGATCAGCTGGCGGTGGGCATCGGGCTCTACGCCCCGTACGGGCTGGGCACGAAGTGGGACAAGTCCTTCGTGGGGGCCTTCTCCGGGTACGACACCGAGGTCAAGACCTATTACATCCAGCCCACCGTGGCCTACCAGGTGACGCCGCGGCTCTCCTTCGGGCTCGGCGTGGCGTACATCCACGCCACCGTGGCGCTGCATCAGCTGGAAGACCTGTCGCAGTTCGGGGGGGCGCCCCTGCCGGCGGGCGTGACGCTCGGCCAGCTCGGGATTCCGGCGAATACGGCGTTCGCGAACGCCGACCTGACGGCATCCGGGAACGGCATCGCCTTCAACGGCGGGGTCACGTTCAAGGTGAACGATCAGCTCACGCTGGGCGGCCACTTCCTGACCAAGAAGACGATCAACTTCTCGGGCACCGCCGCCTTCCAGCAGATCCTGACCGGTCTCGTGCTCCCGCCGGGTAACCCCATCACCGGCACCACGCTTCCCCTCGACCAATTCCTCGCCGCGCAGTTCGCGGCCGGCGCGCTCACGGGTGGCTCCGCCACGACCGACATCACGCTGCCCGATCAGGGGACGATCGGCCTGGACTACAAGTTCTCGGACAAGTGGCACGTCTCGGCCGACTACCAGCGCGTCGTCTGGGGCTGGTTCGGCACCCTGCAGGTGAACTTCGCGAACCCCGCGACCCCGCCGCTCGTCGCCAAGGAGAGCTACACGGACACCGACGGCTTCCGGGTGGGCACCGAGTACCAGTACAACTCGATGCTGACGCTCCGCGCCGGCTACGTCTACAACTCGGCGGCGGCGCCGAGCCAGACCGTCACGCCCCGGCTCCCCGAGGGAACCCGGAACTCCTTCAACGTGGGCGCCGGGCTCAAGCTGACCAGCGCGCTTTCGGGAGACGCGACCTTCATGTACCTGAAGCAGAACGACCGCCGCGGCCGGGTGTCCGAGTCGAGCACGGTCAACACCGGCCTGTACACCTTCAGTGGTGTGCTGCTCGGCGCCGGCCTGTCCTACACCTTCTGAGCGAGAGAGCCACCATGACTCGGACCACCAAGCGGAACCTGGCGGCGCTCGGGATCCTCCTCGCCGCGGCGGCCTGCAACAACGAGCAGCTGCTCCACAACTCCACCGAGGACCCGGTGGACCCCCTGTTCGCGCACTACGTGGCCTTCGGGAACTCGCTCACCGCGGGCTTCCAGTCGGCGGGGATCAACGACAGCACGCAAATCCAGTCCTACGCGCGGCGCCTGGCGATCCAGATGCACACACCGTTCTATCTGCCGCTGATGGCGCGCCCCGGGTGCCCGCCGCCGTTCACCAACACCTTCACCCAGGCCCGGGTGGGTGGCGGGACCGGAACCACCTGCGCGCTGCGCCTCGTCCAGCAGCCGACGCCGCCCTACATCAACGACGTCGCGGTGCCGGGAGCTGCCTCGCAGGACCCCACGAGCAACCTGGCGCCGGGCTCGAACCCCAACGTCCTGACGAGCTTCATGCTCGGCGGGCTGACTCAGATCGGAATGGCCCGGCGCGTGATGCCGACGTTCGTGACGGTCTGGATCGGCAACAACGACGTGCTGGGCGCGCTCACCGACATGACCAATCCGGGCGACACGCTCGAGGTGACCGATACGTCGGCGTTCAAGGTCGCGTACGGTGCCCTGCTCGATTCGCTGCAGGCAATCGGGAGCGTCAAAGGCGGCGTGCTGATCGGCGTCGCAGACGTCGTGCAGATCCCCTACGCCTCGCTGGGGGAGTACTACCTCGGCGTGAAGACGACGCAGCTCGCCGCGTTGCCGAGCTTCCAGGTATCGCCGGACTGTGCGCCGTCAGCGCTGGGCGGCGTGGGAGACTCGTCGCTCGTACCGTTCTGGTACGGCCTGGGGCTCATCCAGGCGGCCGAGGCGAACCCCGCCGGCGGCCCGTTCACACTGGACTGCGCGCTCGACAACGACGTCATCGTCAAGCCCGAGCTGATCAAGCTCCACAACGCGGTGGTGGCCTACAACAACTTCATCAGTGCACAAGCCGCCGCGAAGGGATACGCGTACCTCGATCCCAACGTCGCCCTGGCGGCGCTGAAGGCGGACACCACGCAGGTGGCGTACTTCCCGCACGCGCCCCCCGATCCCCGCGCCGCGACGGCGCCCTTCGGAACCGCGTTCTCGTTCGACGGCGTGCACCCGTCCAGCGCGACGCACAAGCTGATCGCCAACACGTTGATCCAGGTGATCAACACCAAGTACGGCACGGCGCTCGCCGCCATCCCCTGAGCGAACGCGCCACGTTTCCTGGGGTAACCGGAACGGCACCCGACCACCGTCGGGTGCCGTTCTGCTGATGACCAGAGCCTCCGCCCTCCTCCTCGCC
>DATJQI010000009.1:0-8563 GCA_035505915.1 Gemmatimonadales bacterium | reverse complement strand
GTCCCCCGGAGCACCGCCTGAAACTCCGGCCACTCCAGCACCTCCACCCCCGCCCCGGGCCGCTCGGCGTGCCGCACCATCGCCCGCCCGAGATCACTCACCCGGATGCTCCGAAAACGCGCCAGGGGACCCACGAACAGCCTGTCGATCCGCGGCAACACCGCGAGAATGATCCCCTGCGTCACACCGTACCGGTTGGTGGGCGTCACCAGGAGCGAAGGCCGGAAAAAGCTCGCCCGCGGAAACCCCAGCGCCTTCACCCGCTCCTCCACCTCACCCTTGATGCGGGAGTAATAAATGGAAGAACGCGGGTTGGCGCCGACCGCGGTGAGCAACGAGAAGTGCGTCACCCCCTGGCGCCGGCACGCGGCCGCGAACGCCGCCGCGCACTCGAGATCCACGCGCCGAAACTCCTCGCGGGAATGCTTGGACGGCTCACCCAGCCCCAGCGTGCAGAACGCCGCGCCGTGGCCCGCCAGATGCCGCTCGTAGGTCGTGGGATCGAACACGTCGACGACGTGCCGCTCGATGCGGGGATCCTGGAGATCCCCGGAAGGCTGCGGCCGCCGCACCAGGAGCGTCACCCGCGCCCACACCGGATGATCGAGCAGCGCGCGGACCACGTTGCTCCCGACCGCTCCGGTCGAGCCGAGAACGACGGCGCTGCGGGAAGGGTCCATGCGGTGAAGCTAGTTGTTAGTCGGTTGGTCGGTTAGTCGGTTAGTCGATGCTGACCGGCATTCACCCTGTGACTGATTGACTTGTAAAGACCCATTGTCGTGCGGCCCGCTTCCTCACCCGCCTTGTGGACCTGATTCCAGTCTTCGATGGACAAGTAGCCGAGGTCCTTTGCCAACAAGACATAGTAAGAGACCTCGGCCAAGGAACCAATGGCGATGTCGATGAAACGACGGAAGTCGCGAACCCCGCGCTTGGCACAGCCCTCAACCAGGTTCGCCGCTGCACTCACAGCCGCGCGACGCATCTGCGACGTGATACCATACAACTCGGTCTTGGGGAACGATTGCGTCACCCGATACACCGTTAGCGTGAGCCCGTGACAACGCTTCCAGGCTTCGAGGGATTCGTGGGGTTTCACGCGGGGGAAACTGCGGCATACCGCGATGGCTCGCGGTACCGGATTGGCGCAGGACCACTCCGATAAACGCGGTCCCCAGCGCTCTACTAACCGACTAACCGACTAAGAACTAACCGACTAACCGCCTAACCGCCTAAGAACTAACCGACTTCTTTACCACAACCCGACCGCCGCTCCGATCCTCGCCATCGCCTGCTGAATCGGCACCGGCACGCTGGTCTTCCGGTCGATCCGCTGGAACTCGTAGTCGCCGGTGATCCGCCACCGGCCGCTCGCCGACCCCACCGACAGGCCGAGGCCCAGCTCGAGCGCCAGGGGCGCGGTGCCGCCCCCCGAGAACTTGGACGCCGCCAGATAATTCCCGCGGAGGAGCAGATTCGCCCCCGGACCCAGGCCGTAGTTGGCCCGGATGCCGAGCCGGATGGCGGTGAAGTTCTGGGTGGTGAAGTCGGGACTGACGTCCCGCTTGGTGTACCCGGTCTCGAGGCTCACGCCGCTCGCCAGGAACCACCGCAGATGGGCGTCGAACTGGGTGCTCGCGAACTTGTCGGTGGCGAGACTCCCCGAGGTCGGATTGTAGTTGATCTTCGCGACCTGGAAGTCCCCGCTGAACTTGTGCCAGTTGAGCTGCGCGATGCCGGCGAACCCGCCGCCCGAATAGGTCAGGGCCGACGAGAGCTCGCGGTAATCCGCGAACACCCCCTGCACGCCGACGGTCACCCGCTGGGCCGCCGCGGGAGACGCGAGCGCCAGCACCAGGCCGAGCCCGCGGAGCGCCCGCGTCATTTGGCCGCCGGGATGGGAGTCACCGTCAATCGCACCTGCCGCCGGAGCGCGATGTTCTGCTGCGCGATGTCGGCGTTCCGCCGCACCAGCTGCTCATCGAGGAGCCGGTTGTACAGGATGTTCCCCTGCGCCGGCACCGGCGCCGGCTTCTTGAGCATCATCACGAGCCCCGTGACCAGCGCCCCGCCCGCCACCACGTACAGCTCGCGGCGCGTCCCGGTCCCGAGCTGGCTGTTCTCGAGGGCCAGGGTCCCGGCCCCCGCGATGCCCGCGTAGAGGAAGGACACGCCGAAGGGCCGCCAGCTCCGGGGCGGAATCTCGGTGACGGGGAGCGGCGAATACCCGGGCAGCGCGGTGAGATGGGCCACCGTGTCGACGTTCCCCGCCGCCACGTGCACCCGCTCCGCCGCCGAAAACGAATTCTGCTCGGCGCTCGCGTCCACGACGACGGTGTAGTCACCCGCGGGCACCGGGTCGCCGTTCGGCAGGGTCGCGTTCCACCGCAGGGACACGGCCCCGTTCTGCACGCTCGAGTCGATGGCCACCGTGGTCTTGCCGCTCACGGCCCGCACCCGCACGCGCGCCGGGCTCGTCACCGTGAAGCGGATCGGCACCGCCCCCTGCCCGGCCACGAAGCTCGCGCTGTCCACCTGGATCCCCCGCACCAGGAGCATGGTCGACAGCGCCATGTTGAACGCGACCAGAGTCTTGGTCGGCGTCCGGTTGGGGTCGAGGGTCCGCTCGGGATTGATGAGCAGCACCTGCCGGAAGGCGTTCATCGCCTTGTCGAACCCGTCGGGCTGGTTCGAGTACGCCCCGCCGAGCAGCGCGTACGCCCGCTCCTGGTCCCCGGCGCCCAGATGCTGGGTCAGCGCCTGCTGGGCGAGCGTGATGGCCTGCGGCAGGTTCAGGTTGTCGAACGCCTGCTGCGCCTTCTTCAGCGTGGCGTTCTGAGGACCCGTGCCCTGCGCGGCCGCGGAGCCCGCGCCGGCCAGGACCGCGAGGATGAAGAGCGCCGCACGTCGCATCCCGGTCATCCCCCCTGGATCAAAGTGAGGCGCCGCACGACGGTCTCGCCGGCGGACACCTGCACGGTGACGGTCTGGGTCTGGAAGCCCACGCGCTCCACCCGGATGGTATGGCTTCCGGCCGACACTTCGTGGCCGATCACGGGCGAGGGACCCACCGACTGCCCGTCGATGTAGACCGTGGCGATGGGATCGGTCGCGATGGAGACGAACCCGCTCTGCGCCGCCGCGGCCTGCGCCCGGCGCTCCTCGAGCCGCGCGCGGATCGGGTGCCTGACCGGCGGCGTGGGCGCCGGCGTCGGCTTCGCCGGAGTCGCCGCCGCCGGATGCGAGTCCACGGGCGTCGTCACCGCGGGCGTCGTGGGCGGCGGGCTCACCGGGGTCTGGGTCACCGCCGTCTGCGTCCCCGCCGGCGCGGCCGGATGACGCCCGAACACGAAGTACGCCGCCGCGAGCACCAGCACCGCGGCGATCCCGATCCATGCCTTGGAGCCCGACTTCTTCGGAGCCGGCGCCGGAGGCCGGGGCGCGCCGGGCCGTCCCGGCGAGGGCATCGGCGTCGTGGGCGCCGAGGTCGCCGCCGAGACGAACGCCTCGGTGGGCGATTCGGCGGTCACCGGCGGCCGCGGGCCCGGCTTGGGCGTGATCGGCCCGCCCGACCGCGCCGCCGACACCGGCTGCTCCGGGAACACCGCGGTGGCGAACTCCTCCATCGAGGCGTAGCGCTGGGCCGGCTCCTTGCTCATCGCCCGCTGAATCGCCGCCGACAGAGGCTCGGGCACGTCGGGGCGCACCGACCGGACCGTCGGCGGCTCCTCGAAGATGTGCTTGTAAAGGATGGTGTGGATCGAGTCGCCCCCGAAGGGGAGCGCGCCCGTGATCATCCGGTACCCGACCACGCCCAGCGAATACTGGTCGGCGCGGCCGTCCACGGGCTGCCCCTTGGCCTGCTCGGGCGCCATGTAGTGCGGCGTGCCGATGATCATCCCGGTGCCCGTGAACCCCGACGCGGCCTGCAGCGCCTTCGAGATGCCGAAGTCGGTCAGCATCACCTTGCCGTCGTGGTCGAACATGATGTTCGCGGGCTTCACGTCCCGGTGCACGATGCTCCGCTGGTGCGCGTGCCCCAGCGCCACCGCGGCCTGCCACAAGATCCGCTGGATCTCGTCCACGGGCAGCGGGCGCTTCTGCTCCAGCAGGTCCTCGAGGGACGTGCCGGAGATGTACTTCATCACGAAGTAGTTGAGCCCGCCTTCGCTCTCGACCCGGTAGATGGGGATGATGTTGGTGTGGTCGAGCTTCGCCGCGGTCTTGGCTTCCTGCTGGAAGCGCTTGACCACGTGATCGTCCTGCGAGACGTCCGGGGGCAGGACCTTGATGGCGACGTCCCGGTCGAGCGTCAGGTCCTTGGCCAGAAACACCGCGCCCATTCCGCCCTTGCCCAAGAGGCGCTCGAGCTTGTACTTGCCCTCGACGATCCGCTGGAGGCGGGTCATCAAACCCGAGATCTGGCCCGACGTCGCGGCCGGATCCCCCCCGCCGGTCTGGTCCGCCCCGCAGGCGAAACAGAACCGCGAGTTATCGGGCAGCGGGGTGTGGCACTTGGTGCATTCCATTACCGACGCAGGGATGGGAGCCTCCGCGTGCCGGGCGTCCCCGGAACGGGCGCGGGGATGAACCCGGGCCGCCGGCCGTGGGGGCGCCGCCGGACCGCCAGGCCCGGAGCCGGCGCCACGCCGCTCACGCCGGCCGGCGCGGCGGGGAACGGGGCCGCGCAGGCGCCGTTCACGACGACGCAGAGCCCGTACCGCACCGGCACGCCCGCGTAGTCCGACACGATGACGTAATAGTCGTCGTCGGTGTTCGCGGTGAACGAAATCGTTTCGTTCGATCCCGTGTCCGCGGCCTGGTCGACGTAATTCAGGGTCGTGGCTTCGACCACCGTGATGTCCAGGTCCGACGGAGTCTGGCCCGGAATCTCCTTGGGCGTGATCGCCACCTGTACCGGCTCGGTGGCCGGGCCGGTGGAGGTGATGTGGAACCGGTACCAGTCGGTGGCGTGCGGGAAGTCGATGGTCAACGTGGTGTCCACCCACGCCGGGGTCGCCGCGCTCACCGTGGTCGCCGCGGAATCGGCGTTGAAATTGGCGTCGGCCTGGTTGCAGATCTCGTTCGGCGTGAAGTGGTCGGGGCCGATGCGGGGATCGGTCGACACCGCGCCGCGGATGATCTCCAGCCCGTAGCGGCCCGACTGGGTGTACTCGCTGAACAGCTGAACCGACGGCCGGGTGAGATTCCGGAGCACCACGATGAACGAATCCGACGGGGCCATCGGCATGAAGTACCCGTAGGCGCGGCACGTGAACAGCCCGGCCGACGGCCCCACCGCCCAGGCCGAGTCGCCGTAGAAGTAGTTTCCCGTCGTGTAGCCGATGGTGTCCGTGAGGATCGTGAACGTCACCGTATCGCTTCCCTTCCCGGCCGCGTCGAAAATCAGCGTGAACGGCTGGGTCGTGTCGGCCTGCGCGAACCGGTACCAGTCGAACCCGATGGTGAGGCCGCGATCGAGGGCCTCGTAATCGAGCGCCGGATTGTAGAACCGGATCGCCGGGAGCTGCGGAATCGGGTTGGTCGAATCGATGTCGATCCGCGCCGGCGCCGTATCGTTCGGCTCGAAGATGTCCGAGTCGGCCACGAAGGTCGTCTCGGCCGCCGAGGCGAACACCCCGGGCCCGAAACCGAAGAACAGGTCGGACGTGGCCGGGGGCGGCACCCAGAACTGCATGTGCCCGAGCCCGTTCGGATCCCCCTTGAAGGAGAACGTGTCGGGCACGATCTGCACGCCGCCCAGCTCGGGCAGGAAGATCGAGTTGATCCCGACCCCGTACACCGTGATCCGTCCGCCGTACCGCACCGAGTCGGGCCGGATGCTGTCGATCTCGAGCGCGCGGGCCACCCGGATCACGCTGTCCTTGGAGGTCGAGTTCGCGTACACCGCCGCCTTGGCCACGAGGTGCACCAGGCCGGCGTTCACGCCCGTGATCGTGGCCACACCCCGCCCGGCGTTCACCACCCGGGCGATGCTGTCGTTCGAGACCGACCACTGGAAGTCGACGTCGGTCACCGCCACCGGGCCCGACGCCGTGTTCCGGAAGGCGTGGCCGTGCGCGGTGATCTCCCCCCCCTGCACCACCAGGGGCGCCGAGAGCGTGATGGTCACGAAGACCTGGTTGCTCTCGTCGGTGGGGAAGGAACACGTCACCCCGGCCAGGACGGCCAGGACGACCGCGGCTGCCCCGAGGGCGGCGACCGGTGGAAAACGGCGCATGACAGGGCCCATCTGCGAGTGAGGTAGCAACTTACGACGCGGGGGAAGGGGCCGCCAGCCGGGAGGGCCTACAGTCGGCCGCGGCGCTTCAGCTCCAGATACTCGCGCACCACGGCCTGCGCGGCCCGGGCCGGAGGGACGTCCAGCACCACCACGCCGGCGCGGCGCAGATGACCCAGCGCCTCCTCCCGCGCCCGCAAGAGCTCCTCGGCCGCGGCGCGCCGGTAGGCGTCGCGCACGTCGGCCGGACGCTCGGTGGCCACCAGGTCGAGCTCGGGATTCCGCAACGTCACGGCGAGCGGCAAGTGGCGCGGCCGGAGCGTGGCCAGATTCGCGACCAGCGCCTCGGACGCGGTGCGGTCGATCAGGTCGGTGAAGACCACCGTGAGCGCGCGCTTCCGGTTCCGCGCGGCGAGATAGCGGAAGGCGCCGGGATAGTCGGGCTCGACCAGGGACGGCGTCACCACCGTCAGCACGTCGAGCACGCGCTTCAACCCGGCCCGCCCGCGCCCGGGCGGGACGTAGTGCTTCACGCCGTCCGCGAACGTCATCACACCGACGTTGTCGTCGTACTGCACCGCCGCGTACGCCAGCTCGAGCGCCGCCTGCACCGCGTAGTCGAGCCGGGCCACGCCCGCCACGTCGGCCGTCATCAGCCGCCCGGTATCGAGGACCAGGAGGAGCTGCTGGCGCCGCTCTTCCTCGTACTGGCGCGTGATGATCTTGCGGCGCCGCGCGGTCGCCTTCCAGTCGATGTGGCGAAGGTCGTCCCCGGGCACCCATTCGCGCAGGCTCTCGAAGAACCGCCCTTCCCCGAGCCGCCGGATGGGCTTCATCCCGGCGTCCCGCTTCCGGAGAGCCTGCGCCACCGAGGCCCGGAGCCGGAGCGAGACGAGCGGCGGGAACACCGTCGCCGACCAGGGGAGCGGGACCTTCCGGCGCACGAGCCCGAGGCCCAGGGGGCCCGAGGAGTCCACGTAGAAGCCGCCGGCCTCCTCGTGCCCGCGATGGAGCCCGGCCACGGGGAGCCGCTCCACGGTCTCCCCCCGGGGCGGCACCGTGACCATCCGCGGCGGGAGCGTGCCGCCGAGCAGGTCGGGGCGGGTTTCGCGGACGCGCAGGCGGGCCGTCCGCGACGACGTATTGGTCCAGACGTACTCGACCTCGGCCGGGTGGCCGACGGTGAGGGCCGCCGGCGGCGTGCGGCGGACCGCGTAGCCCCGGCCCGTGAGCGCCCCCACCGGGGGGACGGCGAGGCCGGCGTCGAGCACCATCGCCAGGAAGAGCACGAGGTCGAAGGGAATCACGGCCGCGAGGAGCGCGGGCGCCGCGTAGGCGGCGGCCGCGACCAGGGCCACGGCGGCGAGTGCGTACGGCGCCCGCCGGCCGGGAAGGATCACGCGGTGGGGACCTCGACCTTGTCGAGGATCGCCTTGAGCGCCACGTCCGCCGTGACGCCTTCGAGCTCGAGCTCGGGCGCGACGGTGATACGGTGCCGGAGGACCGCCGGCGCCAGCCCCTTCACGTCGTCCGGGATCACGTAGTCGCGCTCCTCGAGCACCGCGGCGGCGCGCGCCGCCTTGAGCAGCGACACGCCGGCCCGGGGACTGGCGCCGAGGGTGAGCGACGCGGCCTCGCGGGACGCGCGGACGATGGCCGTGATGTACGCCGTGATCTGCGGCTCCACCCGCACCCGGTCCACGGCGGCGCGCAGCTCCTCGAGCCCCCCGGCGCCGGTGACGGCCGTGATGCCGTAGGTCTCGGGGCGGTCGGCCTCGAATCCGTTGACGTACCGGGTGAGGATTCCCTGCTCCACCTGCGCCGCCGGATATCCCACCAGCACCTTGGCCATGAACCGGTCCAGCTCCGCTTCGGGCAGGGGGTAGGTGCCCTCGAACTCGACCGGGTTCTGGGTGGCGAACACGGTGAACACGCTCGGCAGCGGGTGGGTGGTCCCGTCCACGGTCACCGTCCGCTCCTGCATCGCCTCGAGCAGGGCCGCCTGCGTCTTGGCCGGCGCCCGGTTGATTTCGTCGGCCAGCACCAGGTCGGCGAAGATGGGGCCGGGCCGGAAGATGAAATCGTGAGTCCCGGTGAGCATCGAGATCCCGGTGATGTCGGCGGGCATCAGGTCGGGCGTGAACTGCACGCGGTTGAAGCTCAGCTCCAGCACGCGGGCGATAGTATTCACCATCAGCGTCTTGGCCAGGCCGGGCACGCCGATAATGATGCAATGGCCGTTGGCGAACAGGCATACGAGAATCTGCTCGATGACTTCCTGCTGGCCGACGATGACCTTGCCGATTTCGGCTTCGATCCGGC
>DATJQI010000008.1:0-25070 GCA_035505915.1 Gemmatimonadales bacterium | reverse complement strand
CCTCCCCGCCTCGTCGTTGAAGTGCGGAGAAGCGGGGTCGCCGCTCTCCCCTCCCGCCGTCACCGCGCGCGCGCGCACGCTGTCGCCGAACTCGACGACGGCCACGAAGCTGTTCCCGCTCGTCCCGTACCACTTCTTGGTATTCGGGTAGGCGCGCGCTCCGAACGACGCGAGGGACCCCCACAGCGAGGACGTGAACGGGACGGGGAGGCTTGGCTTCGCGTCATCGAAATGAGACATGATCTGGTCGTCCAGGCGCTGGAACCGGTTGATCTCTCCCCACGGGGTCCGCCACGTCCCGAAGTCCCGCGTCAACTTGTCGGACGCCTCGACCAGGGCCTGCAACAGGACGGTGCCGGGAGCGGACTGGACCACATAGTCCTGGGCCGGCATTCCGGCCGCCCGCGCGTCGCGGAAGACGCGCCGCAGGGCCGCCTCGCCCCAGAACACCGCCAGGGACGTCGGGACCGACGAGCTCCCCCAGCGGTAGTCCCAGCTTCGGAGCACACCGATCTGTTCCGCCACCCGTGCCTTCAGCGAGTCGGCGGGGGCCTGATCGTACGCCGTGAGGAGCGCGGGGATCATCCGCTCGAAGGCCGGGAGGTAGCTGTCGAAGGCCGCCGCGATGACCGAATCGGGGGTGGCGTCGTGCAGGGTGGGGAGCACGCGCAGCGCGTGGTAGCCGCGCGCGCTCTCTTCCGTTCCGGTCTCCACATACCGGGGGAACCGATCCCGGTGCGGGGAGTCGGGGCCGGCCGCCGACCAGGGCCAGTTGTTCGAGTTGTACAGCCATCCCGACGGCGGGTTCACGACCTCCGGTGTTTCGTCCACCGAGAGCACGCCGTGGTAGTCGGTCGCGGAGTCGCTTCCGTCCACCGGCTGGGTCCAGTCGAACGCGGTGTCCCGACGGGGGATGTAGTTCGAGTGGAAGTACGCGATGTCGCCCTGCGCGTCCGCGAACACCGTGTTGTTCGACGAATTGGTGTGAAGATCGAAGAACTTCTCGAACTCCGACAGGGTTTTCGCCTTGGTCCGCCCATACGACTGAATCAGGGCGTTCACGTGGCTCTGCATCAGGCTCACCGCCACCCACCGGGTTCCTTCCTTCCGCACCACCGGACCGTGGCGCGTGAAGTACGCGGTGAAGGTCCGCCGCGCCATGCCCGCCGGCGTCGTGTAGGCGACCGTGATCGGACGGCTGAGGACCGGATACTCCCGCCCTCCGTGCCGGTACGTGTAGCCGGCGCCCGCGGGCGTCACGGTCTCGAGGAACTCGTCGATGTTGTCGACACCGGAGGACGTGTGCATCCATCCGGCCTTCGCGTTGAAGCCTTGATAGATGAAGAATTGTCCCCAGGTGGCGGCGCCATAGGCGTCCAGGCCCTCGTCGCTCACCATCTGGAGCTCGGAGCGGAAATAGAAGGACGTGTGGGGATTGATCCACAGGATGGCGTCGTGACGCAGGGTGCGGGACGGCCCGACGGCGATGCCGTTCGACCCGGTGGGCTCGTTGGACATCCCGTCCCCCGACGGCCGGGGCGCGCGGGGCATCGAATCGCCGTAGAACGCCGCCAGCTGCGGCACGCTCACCCGCTCGATGTCGCCGCCGATGCTGCCCTCCGTGAACGAAAGGGCCATCCACGGCTCGAAATGGGCGATGACCCGTGGCTTCACGTCGGGGTGCTTGTAGAGGTAGAAGTTCAGCCCGTCCGCGAATGCGTCCATCAGTTTCTTCAGCCAGGCCGGACTGGTCCGGTATTCGGCTTGGAGCGAGTCGGCGTCGATGAACAGCCGCTGGCGGAGATCCTGAAAGACGGCTGGCTCACCCTCGGCCTGCGCCAGCCATCCCAGGGACGTCAGATAGTTCGTCTCGATCCGGTTGAAGTCGTCCTCGGCCTGGGCGTATTCCATCCCGAACACCGCGTCCGCGTCGGTCTTCCCGTAGACGTGGGCGATCCCCCAGTCGTCGCGGATGATGGTGACGGACGCCGCTTCTCGATTCCAGCGGGCGAGGTCCTGGGGGGTCGGGGGATGGCGGGGTGGGGCGACGGCGAGCAGCGCGAGCAATGAGAGCATGCCGCCAACGTTACGCACGGACCACCCGTTGGCAACCGCTCCGGGCGCGCTATTCCTTGGCTCGGGCGGGCCACTGCCACATCCCGCTCATCGTCTTGAGGTCGATCGGGTGGCCGAGGAGCCGGGCCAGGGTGACGATCTGCCCGCGGTGATGGGCGTCGTGGGTCATGTAGTAAGCGAGGAAGGTGGCCGCATTGCCGGGGAATCCGTCGATGCGGCCGCGGCCTTTCAGGGCCCCGGACACGACGGTCAGGACCGCCTTCCGCTTGGCCCCGAGGGCCTTGGCGGCCCCGCGCTGCGTCACGCGGAACCGGTCGAGCTCGGCGGGCACCGGGGTCCGGCCGGCGGCCCGCTGCAGATAGACGAGGCCGCAGTTGTGCGTGTGGGCGACCAAGGCGGCGATGGTCCGGACCTTGGGCTCCGGGATCTTGGCCCGCCAGAGCGACGGATGCAGGCGCTCCACGAGGTACTGATTGACGCGCGCGCTGGCCGAGTAGGCTTCGAGCAGTGATGCGGTGACGTCCACCATGCGCACCTTCCGGGCGTTCAGGTCTCGGGGGCGAGCCCCATCTCGTTCAGGAACTGATTCCCGCCCGACGGCAGGCCGAAGCGCTGGTCGGTCCGGGTGAGGATCAGGCGGTCCTTGGCCCGCGTCATTCCGACGTACAGGAGCCGCCGGCCCTCCTGGATCTCCTCCTCGATCTGCTGCTGCATCGCGCGGTACCCGGGGATCTGGAAGTCCTCGGCGCCGACCACGTAGACGCGTGAGAACTCGAGGCCCTTGGTCGAGTGCAGCGTGAGCAGCGTGACGCGGTGCGGGTCCGGATCCGCGCCGTCGCGTGACGACAGCGCCACGCGATCGAGCAGCCGGGTGATGCCTTCGGCGATGGGGAGGGCGGCATCGTCGCCCATCAGGGCCCGGAGGCGGGTCACGGCCCGCGGGTGCCGCAGCTCGGGGTCGTAATCCGCCTGCAGGCGCGCCCGCAGCGCGGCGCCACCGAGCTCCTTGACCACGGCATCGACGGTCGGGCCCGCTCCGGTACGGTCCCGTTCGGCTTCATACGCTTCGAGCGCGTCGCTGTACCGCCCCAGCGCGCGGGGCCGACCGATCTCGAACAACAGCTTGCCCTCGCCGGCCGCGCGGGCCGATGGCTCGAGCGCCAGGGCGATCGCCAGGTGCGCCAGCAGGTCCACCAGCACCGACTTGCGCGCCCGCTGCACCCGGATGCGGGACAGCTCGAGGAACACGCCGGCGAGGGTCCGCGCGTCATCCACCGCGTGGTGGGCCGCGCCGGCGTCGATCGTGAACCGCGCCGCGAGGTCCGTGAGCTTGGCGCTCTCCTGAAAAAGTGATCGGGCGAGCGGCAGCGTGTCGAAGAACGTCATCCCGGCGGTCTCGGCGGGGCCGGCGAGGCGCCGGAGGATCGGCACGTCGAACTCCATCCCGTTGTGGGCGACCATCAGATCCGCGCCCACGAACGTCTTGAACGCCGGCCACATGGCGGCGAACGACGGGGCGTCCGCCACCATCGCGTCGTCGTAGCCGTGGATCCTGGCCACCGCCGACGGAATGCCGTGCTCCGGCTTCACCAGGGTCTGGTACTCTCCGACGATCGTGCCGCCCACCACCCGCACGGCGCCGATGTCGACGATCTCGTTGGTCGCCGTATCCTTGCCCGTCGTCTCCGTGTCGAACGTGACGAACTGGTGGGGGGCGCCCTTGATCTCGCCCGCGTGGATCAGCTGCAAGGCCTTGAAGAGCGTCACCGACAGCCCCAGCGGTCCGGCGGCGGCGGGACCGAGCGCGAGGTCGTCCGGGCCGGCGGGGCCGGCGGGGCCGTCCGGTCCGCCGGGCGCGGGGGAGGCGACCCGACGGAATCCGGATGCGATCAGCATGGTCCGGAGCGCGCCCCCCAGGCCGTTCATCGGCTCGATCACGACCTTCCCGGGTCCCGTGAAGACGCGCGTCAGGTCCCGCGCGAGCCGGGCCGCCTCCGGGCTGTCGGCGGGGTCACTGAGATCGTCGTACCGGTCCTCGAGCACGTTGGTGTACGGCCCGATGCGTTCGGCCAGGAGCTCTTCGATGAGACCGCCGAGGGTCCGGTTGGAACGGGCGAGGGCGGTAAGGTTTTCGCACTGGTAGATCAGCCGCCAGAGCTTCCGGGCGTCGGGATCCTTGTGGGGGCGGCTGCGGGCGAGTTTCCGGACCGCTTCCAGGAAGTCTTCTGCCTTCGCCGCCGCGTCCACCTCCTGAAAGAGATCGACGGGCAGGACGCTCTCGGCCAGCGCCACCAGCGCGACCTGGTCGGTCGGGTCGCGGACCACGCGGAGCGCCCCGATGATGGGCCCGATGACCTCGTCCTCGTTGAGCGAGCGGCCGCGGGCGAGCCGGCAGGGGATGCCGGCCCGCAGCAACCGGCCCTCGAGGTGATCGCCGACCTCGTGCCGGCGATACAGCAGGGCGTAGTCGCTCCACTTCCCGCCGCTCGCCGCGCGGTCCTGCTGGAGGTCCGCCACCAGCCACGAGGCCTCGGTCTCTTCCTCGGGGAACGCCAGCGCCCGTACCGGCTCGGTGGAATCGCGCTCAGCGGACAGGCTCTTCTGGAAGAGCTGCGGGTTGGTTTCGACCAGCCGTCGCGCGACGTCGAAGATCTGGCGGGAGGAGCGGCAGTTCCGGTCCAGCACGATGGGGGTGACGCCGTAGTCCCGGCGGAACGAGTCCAGCATCCGGGGGTCGGCGCCGGTCCAGCTGAAGATCGACTGATCCTCGTCCCCGACCGCGAAGAAGTTGCGGTGCGGGGCGAGACGCTTGAGGATGCCGTACTGCATGGGGGAGAGATCCTGAAACTCGTCCACCAGCAGGTAGTCCCAGCGGCTCGAGATCTCGTCCGCCACCACGGGGTGGTTCCGCAGGAGGTCGTCGGTGCGGACGATGATGTCGTCGAAATCGACCAGGTTCTTGCGGATGAGGGAGTCGGTGTAGTCGCGGAAGATCTGCTCGTCTTTGGCGGACAGCTTGAAGCCCTGCATCCGGCGGCGCGAGAATCGGTTCAGCAGGCCCGAGCGCTCCTTCGAATGGACCTTGAGGCGGGCCAGGATGGCGAGCTGGTACGGCTCGTCCGCGACGCCGAATCCGCGGGTCAGGCCGAGGAGATCGGCGCGATCCCGCAGGAGGTGGAGACAAAGCGCGTGCAACGTGCTCCGGGTGATCTCCTCGGCCCGGTCGCCGAGGGTCCGGGCCAGGCGGACGGCGATCTCTTCGGCGGCTTTGTTCGTGAAGGTCACGGCGCAGATCCGGGCGGGGTCGATGCCCTTCTCGCGGATCAGGTACTCCACCCGGCTGATCAGGCAGAACGTCTTGCCGGCCCCGGGGCCCGCCACCACCAGCACGGGCCCCAGCGGGGCCTCGATGGCCTCGCGCTGGCGGGGAAGGGGAGTGATGTCCATGCGGATGCTGCAAGATACGAAATCGGAATGCGGAACGCGGAGCGCGGAACGTCAGTGGGTGCGTCGTACCCCCAAATTCCGCATTTCGCACTTCGACTTCTTTATTCGGTTCGCAGCGCCTTCATCGGGTCCACCCGGCTGGCGCGCCGGGCGGGAAGGAGGCTGGCGACGAGGGCGACCGCGATCAGTGCCGCCGCCACCGCCCCGAAGACCAGGGGGTCCCGTGGGGACTCGTCGAAGAGCAGAGGTTTGACCCACCGGCTGACCACCAGCGCGACCCCCGCCCCCAGCGCGACGCCGACGGCGGCGAGCAGGAGGCCTTCGCGGAGGACCAGGCGGACGAGGTCCCGCACTTCGGCCCCGAGCGCCACCCGCACGCCCATCTCGTGGGTCCGCTGGGCCACGTTGTACGCGATCACACTGTAGAGTCCGATGGCCGCCAGGGTCAGGGCGAGGATTCCGAAGACCGTGAACATCGTGGCGCCGAGCCGCCAGGAGCGGGTCTGGTTGTCGAAGACTTCCGACAGCGGCGTCACCGTGACGTAGGACGGCCCCGGCATCAGCGGCTGGAGCGAGCGCCGGAGCATCTCGCGCGCTCGTTCGGCGCCGCCCTCCGTCCGGACGAACAGGCCCCCCATGTCGGGAGCGAACTGGTCCGCGGACAGGTAGTAGAAGTAGCCGGGATCCTCGCTCAGATCCTGGGACTTCACGTTCCCCGCGACGCCGACCACATAGGTGCAGGGCACGGTGTCACCGCCGATCCGCACGCATTGGCCCAGCGCGTCGCGACCGGGCCAGAGGACCTGCGCCATCGCCTGGCTCACGACCATCGAACGCGGGGCGGCGGCCACATCCTGCTCCGTGATCCCGCGGCCCCGCAGGAGCCGCGTGCCCATCGTCGCGAAGTAGTCGGGCGTGACCGCGTCCAGGTAGAACTGTCCGAGGCGCTCGGTCGAGTCAATCCCCGCGACATGAATGTCCTGGCTCCAGGAGCTCCAGAAGGGCATCGTGAGCTGCCGCGCGACGTGGCTCACCCCCGGCAGCCCCCGGGCGGCGTCGAGGAGCCGGCGCCGGAGCGCCACGCTGCCGGCGCTGTCGAGCTTCACCCCGCGCATCTGCAGATTCACCACCGCCACCGAGTCGGGATCGAAACCAAGGGGCAGGTTCCGCACGTGGCTCAGAGATCGGACGAAGAGGCCCGCGCCCACCAAGAGGACCACGGACAGCGCTCCCTGCAGGACGAGCAGGACCACCCGGGTCCGGGACCGGTGGATCGCTCCTTCCCGCGCGCCGGCCTTGAGGTCCGCGGTGAGATCGGCCCGCCGGAGCTGGAACACGGGAGCCAGGCCGGTGAGGAAACCGGCGATCAAGGTCGCGACGCCCACCAGGAACAGCGTGCGGGGGTCGGTGATGACGGCTGCCTGGGCCGTCTTCGGGAGAAGCGCCCCGCGGAGGGCGGCGCCGCCGAACTGCGCGACCCCGAGACCGGCCAGCCCTCCCAGGCCCGCCAGGAGGAGGCTCTCCGTGAGCAGCTGAGACACCAGGCGCCAGCGGCTGATGCCCAGGGCCAGCCGGACCGCGACTTCGCGCTTCCGCTGGAGGGCGCGGGCCAGGAGCAAGTTCGCGACGTTGGCGCACGCGATGAGCAGAACGACGAGGGCCACGCCTCCCAGCCACGTGGCGACCTTCGCTTCGCTCGATTCGTTGGGGCCGCGCTCGGACAGGATCGACGCCGCAAAGGCGTGCGGCTTCATCAGGTCGAGCGGCGTCTGTCCCCGGGGATCTTGTGCTTGCTCGACCTGGATGCTCTTGATGAACGCCTGGCTCAGATCGGCGTCGGCCACCGGGATGGAGACCGTCGCCTTCCGCTCGACCATCATGCTGGCCCAGCGCCAGTGATAGGTGGTCCACCACTCTTCCCCGGGGAGGTGAATGCTCCGGGCCATCTCGGCGCCGTAGGCGGTGATGGGGACGTACGCGGCCGGCGGCTCATTCGCCCAGAGTCCGACGAATCCCCGGGGCGCGACGCCGATGATCGTGTACAGGGTCGCGCCGATCTGAATGGTCTGTCCCAGCGCGTCCGCGCGGCCGCCGTACCGCGTCTGCCAGAGCCCGAAGCCCAGCACGGCCACCGGGGCGCCCACGGGCACGGTGTCTTCGGCGGTCGTGAAGTAGCGGCCGAGGACGGGGGGCGCGTCGAAGAATCCGAAGAAGCTCGCGCTGATCGTGGCGACCTGCATCTCGCGAGCGTCCGTGCCCACGCCGATCGCGATGTGCCGGGCCGAGAACTCCGCGGTACGCTCGAACGCGCGGGTCCACTTGGTGAGGTCCACGTAGCGTCCGTACTGCACGCTGCCGGCGTTGTACTCCTTGCCGCGGTAGGTCTCTCCGAGATAGACGAGGTGGGTGCGCGCCGGGTCCCGGAGCATCGCCGGCGGCCGGAAGAGCAACCGATCCACCACCGAGAACATCGCGCCGTTCGCCCCGATGCCGAGCGCGAGGGTGAGCATGATGGCGACGGTGAAAGCGGGACGGGTGCGGAGGCCGCGGAGGGCGTACTTCAGATCCTGGGTGAGCGCTTCCCAGCGTCGGGTCATCTTGTCTATGACGCGCGAGCCGGCCAGACAGTTGCGCTGGCCTGCTAAGCCTCTGTGGGAGTGAGGGTTCCGTGCCGGGGCTGTGCCACCCATTACACCGTCATCAAGGCTTCCCCTTCATGAGCGCATTGGCCTCGGCATACGAGATCGCTCCGTCCGCGAACGTGAAGGTGCCCCGGTCGTGAATCTCCCGGGCGGCCGCCACGAAGCCCGTCAGCGCCGCCCGGGCCAGCGACGAACCCAGGCTGACGCGCTTGACGCCCAGCGCCGCCAGCTCGGCCAGTGAGAACTTTGACTGCTTCAAGCCCATCACCACATTGACGGGCTTCGCGACCGACTTGCAGATGGTCGCGATGTCCTCCGCGCGCACGACCCCCGGGGCGAACAGCGCGTCGGCCCCCGCCTTCGCGAAGGCCTGGAGCCGGCGGATCGTGTCGTCGAGATCGGGCCGCCCGTGCAGGTAGTTCTCGGCCCGCCCCACCAGCATGAAGGGGAAGGGAAGACGGTGGGCCGCCTCCGCGGCCGCCGCCATCCGCTCGACGGCGTGCTGGAAGTCGTAGATGGGCTTCGCGGCGTCCCCCGTGGCGTCTTCGATCGATCCCCCCACCAGGCCCGCGCGCTCGCCCGCCAGGCGGATCGTCTCGGCGGCCGCCTCGGGAGAGTGTCCGAAGCCGTTTTCGAGATCAGCCGCGACCGGCAAGTCCGTCGCGGCCGCCACCGCCCCGGCATTGGTGAGCGTCTCTTCCCGGGTCACCGAGCCGTCCCCGTCTTTCTTGCCGAGGGTGAACGCGAGCCCGGCGCTCGTGGTGGTGAGGGCCTCGAAGCCCAGGCCCGCCAGAATCTTCGCGCTCCCCGCGTCCCAGGGGTTCGGAATCACGAAGATGCCGGGGCGGGCGTGCAGTGCCTGGAATCGGCGGCCCTTTTCGGTTTGGGAGACGGCCATGCGGGTTCCTCTCAGGATGAGCGGCGGTCGAGCAGGAGCCCGACGCCGAAGCCGACGAAGACCAGGCCCGTCGCGCGGTCCAGCCCCTTCGCCACGCCGGGGCGCCGCAGCCAACGGGTGAGGGGGCGGGTCGCCAGGACGATCAGCCCGAACCACAGCATGCCTTCTACGGCGTGGATGCCGGCGAGGAGCATGCTGAACCCCGTCACCGGTACCCCGCCGGGAATGAACTGGGGCAGGAACGTGACGTAGAAGATTCCGACCTTGGGGTTCAGGAGATTGGTGAGCAACCCCCGCGCGAACCAGCTCGGCGTGTGGCCGGCGCGCTCAGGGAGACTCGGGAGCTCGAGGCTCGGCGCGGGGCGGGTGAGGAGCCGGGCACCGAGGTAAATGAGGTAGGCGGCGCCGGCGAGACGGAGGGCGTCGTAGCCCCACCGCGACACCGTGAGGAGTCCGCCGAGCCCCACGGAGACCGCCAGCCCCCAGACCAGGCAGCCGAGGCAGATTCCCAGCCCCGCGAGCAGGGCGCGGCGGCCTCCGTCGACGGCGGCGGTGCGCAGGACCAGCGCCGTGTCCAGTCCCGGCGTGATGGTCAGGAGTCCGGCGGTGGCCGTGAAGGCCAGCAGGGCGTGACCCGCGGTCATGGGGGAAAAGTACCGAGGAATCGATTCGGTGTCGCCGGCGCGGCGTAAAGCCGCGACTCGGCGTCTGCCCGATGAGACGGGCAGGTGTTGCCCTAGGGTCAGGTACGGCGGCGCGGTCGAATCGAACTCCGATGCTCCCCTACCCATTCCTCCTCTCGAGCGGCAGAGACGGGCGTCGGCACCACCCACCCGGGGATCGCCTCCGCGGGGTGTCGACTTGCTTGGTCACGGACATACGCCCGAGCTTCCGCGAGAGAGTGACGGCTCACACTCTCGATGGTGTACCCTCGTGCCCACCGCAGGGGCACTGACGTCTGATGCTCCCGGTCACCGATGATGGCGCTTCCCCCCTTCATCCGTTGCAGGAGATGCGGAATACACGTGAGGGGATGGTGTCGGATCAGGAGATGTAGATGAGTTTGGACGAACCCCACCTCCAGCACGAGAGCACGCTCTTGTCGGGCGACGTCTCGCAGAAACCGATCCAAGAACGTTGCAGCACGCAGATCAATAAGCCGAGCCCGCTCTCGTGTGGCCCATACAAGATGGGCGTAGATCCTATGGCGCATGGCCACAGATTGAAGGCGTACGGGCAACCAACAGTCAACATTGGGCACGCGCCGCTCTCACGCGGCAGATGCCGAGCCGCGGCTTCATGCCGCGCCGGCAGCAGCGGTGACCGCCCCGGGGCCCAAAGCCCGCTCGCGGCTCCTACCTCTCCGACTGCACCATCGCCGCCAGGCGATCGTACCCCATCTTGAGTCCGCTCTCCATGGGAGACCGGAGCACCGCGTCCCGGGCTTCCTTGGATTCGTACTTGATCGTGTTGTTGAGGGTCGTGACCCCCCCGTGCTCGGTCAGAACGAGGGTGCCCACCGCTTCGCCGGGATACCAGGGGTCGTCGAACTTCTCGGTGGCGACGACGCGCTCGGGCGCGCGGATCTCGCGATAGACGCCGCCCATGCCCATCACCGTGTCGGGCGGGTGGCGCCAGACGTAGCGGTACGCCCCTCCCACCCGGAGGTCGATCTCGCAGACGTCGAAGACCCAGCCCGGGGGACCGAAGAGCCAGCGCCTGACCAGCTCGGGCTTGGTGTGCGCGTCGAAGACGAGCTGCCGCGGGGCGTTGAAGCTCCGGGTGATCCGGATCTCGCGGTCTGAGACGGCCGTGACGGTGAGAGACGGGTCGTTCACGTCGGTTCTCCTTCTTTCATTTCTTCGAGCAGGGTATCGAGACCCTGGAAGCGGGTCTCCCAGAGCTTCCGGTACCTCTCGAGCCACTTGGTGGCTTCTCCCAGGCGCTTGGGTTCGAGCCGGCGCGGCCGGCGCTGGGCGTCCCGGCTGCGCGAGATCAGGCCGGCATTCTCCAGAACCTTGAGGTGCTTGGAGATGGCGGGCTGGCTCAGGTCGAACGGCGCGCCGAGCTGATTGACCGAGGCGTCCCCCTTGGCGAGGCGAGCCACGATGGCCCGGCGGGTGGGGTCCGCCAGGGCATTGAAGACGGCGTCGAGGGTTGCGCTGTCCATAACCATATGGTAATATAACAGAGAAGCCAGTGTTGTCAACCATTTCCGGAGTCGTACGATGCAGAAGATCACCCCGTTCCTGTGGTTCAATAACAACGCCGAAGAGGCGATGAACCTCTATTGCTCCGTCTTCAAGAACTCGAGGGTCGGGCGCGTGACCCGATACGGCGACGCCGGCCCCGGGCCGAAGGGCACGGTCATGTCCGCGACCTTCGAGCTGGAGGGGCAGGAGTTCTTCGCGCTGAACGGGGGCCCCCAGTTCCCGTTCACCGAGGCGGTGTCCTTCTACGTGAGCTGTGCAAGCCAGGCCGAGGTGGACTACTACTGGGAGAAGCTGCTGGCGGGCGGGGGAAAGCCGTCCCAGTGCGGATGGCTCAAGGACCGCTTCGGGCTCTCGTGGCAGATCGTACCCACCCGCCTGGGCGAGCTCCTGGGCGACAAAGACGCCGGGCGGGCGTCCCGCGCGATGCAGGCGATGCTCAAGATGCAGAAGATCGACATCGCCGCGCTCGAACGGGCCGCGGGAGCCTAGCCGGTCAAGGACCGTGCAGCTCGGCCGCCGCCGGGAGCACATTGCCGGTCGAATCGAAGAGTGCGAGGGAGCCGCCGCCGTACACGTACAGTCCGGTGACCGGAATCGCCTCGGGGTACCACCAGAGGAGCCCCTGTCCCCGCTTGCCGGGCACGGCGGCGAGGACGGTCGCCACCTGAGCGACGTATTGGGCCTGGCCGAGAGTCGTCGCCGGCCACGCCATGGCGAAGGTGTCGACCACCATGCTCTCCCACCCGCCGGCGCGCCATGGATAGGAGGTTTCCACGACGATGATGCTCTTCCCGTACCGCAGCGCCGCGGCGTCGAGATTCGCCTGCAGGGAACCGAGCGCCCCATGCCACCAGGGGTAGTAGCTCAGTCCCATCAGGTCGTAGGGCACGCCGTACGCGCCCATGTGATCGAAGAACCACTGCGTCCCGCCGGTGCTGCCGCCCTGCGAGTAGTGCAGCATGATCCGCACGGTGTCGGCGGGGCCGAGGGAGTCGTGGACGCCCTGAATGCCGGCCTTGAGCAGATCCGTGAACTGGGTCCACTGGGTGAGCGTGTCGCCGGTCCCGGTGATCTGGCCGAGGGGCCAGAGGAACCCTCCGTCGATCTCGTTGCCGATCTGCACGATGTCCGGCAGCGTCCCCTGGGCCTTGAGGGCCGCGATCACGCCCGCGGTGTACCGCTCGACCTGGGCCTCGAGGGAGTCGATACCGAGCGTCGCCCAGGCCGCCGGAGTGGCTTGATGACCGGGATCGGCCCAGGTATCCGAGTAATGGAAGTCGAGGATGAACTTCGCGCCCGCCGCCTTGATCCGCGCGGCCATATGCAGCGTGTAGGGCAGATCGTTCACGACCACGTCGGTGTCCGGCGGATTGACGAAGATCCGGAGCCGGAAGGTGTTCATCCCCTGGGCGTGGAGAATCTGGACCGCGTCACCCGCGGTACCGTTGCTCCGGAACACGCCTCCGGCCTGCTCGATCCGGGTCAACGCCGAGATATCCGCCCCGGCGTAGGGGAGCGCCGGACTGGTGGGCGTGGTCGGTCCGGGTCCCTTGCCCAGGGAGCACGCCGCGAGCAGGGCCGGCGCCGCGAGCCAGACGACGCGCGTCACCGGGCCGCGGGGACGGCGGGCGACGGAGCGACCGGGTTCACGACCACCGACATCCGGCCGGCGGCGAGACCCGGAGTGGCGGCGGTGACCGTCACCGTGCCGGCGCCTGACGGCCGGATGATGGCGAGGCCGCGGCCGTTGTAGGCGGCCCGGCGATCGGTGTGGTACGGGTCGTGACTGCGCAGATCCGCATTGTCGAGCGCCACGAGCGTGCCCCCGGCGACCGTCACCTGAACCAGCGGGTCCGTGTTGGGCACCACCGTGCCCGCCGAGTCGACGATCTCGAACCATACCAGGGCCACGTCGCCGGGTCCGGCCGTGATCGTATCACGCGCGGCGGTGAGCCGGATGGCGGCCGGCGCCCCCGCCGTCCGCGCTTCGGCGTGACAGGCCACGGTGCCGTCCCGCGCCTTCCCGACCGCGCTGAGCACCCCGGGGTGGTAGGGCACATCCCACTCGAAGTGGAGGTCGCTGGTCGTGGCGGCGACCACCGGCTGGGCATAGCTGTTCCATCCGCCCGAGGTACCCTGGGCCGGAAATTCCTTCCGCTTCTCCCCCAATGACTTGCCGTTCAGGAACAGCTCGACACTCGCGCAATTGGTGTACGCCAGCACCGGAACCGTCTGCCCTTCGCGGCCGGGCCAGCTCCAGTGGGGCAGAAGGTGCAGCACCGGCCGGTCGGTCCAGAGACTCTGGTACAGATAGTAGGAGTCCTTCGGGCGGCTGGTGATGTCCAGGATCCCGGAGGGGAATCCCTTGAAGGGCCAGAACGCTTCCCCCAGGTAGTCCACGCCGGTCCACATGAAATCGCCGGAGAAGTAGTCGTGCAGGGTCACCCACTTCCAGAGCCGCTCGGCCTGGATCATCCCGGTCGTGTAGTTGGCGTGCGGGACGGAGGAGTCCGCGCCGAGCGAGTACCGCTCGTCGAAGCTCTCGAAGATGTTCCCGCTTTCGGTGCCGACCATCTTCCAGTCCGGATGGTCATGCCGGTCTTCTTCCGCGAACAGCTCCCGGCGCTCGTGCCAGCGGTCCACGTAGTTGTAGCCCACCACGTCTTCCGCCTCGAGGAACGCGAGGAGCGCGGGATGGCCGTCGGCGTCGATCTGGTCGTTGCCCGTCGTCACCGGACGGGTCGGATCTTCGCGGTGAAACACCTGGACCAGCCCCTTCAGAATCTCGACCCCCGCCGGCGTGGTCTGCTCCCCGATCTCGTTTCCGGCGCTCCAGAGCACGATCGAGGGATGGTTCCGGTCCCGATGCACGAAGTCGGCGACGTCCCGGGCGCCCCACTCGGCGAAATACTTGTGATAGCCCTCGGGGACCTTGCCGTACGTCCACTCGTCGAACGCCTCGGCCATCACCAGGAACCCCAGCCGGTCGCAGAGATCGAGGAACTCGGGTGCCGGCGGGTTGTGGGAGGTCCGGATGGCGTTGACTCCGGCGGCCTTGAGCATCCGGAGCCGGTACTCCCAGATGGCCTCCGGCACCGCCACGCCCACGGCGCCGCCGTCCACGTGCAGGTTCACGCCCCGGAGCTTGACCGACCGGCCGTTGAGCACGAACCCCCGGTCCTTGTCGAACCGGGCGCTCCGGATTCCGAACGGCGTGGTCGCATCGTGAGGGTGGGCCGCACGCCGGAAGGCGGCGGTCGCCGGGCCGGTGACGAGGTCCGACTGGAGCGTGTACAGATTCGGCCGCTCGACCGACCACAGGCTCGGATTCGCGACGCGGATCGCTTGCTCCACCTCGACGGTGCTGTCGCCGGGAATGGTGACGGCGGTGTCGCCCCGTGCGGCCGGGTCTCCGGTGGGACCGAGAATCGCGGAGCGGAGCGTCCGGCGCGCGCTGGCGGCGGTGGCGTTGTGGATCCGCGTCCGCACCACGACGGTGGCCCCGCTCGAGTCGGGGTCCGGCGTGGTGACGGTGACGCCCCAGTGCTCGACGTGGACCGGACCGGCCGTCGCGAGCCAGACGTGCCGGTAGATCCCACTGCCCGTGTACCAGCGCGAGCTCGGCTGGTGCGAATTGTCCACGCGCACCGCCACGACGTTCACCCCCGGGACGAGATGCGACGTGATCTCATAGGCGAACGAGCTGTATCCGTAGGGTCGCTGCCCGAGGTGGAAGCCGTTGATCCACACATCCGAGTTCATGTAGACGCCGTCGAACTCGAGCCACGCGAGCTGGCCCTTCGCCGAGGCCGGCATCCGGAACGCCTTCCGATACCAGCCGATGCCGGTGGGGAAGAACCCGCCGCGGCCTCCGGCGGGCGCGTCCGGCGCGGGGGTGCCTTCGATGCTCCAGTCGTGCGGCAAGTCGAGCCGGCGCCACGTGTGGTCGTCGAACCCGGGAGCCTGGGCGCCGGCGGGATCTCCCAGCTCGAAACGCCAGCCCGGATCCATCGAAAGGCGCTGGCCTTGGGCGGCGGCCGGGGCGGGGAGCGTGACGAGAAGGGTGAGAGCGGCGGCGAAAATGGGTCTCATGAGGGTCTCTGGTTCAGTTCTCCTTCACGCGAAGCATCAACAGCGCGGCGAGGAACAGGGAGGCTCCGCCGACGACGATCGCGTACAGGGTGTCACCGCCGAAGAAGTGCTTGACGAGGTAGCCGAGGATTGCGGCGGCCACGATCTGCGGGATGACGATGAAGAAGTTGAATACTCCCATGTAGTACCCGAGTTTGGCGGGGGGCAGCGCGCCGGTCAGGATGGCATACGGCATCGACAGGATACTGGCCCATGCGATTCCTACGCCGATCATCGAGACCAAGAGGTACTTGGGATCGCCGATCATCGTGATGGACAGGAGGCCGAGTCCGCCGCAGGCGAGGCAGACGATATGGGCCATCTTGGGCGAGGACCAGCGTGCGAGGGGCGGGATGCCGAACGCGACGACGGCCGCGACCCCGTTGTAGACGGCGAAACACACGCCGACCCAGTTGGCGCCCTGGTTGTACAGCGCGGACGTGGTGTCGGTGGTGTGATAGATGTGGCTGGTCACGGCGGTGGTCGTGTAAATCCACATCGCGAACAGTGCGAACCAGGAAAAGAACTGGGCCCAGGCCAGCTGCTTCATGGTCCGGGGCATATCCAGGAGATCATTGAGGATGGTGACGAAGGCGCCGTAGGGAGGTTGCCGATTCCGCATCAACGCGCCGGCGACAATGAGGAGTATTCCGAAGATGAAGCCGCCGACCGAGAGGACCAGCACCTGATACGCCGATCCGAGCGCAAGCGCCACCGTGAGCAAGACGCCGCCGATGGCGTATACGACGCCCAGCTTGATGAGGTGTCCTCCGACACGGGCCCCCGCGGAAGCGGCGGTTCCGAGTGTTTCTTCAGGCCCCCGCGGCTCCGAGAAGGACTTCATCTCCTGGGGCGAGTACTCCTTCGACGACACGACGGTCCAGACCACCGCGGTGAGGAAGGCCGCGGCGCCGAGGTAAAAGGAGTAGCGGACCGAAGGCGGGATCTGGCCGGCCGGCGCCTCGTTGGCGACCCCGAGCCAATTGGTGAGCATCCACGGCAGCAGCGACGCCACGACCGCTCCGGTGCCGATGAAGAAGCTCTGGAGCGCGAACCCGGTTACCCGTTGCGACGCCGCGAGATTGTCGCCGACGAACGCCCGGAACGGCTCCATCGAGATGTTGATCGAGGCGTCCATGATCCACAGCATGCCGGCCGCGACCCACAGCGCGGGAGAGTTGGGCATGAGGATCAGGGCGAGCGAAGCGAGAATGGCACCGGTGAGGAAGTACGGCCGGCGCCGGCCCAGCCGGTTCCAGGTGCGGTCGGAGAAGTACCCGACGATCGGCTGGACCACGAGGCCCGTGAAGGGCGCGGCGACCCAGAGGATCGGAATCGAGTCGACGTTGGCGCCGAGGGTCTGGAAGATCCGGCTCACGTTCGCGTTCTGGAGCGCGAAGCCGAACTGAATCCCCAGGAACCCGAAGCTCATGTTCCAGATCTGCCAGACCGAGAGCCTGGGTTTCTCCATGTCCCCCTCGAGGTTACCCTGCGCGGGCCTGCGCGAGACGCCGGATCAAGGCTCCAATCTCGGGGTCCGTGAACACTTCGTCGAGCAGCCTCCGCATCGGGCGTTGCCAGTTGGGATGGGCCGCGGACGTGGTACCCGGGAGGTTCACCCCCTGGTCCTCGAGCCAGAGATCCTCGAGCCAGGGCACCACCAGCGGGCTCTCGGAGCGGCCCAGCCACTCCAGCACCTCACCCAGGAGGCCCCGGGGGTCGTCGGGGGAGCCGTGGAAGCGCCGGGCGATCCCCGCCGCGTTCCGCGCGCGCTCGTCCCGGACCTCCTCTTCCGCCTCGGGCTTGAGGAGCCCGGTGCGGAGCCGGTCCCCGATGTCGTTGCCCCGGAGCCACCCGGCGAAAGTCGGCGTGTCGTGCGTGCCGACCAGGGCGACGTCCCGCGCGGTGGGGGGCGCGGGATCGACGTCGGGCTTGTACCAGTCCTGAAACTCCGCCAGGTACATCCCCCAGATCTTCCGCCGCGGCAGCGCCTCGTCGATCTCCGGCGGCACGTTCCCGAGGTTCTCGCCGACGATCTCGCAGCGGTGACGGTGGGACTCGAGGGTGAGCACCGCGAACAGCTCTTCCGCCGGATACGACACGTACGTCCCCTGGTCCAGCGCCATGCCGTGCGGGATCCAGTAAAGCCGGGTCCAGGCCATGATGTGGTCGATCCGGAGCACCCCGGCCAGCTCGGCCTGGTGGCCGATGGACGCCGCGATGTACCGGTGCCCTTCGCGGCGGGACGCCGCGGGCAGCACCGGCGAGAACCCCCAGTCTTGCCCGCTGGGGAAGCCGCGGTCCGGCGGCGCGCCCACCGACATCCCGTCGCCGAACAGCTCCTGGCGGGACCAGGGGTCGTAGCCGTCGGGGTGGACCCCCACCGCGAGATCGAGCCCGAGGCGCATCCCGGCGTGGTCCAGCCGCTCGCGCAGGCCGTGGATCTGCTGCCGGGCCAGGCGCTGCGCCAGGAGATGAAAGCGCTCCTCCTCGGCGTCGATCTGGTCGGCGGTCGGCGACCCCGACCGGGCCTCTGACGGCCAGTCCCGCCAGTTGCGGCCCAGGCGGCGCTGCGCGCCCCGGAACCGCGCGTACCGCGCCAGCTCCGGATCCACGTCCGCCGGCGCCGTCTTCCCGGCCAGCGCGGCGCGGACCTCGGCGCCGGCGCGCAGGACGTCCAGGCGGTCGGGGGCCGGGGTGGGACGGTGGCTCTCCCCCAGGTCGAGGATCAGCTCCGACCAGAAGAGGCGGCTGACGGGAGAGTAGGGGCTGGGTTCGGGCGGCGGGGAGTTGAACGTGGGGAGGAGCGGGAGGACCGTGACCAGGTCGCCGCCCTGGCGGCGGACCCAGTGGCATACGGACTCGAGGTCCGCCAGGTCTCCCAGCGCGCGGGAGCGGGACGACCGCAGCGCCGCGAGGTGCGTGCCGACCCCGAAGCTCTTGCTCGCGTCACCCCGGCGCCACGCGGTGTTCGGCGCGGCGATGACGGTGGAGGTCCAGCGGCGGTTCGGGGTGTCGACGGTGAGGTGGTGGTAGCCGAGGGGGAGAGGGGCGTCGAGGGGAGCGGGGGGTCCATTCTCGAGCCGCAGCTCCGCGTGAGTGCCGTGCGGCAGATCGAGCGGCGGGAGGGCGCCGTCCCACGCGATGAGCACCGGCGGAATCACCTGCTCCTGGTGTGCGGCCCGGACGGCGGCCAGGGCTTCCCCCGCGTCCGCGGGGCTCGTCACCGGCGCGCCGAGCGCGGCGCAGACCCGGACCAAGGTGTCGGGCCCCACGGTGACGGGGCGCGCGATCCCGTCGATGTACGACGTCCGCACGCCCATCTCGGCGGCGAGAGCGTGGAGCGCGCTCAGGTCCTCCATGGCGTCAGGGCGCGGGATGGATACGGATCGCCTGGCCGCCGCCGGGGGCCAGCACCAGCGTGAGCCGGGTCGCCGACGTGACGGGGCGGTGGGTGATGGTCACCGGCAGGGGGTTGGTGCGCCAGTCGGCGCCGGGACCGTCGGCGTAGATATCGGCGACGTAGCGCTTGCCCGGCGTGAGAAACGAGAGCGGCACATCCAGCGTGCGGCCGTTCTCGTCCGTGATGGCGCCGATGAACCAGTCGGCGCCGCCGCGCACCCGGCGCGCCACCGCCACATAGTCGCCGATCCTCCCGGCCAGCACGCGGGTCGTGTCCCAGTCCACCGCCACGTCCCGGATGAACTGAAACGCGGGCTGATGCTCGTAGTTCTCCGGCAGGTCGGCGGCCATCACGAGGGGCGAGTAGATGACGACGTAGAGCGCCAGCTGCTTGGCGAGGGTGGTGCGGACCCGCGGCTCTTCCAGCGTGTGCGCGTGTCCGCTCGAGCGCTCCAGAATGTCGAAGATTCCGGGAGTCTGATCGAAGGGGCCGTCGAGCATCCGGGTGAAGAAGAGGATGGTCTCGTGCTCGGGGGGGTTCCCGCCCTCGCCGCCCCAGGCGTTGTACTCCTGCCCGCGCGCGCCTTCCCGCGACATGAAGTTCGGATAGGTCCGGCGCTCGCCGGTGTCGTGCATCGGCTCGTGCGCGTCCACCGCGATGTGATGCCTGGCCGCTGCTTCGACGACGTGCCGGTAGTGCCGCACCATGGTCTGTGAATAGTGCGAGTCGCCGTTGGCGATGGTGTCGGTCACGTAGCCGGTCTTGATGGCGTCGAGGCCGAGGGACTCATAGAGCGTGAAGGCGCTGTCCAGCTGGCGCTCGTAGTTCACGATGCCCCCGGACGTCTCGTTGTGGACGATCAGCCGTACGCCCTTGGATTTCGCGTACCGCGCCACCTCCGCGAGGTCATAGTCCGGATTGGCCTTCGTGAACGAGAACTGGCCGCCGTTCTTGATCCAGTCGCCGTCCCATCCGACGTTCCACCCTTCCACCAGGACACCGCCGAAGCCGTTCGCCGCCGCGAAGTCGATGTACTGCTTGGCTCGGGCGGTGGTGGCGCCGTGTTTCGGCCCGGTGGCCCACGTGTAGATGCCGAGGTGCATCCCCCACCAGATGCCGACGTACTTCATCGGCTTGATCCAGTCGGTGGACGGCAGGACGTTGGGGGGATTGAGGTTAAGCCCCAGCACCGAGGGAGCGACCTGCGTGATGGAATCGGCGACCTGGATGGTACGCCAGGGGGTGACGAAGGGCGTATGTCCCCGGACCTTGACGCCGTCGTGCATGGGCGCGAGGGCGGCCCGGAGGGTCCGCCCCTCCATCCGCGGGCCGGCGAGAAACATCCGGGCGTAGTTCTCGAGATCCGCCTCGTGGATGACCAGTATGGTGTGGCCGTCCGATTCCTCGATGGTGAGCGGAGTCTGCACGCTGTCCAGGATGCTCACCGGAGAGGACGAGAACAGAAACTCGGAGCGGTCCAGCCGGGGCCGGTTGGACGGGAGCCACCAGGCCTTGCCGTTGTCGGCCAACGCGAACTCGGTCAGCTCGTCCAGGATCGCGAAGTCTGCCAGCGCGGGCTGGGCCGGGAACTCGTAGCGGAAGCCGATGCCGTCGTCGAAGGCCCGGACCCGCACCGTGAAGTGCCGGTTGGGAGCCCTCGTTTCCTCGACCGAGACGGCCAGCTCGTTGTAGTGCTCCCGCACCCGGGCGACTTCGCCCCACGGCTGCGTCCAGGTTTCGTCGTGGGTGTCGCGGGACGAGTCCGTGATGCGGAGCGAATCGCGCAACGCGGGAGCCCCGGCGAACTGCATCCCCAGCACCGAGGGCTGGACGAGGGGGTGGCCGTCGCGGCTCATCGCGTACTTGAGCTTGCCGCTGTCGATCTGCAGCGTGACCTGGTTGCGGCCGTCGGGGGAGGTCACCCGGACCTGGGCGGAGAGCGCCGTGGCCGCCAGCAGGGTGAACGCGAATGGCGTGAGGAACTTGCGCATGGGGCATGAAACTAGAGCGGGGTCTGTAAACCCGCTACGCAGGGTCTGTGGGCCGCTGCAAGGAGAGCGGTAGGTCCCGGAGTCCGCGTCAGTGCGCCCATCCCGGATCACGGGACCCGCTCTGGTCGCGCACTGCAGGGGACGGAGGGACCTACCGCTCTCCGAGCAGCGGGGTTTCCTGTAGATTCTCCTACATGACCAGACCCCTTCTGCTCCTTCTCGCACTGCCCGTTGCAACCGTCACCGCCCAAACCGCCCCCGACACGTCGTGGGTGACACGCAGCGCCATCTACGAGGTCTACGTCCGCGACTTCTCACCCACCGGGAACTTCCAGGGCGTGATCCGGGGACTGGACCGGATCCAGTCGGTGGGCGCGAACGTGATCTGGCTGATGCCCGTGTACCCGGTGGGGGACTTGAACCACAAGGGCGCCCTGGGGTCCCCATATGCGGTGCGTGACTATGAGGGGCTCAACCCCGCCTTCGGCACCGCAGCCGACTTCCGCGCCCTGGTGAGCGCGGTGCACGCGCGGGGAATGAAGGTGATCCTCGATTGGGTCCCGAACCACACCGCCTGGGACAACCCGTGGATCACGGAGCACCCCGCGTACTACGTGCACAACGCCAAGGGGGAAATTTCCGTCCCCGTCGATCCGCAGGGCCACCTGACCGACTGGACCGACGTCGCGCAGCTCGACTACAAGAACCCGGACACCCGCAGCGCGATGATCGCCGCGATGCGCTACTGGGTCGACACCTACGGCATCGACGGGTTCCGGATGGACGCCGCCGGCTTCGTGTCCGACCAGTTCTGGCAGGAGTGTATTCCCGCGCTCCGGGCGGCCGCGAAACGGCCCCTCATGCTCCTCGCGGAGTGGGGCGATCTGAAGATGCATCGCTTCGGGTTCGACCTGACCTACGCGTGGGACTCCTACGGCGGGCTCAAGGACGTCTGGAGGGGGAAGCCGGCGTCCGCGTGGGTCTCGGCCCAGGTGGCCGACCAGACCGCGATGCCGCGGGGCGGAGCCCGCATGCGGTTCACCACCAACCACGACGAAACCGCGTGGGACAAACCGCCGGTCATCCTGTTCGGCGGCTCGGCCGGTGCGCGGGCGGCCTACGTCGCCGAGGCGCTGCTGCCGGGGCGCCCGCTCATCTATGACGGCCAGGAAGTGGAATCTCCGCAGACGCTGGGCATCTTCGTCCAGGACTCGATCGTCTGGAATCAACCGGATACCACCGGCACGCGGTCCTTCTACCGGCTGATTCTCCACCTCGACCGTACCGACCCCGCGTTCCTCAAGGCGCCGATGGCGGCGGTGACGACCACCGCTCCCGACGACGTCATCGCGTATACCAGGGGGCCCGCGCTCATCGCGGTGAACGCGCGGAATCACCCGGTGCGGGCGGTGGTGACCGGGTATCGGGTCGGTGGCGCGAAGGACCTGCTCACCGGAACCGTGGAGCGGGGCGACACGCTCGCCCTGCCGGCGTACGGCGCCGTCGTGCTGGAGCGTTAGCTCACGGCGTTCGGACCAGCTCCAGCACGAGGCTCGACCGCGACTCGAGCGTGAGCGGAGCGAAGTGCTCCCCCGCGCTCACCACCAGTGTCGCGGCGCCCGCCTTCCCCAGCAGCGTCCTCACCGCATAGCGTCCGGCCGTCAGCCCGCCGCCCGTCAGCGCGACGGTCCGGCTCGACGAACCCAGGTTGACCACCACGAGGACGGTTTGACCGGTCGCGCGGCGAAGATACGCGACGACGCTCGAGTCCCCGGTGGTGAGCGGCGTCAGGCGTCCTTCGGACAGCGCGACGTGGGTCCGGCGGAGGTGAATCAGCCGCCGGTACAGGTTCAGCATCGACCCCGGCGCCGTATCCTCCGCCGCGACATTGACGGTCGCCGAGTCGGCCTGCAGGGTCTCCCAGGGCGTGCCGGTCGTGAACCCGCCGCCCGTCCGGCCGTTCCATTGCATCGGCGTCCGCAGGCGCGGGTCGGGCTTGTCGCCGGTCATCCCGATCTCTTCACCATAATAGATGAAGGGCAACCCCGGCAGCGTGAGGAGGAGCGTGGCGCCGAGGCGGGCGCCGGCCACGTCGCCGCCGAGCACGGTGACGGTACGGGAGTCGTCGTGATTCCGGAGGAGGGGGGCGAACCGGTGGTCGGGCACCGCCTGCTGGACCCGCAGGTACCCCGACAGCATTCCGCCCACGGTGCCCCGCCGGATCGCGAACAAGAGTGAATCGGACAGCGTGAACGTGAAATACGCGGTCAGCTGGTCCGGATAGTAGGTGAGCAGGGTGTCGAGCGGGTCCCAGACCTCACCCACGGTGTAGGCGCCGGGCGCGGTCTTCTGAATATGCGCCGCGTACTCGCGCAGATAGGCGTGGGTTCCCGGGCAGTCCATCATGCAGGGCCCGTCCTCCACCAGGTACTGCACCGCGTCGAGCCGGAAGCCGTCCACGCCCATCTGCTTCAGCCAGTAGTCCGCGATCTTCTCCCCCTCGGCCCGCACCGCGGGATTGTGGTAGTCCAGGTCCGGCATCCCGGGCGAGAAGATTCCGTAGTAGTACTCGTCCCGGTACGGATTCTTGTGCCACGCCGGCGAGCCCCAGGGGCCCTTGCCGCCGTCGGTGGGTGAGAAGATGTACCAGTGCCGGTACGGCGACGCCGTGTCCCGGAGGGCGGCCTTGAAGTAGGGGTGCTCGGAGGACGAGTGATTGAGCACCATGTCGACGATCACCTTGATCCGGTGCCGGTGCGCGGTCCGCACCATCGCCCGGAAGTCGTCCGCCGTCCCGTAGGCCGGCTCCACCTTGTAGTAGTCAGAGACGTCGTAGCCGTGATACGACGGCGACTCCGCCACCGGCATCAGCCAGATGCAGGTGGCGCCGAGGGAGTCGATGTACCCCATCCTGGCGGCCAGACCCTTCAGGTCGCCGACCCCGTCCCCGTTGGCGTCGGCGAACGACCGGACGAACACTTCGTAGCAGACGTCCCGGTCGGACCAGTGCCGGGCGGGCTGTTGGGCCGCCGCCGTCGAGAGTGCGAGGGCGGTCAGCATCAGGGAGAGTCTGGGCATCAGGGGACCTTGGTTGCGGTGTCGATGGCGACGGCGGAATTGGGGGCGAGGGACAGGGCGACGTGGCCCGTGGAGTCGACGGCGACGGCGGTCCCCGCGCAGGTGGACCCCGTGCGGCCGCCGGTGAGCAGGTCGCAGTAGGAGCCGGCGGCCATGCCGGTCGCCACGTTCGCGGCGACGGCGGTGTCCTCGCGGCTGATCGCCACGAAGCCGAGGGTGCCGCGCGAGAAGGCGATGGCGTTGGCCCCGTCGTCCCACCAGTCGTTCTGGGCCGTTCCCGCCACGAGCTTCCGGAAGTGCACCAGGTTCAGGATGTAGGGGTCGCGGTGCTCGCACACCCACTGGCCGTCCACGGCGGTCTCGAGGCTCGCGGCGCAGGTGACGTCGTAGGTGTGGCCCTGCGCGTCCGACGGCGGGCCCATGCTGTTCTCCGCCGGCCGCTGGAACGCGTAGCTCGAGAGAATGGAGGGATACCCGTACGGCTCGGCCAGCATCCACACGTTGGCCAGCCGGAAGGTCTGACCGTCCCGGTAGCTGATCCGGCCCACGTCGTGCTGCGTATCGTGGTTCTCGAGGAAGACGACGGCCTTGTCCGACGGCATGAGCCCCCAGGCGCCCGGCGAGAACTGGTTGCCCGGCGATCCGTTGGGGTTGAGTTGTGCGAGGTACTGGCCGCCGTTCTGGAGGAACTTGTCTCCCACGCCCTGGAAGGTGAACTCGGTGATGTCGGCCGCGCCGCCCGAGGAGTAGGCTTCGCCGTAGAAATCGCGCGGGCCGAGCGCTTCACCGGGTCCGGTGCTCACTTCGAGGAAGTAGTAGGGAATCGGGTGCCCCTCGGATGTCATCGCCGAGTCGACGATCCAGAAAATGCTGTCGAGCGAGACCTGCTGGATGTGTTTGGCGGCGTCGATCCGGAATCCGGCTACGCCCAGGTTGGCGAGCGAGATCAGATACCCGGCGATCTTGTGGCGCACCGAGTCTTTTTCGGTGTTCAGATCGGGCAGGCTGAGCAGCTCGCAGTCCTGCACGTTGGCGGCGTTGGTGTAGTCATCGACCACGCAGTAGGGATGGAAATCCAGCTGGGTGTACAGCCCCGGATAGCTGTACTTGCTGTACGCCGTGCCGTTCGAGCCGACGCCGGGGCTCGGGAAGTTGGTCATGTGATTGATTACGGCGTCCACGTAGATCCCC
>DATJQI010000007.1:0-8312 GCA_035505915.1 Gemmatimonadales bacterium | reverse complement strand
CGACGTCGGCGTGAACCGGGTGGATGATCCTTCGGCGAAGAACGGCTACCGGCTCGTGGGGGACGTCCGGTTCGCCGAGGCGCGCCGGATCGCTTCGGCGATCACGCCGGTCCCCGGAGGCGTGGGACCCATGACCATCACGATGCTCCTCTACAATACGGTGCAGGCGGCCCGGCAGTGGGCCAGCCGCTAGACATGTTCGGGGCGGTGGCCCCGGATGGCGCCTGGAGCGTCTCGGCCGTGAACCGCCGGGCGCGGATGGCTATCGAAGGATCGTTGGAACCTCTCTGGGTGCAAGGCGAGATGACTGGGCTGAAGGTGCACCAGAACGGCCATTGGTATTTCACCCTGCGGGACAAGCAGTCTCAATTGCGCTGTACGATGTTCCGTGACGACGCTCGACGAGTGCCTGCGGAGCCCGCGGAGGGGATGGAAGTCCTGGTCTATGGTCGACCTTCCATCTATGAGAAGCGTGGAGACTTTCAGGTCACCGTTTCACGTCTACACTCCACGGAAGAGGGCGGGCTGTTCCGGATCGCCTTCGAGAAGGCCCGGGCGGCGTTGGCGAAGGAGGGCATCCTCGACCGGCCCCGCAAGCCGCTCCCGCTCTACCCGCGCTGGATCGCCGTGGTCACGAGCGTGGACGGCGCCGCGCTGCGGGACATCATGGCGGTGGCCGCCCGCCGGTGGCCGGTGGCGCAGATCGCCGTGATCGGCACCCGGGTGCAGGGGGAAGGCGCCGCGGACGAAGTGGTGCGGGCCCTCCGGACGATCACCCAGCTGACCAAGGTGGACGTCGCGATCGTGGGCCGGGGCGGGGGATCGAAAGAGGACCTGCAGGTCTTCAACGAAGAGCGGGTCGCCCGCGCGGTGGCGGCCGTCCCGGTCCCCGTGATCTCCGCCGTGGGGCACGAAACCGACGTGACGTTGTGTGACCTGGTCGCCGACCACCGCGCGGCGACACCGTCGGCGGCCGCCCAGATGGCGACCCCCGATCGCGAAGAAGTGATGGAGGGCCTCGGGCACCTGGGAGTGCGCCTCGCGCACGGGCTGTCGAGCCGCGTCCAGCGGATGGAGGAGCGCGCGGGCCGGACCGGAGACAAGCTCGTGACCGCGATCGAGCGACGACTCGAAGTGGTCGGCAGCCGGTTGTCGGTGGCCAGTGGACGCCTCGACGCGCTGTCGCCTCTCGGCGTCCTGGGGCGCGGGTTCGCCGTCCCCCGCGACGCGACCGGCCGGGTGCTGCGCCGGGCCGCCGACTTCCGCGCCGGCGAGCGCTTCGACCTCCGGGTGGTGGACGGCACCGTGAAGGCGCGGGTGGAGAACTGATGCCCGCCGCCCCGGACTTCGGGAAGGAGCTGGAGCGCCTCGAGGCCATCGTCCGGCAGCTCGAAACTCCGGATCTCGATCTGGACCAGGCGCTGCAGCTGTTCGAGGAAGGCGTCGAGCGTCTGCGGGCCGCGCGCGAGCGGCTTACCGCCGCGCAGGCGAAGGTCAAGCAGGTGCTCACCGATCACGCCGGAACCCTCCGGGTTGACGACCTCGACGGCTGAAGACGCCGCCCGCGGCCTGGACGCCTACCTCGCCGACTGCCGGAAGCGGGTGGACGCCGTCCTGGCCGAATGGAGCGACGACGCGGCCGGATTCTGGCCCGGGCCGGTCGCGGCGGCGGTGCGGTACAGTCTCCTCTCGCCCGGCAAGCGCCTGCGTCCCACCCTGGTCTTCAGCGCCTACGAGTCCCTCGGCGGTGGGAACCCCGCGGTGGCCGAGCTGGCCGCGGCGGTGGAAGTGGTGCACGCCTACTCCCTCGTGCACGACGATCTGCCCTGCATGGACAACGACGACCTGCGCCGGGGGCGCCCCACGACCCACCGGGCCTTCGATGTGCCCACCGCCACCCGGGCCGGCTACCACATGGTGGCGCTCGCCGCGCGGGTGCTCGCCCGCGGGATGGAGCGCCTCGCCCTTTCCCTCGGGCGCCGGCGGGACATCGCCCTCGAGCTGTTCCGGGCCGCGGGCGCGGGCGGGATGATCGGGGGGCAGGCGCTGGACCTCGAGGGCGAGGGGGGCGGGATCGAGCTCGCGGGGCTCCGCGAGGTCCACGCCCGGAAGACCGGCGCCTTGATCGCCGCCTCCTGCGTGATCGGCGCCCTGGCGGCCGGCGACGACGTGCCCGCGCAGCGGATCGAGGCCCTCCGCGGGTACGGCGAGGCCATCGGGCTGGCGTTCCAGATCGCGGACGACGTGCTGGACGCCACGGCCACCTCGGACCAGCTGGGGAAGACCGCCGGGAAGGACGTCGCCCTCGACAAGACGACCTTCGTCACGCTCCTGGGGGTGGGGGCGGCCCGGGCCGAGGCGGAGCGGCTTTCCGCGGGTGCGGTGGCCCGGCTGCTCTCGGCGGGGTTAGTTTCCCCTACGCTGGTGGAGTTGGCGCACTACATCGTCACCCGACCCAACTAGAGCCTATGGCCCTGCTCGACCAAATCCACGGTCCCGAGGACGTCAAGCGGCTGCCCGCCGAATCGCTGCAGCCGCTGGCGGACGAGGTGCGCCGGCGCCTCATCGACGTCGTGTCCCAGACGGGCGGGCACATCGGCGCCGGACTGGGCGTCGTGGAGCTCACCGTCGCGCTCTGCCGGGCCTTCGATTCGCCCCGCGACAAGATCGTCTGGGATGTGGGGCACCAGGGGTATCCCTGGAAGATCCTGACCGGCCGCAACGACCGGCTGCACACGCTCCGCCAGCCGGGCGGCCTGAACGGCTTTCTGCGCCGCAGCGAGAGCACCCACGACCAGTTCGGCGCCGGCCACGCCGGCACGGCGCTGTCGGCCGCGCTGGGGATGGCCACGGCGCGCGACCTGGCCGGCGACGACTATCGCGTCCTCGCGGTGGTGGGCGACGGGGCGATGACGTGCGGGCTCCCCTACGAGGCCCTGAACAACGCCGGTCATTCGAACCGCGACATCATCCTGGTGCTGAACGACAACGGGATGTCCATCGCGCCCAACGTGGGCGCGATGAGCAAGTACCTGGGGTCGGTCATCGCGAATCCCCTCACCGTCCGCGTGCGCGAGATGGTGAAGGGGATGATCGAGCGCGCGTCGCATCTGGTGGGCGGGCCGAAGCTCGTGGAGTTCGCCAAGACCGTGGAAGAGAGCGTCAAGAACCTCTGGTCTCCGGGGATGCTCTTCGAGGAGCTGGGGTTCCGGTACTTCGGGCCCATCGACGGTCACAACATCGACCAGATGCTCCAGACCTTCGAGATCGTGAAGTCCCTCAAGGGACCGCGGGTGATCCACGTCCTGACCCACAAGGGCAAGGGCTTCCCGCACCCCGAGCCCGACCTCGAGAAGTATCACGCGCGCGCGCCCTACGACCCGGTGACCGGCCAGCTCAAGCCCGTCGCCCCCGGCGCGCCGCAGTGGACCAAGATCTTCGGCGAAGCGCTCGTCCAGCTCGGCGCGGAGTATCCGCATCTCGTGGCGATCACGGCGGCGATGCCGTCGGGGACGGGGACCAATCTGTTCCAGAAGAAGTATCCGGACCGGTTCTTCGACGTCGGCATCGCCGAAGGCCACGCCACCACTTTCGCCGCCGGTCTCGCCACGCAGGGGATCCGTCCCGTCGTCGCGATCTACTCGACCTTCCTGCAGCGCGCGTACGACAACATCATCCACGACGTCGCGATCCAGAAACTGCCCGTCATCTTCGCGATGGACCGGGCCGGGATGGTGGGAGACGACGGCCAGACCCATATGGGCCTGTACGACATCGCCTACCTGCTCGCGGTGCCCAACATGACCGTGACGGCGCCGCGGGACGGGCGGGAGCTCATCGGCCTGCTCCGCGCGGCGCTGCAGCACGACGGCCCGTTCGCGCTCCGCTATCCGCGCGACAAGGCCCCCGGCGAGGTGCCGCCCGCGGGCGAGGTGCCGCCGGTGCCGTACGGGACCTGGGAAGTGCTGCGGAAGGGGAAAGACTGCGCCATCCTGGCGGTCGGAGTGATGTGCCAGCCGGCCCTCGACGCCGCGGCGCAGCTGGCGTCGGACGGCTGGGATCTCACGGTGGTGAACTGCCGCTTCCTGAAGCCGCTCGACCGCGTGACCCTGGACGCGCTGGTGCACGACCACCAGCTCCTGCTGACCGTGGAGGACGGCACCGTCGTGAACGGCTTCGGCGCCTACCTCGCCGGTGTGGTCGAGACCACGGCCCCCGGCGTCCGCGTGGTGCCGCTCGGCGTTCCCGACCGCATCTACGAGCACGCCCCCCGTGCCCAGCAGCTCGCGGAGGTGGGACTCACCGCCGGAGGGATCGCGGCGCGCTTCCGCGCGCTGGCGGCCGAGGAATCCCTCACTCCCAAATGAACGTCGGGGTCGTCGGCAACGCCAATTACCGCGACCTCGGGACCGTGCTCGCCCAGCTGGGGCGCTCGGGCGCCAAGCTCGGCGTGACCTTTTTCGCCGAGCCCGACCTCCTCAAGATCTGGCCCGACCCCGCTCCCGGTGCGCTGTCCGACCCGGGCCGTCTCGACTGTCTCCTGACGCTCGGCGGAGACGGGACGCTCCTGCGCGGCGCGCGGCTCCTCTCGGCCTCCCGGACCCCCATCCTGGGCGTCAACCTGGGGCGCGTCGGCTTCCTCACCACGGCCTCCATCCAGTCGCTCGACTGGGCGCTCGACGCCCTGGTCCGGCGGGCCTACGCCACCGAACCCCGGCTGGCCCTCGCGTCGCGCATCGAGCAGAAGCAGGGGGCCTCCCGCGACGAGCCCCTCATCCTGAACGACGTCGCGGTGCACAAGGGCGGCGTGGCGCGCGTGGTGCGGCTGCGGGTCTCCGTGGACGGCGACGAAGTGGGTCAATACTCGGCGGACGGGATCATCGTCTCGACGCCCACGGGGTCCACCGCGTACTCGATGTCGGCGGGCGGGCCCATCGTCGTGCCGGGCGTGGACGCCATCGTGGTCACGGCCATCTGCCCGCACACGCTGGCGGTGCGCCCCCTCGTGGTGCCGTCCAACTGCGCGGTCACCGTCGAGCCGATCCCGCCCTGGACCGACGACGTGCTGGTGTCCTACGACGGGCAGGTGGGGACCACCATCCGGCCCGGGGAGCGCCTCGTCGTGAAGCGCGCCGAGCAGCCGGTGCTCCTGGTGCGACTGGGGCCCGAAGGATTCTTCGCGCGGATGCGGAAGAAGCTCCAGTGGGGGGATCTCTCCGACCGCGAGCGCCGCTGATGCTGGCCGAGCTTCGCGTGCGGGACCTGGCCGTGATCGCCGACGTCACGCTCCGGCTCGGGCCCGGCTTCAACGTGCTGAGCGGGGAGACCGGGGCGGGGAAGTCGATGCTCGTGGACGCACTGGCGCTGCTCCTGGGCGAGCGGGCGTCGGCGGACGTGGTCCGGCCGGGGGCCGAGAAGACCGTCGTCGAGGGCGCGTTCGACCTGCCGCCGCGCGCGCCGGCCCGGGCCGTGGCCGAGGGACTCGGCGTCGACCTCGCCGACGACACGCTGGTGATCCGGCGCGAGGTCTACCCCGAAGGCCGCTCCCGGGCCTGGGTGAACGGCTCTCCCACCACCATCGGCGTCCTGGCGCAGCTCGGCGCCGCGCTCGTCGATCTCCACGGTCAACACGAAACCCAGTCGCTGGTGCGCGGCGAGGCGCAGGCCGAGATCCTCGACGCATACGCGGGGGCCGAGGTCGAGCGGGCGGCGGTGCGGGATGCGCACGCCCGCTGGCAGGGCGCGGTGGTGAAGGACGCGGAGCTGCGGAGTAGACAGGACGAGGTACGCCGGAAGGCGGACTACCTCCGCCACGTGGTGGAAGAGATCACCCAGGCCGCGCCGAAGACGGGGGAGGATCAGGCGCTCGAGACGGAGGCCCGGCGGCTCGCGAACGCCGAGGAGCTGACACGGCTGGCGCGGGAGCTCGAGACGGCGTGCGACCAATCCGCGCTGGCCAAGGGCGCCAAGACCCTGGCCGCACTGGAGCGTATCGATGCGTCCGTGGCGAAGTGGCGTGAGATGCTGGACGCGGCCTTCGCGAATCTCCAGGAGCTCGCCGCGAGGGCCTCGGACTACGCCGCCGGCATCGACGCCGATCCGGGCCGCCTGGCGACCATCGACCGCCGCCGCGACACCCTCTACCGGCTCACGCAGAAGTACGGCCCCGAGATCCCCGACGTCCTGGCCACCCGGGACGCGTCGGCCCGCGAGCTCGATCTTCTGGACACCGCGGAGCTTGATCTCAGGTCTCTGGCCGAAGAGAAGGAGCAGGCTTCGAAGGATTTCGTCCGCGCCTGCGAAGCCCTGTCGGCCAAGCGTTCAGCGGCCGCCAAACGCCTGAAGAAGGCCGTCAACGATCACCTCCCGTCTCTCGGCCTCGCCGGAGGCCAGTTCGATCCCGGACTCAGGCGCCTCCCGGCGCCCGGCGCTCTGGGCGCCGAGGCGGTGTCCTTCGAAGTGGAGCTCTCCCCCGGGATGGGCTCCCGGCCGCTCTCCCGTGTCGCCTCCGGCGGCGAGCAGTCCCGGCTGATGCTCGCGCTGAAGGTGGTGCTCGCGGGGCACGACCGGGTCCCGACGCTGGTCTTCGACGAAGTGGATCAGGGAATCGGCGGGGAGGTGGGCGGGAAGGTCGGGGAGGCGCTGGCGCGGGTGGCGGCCGACGGCCGTCAGGTGCTGGTGATCACGCATCTGCCCCAGATCGCCGTCCAGGCACGCCACCAGGTGGTGATCACCAAGGGCGCCCGGGGCGGCGTAGCCACGAGCGACGTGCGCCTGGTGGAAGGAGAAGATCGCGTACGGGAGGTGGCGCGGATGCTGGGCGACCCCGATCTCGAGGCCGCGGTCCGGCACGCGCGGGCGCTGCTCAGAACAGCGAGTGAAACGCCCGGAACACCAGCCGGAACGTCGTCGCCGCCGGCACCGAAGTCCCCGCGCCCCACCCGCTGACCACCTGTTGGACCGAGAACCCGGTCTCCCAGACCGGGCCGGCGTACGTCAGCGCGAAGCCCAGCTGCCAGTCCCGCCGATTCGTGCCCGGATCGAGCACCGAGGCGCTCACCGGAGCGCCCAGCCGCGTCGCGAGCGCCACGGAGTCCCCCGGCGTGGGGAAGGTGTAGTGATCGAGTCCCTGGCGGTAATACGTGACCGTCAGGCCCGCCGAGAACTGCTTCGCGAACCGGTACATCGGCGCGAAATCGAGCGCGAGGTAATTCCCCGGCTTCCAATCGAGACGGGCGTCCGCGGCGGCGGGGACCCAGAACGCGCCCGGGGGCGCCACGCGGCGGTCGGTCAGGCCCTGGAGCTGCAGGCCCAGCCGCGCGTTGAGATTCAGCCACAGCCGGTTCCACAGGGTCCATTCCTGGATGTAGCCCACCTCGAGATCGGTCTGATGATCGCCCGACGAGAGCGCGAACGGATCGTTCGGAGACGCCTGATGGCCGGTGGGCAGCCGCACCAGGACCTTCACGGTGCCCGCGTACGCCGGTCCGACCGCCACGCGGTACTTCGCCGCGATCTCCGCGTCCCCCGGCCAGTAGCGGTAGAACTTCGGCGTCCGCTGGATGGGCGAGTAGTCGAACCCGTACTGCGGGTCGATGAGCATCTGCTGGATGTCGTCGGACGACGTGGCGAACTGGGGCAGGGACAGGGTGTCGGGGAACCCCGAAACGCCGAACGAGTCGGCCAGCTGGCGCTGGAGCGTGATCACCGTGGTGTCGATGCCCTGACCGGCCTTCGAGCCGGCGAGCGGCAGGAACGGGGACGGACTGGAGGGGCCCGTCCCGTACACCGCGATGTTCAAGGCGCTCCGGATCGCGTGTCCCTCCGTCGACAGTGCCTGCGCCTCGGCGCACCGGGGCGCGCAGGTCCCGCCGGCGATCTGCGCGTCGAGCGCGGTCAAGGCGGCGTCGAAGTGGCTGAAGAATGCCGTGTACGCGGCGCTGTTTCCCAGGTACAGGGGATTGAGGCCGAGGTTGCTGGTGGAGTCGACGTTGAGGGTCTCCCGCACGTCGACGCGGACGATCGGGACCATCAGGCTGACGGAGAGCCGGTCGGAGAGTCCGACCTCACCGGTGATCGGAGTCACCCGCCGCTCCGAGCGGATGGCGAGCAGCGTCTGTCCCAGGCTGGCTTCGAAGGTGGAAAGGCCGCTCGCGGCCCGCACGGCCGTCTGCATCGGGCCGAGCGACGGCACGGCCGATGCGCCCAGGGAGTCGCCGCTCAGGAAGCCCCCGAGGGGCTGGCGGCCCTGGGGCGTGAACGCCGCCTCCCAGGTCTCGATGCTGGGGTCGAAGGTGAAGCGGATCTTGCCT
>DATJQI010000006.1:0-56909 GCA_035505915.1 Gemmatimonadales bacterium | reverse complement strand
TCGACGACGAGACCCAGGTCGGCGAGGGCCGCGGCGGCGCCGGCGCGCATCGCGCCGGCGTCCAGGAGTCCGCGGCGGAGGGGTTCCATGCCGAGATAGATGTTGGCCGCGGCGCCGAGCGCCGGCACCAGGGCCAGCTCCTGATAGATGACCGTGACGCCGCGGAGCAGGGCTTCGCGCGGCGTGTGCGCCCTGACCGGCCGGCCGTTCCAGAGCACCGACCCCGCGTCGGGGGTTTCGGCGCCGGCGACGATCTTCAGGAGCGTCGACTTGCCGGCGCCGTTCTCCCCGACCAGCGCGTGCACGGTGCCGGGCTCGACGTCGAGATCGACGGCGTCGAGGGCGGTGACACCCGGATATCGCTTGGTGATTCCGCGGAGTGTGAGGAGGGTCACGCGGTCAATGTAGGCGACGACGGCGGGGGGACAATCCCTCCCGCTTCGGGTCAGGGGCGGGTCCGGGGTCCTTCCGGTAACGGAAAACGGCGGATCGCCGGGCGCGGGGGGCGGTACCAGGGACGTCGACTGATTGGAACATCACCGCCGGAGGATTGACCATGCGTCGCACCGCGTTCCTCGCCGTCTTCGTCTCCCTGGCCTTCACCGCCTGCTCGAGCAGCACGTCGCCCGGCTCGAGCGGCGGGCGGAGCACCGCCATCACGGTCGGAAACGACTTCTACTCGATCTCGCCCGACACGGTCGGGTCCGGTGCCACCGTCACCTGGACGTGGGCCACCCCCTCGAACGGTCACACGGTGAACTGGGATTCGGGGCCGGGAGCGCTGCCGCCGAATTCGGGGGCGCCGAAGACCTCGGGGACTTACGTCGCGACGCTCACGACGGCGGGGACCTATCACTACCACTGCGCGGTGCACGGGGCCGCGATGAGCGGCGTCATCGTCGTGCAGTAGCCCGGAAATGGAACGGGCCCCCGAGGCGGGGGCCCGTTTTCGCGTCTCGCCGGATCGTCAGGACCCCCGCATGCGCATCGCGGGCTGCCCGTGCCATCGGCCGGGACCACCCCGCCGGCGTCCTTCCATCATGCCGTGACGCATCTGGGCGATCTGCGCTCGCTGGGCGTCGGTCAGAAGCGCCTTGGCCCGCGCATTGGTGATGAGCATCGCCAGGTGGGCCTGGCCCATCGCTTCGTGCGCGGCGAGGAAGTGGGTCCGGATGGCCACCGTGTCCGGCGCCGCGGCGTCCAGCGCCGTCCGCAGCTCATCCATGTGCGTCTTGATCCTGTCCATCGACGCCTGGCCGTCGCGCTTGGCCGCGTCGCGCAGGGCGGTGAGGGCGGTGATCTGCTGGGCCGTCAAGCTCAGCTCACCGTTCATCGCCAGGAGGTGGGCCGGGGCGTACTCCATGCCCCCCATCATCATCCCCATGCCGGGGCCCATCATGTCGTCGTGTCCCATCATGCCCGGCCCGCCGGGGCCCATCATGCCCCCGTGGCGGTGCGCGCTGTCCGGGGACGCCGGCTGCTGCGCCGAGAGCGGCACCGCCAAGAACGCCAGCAGACCGAGCATCCGCATTCCCTGTTTCATGCTGCCTCCCATTCTTCGGGTACAAGTCGTCATCGTCACTATTACCGATACGGGCGAGCCGCGGCCGCCATTGAGCGGCCCGGAAGACCGGCCAGCCGGCGCCGGATTTCGGGATCCGCCGCCGCCCAGGCCCGCCGTACGTACTCCGCGTACACCCGGGAGCTGTCCGTCGCCCCGGCCCGGGCGAACGCGACCGCCATCAGGTAGTCGAGCTCCGACCGGGGCTCGTACCGGCCCATCGCGTCGAGCGGTCCCCCGTACGCCGCCCGGAGCACCGCGAGCGCGGAATCGGTCCGGCCCATTCCCAGGTATGCCTGGGCCAGGGCGCGCTCCGTCGCGGTCCACCCCACCGCCCCCCACCGCGCCGCCTCGAGCTCCCGGACCGCCTCCGCGTACCGGCCTCCGGAGAGCGCGACCAGGCCCCGCACGTGGTGGGCGAGGAGCCAGTCCCTTCCATAATAGCTGCGGACGCTGACCGCGGCGATCGAGTCCGCGAGGATCCGCAGGTGCGCGGTGTCGACCGCCGGCGCCGCGTCTCCCGGCCACTGGCCCCCGATCGCCTCGGCCTCCAGGGCGTGGAGCCACGAGTACGCCCGCGCGACATCTCCCGTCAGGGATTGCACCGGAGAGACGCGGGTCGTCGCCACGCGCTCGTGCACCAGCCGCTCCCGATCCATCACGTCGTAGGCGGCCGCCGCGTCGCGGCGGAGATCGAGATGCGCCAGCGAGTTGGCCATCACCAGACGCATGCTCTGATTGGACGAATCCTCGGCGATCAGGCGTCCGAACGTGGCGTTGGAGGCCCGATAGCGCCCCTGCTCGCGCTCCGACATCGCCTCGAGGTCCAGGGCCCCGCGGCGCAGGTCCCCGACCGAGGAACGCCGCCAGGCCACGACGAGTGAATCCACGCCGCGGTAGTCGCGCGCGAGGAGGCGCACCGCCCCCACCCGGAGCGTGAAACCGACGTCGCCGCCGGACAGGGTCACGGCGCGTTGGGTCGCGGCTTCGGCGGCCGCGTAGTGACCGGCGAAGGCCAGGATGGAGCCCAGGTCGCGCCAGGGGCCGGGGAGATTGGGCTGGATTTCGATCCAGCGCCGCGCCGCGCGCTCCGCGCCCGCCAAGTCCCCGGTGGTGATCCGGAGCTGCGCCAAGCCGCCGTAGGCGGAGCAGGGAACGCAGGGCCCCGTGCCGGCCGCGGTGGCCAGAGAGTCCAGCGCCAGCTGCCGCTCCAGCACGGAATCGGCCGCGGTCCACTTTCCGTGGTTCTCGAGGATCTCGGCCAGGCGGTCGTACCCGCGCGGGTCCCGCGGGTAGTGCGCCACGATCTGTCGCGCCAGGTCCTCCGCGCGCTCGTGCTCCCCGTTATGCTCGGCGGCGAAGGCGGCCAGGTCGAGCCGATCCCGCTCACTCACCCGGTCCCCGGCCCGCGCGAGCACCGGCGCCAGCCGGTCGATGGTGACTGTGTCACCCGCGCCCGACGCGGCGCGGATCCGCTCCACCAGCGCGTCCACGAACCCCGAGTCGAGCGCGATCGCCGCGTCCAGCTCACGGGTCACCTCGTCCGGGCGGCCCTCCTGATTCGCCTGTAGCGCGCGCACGAAATGCTGGTACGCCTCGACGCTGCCGGTCTCGACCTCGGCCAGCCGCGGGCCGCGCGCGTGGGCCTCCGTGGCGAGCAGGATGCGGGCCGCCGTCCGGTCGGCCACCGTGAGCACGTCGTTGCCCACCACGCTGTAGATCTGCAGCGGGGAACCGTCGGCGGCGCGGCGTACCGTGATGTCGACTACGTACACCCCGCTCCCGTGTGTGACCCCGCCGGTGACGACCCACGTGGCGCCGAGCCCCCGCCCCAGCTCCACGGCCTGGTCCGTGGTGAGCGCGGCTTCCCGGGTCACCCCCTGACGCCTCGCGGCGTCGCGGAGGAGGGAAGGGTCGATCACCTCCAGCGCCGACCCGCCACCCGCCCCGCCGGCCCGGGAGAGATCCGCGATCAACATCTGCTGCAGCCCATCCTCCAGCCAGCTGCTCGCGCTGTCTCCCTGGACGTTCCGGAGCGCCATCACCGCCACCACCGGGGTCGACTCGGGCGTTTTCCGCCCCCGGAGAACGAGGGCGACAACCAGGAGCGCCGCCGCGGCGACCGTCGCCGGCAGTGTCCAGCGTCGCATCCCCCGGGGTGCGTCGGGGGCGGCGAGCGCGGGCGGGGTGGTGCGGTCTCCGGCGCGCTCGATCCGGCGGCGATACTCGTCCACCTGGGTGACCACATCGGCGTCGGGGTTGCGCGCGTGGTCACGGGCCAGGCGGGCATTCCAGCGCTCGAACCCCCCGATCGCCTCCTGGAGCGCCGCGCGCGTGCCCGGGGCCGCGACCGCCGCCAGCCAGCTCCGGACCGCGGCGGGATCCGCGGGCGCCGCGTCCACCCAGCGCTCCGCGGTGGCGCGCCAGCGCGGGACGTCTCCTTTCGCGGCCAGCAGGTCACAGGCGGGTCCCGCACTCCGGGCGAAGAGCTGCCGGAGCCGCTCGCGCTCCTTGGACACCCAGTCCTCGAATCGGGCCGAGCGCTCCACGTGCACGCCCTCGAGGAAGGGGCCGCCGTAAAGATCGACGACCCGGAGGTGGTCCTCCCGGCCCGCGCCTTCGACCAGATCCAGAGCGTCGACCGTCAGGGGGGCATCCCCCGACAGGGCCACCTCGGCCGAACGACCTCCGATGGCATCCCGGCCGAGGACGCGGCGGAGATGAGAGAGCGCGTCACTCAGTGAGTGGCGCGCGTGTTCCTCGTCCTGGTCTCCCCAGAACGTGTCCACCAGCACTTCCCGAGGGATGGCTCGACGGGACACGGCCAGGAGGGCGAGCAGCGCCAGCTTGAGCCGCCTCTTGGTGAGGGACTCCTCCTCGTCACCGGCAGCTGAGAGCAGGCGCATCTGCCCCAGCGTGACGAGTCTGAAGTGATTACGGCTCAGCGTGTTGATCATGTTGATATCAGAGTGAACCTCGCCGGTAAAATGGCGGCATGTCGAGCGGAACAGAAGCCCGGTGCGCCTTGGCGCTCTGGGTGGTGTTGGCGTGCCCCCTGGGGGCTCAGGGGGTGGTCCCGGGCGAGCGCGACCGTGCCGCCTTTCGGGAGAGCCTCACCGCGACGCTCCTGATGGCCGGTTCGGCGGCCGATTCGGCGGGTCCTTCGTGCCGGGTGGTGGCTTTGGAGTGGCGCGGCCTGCCCGGGGCGGCGTCCTACCAGCTCCAGGTGTCGGTCGGCGCGGTCGATCTGTGGGTGGCGGTGAGTCCGGATCCCCGCTGCGCGGGGGGAGGGGCGGTGGGGCCCACAGCGTACCGCGACCGGGTGCCCCGTCCCGCCAGCCGGCGGTATTACCGCGTCGTCGCCACCGCGTCCGATGGTCGCGGCATCGAGGTCACGTCGGCGGTTCCGGTGGAGATCCGGTGAGGCGGCTGGGGCTTCTCCTGGCAGGCATGTTCGCCCTCGCGGGCGAAGCCCGGGCGCAAAATCCCGCCTGGACCGCCACCCTCATGGTGCAGCCGTTCCCCAGCCCCTTCCTCGCCGACTGGCAGCGCAATCCCCAGATGGCCGTACTCACCGTGCTCTACACGGGGCGGGGCAGTCAGAGCTTCCGAGTGGAGGCGTACGCGCGCGCCACGGCCGGGGAGGTCGGGCGGGTCATCTCGCCCCCCGAGTCGTTCGCGTTCGGACCCACGACCCAGCTCTTCACCACCACCGATCTGCTCACCTGGAACACCGAGCGATCGAACGGCCGCTACGTGTACACGGTCCAGCGCACCGGCCGCCTGCCGGAGGGTCCCCTCCAGCTGTGCGCGCGGGTGCTCGATCAGAATGGCGCACAGCTCACCGTGGTCTGCACGAATGTGACCATCGCGCTTCCGGATGCGCCGCAGTTGATCTTCCCCGCGGCAGCCGGCGTGGCCCAGGGTGCCCAGCCCGTGTTCCAGTGGACCCCGGTGGTGGTGCCCCCCGAGATCGGCGTGACGTATCGCGTCCACATCGTGGAGCGTGGAGCCCAGCAGACCCCGGCCACCGCGCTCGCCGCCAACCCCGCGATCTTCGACCAGACCGTCGCGGGTACGCCGATGCTCACCTATCCCGTCAACGCCCTGCCGCTCGAGACCGGAAAGGAATACGTCTGGCAGGTGGAGGCCCTCGATCAGAACGGCTTCCCCATCACGCGGGGGCAGGGCAAGAGCGAGATCCGGACCTTCACCGTGGGTGGTCCCGGTCGTCCCCCCGCGTCCCTCGCGTCGTTCCCGGACACGCTGACCCTCGTCCCCGGGCTGGCCCGCTTGTCCGGCCTTTCGAAGGCGCAGGTGACCGAGACCCCGTTCGCGTATCAGCTCGACGGGTCGGCCACTCTCCAGCTCACCGGAGCGTACCGGGGGCAGGTGCGCGTCCAGCTCGACGGGCTGACCCTCGACAAGCGCTCGGTCACGAACCCGGTCTTCACGGCGGGGAGTCTCAGCGGGACGTTGCCGGCCGGAGTGATTCCGACGTCGGCCACCGGCGCGTACGTCCAGCCCACGACCATCACCTACGACGCGCACGCCGGGTTCAGCGTCGCCGCGCGCCTCGCCCTGGGGGGCGCGAGCGTGCCGTTCACCGGGACCCTGCAGCTCACGGCGGCCGGCCTGGCGGGGAGGCTCACGGCGGGCGACGCCGCCGGCCCGCCCATCGCGACGTTGGGCGCCGATCCGGCCCAGCTCCTCATTCGTCAGGCGGCGATCGCGCTCCCTGGGGGCTCCCTCAGCTTGACGGGGAGCCTCTCGGTCTTCGGCCAGGATCCCGGGTGCGCCGTCGGCTCGGCGGCGGTCGACGGAAACGGAACCGTATCCGCGTCCATCGCGTGCCGCCCGCCGAACCCGGTGGCGCTCGTGCCGGGGGACACGCGCCTCCAGCTCGCGCTCTCGGCCGTCAGCGGATCGTTCTCGAGCTCACTGAGCGCGAAGACTTCGAGCTACCAGCTCAGCGCGTCAGGCCAGGTGGCGCTCGACGCGGGAGGCGCCACCTGCGGCGGCTCGCTGACACTCACGATCGCCGGCGGGGCCGTGACCCCGGGCGCCTTCACGCCGTCGTGCGACGGCTCCGGCACCGGGGCCGACCTCGGATGGCTCACGGCGTCGCTTTCAGGGCTCCGGCTCGAGCGGTTCGCCTACACCCCCGGCAAGGGGTTCGACTTCGCGTTCCAGGTGGATCTCACACCGGCGCTGACGGCGGCCGCGGGAGTCCAGCTGCCCCAGGCTCCGGGCGTGACGGTGGATGCCAACGGCCTGACGATCCCCGCGTCGCAGGTGACGGGTACCCGCGGACCCGCGGGCATCGCGGGGTTCGGCTTCCGGGTCACCCGGGCGAGTCTCAGTGCCTTCACGCTGTCGTGGAAAGACTGGCAGGCGCACAGCGCCGCGGGCTTCACGTTTTCGCTGGACGGGTCCCTGGCGTACACGGGGTTGCCGCAGGATGAGCCCGCCTGCCTCGCCGGCGTACCAATGGGTGTGACGAGTGCCCGCTTGGCCGGCGGGACGCTCACGCTTCCGGTCGCCGACCACACCTTCAATCCCGCCTGCCAGGTGAACCTGGGTGGCGGCGCGGCGGTGGCGTTGGAAAAGATCGGCGGGTCCGTCGTGATCCAGCTGGCGCCGCAGGCGGCGGTCACGCAGGTCCCCGCGGTCACGGGCGCGCTGATCCTTCCCCCCTTCTTCACCTGCGCCGCTTCCGGCGATCAGCGGATCGAGCTGACCGGGTCGCTCGGCCTGTCGCCGGCGGGGCTCGTGACCGGCCAGGTGAGCGGCTTGGCGCCGAAGTGCCCGATCACGCTCGCCGCGCTCCAGCTCAACGTCACCGGCGCCACCCTCACGCTGGCGGCCGGCACCGGGGGCGCGCAGTCCGCGGTGCTCTCCGGGACCGCCACGGGCAAGTTCACCGCGGGTACGAGCACCGTGAACGGCTCCGGGACCATCGGCATCGACCTGGTCCGCGGCCGGCTCGCGTCCGGGTCACTTGCCTTCCAGGGTCCCTTCGAGCTCGACCTGCCGACCGCTCCCGCGCTCCTGGCCTTCACCGTGGGCGCCGCGTCGCTCGACACCGCCGGCCTCCACGTAGACGGGAGAGCCCAGCTCCTGCTTCCCAACAAGCAGACGCTGGGCGCCACGTTCGATCAGATCGTGGTGAATCCCCGGACCGCCGCGGTCACGGCGGGGAAGGTGCTCTTCGACGGCCCGTGGGGGCTCGAGATCGGGACCGGCACGGGCGCGGCGCTCACCTGGAAGACGCTCGGCGCCGGGGCCGCGCTCGACGTGAGCTCCGGGATGCGGATCGACCTGCCGGCGCAGACCGCGCTCACGCCGGCGGGCCTGGTGGTCTCGGGCGCGGCGTCGGGTCACCTGGTGTATGGGGGCAAGGACCTCGATTCGATCAGCGCGGCGTTCTCGCCGGACTTCGCCCTGGCGCTCGTTCCCGCCGGCGTCGCGGCGGGCTCGGTGGCGCTCGGGTGGCACGGCGCGCAGGTGGGATCCGTGGATGCCCAGGGCTTCCACCCCAACCTCGGCGCACTGGCCACCGGCGTCCTCCCGGCCCAGCTCGGTCTCCCCACCACGGACGTCGCGTACCTCCAATTGAAGGACGCGCAGGGGAATCTTCTCGTCACGGCGCAGAACACGTCGGCGGGCGTGCACCTGACCACGGCGCCCAACGCCACCGTCGCGCTCGTCTTCCCGGCTCTGACGCTCGGCCGCGGCACCGCGCCCCAGCTCAACGTCAGCCTGGACGTGACGCTCGACCCTCTGGGCCGCGGCATCACTTCGGGGACGATCAAGGCCACGGTTCCCGCCGGCGCATCGGGGTTCGATCTCAGTCCGGCGGGTCTGCCGTTCGCGATCGACAGCATCACCTACGCGGCCGGCGGGGGCGCAGCGCCGTCGTTCGCGCTCTCGGGCGCGCTGGCGCTGTTCGGTCGGCGCCAGGCCGGCGCCGTGACCCTGCAGCTCGACGCCACGGGCCACCTCACCGGCGCCGTCGACGTCGCGCTCACGCCGGCCGACTCCATTCCGCTGGTCCCCGGATTCGGCGGGCTTTCCCTCATCGTGAGCCACGTGGCCGGCTCGTTCGGCGCCGCCCTCACCGGCGGGGGGCCGCTCCAGTACGACGTGAGCGCGACCTCCGCGCTCGTCGTCGGGACCGGCACGACGGGCCGGTACCGCGCGAGCGCCGTGGTGGATGCCTCGAGCGCCGGCGTGAAAGTGACCCAGCTGACGTTGCCCGCGGGCGCGGACTCCCTCGGGTTCGTGGATCTGGGCGCGGTGCGGCTGGGGCTCTCGGGCCTGCAGGTTCCGACCCTGACGTACGACCCCGCGGGGCTGAAGTGGCACTTCGACCTGCTCTTCGACGCCGCCCTGCAATTCCCCCAGCTCGACTCGCTGATGCTGCCCGGAGTGCCGGGCGTCGAGCTGACCGAGACCGGCTTCACCATTCCTCAGATCAACCTCCCCCAGCTCACCGTGCCGGCCGTGACCGTCGCGGGGTTCACGGTTCAGCCCCAGGCCTTCCGGACCAAGGGCCCCATCGCGGTCAACTGGTTCACCGGTCAGGGCCCCACGGACTGGGGCTTCGCATTCGACTTGAGCCTGGGCTTCGGGTCCGCGGCGCCGGCGGCGCTCCGCGGGGTGACGCTCTCGGTGCTGGGGGCGGGGCTCACGAACGGCGTGTTCACCGGGCAGATCGAGCCGCCGCCTCTCTCCCGGCCCATCGCCGTTCCGGGTGGGAGCATCGACGCCTTCGGCGGGTCCCTCGGGGCCGCCACTCAGGGCAGCGGCGCATCCGCCCGCACCGTTCAGGGCGTGGGCGTCACGGCGGCCGGTCACTACGTCTATCCCTCGATCCTGCGGTGCGCCGCCGCCCCCGGCGACACGTCGGTCGCCGTGTCGGCCGGCGTCACCGCGACGGGGCGCTGGTCCGGGACGGTGAGTAACGTGGCGCCGAGCTGCCCGGTGCAGATCGGGCCGCTGATGGTGAAAATGACGGGCTCGAGTCTCACGCTCGCGGACTCCGGGGGCGCCCAGACGGCGATCCTCGCCGGAACGGCGGCGCTCAAGCTGGCGGCGCCCACCGTGCCGGACAGCGTGACGGCGAGCGGGTCACTGTCGGTGGATCTGGCGCAGGGTCGCGTCAACGGCGGCGTGCTGCTGCTGACCCAGCCGTTCCGCTGGTCCCTCCCCGCGGCCTCGCCGCTGCTCGCCTTCGACGTCAGCGCGGGCCGCATCGACTCCGCCGGCTTCGCGCTCACCGGCTCGGCCGCGCTGATGGTGGCTCCCGGCGACTCGATCGTGGCGACCGTCAAGAACCTCCTGCTCGCGCTGCCCGATCTCTCGGTCAAACGGGGAAGCCTCACCCTGACCAACGGGTTCGCCGTCCAGGCGGCACTCGACGCCTCGCTCGGCCTGTCCTGGCAGGTCGTGCCCCGTACCGCCACGCCGCCGGCGTCGGGAGCGCTGATCGCCGCGCCGGATACCGTCACCCTCGATTCGACCGGCTTCCATCTCGGCGGATCGGCCACCGCCTCCCTCGCGTTCGCCGGAAAGTCGTACCTGCCGTCGCAGCTCGCGGTGCGGTTCGATTCCGGATTCGCGCTCGGGGTGTCGCCGGTGGGGGTGCGGCGGGGCCGGGCCACGCTGATCTCCGGGACCGACACCATCGCGGTGGTGAACCAGGCCGGCTTCCTGCCCGGCGACGTGTTCGGCGTCCTGCCCATTCCCGATTCCATCCCGCTGCCGGCCTGGGGTGTGGCCTACGTCCGGCTCCGGGACGCCCAGCACAACCTGCTGGTGACCACTTCGACCGGCCCGAACGGAACCGTCCTCGCCACGAAGAGCCCGGTTCCTCTCGTGGTGCCGGCGCTTGCGGGGAACGGCGGCGCGCCGAGCGTCACGGTGAGCTTCGCGGCGGCGGTGAACACCACGACGTGGCAGCTCGCCTCGGCCACGGACTCGATCGCCGTGTCGAGCGCGGCGGGGGCCCCGCTCTTCGCCGTGCCCGGCCTCGGACTCGACGTCGAGCGCCTCGCGTTCAAGCAGAAGAACGGGAGCTGGACCCTCGTGGCCGACGCGAAGCTGCACCTGCCCGCGTCCGTGAGCGGCGCGGACATCCGGTTCAAGGATCTGACCGTGTCGGCGCAGGGGTTCTCCGGCACCGCGACCGTCGGCACGTACTCGACCACCGCGCCCGCCGATCCCCAGCCCGTCGCGACGGTGGCGGTGAGCCAGAGCCCGGGAGTGTCGGTCCAGTTCAACGGGGCGACCGTGACGTTCGGCGGCGCGTTCAGCGCCAAGCTGTCGGGGCAGGTCGTGGCCGCGTCGTTCACGCCTACTCCCATTTTCTTCACGGGTCAGCTTTCGAGCCAGAGCGGGGTGGCGCTGTCGGTGGACGCCTCCTCGCTCCCGCCGGTCGCCATCGGTCAGGCCTCGTTCACGGCGTCGCAGGTGGCCGTGGGCGTGTTCGACACGGCGTTCACCGTGACGCTGGGGGGCACGCTGGCGCTGCCGGCCCTGACCCCGGACTTCGCCGTGTCGATCACCGGCCTCAAGATCGGCTCGCACGGCGTGCAGTTCCCTCCCTCGGTGACGGTGAACGGCAGCCAGACGGTGGCTCTCTTCGGAGCGCAGCTCGCCCTGCAGAACGAGCAGGTGAACGGGCAATCGTGTCCGGCCCTGGGCGTGGCGTACGCTTCGCCCGTCGTCACGCTCACGCTGTCGGGCCAGATCACGTTCCTCGGAAACACCGCGAACTTCTGCAAGCTCTCGGTGGGTTCGGACGGATCGGTGTCCATCGTGCAGGGGAGTCTCCTCAGCGCGCCGATCACGATCGCGCCGAACGTGCTCACGCTCGACACCCTGATGATCGTGAGTCAGCAGGGGACGCCGGCGCTTCGCGCGGCGTTCAGCGCCACGCTCCCGGCGCCGGTGTCCTCCACGCAGCACGGGAGCGTGACCATCTCGAAAAGCGGGGTGGCGTCGGGGGCGCTCGACCTCGCGCTCCTCACGCCCGCCAAGGCGCAGGCGTTCACCTTCGGGCAGGTGTCCGGGGCTCTTTCCGCCGTGAACGTCCATCTGAACATCGGGACGCCGGCGCCCGGCGCGGCGCCGAGCGAGGTCGAGGCGGTGGCCGAGCTGTGCTTCAAGAGCGGGGCGTGCCCCCGGCAGAGCGGGACCGGGCACGAGCTGGATCTCGGCAGCGTCACCGGCAACTCCATCCTGCCCGGGATCGTGGTCGGCTTCGACGGCAAGGTGCAGATCAGGAATCTGACCCTGGCGACGCCGGATACGCTGGGATACGGACCGGTCGAGCTGGGGATCGCCACGGCCGCCGCCCCCGGGGACGGCACCTTCGGCGTCGACTTGGCCGGCGGACTCAGCATCGCGGTGTCGGCGGTGACCTCCGAGGTCCAGTTCAAGAACGTGTCGCTGACGTCGCAGGGACTGCAGTTCGGGGCGAACTGGCTGACGGGCGGCTCCCTCACCATCGCGGACGTCTTCTCGATCACCATCAGTAACCTGGCCTTCGCCAACCACGACACCACCATCGCCGTGCCGCTGGGGAGCTCGTCCTCCGGCTCGTCGTCGACGAACGTGTCGGTGTCGTCGTTCGTCCGGGCCTCGGGTGGCGTCAGCCTGGCGGGGGTCTTCACGGGCGGCGTCCGGCAGGTGCTGGTCTATCAGGGCACCGACGGATCCACGCACGTCCTCGTGGACTCGGCGGGCGCCTCGGTGCCTGCGCTCGGATCGATCTTCGCGACCCTCAGCTACACCGACGCACCCAACGGCTTCGACATCCTGGTGGGTGGGAGCGTCACGATCGGGACGGTCGGCGTGGCGGTGGTCGGAGACGTGGGGAAGATGGGCTCCACCGAGCACATCGGGCTGTTCGTGGCGGTGAAAGGGCTCACCATCCCGGTGCCCGGGATGCCGGTGATCCAGATCGCGGGACTGGGTGGCGGCTTCTTCCTCAATCCCACCCAGGCGGACGTCGACGCCGTGCACCAGGCCTGCGGGGTGGCCGAAGCGGACCTGACCCACCTGCAGGTGGTGTCGAGCCCGACGTTCGCGGTCTTCCTCTACGGCGAAGCCCAGATCGTCAGCACGGAGCTGGTGGACGGGCAGGTGCTCCTGACGGTGGAGAACGACGAGCTGGCTCTGGACGGCAACGTCAAGATCATCAAGGCGATCAACAACCAGTACGTGAAGGTGGAGGGCGACATCGACCTGGTCATCGGGTTCGCCCCGGCGTTCGCGGACGGCTCGATTTCCATCACGGCGCTCGCGCCGGGCATGCTGAACGCCACCGCCAAGGTCGAGTTCTACGTCGTGGACGCCAACACCTGGGGAATCGCGGGCGTCATTCCCACGGCCACCCTGATGGACGAGCTCGCGATCAACGACGGCCAGCTGTTCGTGGGTCCCGCGGGCTTCTTCGTGGGCGGGGACATTTCGGGCACCTATTCGTTCACCCTCTTCTCGGTCACCGGGGACTTCAGCGCCAAGCTCTGGTACTTCACCCAGACCAAGGACTGGGGCGCCTACGTCAGCCTCGGCGTCGAGGTCTCGGTCCTGGACGGCGCCCTCACCGCGAAGGGCACGATCGCCGGCGCCCTCGTGAGCGCGCCCCCCGCTTCGCCCCTCATCTACATCTCCGGCGAGCTCACGGCGAGCGCGCTGGGCGAGAGCTGGACCGGCACGGTGTGGGCTCAGTTCCAGGGCGGCAAGCTCTCGGCCGGCTTCGGAGACGACCCGGCGATGGACCAGGCCATCGCCGACGCTGAAGCCCAGGCCCAGGCGATGGTGCAGGCGGGAGCGTCGACGCAGGCGGCGCTGACGGCGGCCCGGCAGCAGGCGAGCCAGGTCGTGATCTCCTCGTCGGCGCTGGCCGCGGCGTTCCAGGCCATCGCCGGGATGAACGCCTGGCAGTACATCGGGACCCTGGGGCTCCTGCAGGACGGCTACGAGAAGCCCAACCTGCCCACCCTGGCCGCGTACTTCCCCCGCTACGACTCCCTGCTGCAGCAGGAGGGCGGGCCTACCGACTCGACCCGGATCCGCATCCTCCACGATTCCCTCACGTCCGAGCTGACGGCGTTGGGCGGCGAGATCGGCACGGTCACGGCGGCATTGCAGCGCCTCACGGTGCAGACCACCCAGCTGAGCCAGACTCCGCTGCCGAAGGTGCCGGCCGCGCCGCCCGTGACCGCGTCAATGACCAAGCCGGTGCTCCCCCAGCACGGGACGGGGGCCACCACGGTGACGGTCACGAACGCGCCGTCGTTCTCGGTGGATCCCGCGGCGAAGCAGCAGTGGGTGTCGGTGCTGACCCAGCGCCAGGCCGCCGCCCAGGCGTACGAGCAGCAGGTGCGGCAGGAGCTGCAGCAGCTCGAGACGGGGCTCGCCGCGGTCCACGCGGCCACCGGAGCCGATACCGGCACCGCGTTCCTGGCCTTCGTCCAGCGGTACGACGGCGCGGCGCGGATGGCGCAGGAGCAGGCGGCCCGGATGGTGAACGCCACGCTGTCGCGGCGCGACTGGGCGCGGGCCCAGGATGGTTGGCTCGAGACGCAGGCGTCGGTCGTGTCGAACGCGATCTACGCCGAGCCGCCGGCCCTGACGCAGAACGACCAGTCCACGGCGGGACGCGTCACGCTGCACAAGGTCACCTCGCTCCGGATGCAGGCGCTCTGCACGCTCCTGGGGTGGTCGAGCCCGACCTGCACCAAGTGGTCGGCGGACAGCATGTCCGCCATCAACAACCTGCCTCCCATCGCCGCGTCCGACACCGCGGGGATGGGCGGGTTCGCCAACATGTGCCACAACATGGGAACGGCGGGGGCCGGCCTGTGCCCGGCCTACCGTCAGGACAGCACCTTGGTCGCGAACCACGTGTTCCACGCGGCCGACTCGATCTACGCCAAATGGGCGGACACCGCGGGGATGGCGCTCTGGTACCGGGTCGCGGACGCGGGTCTCCAGGCCATCGCATCGTCCGCCGACTCCCTCTATTCGGCCGCGGTCACGGCTTTCGGGCAGCAGCTGGCGCCCATCCAGAGCGCGGATCTGTCGGTCTCGACGGCGCTGAACGGGCTGTCGCAGAGCCAGGCGGGCCTGACCGGCAGGCTGCACGACGTCTATGCGCGATACCTGTTCTGGAAGACGGGTCCCGCCCGTACGGCGGCCCCGGCCGGCGGGACCTCCGGGACACTCACGCTCGCGACCCCCGCGACCAAGCTGGTCGCAGTCTCGCCGGTGCCGAACCTCGACGACACGGCCGCGGTCCGGGCGCGGATTTCCGCCCTCGAGCAGGATCTCACGGTGCCGACGGTGACCGGCGTGCAGATGAGCACGTTCGTCACTACGCCCTACATGGCCGGGCTTCAGTTCACCTGGACCGGGCAGCACGCGGACGGCATCACCGAGTACGTCTTCAACGATGCCGCCACCCCCGGCGGCTCCCTCACGCCGGCCTACTACTCGGCGGGCGGGGCCGGGAGCCGGACGCTCTACCTCTTCACCGCGAGCTCCACCGGCACCAATACCGTCTCCCGCACGTTCGACGTGGGCGTGCGGGGCGGAGCGGGGTACGTGGGCTACGGCCGCAGCAACTACTCCGTCACGTTCGACGTGCCGGCGTCGGGGCCGTGTCACGCGGGCGGCGGCTGCGGCTCCTCGCAGGCGACGGGGGGCGGGCTCGTGGCGGACGCCACGCCGCCGTCCACACCGGTCGTGACCTTCCCGAACAATCCCCTGGTCGTGGGATCGGACGGCGTCGCCCGGATCTGGAGCAGTGACCCCGCCAGTATCGAAGCCGCGTGGTCGGCCGTCGACAACGAGTCCGGCATCTCGGAGTACGACTACGAGCTCGCCGGAGGCGTCACGTCACCCGCCTGGATCCCGGTGGGAGGCCGCACCGACCTCACGCTCGATCAGCTCAAGCTCTCGAGCGCCACGCCGTCCTACGTGCTGGTCCGTGCCAAGAACGGCCAGGGCCTGACGAGCGGGGCCGGCGCCTCGGCCGCGATCTACTACGATAGCACCGGTCCGGCCTGGCCCACGGGCGCCGCCCTGGCGCCGCCTCCGACCGTCGGCGCTCCAGGCGCCGGCTCCGGCGTATCGGTCATTCCAATCACCGCGACCTACTCGGCCTGCACCGTCACCCCGCCGCCGTTTCCGGTCGTGAGCGCGCCGGCCGGATCGGGCACCACCGCGGTCTCGGGCGGCGGCACCAGCGTCGGCGCCGTGCTCGGCTCGGCGGGCTCGTCGTGGAGCGGCTCGCTCTCGGGCTCGAGCACCGGGTCCACGATGAGCGCGGGCGCCGCCCAGCCGCAGATCGTGCTGAGTTTCCCCGCGGCCACGGACCCCCAGTCCGGTCTCCAGGACTACTTCTGGCACGCCGACCAGACACCGGATAGCACGCTCGACCCCCATCAATGGGTCAACCTCTATCCGTCGCAGACGTCGTTCACGGTCGGTGGGTCGCCCCTCGACTACCAGCACCAGTTCTACGTGTCGGTGATCGCGCGGAACCACGCGGGTGGCGCGTCCCGTCCGCTGGTGTACGGGCCGTTCCAGGTCGCGGACCCGAGTCCCCCCACGGCGCCCTCCTATTGCGGCGGAACGGGAGCGTCGCCCGGGTATCTCGTCGCCCAGCTGACCACGCCCGCCGCCGATCCCGAGACCGGCGTGAAGGGCTACGAGTACCGGGTTCGCGACGCCGCCGGCGGCACGGTGCGGGCGTTCCCGACCGGCAATGGGGCCGTCGACTGGGCGCCCCAGCCCGCGAACACCGTACTCTCCACGGGCACCCTCTCGCTCGTGGGCGGGCACTCGTACTACCTCGACGTCCGGGCCGTGAACTGGGACAACATGCCGGGGCCCGCGGCGACTTCCGGACCGATCGGCTATGACGTCACCCCGCCGCCCGCGCCGGGCGTGACCGCGACCTACAGCGCGCCGCAGGTCACGCTGACGGTACAGACCCAGAACGATCCCGAGTCCGGTCTCCTCGGACTGCAGGTGGCGGTCGGCACGACGCCCACCGGATCCGATGTGATCGGCTGGGAAAACATTTCCAAGATCATCGTCGGGCAGTCCACCCAGGTCCTCACCGCGCCGGGCACCCTGCTGGGCCAGTACTACGTCCAGGTGCGGGAAATCGACCGGGCCGGAATCCCCGGCCCCATCGCTACCGCGACCTTCACCGTGTCGCCCACTCTCCCCAACCGGACCCTCCCCGCGGGGAAGATGCCGTGATCGCGCTCGCGCTCTGGTCGCTCCTGGCGCAGGGTCCCGTGGCGCCCCCCCATCCTGCCGCCCAGCTCCGGCTCGTGCCCCGGGGCGATTCGGTGGTGGTCTTCCTCACCGGCGCTCCGGCGAACGGCGGGTTCGTCCTCTATCGCGCGGCCGGCGCCGCGGCGGCGGCCCGCGTCACGTCGCACCCGATCATGCCGGCGCGGAGTGGCGTGGAAGCCGCGGGCATCATCGGCGCCGACATGGAGGCGGTCCGTCGCGCCCTGCGCGCGGCGACCGCCGAGGACGCGTTCCGCCGGCTGGAGCGGGATCCCCTGGCCGCCGTGGTGATGAGCGCGCTGTATCCCGGAGTCGGCGCCGCGCTGGGCCGGACCTACGTGGACGCCGGGCTCGCGCGCGGCGGGCTCTACACCTACCGCGTGGTGTTCACGGATTCGGCCGGGCGCGAGACGCCGCGGGCCCTGACGGGCCGGGTGCGCGTCGTGGACGCGCCCCCCGCGCCACCCACCGGGCTCAAGGCGCAGGTGGGGGACCGCACCGTCACCGTCGCCTGGGCCTACCCGCGGTATCGCGGAGACTCCGGCGACAACGTCTTCGGCTTCCTGGTGTACCGGGCCGACGCCCCGGCGGCGCCCTTCCACCGCATCACGCCCACGCCGGTGATCCGCGACGATGCGTCTCCCCTCGAGATCAGCGATCTCGACGTCACGAACGGCGCCGAGTACCGGTATCGGGTGACCGCGGTGGACGTGAGTGGTCAGGAGGGCGCCGCCAGTGCCGTCCTGGCGGTGAGCCCGGTGGACCGTACGCCCCCCGGCATCCCCGCTGACGTGGCGGCCACCCCGGTGACGGGCGGCGCCTCCATCGTCTGGCGCATGGCGCCCGAGCCGGACGCCGCGGGCTACCAGGTGGAGCGGGCGACCCGACGCGAGGGTCCCTACACCCGACTCACCGCGGCACTCGTTCCCGCCGGCACCCCGGCGTTCACGGACACCGCGGCCGCCGCCGGGGCGCGGTACTTCTACCGGGTGCGTGCCGTGGACCGCAGCGGCAACGCCAGCGAGCCCAGCAACCCGGCGATCGTCACCCTGCCGGACGTCACGCCGCCCCCGGCTCCGGGCGGACTCGACGTTCGCGTCGCCGGCCGCCGCGTCACGTTGCGGTGGCGTCCCGTGGCCGCCGCCGATCTCGCCGGCTACTTCGTCTATCGGTCGGGTGACGGCGGCCGCCCGATCCGGCTCTTCCGCGAACCCCGGCGCGATACGGTCTTCGTCGACTCGGGTGCCGCCGGCACGGGCCTGCCCCCCGGCGCGCGCCTGACGTGGGGCGTGTCCGCGGTGGACCGGACCGGGAACGAATCGGGCCGGACCGAGGGGATGGCGCAGATCGTGGACGACGAGCCCCCGGGACCCGCGACCGCCCTGACGCTGCGGGACGTGGACGGCCGCTACGTCCAGGTCTCGTGGTCGGCGAGCCCCGCGGCGGACGTGCGGGAGTACCTCCTCCGCCGCTCCGTCGGCGACTCGACCGCGATCGACCTCGGCCACTTCCACGGCCGCCCGCCGTACCTCGTGCGCGACTCGCTGGTGACCCACGGCCGCCGGTACGCCTACGCCGTGATCGCCGTGGACAGCGCGGGGAACCGGAGCCGGACGGCGCGCGACTCCCTGGTCTTCGCCCGGCTCACGCCCCCGCCGCCGCCGCGCCACGTGGCGCTCCGTCGGAGCGCCGCGGGTGTGACCATCCTCTGGGAGCGAGTCGCCGATCCGGAGCTCGCCGGCTACCGGGTCTACCGGTCCGCTCTCGCCACCGGGCGCTTCGAGCCCGTGAACCGGACTCCCGTATCCGCCACCACGCTGACCGACGCGACGGGGGGCCCCGGCTTCTTCTATCGGGTGCGTGCCGTCGACGTCTCGGGGAACGAGTCGGAGCCCAGTCCGCCGGCGGGTCCGGTGGGGGAGTCACGGTGACGGCGGCGATCGGTCTGGCCCTGCTCCTGGTGCAGGCGCCCGCGCCGGCGCCGCGGGACTCGGGCGCCGCGCGCCGGGCCGCCGTGCAGCGGCTGGTCGATGCCCACCGCTGGACGGAGGCGCTGGCCGCGCTCGCGCCCCTGAAGCTCGACTCGGCGGGGCACGTGCTGGCGGGGCGGCTGGCCGTGAACGCCGGCGTGGACGCGCTCGCCGGCCGGGACACGGCGGGCGCCGAAGCGTTCTGGGAGCGCGCGGTGCGGGAGGCGCCGGGCGTGGCGGCCGGGCCGGGAGACCTGGCCGCGCTTCTCATCGCCCGCGGTCATGGTGATTCGGCATTCCGCGTGGCCGAGCGCGGGTTGCGCGCGAGTCCCGGCGACGCGCGGCTCACCAATCTGGTCCGGTTTGCGAGTCCGCTCGCCGCGGCGGCGCTCTACGACACACTGCTCCACGGCCGGCACCCGCTCGAGGTCACCTATGCCGCCGCGAGCGCGCTCTGGCGGGGCCTGGGGAAGCCGAAGGTGGCGGCCGGGATCGCGGACACGGGGCTGATGCGGTTCCCGGAGTCGGGCTCGCTCCGGATGGAGAAGGCCGAGGCGGAGATTCTGGAGATGGACACCTCGGTCGCCGCGGGAGACACCGCCGGAGCCTTGGCGGCGGCGCGCGCAGTGGTGGCTCACGGCGCGCCCCGGAGCGTGCTTCTCGCGGTCGGCGCTCGCGCCGCCCCGCTCGGCGCCGCCGGTGCCGGGGTGGCGGACACGGCGTATCGCACGGTGCTGCAGCGGGCGCCGGAAGACGCGACGGCGCTGGACGGCGCCGCCGCGGTGGCGCTCTCCCGGGGAGACTCGGGTGTCGCCATCTCGCTCTACCGCCGGAATCTCTCGGTGGACTCGGGCGGGCCCGAGGCGCCGCTCGCGCTGCTCCACCTCACGCGCCCCGCGGGAGACTCCGCCCGTGACCTGCTGCTCGCCGCCCTCTGGCGGGGAATCGGGGCCCTCGAGTCGGCGGAGCTGGCGGGCGCGGCGGCGGCGCGGGACGGACTGTCACCCGAGACCACGGGCCCTCTCGCCGATCGCCGTCGCCGCGAGGGCGACGTCGTACGGGCGATCCTGGACACGGTCGTGTTCCAGACCGCCTGGGGACCGGCGGAGCTCGATCAGCTGGAGCGGGCGCATCCCGGGAGCCCGCTGCTCGCCCGGTACGCGGCGGATCTCGCGGTGCGCCAGGGCAGCGACAGCGAGGCCCTGGCCCGCTACGACGACCTGCTCTCCCGGCAGCCGGCGGACGCCGGACTGCATCGCCAGCGCGCGGGGGTGCTCGAGCGGATGGGGCGTGTGGACGGAGCCCGCGACGCCTATGCCCGGGCGCTCGATCTCGAGCCCGAGGACTCGGTCTCGTTCCGCGCGCTGGTCCGCCTCGACGAGCCCGCGGGGCGCCTCGCCGATCTCCTCGGGCAGGTCCAGCGGCTCCGGATCCGGATGCCCGATTCGCGGGCGGTGGCGGAGCGGGAGATCGAGGTCCTCCAGCGGCTGGGCCGCGTGGCGGACGCGCGGGCGGCCGCCGACCGGCTCGCGGGGAGGCATTCCTGAGCCGGCGCCTCGCGGCACTCGGGCTCCTGGCCCTCCTCGCCGCCACGCCGGCGCGGGCACAGGACGTCGTCAACGCCATCCAGAACCCCGTCCGCTTCTCGGGCGACGTGGTCACGATGGGGCAGGTGTACGGCCACACGGGGATCGCCGGCCGCTGGCCCGACGAGTCGTTCAGCATCGGGTTCACGCCGCAGCTGACGTTGTTCAACGACGTGACGATGGGGCTCGACCTGCTGCTCTCGACGCAGGGCTCGACCGCCCAGCAGAACATCAACCAGCTGGGGTTCAACCCCTCCTGGCGCTGGATCACGCTGCACGCGGGTGACTTCTCGGACGACTACGGCGATCTGACGGTGCAGGGCACGCGGGTGCGCGGCGCCGGATTCGACCTCATGCCCGGCCTCTTCCGCATCTCGTTCCAGGGCGGCCAGTCCCAGCGGGCGGTCTTCGCGGGTGACGGCACGTCGGTGTACGCGCGGAACCTGTTCGCCGGGTTGATCGGATTCGGGCGGTCCGACGCGTCGTATCTGAACCTGACGGTGGTGAAGGCCAAGGACGACCCGAATTCCATTCAGCAGGCGCTGATCGACACCACGCTGCTCGACACCATCCCCGTGGCCCTCCGGCCGCAGGAGCAGACCCGTCCCCAGGAGAATCTCGTGGTGGGCGTGGGGGGCCAGCTGACCCTGCTCGACCGCCGGCTCGTCCTGAAGGGGGAAGGGGACGGCGCCGTGGTCACGCACGATCTGGACTCCCCGCTCGCCAACCCCGACGGCGTGCGGTTCGGCTCCCTCGTGAGCCACCTGATGCCCCTGCGGCTGTCGAGCTCCGGCGATTACGCCTACAAGTTCGACGGCACCTACGCGTTCGCCACCGGCGCCGTGCGGGCGGGATACCAGTACATCGGCCCCGGCTTCACCTCCCTCGGTCTCTCGTACCTGATCAACGACCGCCAGGCGTTCACGCTCGGCGGGAACCTCGGACTGCTGGAGAACCGCCTGCTCCTCCAGGGCCAGCTCCAGCACCAGAACGACAACGTCCTGGGCCAGAAGGTGGCGACCACCGACCAGGACGCGGTGATGCTGAGCGCCGCGATGCGGCCCACGCAAAACCTCTCCGCGACGATCACGGCGATGGGCACGGCCGTGGTGAACGACGCCGCCGTCGACACGTTCGCCGTCGACGATCATTCGTACGCGCTCACCACGAGCCTGGCGCTGCAGGAGTCCCTGTTGAACCGTCCCGCGATCTACAGCCTGGCCTACGGGATCCAGCGGACGCACGACATCAGCGTGGTGGCTCCGGTGCCACGCGTCACCGTGCACAATCTCTCGGGCTCGGTGCAGGTCAACCTGTCCAAGGCGATCTCGGTGGCGCCCTCCCTCTCGGTGGCCGCGACCCAGACCGACGGGGCGGCGAGCCAGGAGAACGTGTTCTTCGGATTCCGGGGGAACGGGCGCTTCCTGGAGGGCCGGCTGACCGCGGCCTTCGACGCCTCGCAGACCTTCACCAACAGCCGCGGGGTGATGGGAGTGAACTCCCAGATCACCTATGCGCTGCCCTGGGCCAGCCGGCTGATCTTCCAGACCCGCTACAGCCACTACGCCGCGCTCGGCGGCCAGCCGGCGTTCACCGAATCGTTCGCGACCCTCACCGTGTCGCGGAGCTTCTGATGCGCGCCGTCCGGGCCCTCGTCGCGGTCGGTGCCGGCGCCGTCCTGGTGTGGGCCTGCAAGGACTACATCACCAACCCGGGCGGGGCCCAGCGGCAGGCCCGTCAGGTGCGCCTCGACAGCGCGCAGTTCACCATCCCGGACGGGGACACCCTGCGGCTGACGGCCACGGTGCTCGATCAGAACGACTCGGTGTTCGCCGCGCTCCCGGCGGGCGTGACCTTCGGGTGGTCGTCGTCGGACACCGCGGTGGCGCGCGTGGACACGACCGGTCTCGTCACCGGCGTGGGCCCGGGCCGGGCGGCGATCACCGGGACCGTCACCACCGCGCTCGGGAAATTCGGCGCGAGCGCCGCGGGCACGGTGGTGCAGCCCCTCGCGCGCCTCGTCGCCGTCTCCGGGGGCGGACAGGCGGACACCATCGGGGCCACGCTGGCCGAGAGCCTGGCGGTGCAGGCCCTGGACAGCCAGGGGCGCGGCGTGCCCGGCGTCGCGGTGCAGTTCGCGGCTTCGCACGGCGCACTCTCCGCCGGCGTCATGGTGACCGACGCGGCCGGCTTCGCGCGGGTGACGTGGACGCTGGGGACCCGGGCGGGCACGGACACGACGCGCGCCACCGCCGCCCTCCTGCCGGACTCGGTCGCGGCCTTCGGAGTCCGGGTCCGCTCCGGCGCCCCGGATTCGCTCCTGAAGGTGTCGGGAGACGCGCAGACGGGGGCCGAGGGTGCCGCGCTGGCTGCTCCGCTCGCGGTGCGGGTGGCCGACCGGGCCGGCAATCCGGTCTCCGCGGACTCGATCACGTGGACCGCGGCAACGGGCGGGGGCTCACTCCTCCCGGCCCAGGGGCCCACCGATTCCACCGGCCACGCGCAGGCCGTGTGGACGCTGGGCCCGACGGTCGGCGCACAGTCCGCGACGGCGGCCTCGGCCGGGATCGCCGCTCCGGTGACGTTCACGGCGACCGCCACCCTCGTGGTCGGGCCTCCGGCCACCATTGCCGCGAACGCGGGGAACAACCAGACGGCGACGGCCGGCACGGCGGTGGCCGTGCCGCCGTCCGTCATCGTGAAGGATGCTCTCGGAAATCCGGTGCCCGGCGTGGCCATCACCTTCGCGGTAACGGGTGGTGGCGGCAGTATCACCGGCCCGAACCAGACCACGGGAACGAACGGCATCGCGACCGTCGGCAGCTGGATTCTCGGGTCCACTCCGGGCACCAACACCCTCATCGGCACCGCCACGGCCGGCGGCGTGACCGGCAATCCGGTGACCTTCATGGCCACCGGCACCCCGGGCGCGGGCGGGCAGGTGCTCACCTGGGTCGGCAACGACCCCGGCGGGCCCAGCTGGTCCACCGCGGCCAACTGGTCGCCCGCGCTGGTGCCGAACTCCAACGACACCCTCGTCATCGGCGCCACCACCCACTCGCCGGTGCTGTCGGCCCGGTCCACGGCGGCGCTGATCCGGATGAGCGGGGACTCGCTGACCCTGAACGGGCACACGCTCGCGGTGGGCGACTCGCTCACGGTGGGCGGCAGCGCCACGGTGGTGATGAAGCTCGCCGCGGACTCGCTCGTGGTGGGCGGGACGATCACGATGGGCGGCGGTGACGAGACCGGGAGACTCACCGCCGGCGTCCTCGCCGTCTCGGGGAACTTCATCCAGCCTCCCGCCTTCTCGGCCAGCGCGTTCGCCGCCTCGGGGACGCACAAGACCGTGCTGATGGGAACGGTCCCCGAGTCGGTCGTGGTCGCGTACGCGGGCGGCAGCGCCTCACACTTCCAGGATCTCGAGCTCCGGGGCACCCAGCCCCTCAAGTTCTCGGGACGGATTCCGGTGCAGGGCAACGCCGCCGTGCTCGCCGCGCGCCCGGTCACCGGCACGGACACGCTGGTGGTGACCGGCAACGTCACGACGGCGTCCGGGAGCGCGCTGACGCTCGCCGGGCTCGACGTGGCCGGCGCGCTCAGTGTGCTCGGGAGCTACGGCGTGGGCGTCACCAACTTCACCGGGTCGGGCCAGACCATCCCGGTCCTGCCCTACGGTACGCTGGCCGTCACGCAGGGCGCCGCGACCACCGCGGGAGCGGTCACCGTCGCCGGCAATCTCCTGGTCCGGAACCTGGGCACCCTCACGCTGGGCGGTCGGCTGGTCGCGGCGGACACGACGGCCGTCAGCGCCGGGACGCTGACGTTGAACGGCCACGCGCTCGTGGACAGCGCGCTGATCGTGAACGGATCGGGAGCCCTGGTGATGTCCGCGGCGTCCGATTCCGCGGTGGTCCACGGCGGCGCCAGCTTCGGCGGCGGGGACGAGACCGGCAAGCTCGCCGCCGGCGTGCTGCTGGTCGACGGGGACTTCAACGGCCCGGCGGCCTTCTCGGCCACCGCGTGGCTGGCGTCCGGGACCCACAAGACCGTCCTGACCGGCCTCCAGGATCAGGCCGTCAATCTCTACTACACCGGCAACGCGCATTTCCAGAATCTCGAGGTGCGCGGGACGCATACCATCACGCTCGCCACCCGCGTGCCCGTGGCCGGCAACTTCGACCTCTCGGGGAACGCCAACGTCTACGGGATGGACACGCTCGCCGTCACGGGGAACGTCGCTCAGGATTCCGGGGGCAGCGAGCTGATCCTGCCCGGCCTCGACGTGGGAGGCTCCCTCGTCTCGCTCGGCTATTACGACGTCGCGCTCACCAACTTCACCGGCACCAATCAGGTCATTCCCACCGACCTGCGGGTCTTCCAGAACGTGACGGTCAGCGGGCCGGGCGCCGTGCCCGGCGGCTCGCAACCCCAGCTCGCCATCGCCGGCGACCTCCTCGTCACCGGGGCCGGATCCCTCACGCTCGACCGCGAGATGTACGTCACCGGGAAGACGGTGGTCACGGCGGGATCGGTGACTCTGGCCGGGCACCTACTGGCGATGGGCGACTCGATGCGGGTGTCGGGTACGGGCGCGGTGGTGATGACCAATGCCCTCGATTCCCTCGTCGTGAACGGCAACCTGGTCTGGGGTGGCGGGGACGAGACCGGCAAGCTCACCAACGGCGTTCTGGTGGTGCAGAACGGGAATTTCACCCAGCCTCCGGCCAATTCAGCGACCTCCTTCAACACGTCGGGGTCGTTCCGGACCCTCTTCGTCAATCCGAACCCGGTCGTGCTGACGATGACGTACGCGGGCGGGAGCGCCAGTCACTTCAACCACCTGGACCTCACGCCGGCCTTCGGCGGCGTTGTCATGCAGACCGACATCCCGGTGGTCGGCACACTCGCGGACACGCTCTCCACGGTGCTCCCCACCGCGTTCACGGGCAACGGGCATACCTTGTCGGCCGGGGCGATCGTGATGAACGGGGCCACCATGGACCACGTCCTGCTGCGGATCACGGGTCCGATCGTGGCCCTGGACACCGTGACCTTCCAGAACTACGCCCCGGGCGACACACAGCTCGGGATCACGAGCACCGGCAGTTACTCCCTGACCGGGCTCAACTTCCTGACCACGCCGTCGGGCGGCTACTACGTGAGTGCTGACGGGGCGGGGCTGTCCCTCGACATCCAGAGCAATCTGACGCCGTCTCAGGGAGCCTCCTTCACGCAGCAGCTCAACGGAGCCACCGTCACGTGGCACTGATGCTCAGGCGGTTAGGCGGCTAGACGGTTAGACGGTTAGTAAGACTGTAGCTTTGCTGGATGCGACGTGGCCACTGGCTTCCTTGGAGTGCGGGGCTCGTTGCCCTCGTCGGTGTTCTCATCGTCACCGCGCCGCGCGGGCCCGGCCGCACGCCGGACGGGATGTCCTACCTCGGGGCGGCCCAGTCCCTGGTCACGAGCGGGACACTCCGCGAGCCGTTCGCGGACTGGAATGCCTCCGACAGCACGTCACCCCTGTCGGACTATCCGGCCGGGTTCTCGCTCGCGCTCGCCCTTCCGGTCGCCGCCGGCATTCCGCCCGCTCAGGCCGCCCGGTGGGTCGAAGCGCTGGGATTGGCCGGCGCCGTGGGCATCGCCGTCGGCCTGCTCCAGGCGGTCGCCGGCGCGGAGGCCGCGCTCGCGGGGACCGCGCTGCTGCTGTTGATGCCCGCCCTCACCGACCTCTCGCTCTGGATCTTGTCCGAGCCGCTGTTTCTCCTCGCCGTGGCCGCCACGCTCGCGGTGATGGTGCGGCACCCCGGGCGCCCGGGACGGGCCGGCGTCCTGGCCGCCGTCGCCAACCTGGTCCGCTACGCCGGCGTCTTTCTGGTCGCGGGGGCCGGCGTGTGGGCGGTGGCGCAGCCGGCCCCGCCGCGCGAGCGCGCCTGGCGCGGGCTCCAGGCGGTGCTTCCGGGCGCGCTCCTTCATCTCTACTGGGTGATGACCGGCATTTCACCGGGGGGCGGCGTGACCACCAGTCCCTTCGGCGGGCTGGGATCGGCGCTCCGGGAGGGATGGACGACGGGGCTCGACTGGCTGGTGCCGGGGGTCGCGGGGTGGCTCGCGGGCGTTTTCGGCGCGGGACTCATCGCCGCGCTCGCCTGGACCGCGTGGCAGGTGGCTCGGAGGGGTTCTGTGGAGCGGCGGCGGCTGGTCCTGGTCGCCGCCGGGCTCTCCGCGATCTACGCGGGCACCGTCGGGTTCGCCCGGCTCTTCGTCATTCCCGACGTTCCGTTCGATACCCGGATTCTGTCGCCGCTCTTCTTCCTCTTGGCGTTGTGCGTGGCCGCCGTGGTGCCGCGTCGCCTTGGGGCGGTCGTGGTGCTCGTGGTCTGGTGTGTGATGGCCGCCCGGCGAGACCTCGGCACCGTACGGAGTGCGTGGGCCGGAGGCCTGGGATACGAGGCGGCCGAGTGGCAGGAGTCACCGGTGGCGGGGTGGCTGCGCGGAGCGGGGCGAAGCCGCGCGCTCTACACGAGCGATCCCGCGGGTGTGTGGTACCTGGCGGGCCGTCCCTCGCGCCTCCTGCCGGCCACCCTCGAGCCCGATTCGGTGCGGGCGTTCGGATCCCGCTTCGCGGCGGCGCCGTCGGCGCTCATCGCCTTCGACGAGAACTTCGCCGGATCGGTCTCCGGAGATTCCCTGGCGCTGGCCCTGCATCTCGTGCCCGTGGCGCGATTCGCGCACGGGACCGTGTGGGTGGCGCCTTAGCGGAACGAGATCTTCGCGATCCTGCCGTTCGGCCCCACCATCCAGCCCGCGCGCGCGCTCGCAAGCCCCACGCTCCAGTAGCTCGCCGAGTCGAGGGGGGCCCAGGTGGCGGCATCGGTGAGGGAGTAGGCCGCGCCGCCCGGCCCCACGGCGACGAGGGCGCCCGGAAGGTCGGGGACGATCGCCAGGCCGTAGACGGCCCCGGGGAAGGTGGGGGACGCGGCCGCGTTCCAGCTCCGGCCGCCGTCGTCCGTCTTCACCACCCGTGTGGTCTGCGGCGCGCGCAGGCCGATGTCGCCGCCTCCGGCGAACCCGTGGCCCGGATTGCGGAACGCCAGCGTCGTGATCCCGGTGGTGGTGGAGCCGTGCTGGATCGGTGTGGGGCGGGACGTCCAATTCCTCCCGTAGTCCTCGGTCGAAAGCACCCGGCCTCCGCCCGACGGGCTCGCGCCGGTGCCGATCCAGGCGCGGCCGTTGGGCGCGGTGAGCAGGCAGGTGCCGCTCGCGGCGAAGGCGCCTTCGCCGGAATCCGCCGCCGGCGACGTGTCGAAGGGGCGGCGGGTCCAATGCGCGCCGCCGTCCTCGGTGAGCAGAATGGGGAACCGCCCGCGGACGCCGTCGGAGACCGCGATGCCGTGCGCGCCGTCCCAGAACGCGAAGCAATCGTAGAAGGCGGCGGAGTCGGTGTTGGTGAACTGCAGGGTCCAGGTGACGCCGCCGTCCGTCGTATGGTAGATGCGGGACCGCGGGCCGGGGCCCGACGCAAGAAGCCACGCCGAGAGGGAGTCGAGCGCGGCGACGTCGCGGAACTCGAGCGAATCGGCGCGCGGCACCACCGCGGCCCGCCAGTGCTCCCCGCCCGACGTGGTCACCGCGAAGGTGCCGCCGGTGCCGCTGACCCAGGCCACGCGGTCGCTCACCGCGCTGACCGCCTGCAGCCGCTCCCGGGTGCCGCTGACCTGCAGCGTCACGACCGGCGGCGGCACCGGATTCAGGGAGGCCGCCGCCAGAAAGACCGTCACGAAACGCATCACGGAGGTGGGGGACATGGTGCCCATAAGCTGTCCGTCTCCCGCCGGTCCGGCAATCGCGCTGGAACCGGGGGCTCGAGCCGACGTATGATTCGCCCGTGATGTTCCTTCTTTGTCTGGGCCTCGCCGCCGCTCCGCTCGCCCCCCGGGACACCACGCCGCCTGTTGCCCTGACCGGGACGGTCCGCGACACCTTGTCCGGCCAGCCGGTGAGCCTCGCCATCGTCCGCGTGGTGGGGGGCGGGTCGGCGGTCACGGACGACGAGGGCCGCTTCCGGATTCCGGCCTTTCCGGGGCCGGCCCGCCTGGAAGTCCGCCGCATCGGGTACCGGCCCCGGGCGGTGCAGGTGGCGGTTCCGGACACCGCCCTGGTGCTCTATCTGACGCCCGTACCGGTGGGCATCGCCGGCATCACCGTCTCGCCGGTGGAGGACCCCGCCGTCGAGGTGATGCGGCGCGTCATCGCCCACAAGCGGAACGTGCTCGCGAAGCTGCGCGACTACCGGTACGACGCGGACGTCAAGTTCGTGGTGCGGAATCTGGGCGCGCCGGCCGAGTCGGCGTCGTCCATCGTGGTGGTGACCGAGTCGCGGACGACGGCCTACTGGGAGCGACCCGACCACTACCAGGAGACCATCGTGGCCCGGCGGCAGACCGGGAATCTCGACCCCGATCAGAACCTGGTGTCGGTGGGCGAGATCGTGAACTTCGCCCGGGACCGCATCGATCTCCGGAAGTACTCGATCGTCTCGCCCATCGCGGATGACGCCCTGGATCACTACGACTACCGCATGCTCGACACCACCGTGACCGACCGCGGCCGGGTGTTCACCATCGCGATCGTGCCGCGCACCGAGGCGTCCCCGCTGTTCGTCGGCGTGCTGTCGGTGGCGGATTCGACCTGGGACGTCCTGAGCATCGACGTCGGCGCCAACCGCGCCCTGCGGTTCACCTTCGTGTCGAATCTCCGCTACCACCAGGAGCTGGCGGACCAGGGCGGCGGGCGCTGGATGCCGCGGGAGATCCGGCTCTCCGGGGAGATCCACCTGGCGGTGCCGATCCCCGGGTTCCCGTCCCAGCTGGGTTTCGAGCACGTCGCGGTCCTGAACGGATTCGCCTTCGACCAGGGCCGGCCCCCGGCCGGCGTCGGCGAATACCGGGTGGTGGTGGCGGACTCGGCCGACCGGACCGACAGCTCCCGGTGGGCCGCGGACGCCATTCCGCTCACGCCCGCCGAGCGGCAGGCCTGGACCCGGATCGACTCGATCGCCAGCACGCCGCCCTCCTGGAGGCACCGGGTGGCCGAGGGGCTGGGCACCGCCGTGTTCCTCTCCGCCAATCCGACGTTCTTTCACTTCAACCGCGTCGACGGCGCCTACCTGGGCGCGGGCGGCGACTGGAGCGCGGGGTCCCGCTGGATCGTCGGCGCCCGGGCGGGATACGGGTTCGGGGCGGAGCGGTGGCAGGAGAGCGGCGGCGTGAGCGCGCTGGTGTGGGACGACCGCCAGTTGTGGGTGGGCGCGTCCCTGTACGACCAGACTGAGCACCGGCCCGCGATGGTGTCGGGCGACTACAACCCGACCTTCCGGGCGCTTCTGTCCCGCATCGATCCGCTCGACTACTACCGGGAGCGCGGGGGGCGGGCGTTCGCGTCCGGGAAGCTCTTCAAGGGCACGCGCCTCGAGGTCAGCTACCTGGACGCGCTGCAGTCGAGCCTTCCGGTCACGTCGGACTACGCGCTGGCGCCGAAGCCGCGGGCGCTCCGGCCGAACGCCGCCATCGCGGGCGGCCGCCTCCAGACCCTCGGCGCGACCGTGACGTACGATTCGCGTCCGCTGCTCAAGGAGAAGGGGCGGGATTACCGGCTGCGGCAGCTGGTGCGGACCCGGGTGACGGCCTCCGCCGAGGTGGCCGCTCCCGATCTCTTCCCCGGCGACTTTTCGTACCGCCGGTACGTGCTCCGGGTGGAGCGGATCGAGCGCACGCTCAACCTCGGCGTCACGTCGATCACGGCGGTCGGCGGCATCGCCACGGGGTGGGTGCCTCCGCAGCGCTACTTCACCGTGGACTTCGGGCGCGAGCTCTTCACGTACCAGGCCAACGGATTCAATACGCTCAACGGAAACAATTTCTCCGGCACGCGCGCGGCGATGCTCACCGTGAATCACGACTTCGACCGGCTGTTGTTCGCGAAGAGCGGGATGCCGGGCGTGCGCTCGCTCCCGTTCACGCTGAGCCTGCACGCCGGGGTCTTCTGGAGCGCCTTCGTGGATCACCCGGCGAATCCGGGGGACGCCGCGCTCCTGACGGCGCCGAAGGCGTATTCCGAGGCCGGCTTCGGGCTCGGTAACCTGACCCCCTTCCTCTCCCCCTTCGACCTCGCCGCCTTCTTCACCTGGCAGCTCTCGGCGTATCCCACGCGCACGTTCCGCTTCGGATTGGGGCTCACGCGTCCCTAGTTCCCCCGGAGACGGGATGTGTGCAGTTTAGTCGGTGCCCCCTCCACCTGGTGCGCGCATGGCATCTCCTCTTGTCCGCTGTTTGCTGGTCCTCGTGGTCCCCGCCGCCCTCGGCGCGCAGACTCCCGATTCCGCCGCCCGCGACACCACGCGGCACGCCGCGCCGCTGACGTCCGGCGCGCGTATCACCAAGGCGCACCTCGACAGCCTCCCCATCGACGATCCGGCCTCGGCCTTCGCGCAGATCCCGGGCGTCTTTCTCCGGGGCGGGGACGTGGGGCTCGCCCCCAATCTGTCCCTGTCGATCCGCGGCGGCCCGGGAAACCAGGCGGCGACCTACGTGGATGGCGTGCCCGTCCGGTCGCAGCTGACCGGGAACGCGCTCGTCGTCCCGGCCCTGAACGGCATCGCGGGCATCGACGTCACGACCGGCCTGGCGGGCGCGGAGCTGTCGGACGCGCAGTTCGGCGTGATTTCGTACCGCACGCCGGCGGGCGGTGACCGGCTGCAGACGCACTGGAGCGCGCACACCGACGCGCCGTTCGGCTCCGGGACGAGCGTGGGCTACAACCGCTTCGCGGGAGACCTGTCGGGTCCGGTTCCCGGCGCGCCGGGCCTCACGTTCTTCCTGTCCGGCATGGCCCAGGGCCAGGGGTCCGAGTACCTCGGCGCCGGCGCGCAGAACGTCCCGACCTACGAGCTGGGCGGTCTCGACACGACCGTGCTCGTGCCCAATCCCGGAGGCGGCGGCACCCAGTCGGTGGCGGTGCCGCGGTTCGTGCAGGTGAGCGGGTCGTGCGACGCCGGCACGAACGGCGCCGAGTGCCAGGGCCTGACCCGTCCGATGGACTGGCGCACGTCCGTCGAGATGCAGGGCAAACTGCAATGGACGTACGGCACGGGGTCCCGGGTGTCGGTGACGGGGATTTCCTTGGGCAACCAGTCGCGGGCGTTCCCCGGCACGGCGCTCGGGGACCCGGCGCTGTTCTCGGGCGTCCAGGAATGGATCCGCCTCGGCATTGTGAACTGGCACCACTCCTTCGGTCCCACGCTGGCCCTAGATGCCGCCTTCTCCCTCGGCACCGACGACGCCCTCGGCGGCGCGCTCGATCCCGCCAGCGAGACCGCCACCCGCGACCCGTCCCTCGGCATCGAGCTCAGCTCGCTGACCTTCTCGACCTTCAACGGGCTCGGCGTTCCGCTGCCGGACTCGATCATCAAGAACATTCGGACCAACAGTGGTCTGCGGATTCCCCTCCTCGGCCAGACCCAGCTCAATGACGCCCAACCATATCGCCTGAACCCCTACGCCATGGCGAGCGGCGGGTTCTACACCGAGGGGATCGTCGCGCCCCTGGAGCTCGCGTCGGAACGGCGGTTCACCGGCCGGGTGCAGGCCGAGTGGCTGGAAGGCCGGCACCACGTCGTCGTGGGGTACGACGCCGACGGGTCCGACCTGACGAGCTACTACGTCGCGTCGCCGGTGAATCAGATCTTCCTGAACGCCTGGACCGCCCAGCCCCGCCGCCATGGGCTCTTCGCCACCGACCTCGTGTCGATCGGCTTCGTGACGGTCGACGCCGGCCTCCGATACGACCGCATCAACCCCGGCGCCCTGCTGTCCGTCACGCCGGGATTCACCTTTTCCGATCCGAACTGGGACCAGACGTCGGGCACCAACCCGGCGGCGTATGCCGCCTCCCTCGCGCGCGTCTTCGTGCCCACCCGGGACCAGAGTTTCGTCTCTCCCCGCGTCCGCGCCGTGGCGACGATCGATCCGGCAACCTCGGTCCGCCTGGCCGTGGGCCAGACCTTGATCTCGCCGCCGGCGTCCGACGTCGCGTCGAACTCGAACAGCGACCTCACGTTCACGAATGCCGGCGCCTTCTTCGGGCGGGATGTGCCGTACGCCAAGGCCACGTCGATCGAAGGGGGCGGGCGCCGCTGGTTCGGCGCGGGGACGTCGATCGACCTCTCCGGGTACTACACGTTCCATATTCCGGACTACTCGGGGCAGATCGAAGACTTCAATGACCCGACCAACCCCGGCCGCCAGCTCACGATCAGCGTCCTGGGGCGCGGGTACTCGACGTACGAGTGGGGCATCGACGCCACCGCCGGCCACCGGTGGGGCGATTGGCTCGCCGTGAACGTGAGCTACGGACTGAACGTGAACGGCTTCGAGGACGTGAACCCCGTGATCTTGCCGGTGATCCCGGGAGCGCCGCCGGCGATCATCAGTCCGCCGGGGAGCGAGACGGGTCACGAGATCGCGGCCTCGGTGTCCCTGGCCGTGCCGGCCGGCTGGGCGACCGGGTCGTGGAAGAGCGCGCTTCGCAACGTGGCCGCGGTGCTCCAGTTCCGCATGATCAGCGGGTTGCCCTACACGCCGCTCGTCAACGCCGGGGACGGCGAAGTTGCGCCGGCTGAGACTTTCGGCCTCGTCGCCAGCCAGGCCGGGGGCATCAACAGCGAGCACCTGCCCTGGACCAAGTACCTCGACCTGCGCCTCACGAAGGGCGTGACCGCCAAGGGACTCCGCTGGACGGTGTTCGCCGACTTCCGGAACCTGTTGAACTTCCAGAACCTCTACGCGCTCTACGCCGAGACCGGCTCGACCTCCAACGCCGTCTTCATGCACAACGCGACCGCGGCGGAGTTCGTGAATCTGGCGAACGAAGCCTCGTCCAACGGCGCCCTCAACCCGGACGGGTCGGTGAGCACGGCGAATTGCGCGGGTTGGGGAGGGGCCGCGGGCCCGGTGGACTGCGTGATGATCAAGCGGGCCGAGGCGCGCTTCGGCAACGGAGACGGCGTCTTCACCCTGCCGGAGCAGACCGCCGCGTTCAACGCCGCGTTCGACCTGGTCTACGGGTCGTGGCGGTTCTACGGTCCCCAGCGCACGGCACGCGTGGGACTCGAGCTCGACTTCTGATCCGTGCGGGTTCCTGACGTTCGGGGTCGTTGACCAGCCGCCAGGACATTTGTAGGTTGCGTGGACGGCCGCGCCGTGCGGCCCCAACGGAGAATGCCTGTGAAGCTGTTCCTTTCGATCCTGCCCATCACCCCGAGCCCGGTCGCGGTCAGCCGCCCGGACCCGCGGGTCGTCCGGGTGGTGGATCCGAGGGGAGCGCGGCACAGGTAACGTCGCAGCACGAGCCCATTCGCTCGTCACGATCGCCCCACCTGTGCCGCCGGCCGGGTGGGGCGATCGGCGTTTTGACCTTGAAAACACTGGACTCGAGGAGCACTCCGTGACGGAAGCCGCGATCGAACCGGCTGCGGATACGCGCCACCCGCCCGGCGGCTGGTGGTCCACCATTCGCGAGGCCCTGCGGGGGTCCCACCAGGACTACACCGCCGGTCCCGTGGGCCGCGCCATTCTCCTCCTCGCCATCCCGATGGTGCTGGAGATGCTGATGGAGTCGGTCTTCGCCGTGGCCGACGTGTTCTGGGTGTCCCGGCTGGGCCGGGACGCCGTCGCCACCGTGGGGATCACGGAGTCGCTCCTGACGCTGATCTACACCGCGGCGATGGGGCTCTCCATCGGTGTCACCGCGATGGTCGCGCGCCGGATCGGCGAGAAGAACCCGGCCGGAGCGGCCGAGGCCGCGGTGCAGGGCATCGCGCTGGGGATCGGGGCGTCGCTCCTGATCGCCGTCCTCGGCGTGCCGCTCGCGCCGCGTCTGCTCGTGGCGATGGGCGCGGCCCCCGGGGTCCTGGAGCACGTGTCCTACACGCGCCTGATGCTGGGCGGGAACGCCACGATCCTCCTGCTGTTCCTGATCAACGCCACGTTCCGGGGCGCGGGAGACGCGGCCATCGCGATGCGCAGCCTCTGGCTCGCGAACGGGATCAACATCCTGCTCGGACCCTGCCTCATCTTCGGCGTGGGGCCCTTCCCGCGGCTGGGCGTCACCGGCGCCGCCCTCGCCACGAACATCGGGCGGGGCACCGGCGTGCTCTACCAGCTCTACCGCCTGCTCCGCCGGCACGCCCGGGTGGTGGTGGACCGGGACCATCTCGAGATCCGGCCCGCCGTGATGCGCACGTTGCTGAAACTCTCGGGCTCGGGCACGCTGCAGGTGTTCATCGGGACGGCGAGCTGGATCGGGCTGATCCGGATTCTCGCGAGCTTCGGAAGCGACGCACTCGCGGGCTACCTGATCGGGATCCGGATCATCGTGTTCGCGCTCCTGCCCTCCTGGGGACTCGCCAACGCGGCCGCCACCCTGGTCGGGCAGAGCCTGGGGGCGGGGAATCCGGAGCGGGCGGAGCAGGCGGTCTGGCGGGCGGGGCTGTACAACATGGTGTTTCTGGGACTCGTGGGCCTCGGGTTCATCGCCGGCGCCGAGCCGTTGATCGGCCTCTTCCGGCAGGCGCCGCCCGTGGCGACGGTGGCGGTGGACTGCCTGCGGATCGTCAGCTACGGATTTTTGTTCTACGCCTACGGAATGGTCCTGACCCAGTCGTTCAACGGCGCCGGGGACACCTGGACCCCGACGATCCTGAATCTGTGCTGCTTCTGGCTCTGGGAGATTCCGCTCGCGTACGTCCTGTCGCGCCGGCTGGGCTGGGGGCCGGAAGGCGTCTTCGTGTCCATCACGATCGCCTTTTCCACCATCGCCGTGAGCTCCGCCGTCCTGTTCCGGCGGGGCCGCTGGAAGCTGCGGCGCGTCTAGCGCTACATGCCCAGCACTTTTTCGATGTGCATCTTGACGCCGGGGGTGATGACGCCGCGCTGGAGCAGGTCGGCGAGTGCGGCGCTCACCTTCGCGCGGTCCGCGTCGAGCTTCGCCTCGCGCAGGTCTCCCAGCACCCGGGCCAGGCGCTGATCGTACTCGCCGTGCTTCAGGCCGCCGTCCATGTCCCGCTTCAGCCGCTCCAGCTCCTGTACGAACCGTTCAATCGTCACGGGCATCGGTCTGACTCCTTAAGGGTGTGGACAGCCGCTTACGCCTGATTCAGCCTTCGCCCGGCCCGGGGGCTCCGCTCCCGGTCACCGTCTTCGTCACCCGCCAGCCCCTCGATGGCCCCGCTGGCCTGCGCCGACAGCCAGACGCCGGGCAGCGGCAGGGTGACGACCACTTCGTCGGGGACTCGGGATCCGCGGGTGTGATACTGGGCCAGCGCCTGGGACACCGCCGGCGGCGCGAGATCCGCGGACAGGAGGGGGAACGCGAGGTAGCTCCCCTGGGCTCCGGCCACCTGGTTCTCGATGAGATCGGACACCGCCCGCCCCGCGCCATCCCGCACCCGCGAGAGCGCCAGATGGCGCACCGCGGGGTCCCCGGCGGCGATGATCGCCCCGGCGTAGTGCGGCAGGTTGGCGGCGACGTGCGCGAGGAGCCGGCTCTCCTGCGACGCCAGTCCCGCGGACTCCACCATCGCCGCGAGGGACGCCAGCGGCATCTGGGACTGCCCCGGAACGAGCAGGTTCTGCACCGTGAGAAGCCGGCGCCAGGTGTCGCCGTTCCGGCCTTCGACGTGCAGGACCTTGAACAGGGCGGACCCGGGCGAGCCATTCTCGAGCGACAGCTGCCCCGGATACCGGAGCGGGCGCTGGTGGAAGTCGGCGAGCCGGATGGCGCCGATCCAGTGATGGGCCTCGGCGTGCTCCTGCGTCAGCGGCCCCCGCGCGGCCTCCGCCGGGAAGAAGTGCACCGTGTACCGCGTCGCGTCGGCGTGGAGATAGACGAAGATCTGGGCCAGCTGGCCCGCGGTGTCGGGGCCCGGCTCGACGATCAGCCGCAGCTCGGACACCGGCGGCGTGGTGCCGGCCCGCTCCCATTCGGCGCCCGGGCCCGAGCCCAGGCCCAGGAGGGCGTCGAGCTCGGGAATGAGCGTCTGGTCGAGCAGGAGCCGGCGGAGCAGGTGCCCGTACTGCCGGACCATCCCGCGCACCGCGTGGCTCGGGAGCCGGAAGGGCACCAGGATGGCCGGCCGCACGCGCGCCGCACGCGCCACCACGCGATAGCGCTGCAGCGGCTCGTAAAAGTGATAGGTCATCAGCCGGTCGGTGCGGGGATTCTTGACCGTCCGGATCGCCGCGTCCGCCGGCGTGTCTCCCCGCGCCTCGGCCACCCGGAACGGCGCCCGCCGCGCCGCCTCGCTGACCCGCAGCGCGCGCTCATTGAGATGCCGCACCGTGTCCGTCGCTCCCTGGACCAGGGCCGCCGACACGTCCCCCTCGGGGCGGACGGTGAGCGGGTCGAGGGGCCAGGTCGCGGCCCCTTCGGACACGAGATCGGAGAGGAGCGGGGACCCGATGAGCCGCGCGAGCGTCTGCAGAGGACGCTCCCGCGGCAGGCCGCCGTCCCCCCAGCGCCCGTCGAGAATGGCCACGCGGGCCTCGTCGCCCGGCGCGAGCGCCGCACTATAGAGGAGGTCACCGGTGGCGTATCCCAGCGGCTGCCAGTACTGCTCGACTTCCACCACCACCCCGTACCGCAAATCGGTGGGCGTCTCGGGCGGTGCCTCGAAGAACTCGAGCGCCTGTGAGCCTGCGCCCCCGCCCCCGGAGGGGGCGCGCTCGCCGGCGGTCAGCAGCGGGAGCTGATCGGCGGGTCCCGCTTCCGTCCGGGGCGCGAATACCACCAGGCGGGCGAACTGGAGCACCTGGCCGGGCAGGGCGGCCCCGCCGGACGGATCGCCGCCCGTGACGGGACGCTGGATGGCGCCGGAGACGCGCTCGGGGCGCGGCGTCACCGCCACCGGCAGGTCGCGCGGGGCGGGCAGCTCCACGGCGCCCTCGAAGAGACGCAACGCGGTGAGCTCGATGGGGTTCTCGTTGCGGAGGCCCACCCGGAGGCGCACCAGCGGGTCGTCGGTGGGCGGCAGGCGCACCAGTCCTTCGGCGTCGCTCACCCAGTAGCCCGCGGAGTTCCCGGCGGCGTCGAGGCGCGTGACCGGTACGCCGACGGCGGGGCCCCGTCCGTCGGGGCGGACGATGCGCAGGATCCAGGGAGGGCGCGAGAGCGTCGGTTCGGTCATCGCTCCCCGGAATATAGAGCGCGCTGGCCGGACCCGCCGCCGTTCTCTACCTTCTTCCTCTCTTCATCATTCTCGAGGCATCGCGATGTCCCCTCGCTCACTGGACCGGCGTTCCTTCATCGGTGTCACCGTGGCCGCGGGCGCTTCCGTGGCCTGGTCCCGGCCCTCCCTCCGGCTCCCGGCTCCCGCCCTCGACCTGGACGAAGTGACCATCGCGGGCTTGCAGGCGGGGATGGCGCGGGGCCAGTACACCGCGCGGGCGCTGGTCGAGACCTACCTCACCCGGATCGACGCCGTGAACACGCGGGGACCGATGCTCCGCGCCGTGATTGAAACGAATCCCGACGCGCTCGCCATCGCGGACGCCCTCGACGCGGAGCGAAAGGCCAAGGGGCCGCGGGGACCGCTCCACGGGATCCCGGTGCTGCTGAAAGACAACATCGCCACCAAGGACAAGCAGCAGTCGACGGCGGGGTCGTACGCGCTGGTCGGCGCCGCGGTGCCGCGGGACGCCTTCCTCGCCGACCGTCTCCGCGCGGCGGGGGCCGTGATCCTCGGCAAGACGAACCTCTCCGAATGGGCGAATTTCCGCTCGAGCCACTCGTCCTCGGGCTGGAGCGGGCGCGGCGGCCAGTGCCGCAACCCCTACGTGCTGGACCGGACGCCGTCGGGCTCGAGCTCGGGGTCGGCGGTCTCGGTGGCGGCGAACCTGTGTGCCGTCGCCGTCGGCTCGGAGACGGACGGGTCGATCGTGTCGCCTTCGTCCTGCAACTCGATCGTCGGCATCAAGCCCACGCTCGGCTTGATCAGCCGGGCCGGCGTGATCCCCATCGCCCACAGCCAGGACACCGCGGGACCGATGGGCCGCACGGTGGCGGACGCGGCCACCCTGCTCGGCGCGCTGACCGGCGTGGACCCACGGGACCCGGCCACCGCCGACGGTGCCGGAAAATTCCAGACCGACTACACCCCCTTCCTCGATCCGAAGGGCCTGAAGGGGATGCGCCTCGGAATCGCGCGCGCGCACTACTTTGGACAGAGCCCCAAGGCCGACGCCGTGATCGAGACCGCGATCCAGGTGCTCAAGGACCAGGGCGCGGTGATCGTGGACCCCGCGGACATCGCCACGCTCGGCAAGTTCGACGACTCGGAGTTCGACGTCCTGCTCTACGAGTTCAAGGCCGATCTCGACATCTACCTCTCCCAGCTCGGCCCCGGAGCGCCCCGGACGCTCGAGGAGCTGATCGCCTGGAACACCGCGCACCCCGATCCCGAGCTCAAGTACTTCGGGCAGGAGCTCCTGATCCAGGCGCAGGCCAAGGGCCCGCTCACCGAGAAGGCGTACCTGGACGCGCTCGCCAAGGACCGTCAGATGGCCCGCACCGACGGGATCGACGCGACGATGGACAAGTACCAGCTCGACGCCATCGTCGCGCCCACCAACGGACCGCCGGGGCCCATCGATCTCGTGAACGGTGACGGCGGCGGGTTCTCATCGTCGACGGTGGCGGCGGTGGCGGGCTATCCGAGCGTGACCGTGCCCGCCGGCTACAGCTTCGGTCTGCCGGTGGGGATCTCCTTCTTCGGCCGCCCCTGGACCGAAGGGACCCTCATCAAGGCGGCGTACGCCTACGAGCAGGCGACGAAGCTGCGCGTGAAGCCGGGGTTCCTGCCGACGGTGACGATCTAGACGGCGGCGGCGAAGCGGCGGACGATCTCCCCGGCCGGCTCGATCGCGTCGATGCCGTCCACGCTTTTCCCCGCCTGCCAGTAGTCCTTGGACGACGTCCCCTGGAGCGCGCCGCGCTTGAGACGCCAGGCGGAGCGCAGAGCGTAGATGGTGCGCATCCACGGTTTGGTCCGGCGGTGGCGGAGCAGCCAGCGGGCGATGGGGCCGGCGCGCGTGCCCACGCGCTCGACATAGGGTGTCCGGATCACCGCGAGGGGCACGCCGGTCACGCGCTCGGTGAGCACGATGTCGTCGGCGGTGGCGTTCACGATGGCCTGCTTGTAGTCCTCGTGAGTATTGCATTCGGTGGTGGCGATGAACCGGGTGCCCAGCTGGGCGCCGGCGTACCCCAGACGCAGCACCCGCGCGAAGTCCTCGGGCGCCCCCACGCCGCCGGCGCAGACGAGCGGCAGCCCCAGATCGCCCAGGTCCTCCAGCAGCTGCTCGGCCGTGCGGGGTCCGGCGTGCCCGCCGGCCCGGTCGTTGACGGCGAGGAGTCCGTGCACGCCGCCATCCCGGGCCTTCAGCGCCCATTTCCGTTCGGTCACGTCGTGGTACACCCTCCCGCCCACCTGCCGGACCCGGTCCACCACCCAGCGCGGGTTGCCGAGCGAGGTCACGAAGAAGCGAATTCCCTCTTCGAGGGCCTCATCCAGCCAGCGGCGCATCCGCTCCAGATAGGTGGCCGACGATTGCTCGATGAGCACGTTCATCCCCACGGGCCGGTCGGTGAGGCGCCGGATGAGGGCGAGGCCGGCCCGGAACTCGTGGCCGTGGACGTAGACCAGGGACAGGGGTTGGACGATGCCGATGGCCCCGGCGGCGGAGACGGCCGCCACCAGCTCGGGGTTGGAGCAGGGGTACATCGCCCCGCAAATGATGGGGACCTGGATGTGCGCATCCCGCGTCAGGGGCGTGTCGAAGGCCCTCACGGCTTCACCGGCGCCAGGCGCCAGCGCACGCGGGTCCGGGCCACGACGTCCCCCGCGGCATCCGTGATCACCGATTCGAACACGTGATCTTCGGGCCCCGTGATGTGCGGCACCGTCACCCGCGCCTCCGCCACCAGCGTCCCCCGCGCCTTCTTCAGATAGTCGATTTCGATGTGCGTGACGATGCCGCGGATCCCATCCGGGAGGGCCGAGGTCATCGCCAGCCCGCTCGCGAGCTCGGCGACGTTGACGAGGGCGATGGCGTGGACGGAGTGGAGATGATTCCGGACGCCCCGCCGGTCGGCCATGCGGACCCGGGCCAGGCCGTTCCCGAGCTCGAGGACCAGGGGTCGCGTGGTGCCGGAGTAGGGGACCATCCAGCGGATCAGCCACGAGAAGAGTCGCTTGCCGCCGGGAAGCGGCGCGAGGCGCCGCCAGACGGCGCGGAGCCTGGCTCCGGGGGTGGAGGAGGACATGGCGGAATGTGGCTAGATTTTTCGCATGTCGCGAATCTCCGGCAAGACCATCCTCGTCACCGGCGCGAGCGCCGGCATCGGCGCGGCCTGCGCGCGGCGCTTCGCCGCCGAGGGCGCCCACCTCGTGCTCTGGGCCCGGCGCCGGGAGCGGCTCGACACCCTCGCCGCCGAGCTCTCGAAAGCCCACGGCGTCACCGTGCGCGTGGACCAGGTGGACGTCCGCGATCGCGCCGCGGTGGACCGTGCGGCCCGGGCGCTCCTCGCCGCCGGGCCCGCGCCCGACGTCCTGCTCAACAACGCCGGTCTCGCCAGCGGGCTCTCCCTGGTGCAGGACGGCGACCTCGAGGACTGGGATCGGATGATCGACACCAACCTGAAGGGGCTCCTGTTCGTGACGCGCGCCATTCTCCCGGCGATGATCGCCCGGGGGCGGGGGCACGTCGTGAACATCGGGAGCACGGCCGGACACCAGGTCTATCAGAAGGGGAACGTCTACAACGCGACGAAATTCGCCGTGAAGGCCCTCACGGAGGGCATCAATCTCGACGTCGCCGGCACGCCCATCCGGGTTTCGAGCGTGGACCCGGGGTTCGTCGAGACCGAGTTCTCACTGGTCCGCTTTCGCGGGGACGCGGCCCGGGCGCAGTCGACCTACCAGGGCTTTCGCGCGCTCTCGGGCGACGACGTCGCCGACACGATCTCGTACGTGATCAATCTCCCCGAGCACGTGAACATTCTCGACGTGATCGTGGTGCCCGCGGCTCAACGGAGTGTGCATCTGGTGGACCGGAAATAAACGGGAGCCGGGAGCGGGGAGCCGCCGAAGTCCGGGAGACGGGAGCTCCGCCTTCCCGGACTCCGACGCCTCCCGGCTCACGGCTCACGCGACGAGCACGAAGATGTCGTAGAGCGCGTGGGTCCAGGCGGTGATGCCGAAGCCTCGCAAGAGGTACAGCCCGCTGAAGAACAGGCCCGCGAGGGTGCGGTACACGAACGAATAGAGCGTCAGGTGGTCGCCATACGCCCCGACGTAGTGCACCGCCGAGAAGACCAGGGCACCGATCACCACGGCGACGATCCCCGACAGCGTGGCGCTCCAGCCCAGGAGCCGCCGCCCCGCCCACGCCAGCGCCCCGACCAGGATCACCCGGAACAGCAGCTCCTCATAGAGACCGGCACCGAGCGAGAGCATCAGCCGGACCGGCACCGGCGTCCCGTCGATGGGGCCGAGCACCATCCCGACGGCTCCGAACAGATGCGACGTGACGCCGCCCACCAGCAGGCCGCAGAGCAGGGCCAGGAGCGCGGCTTCCACGAACATGCCGAAGAACACCATTCCCGAGAGGTGCCGGCCGCGGCGGTGCAGGTCCCGGCCCACCAGGACCAGCCCGAGCACGATCAGGGCGATCTCGAACACCATCGGCCCGCGACGCCCGAGGAGCTCCGCGAACGCGCTCTGCAGCATCACGTCGGCGCCGTTGCGGATCTGGCCGCCCGGGCCCGCCGAGACGGCGAGCGTCAGGATCTCGTAACCGATGAACAGGGGCAGGGCGAACAGCAGGCTGTAACGGGGGGCCCGGCTGTCGTTCCAGTAGGCGGAGGCGTTCATGGTCGATGAAAGCTAAACGCGAGCCGCTGCAACTTTGTGTCACGCCTCACCGTAGAGGGCGGGCCGGTCCATGATCCCGCTCCTCCTCGCCGTCGGCCTCCTGGCCCAGCAGCCCGACACCGCGACCTACCTCGATCCCGGGGCGCGGGAACTCGTCACACGGGCGCGCGCCGCCCGGGCGGCGCAGGCGGCCGGATTCCTCGCGTACACCGCCGTCGCCAAGAAGCGCATCTACGTGGGGCTCCGCGCCCTGCGCCGCGACCGCGTGCTCTACCACAGCGAAGTCGCGGCCCGGGTGCACTGGCACCGGGTGGGCCGGGACTCCATCGAAATGCTCGGCGCGCGGGAAGGGATCCCCATCGCCCTCCCGCGCGACGGCGTGCCCGGGGACGTGCGCGGTGACGCCCCCGATCTCCTGTGGAACCCGGCCGCCGACCGGATGACGTTCGGGAACGGGAACGGCCTCTTCGTGCACCACCCGCTCTCCGACAGCGCGGGCGCCGACTACCAGTTCCGGACCGGAGACACCACCACCATCACGCTGCCCTCCGGGAACGTGATCGAGATCTACGAGCTGAAGGTCATCCCCCGGCGCGCGGATCCGAAGCTGATGGCGGGCTCCATCTGGCTCGAGAGCCGGGGCTACTCGATGGTGCGCGCGCTGTTCCAGCTGGCCCGTCCCTGGGACCTGGAGCTGGATCTGGACTCCGAGGCCCGGGGCGAGGTGAACCGGCACCTGCCCGGGTTTCTGACGCCCATTCGCGGGGAGCTGAAGTTCGCGTCGGTGGAGTTCGCCCTGTGGCAGAACCGCTGGTGGGTGCCACGGCTCCAGAGCCTCGACGGCGTCGGCACCGCGGGCTCCTTCGCCACCTTCCCGGTCCGCTTCGAGACCGCGTTCTCGGACTACGTGGTGGACGCCGACACGACCGAGCGCGTGCCGCCGCCGCCCCCGCCCCCGCTCGATTCCGCCGCCGCCGATGCGCTCCATCGCGCCTGCCGCGCCGACTCGCTCGGCACCGCGACCTGCCAGTGCGACTGGGACCGGGGCCAGGAGCACCACACCTGCAGGCCCGTCACCGTCATCCTGCCGGCCGACACGCTGGCGCTGCTGTCCAGCCCCGATCTGCCGCCGTCGTTCGTCAGTGACCAGACGGCGCTGGCCACGCGCGCCGATTTCCAGGACATCCTGGCCGGCATCCATCAGCTCCCGACCATCGGCCTCGACCACGACACGCGGCTCCAGGTGCTGTGGCGCGGGCCGGGCCTGCTCCGGTACAACAGGGTCGAGGCGCTCTCCCTGGGGGCCCGCGCGACCATCCCCCTCGGCGGCGTGATGGCGGACGGCACGCTCCGGATCGCCACGTCCGACGGACAGCCCGACCTCGACGCGGGAATCACGAAGAAGACTCAGGACTTCACGGCGCGCTTCGGCGCCTACCGCAGGCTCTCCGGTGTGGACCCCGACGCCAAGTCCCTGGGATTCGGGAATTCGCTGGAGGCGCTCGTCCTGGGCCGCGACGACGGCGACTACTTCCGCGCCGCCGGCGCCGAGTTCGCGGTGCAGCCGGCGGTGTCCGAGGCCCCGTCGTACGAATGGCGGCTCTACGCCGAGCACCAGTTCACGGCACCCCTCGGCACCGAGCAGAGCCTGGCCCACTGGTTCGACCGGGGCACGGTCTTCCGGCCCGTCATCGCCGCGACCCGCGCCGACGAAATCGGATCGACCCTCAGGCTCCGCGGAGACCTGCCCCTCGCCCAGGGCCGCGCCGGCCTGGGCGGGAACGTGGTGATGGACCTGGCGGTGGGGACCTACGGATTCGGGCGGCTGGCGCTCACCGGCCGCGCGACCACGCCGCTGCCCGGATCACTGCAAGGCGCGGTGGAGGTCTCGGGCGGAGCGTCGGCCGGGACGGTGCCCCTGCAGAGCCGCTGGTTGCTGGGCGGCCCCACGACGGTCCGTGGGTATGGCGGGAACGCGATGAACGGAACCGCCTTCTGGCGGGCCCGCGCCGAGGTGGCGTTCGGCATTCCCGGCGCGCGCCTCGCGGCCTTCTCCGACGCCGGCTGGGCCGGCTCCGGCCGGGACGCCTTCACCGCCCGCCCCCTGGTCTCGGCCGGCATCGGGTCGAGCTTCCTGGACGGCCTGTTCCGGATCGACCTCGCCCGCGGTCTGACGCGAGGGGGGGGCACACGCTTGGAACTCTATACGGATGCGGTCCTGTAGGTGCCAGGTGCCAGGTGTCGGGTGTCGGGTCTTCAGCACCTGACACCTGACACCCGACACCCGACCCCTATTTCTGCAGCTCCGCCAGCAGGTCCCCCGCCGCCTTCTTCGTATCCGCGTACCGAATCCCGTCCACCGCGCTCTTCAGCCGGCTGATGGCGAGCGCCTTGTCGCTCCCCGCCAGTGTGAACTGGTAGGCCTGGAGCGTCCACTGCCGGATCGTGGAGCGCGGGTCGTTGAGGTGCGCGTCCAGCAGGTCCAGCGCGTGCCCGCTGCCCCGGGCGCCGAGGGCGGCCAGGAGATGGAGGGGGAGCTGTTGGTCCGCCACCAGGGAGTCCACCGCCGCCAGCAGCGTCGTGTCCTGCACCTGGTAAATGGCGCGGAGGGCGGCGCTCTGGATCTGATCCTGATAGGACGGCGTGTGCAGGCCTTGCAGAAGCACGGCGTGCGCGTCGCCCGGAGTCGCCCGGGCGAGTGCGCGCAGGGCCGCGGCGCGGACGCCGTAGCTCGGATCGCTGGTCAGGGCCGTCCGGGCGAGAGCGGCCACCTGGTCTCCGCCCACGCTGCCGAGCGACGTCAGCGCCGCGGCCCGCACGGCGGCCGAGGTGTCCTTCAGCGCGCCCTGGAGTGCCGGGACGGCCACCGCGGGGGGGAAGGTGTCCAGCGCCTCCACCGCCATCTGCCGGGTGAGGAAGTAGTCGGCGTGCAGGGCGGCATCCGCGAGGGCGGCGCCGGCGGCGGCATCCGCGGGACGGTGGTTGAGCTGCTGGATCACCCACGCGCGGTCCCAGAGATCGGAATCGTGCGTGAGCTGCGTGGCCAGCCAGGCCGTCGGCTCATCGAAGTCCAGGGCCTTCAGCACGGCGTTGCCGTCGTCCACGATCACCATCGTGGGCGCTCCGGCGAGCCCCGGTACCGTCACCGTCTGCTCCCGGGCGTCGAGCCAGATCCGCCGCGTGACGTCGCCGGCCGGCGTTCCCACCCGGATGGTGAGGGGCATCGTAAACACCTGCGGGACGGTGAACTTGAGACCGGTGCTGTCCGGCTTGATGGAGTCGGTCTGGGTTTGCTTGATGGTGAGGCTCAGGATCCGCGCGGTGGAGTCGTACGCCGCGGTGACCTTGAGCGTCGGATACCCCGCCTGGTACACCCACTCGCTCCAGAACCAGTCGAGGTTCTCCCCGGTCGCGGCGAGCACCGCCTGGCGGAGGTCGTCGGACGTCGCGCCGCTCAGCGCGTGCGCGGTGAGGTAGGTGTGGATCGACGCCCAGAAGGGCTGGTCTCCGAGATAGTGCTTCAGCATCTCGAGCACCAGCGCGCCCTTCGGATAGATGTTGTTCGACCCCTTCGACGCCAGCGGCATCGGCCGCTGTTCGTCGATCCGGAGGTACTGCCGGTACTCGTCGACGTAGTAGTCCTGCTCCGCGTGCGCGCCCTTCCGCGTGCCCCAGTACTGGCCGGGCATGAACTCGGCGAATCCCTCGTTCAGCCACATGTTCGCCCAGTTGTTGGTGGTCACGTAGTCGCCGAACCACTGGTGGGCCAGCTCGTGGGGGATCAGGATGTACTGGTACCAGGGACGATCCAGGTAGGCCGCCTGATCGGGGAGCCAGTCCACCAGTGTCGTCGCGCTGACGTTCTCCATGCCGCCGAAGAAGTCGGCGACGGTGCTCTGCGCGTACTTGGCCCAGGGATAGCGGATGCCGGTCAGCTGTGAGTAGACCCCGATCAGGTCCGGAGTCTCGTGGAAGAGCGGCCAGGCCTTGGCGCTGTCCTCGTGGTACGTGTAGTAGTCGACCGGAATGCCCTCCCACGAATCGTGGATCTTCGCGAGGGGCGCCACCACCAGCGACACGAGGTAGGTGGCGGACGGGCGGTCCTGGCTCCAGGTGAGCGTGCGCTTCCCGCCCCGCGTGACGTCCGACACCAGGCGGCCGTTGGAGACGGCCATATCGCCCTGGTCCACCGTCGCCACGACCTCCCAGGTCATCTTGTCGTTGGGGAAGTCGTAGGTCGGGAACCAGAAGTGGTTGTCGTGGTCCTCGCCCTGGCTCCAGATCTGGCGGGGACGGTGCTTCATCCCGTCGGTGGTGATGAACGTCAGTCCCGACCCGTTCTTGACCTTGCCGCGGTACGTCACCGCGAACACCAGCGTATCCCCGAACTTCGCCGCGGCGGCGGGGAAGACCACCAGCGTATCCCCGTGCCGGGCCGTGCGCAGCGCGTGGCCGGCGCGGTCCGCCACCGTGGTGTTCTCGAGGAGCGCCCCTTCGTCCAGAATCAGCGAGTCCAGCCCCGGCCGCAGGGCCACGAGCGTGGTGGTCACCGATCCGTCGAACGACGTCGAGTCCCAGTTGAAGTTGGAGACCACGATCCGCTGGTGGATCAGGTCGTAGTCGTGCGAGCGGGTGTAGTGGTCGTTGGCCATCAGCTCGGCGTTGGACTGCGCGGCGAGCGGAGCCGCGACCAGGGACGCCGCCAACAGGAGCAGGGTGCGACGCATCGGGGCCTCGAATGGTGTCGGGCAGGAAGCGACGGCGGACGCAGGGGAATTAAGGGGGCCGGAAAAGCGCGGACAAGCCCGGCCGCTCGCGCCCCCGGGTGGGGCCGGGTATACTCCCCGGGTGCAACGGTCGAGACGCGCCGAACGGCCGCCGGCCGGGGCGGCGGCTCAGGCCTCCCTCGTGCTGGACGTCGTGCCGCTGGTGATGGCGTCCATCCGGGGACAGATCCGGGCGCACCGGCCGGCGGGCCTTTCCCTCCTGCAGCTCCAGGCCCTTTTCCGGGTCCGCCGCGCCGCCGGGTGCTCGCCGTCCGAGCTCGCGGGACTCCTCGGGCTCTCGCGCCCCACGACGTCCAAGCTGGTGGATGCGCTCGTCCGCCGCGGCCTGTTGGAGCGCCTGGCGTCGTCGCGGGACCGCCGCCGGATCACGCTGCGCCTGTCGGACCAGGGTCAGCGGGCCGTCGACGACGCCCGGCGGCTGGTGCACGGACACCTCGTGGACGTCCTGCAGGGCGTGCCGGCGGAGCGCCGGCGCTCGGTGACGCACGCGATGCGGGCGTTGCGGCCCCTGTTCACCCGGCATCGGCATGGGGAGGTGTGATGGAGCAGCGCACGCTCGGGACGGGCGGCCTCAAGGTCTCGGCCCTGGGCCTCGGGTGCATGGGGATGTCGGACTTCTACGGCGGCCGCGACGACGCCGAATCGCTCGCGACCATCGACCGCGCGCTCGAGCTGGGCATCACCTTTCTCGACACCGCCGACATCTACGGGCCCTACACCAATGAAGAGCTGGTGGGGAAGGCGCTCCGGGGCCGGCGGGACCGCGTCATCCTCGCCACCAAGTTCGGCAACGTGCGGGGAGCGGACGGCGCCTTTCTGGGGGTGAACGGCCGCCCGGAGTACGTGCGGTCGGCGTGCGAGGCGTCGCTCAAGCGCCTCGGCGTGGATCACATCGACCTCTACTACCAGCACCGGGTGGACCGGAACACGCCCATCGAGGAGACCGTCGGCGCGATGGCCGAACTGGTGCGCGCCGGCAAGGTCCGCTACCTCGGCCTGTCGGAGGCGGCGCCCGCCACCATCCGCCGCGCCCAGGCGGTGCACCCCATCGCCGCCCTCCAGACCGAATACTCGCTCTGGTCGCGGGATCCCGAAGGGGAGCTCCTCGGCCTGTGCCGTGAGCTGGGCATCGGCTTCGTCGCCTACAGCCCGCTCGGCCGCGGCTTCCTCACCGGACGGTTCAAGACCTTCGAAGATCTGCCCGAGGACGATTACCGTCGCCGTCACCCCCGCTTCCAGGGCGAGAATTTCGAGAAAAACCTCGTGCTGGTGCGCCGTGTGGAGGAGATCGCGCGACGGAAGGCGTGCACGCCCTCGCAGCTGGCGCTGGCCTGGGTCCTCGCGCAGGGCGAAACGATTGTCCCGATTCCCGGCACCAAGCGGCGGAAATACCTCGAGGACAACGCCGGGGCCATGGACGTCCGCCTGACCGCCGCGGACCTGGACGAGATCGCCGCGGCGCTGCCGGTGGGCCGGACCTCCGGCGCCCGATACGCCGAGCACGCGATGCGGAACGTCAACCTGTGATCCCGGCGCTCGACCGCGCGGCGTTCGCCGATCTGAACGGCGACCTCGACACCGTGCCACTCGAGCGCGCGCAGACCATTCCCTCCGCGTGGTACGTGGACCCCCGCTTCCACGCGCTCGACCGGGAGGCGGTCTTCGGCACGACCTGGCAGCACGTGGGGCACGTCTCGCAGGTGCCGGCGGTCGGCGATCACCTGCTCTCCACCGTGGCGGGGAACCCGGTGATCGTGGTCCGCGGCAAGGACCAGGTGCTCCGCGGCTTCTTCAACGTCTGCCGGCACCGTGGCGGCCCGCTGGCGATGAAGGACGGCAACTGCGAAATGCTCCAGTGCGGCTACCACGGGTGGACCTACCAGCTGGACGGGATGCTGCGCGGCGTGCCGCACTTCAACCGGGTGGAGCTGTTCGACAAGAAGGACTACGGCCTCATTCCCGTGCGGCTCGACACCTGGGAGGGGCTGATCTTCGTGAACCTGGCGGAGCGGCCCCGGCCCGTGGCCGACTTCTTCGCGGGCGCCCGGGAGCGCATCCTGCCCACCCGGCTGGGCGAGCTCACGTTCGGCCGCCGCACCGACTACGAGGTGCGCTGCAACTGGAAAGTGTACGTCGACAACTTCCTCGAGGGCTATCACGTCCCCTACGTGCACCCCGAGCTGGTCAAGCTCTACGACTACCAGAGCTACGTCACCGAGACGTTCGACTGGTACTCGCTCCAGGTGGGCCCGCTCTCCGGGAACGACAACGTCTACGGCGTGACCACAGGTGAGGCGCTCTACTACTGCGTCTTCCCGAATTTCATGCTGAATATCCTGCCCGGACGCCTGCAAACCAACGTGGTCATCCCCCTCGGCCCCGACCGCTGCCGCGTCGAGTTCCGCTACTACTACCGGGACGTGACCGGCGCCGCGGCCCAGAAGCTGATCGCGGACGATCACGAGTACTCGGACAAGGTCCAGCAGGAGGACATCGAGATCTGCGAGCGCGTGCAGGAAGGCCTCTCCTCACGCGCCTATGACCGGGGCCGGTTCTCCGTGACGTTCGAGTCGGGCGTCCACCACTTCCAGGACCTGCTGCGGGGCGCCTACCGGACCTGGCTGCACTCCGAGTGACCGCGTCCCCGGCCGCCGCGCCCGCCTCCACCCGTTCGATCCTCGACCGCGTTCCGGAGCTGCCGCGGCCGCTCGTGCTCCTCGAGGGTCCCGGCGGCTCGACCCATCTCGCGTGGGGCGCGAAGAGCCGCCGCCGTCTGCCGTGGAGCGCTCCCGCCGATCCGTCCGTCCTCATCCCCTCGCCCGGGGCCCGCCTGTATGGCGTGATCGCGTACGAGTTCGGGCTTCCCGCGCGGGTGTCCCGCCGGTCCCCCTCGGTTCCCCAGCCCCTGGTGGATCTCTTTGAGCCCGAGAACCTTCTGATCCTCGATGCTCAGGGACAGGTGGTCAGGGGTCTGGGGCCAGGGGCCAGGACGTGGAATCGGTGGAGCGACGCCGAGGCCGCGGAGCCGCCGGCACCGGAGACTTCCGCTGCTTCCTGGCGATCCTTTACCCAACCCGCATTCGAAGCGGCGGTGCGGCGCGCCCAGGAACACATCGCGGCGGGGGACATTTACCAGGTCAATCTGTCGGTGGCCGAGCGCTGGCCCCTGACCCCTGACCCCTGGCCCCTGTATCTCCGGCTCCGGGACATCAACCCCTCCCCGTGGATGGGCTTCGCGGACTTCGGGGACTGGCAGCTCGTCTGCGGATCTCCCGAGCTCCTCGTCGAACGAACCCCTCAGGGGCTCCTGCGAACCCGGCCGATCGCCGGGACCCGCCGGAAGACCGGCGACCCGGAGGCCGACCACCGGATGCGGGAGGAGCTCCGCCTCGACGAGAAGGAGCGGGCCGAGCATCTGATGCTGGTGGATCTGGCGCGAAACGACGTGGGGAGGCTGGGAAAGTACGGGACGGTCGAGGTCTCCGAGCGCGAAGTGGTGGAGGAGTACTCGCACGTGTTTCATCTGGTCTCGGAGGTGCGGGGCAGCGAGCGCCCCGGGACCGATGCGGCCGCCGTGATCGCGAGTCTCTTCCCGGGCGGCACCATCACCGGGTGTCCCAAGATCCGGGCGATGGAGATCATCGGCGACCTGGAGCCGGTCGCGCGCGGCGCCTACACCGGCGCCCTCGGCTGGATCGGCGAGCGAGAGCTGCAGCTGAACATCGTCATCCGGTCGGCGGTGGTCTCGGAGGGGCAGGTGGTGATCCAGGCCGGCGCCGGGATCGTCGCCGACTCGATTCCGGAGCGGGAGTGGAAGGAATCCCTCCGGAAGGGCGCGGCGGTGCGCACGGCATTCGGAGTCGGCCCGTGACCACGCTCATCGAGACGATGCGGATCCGCCGGGGCCGGATCCCGCTCTTTCATCTCCATGCGGTCCGCTTCGCCGCCTCGGTCGCGGCCCTGGGACTCCCCGACGGCCTGTCGCTGGACGATGCCGCCCGCGAGGCCAACCACCTGCCCGATGGCGTGGTCCGGGTCGAAGCCGATGCGCAGGGGATCCGGATCACGTCACGCTCCCACGAAAGCCCGCGCCCCATGGCCGTCCGTTCCGTGCCGGGGTACCGCCCGTACCCTCACAAGACCACGGACCGCTCCCAGTTCAGCGGTGCCTGTGCCACGGCGCTGGGGCTCGGCGCGGACGACGCGCTCCTCGTCACCGACGCGGGGGAAGCGGCGGAGGGGACGATCTGGTCGCTGTTCTGGTGGGACCGCACGGGGCTCTGCACGCCGCCGCTCGCGCTGGGGGTGTTGCCGGGCGTGGCCCGGGCCCGATTCGCGGAGATGGGCTCGCTCTGCGAGGCGCGGCTCCCCGTGTCCGCGCTCGCGATCCGGGGATGCTTCGCGGCCAACGCGGTGCGAGGCGTCATCCCCATCCGCGAGCTCGACGGTGCCCTGGTCCGGGCCGACGAGCGCACCGTCCGGCTCGCGGCCCGCTTCTGGCCCTAGTTCCCGCTCACCAGCGCCAGCAGCTCGGGCGGCGCGCCCGGGCCGAAGAGATCGTGCAGCGGGACGGTGAGAATCTGGGGCTGGGGTCCCCACCCGCCGTCCGGCCCGTCACGTCCGGCGCTCCCGTCGCTGCCGTTCTGCCCGCTCGGCCCGTCCGCACAGTGCCCACCGCCGGATGTCGCCGCGCCCTTGCCGCCCGCGCCACCCTTGCCGCCTGCGCCACCCTTGCCGCCCGCGCCGCCCGCCCCGCCGGGACTCCGCGCCGCCACGATCCCCGCGAGGTAGGGCAGCTCGGCCGGTGCGATGATGGTCACCTGGCCGCCGCGGCCACCGGGCGCGCCGCCGCCGCCCGCGCCGCCATTGCCGCCGCTTCCACCCGCGCTCCCGGGGCATCCGTCCTGGCCGGCGACGCCGTCGGCGCCCGCCTGTCCCGGACGCCCTTCGCCGCCGTTGCCGCCCTTCGAATCGAGCGTGAGCCAGTTGGCCGGCGGGATGCTCGTGGCGTCGGTCAGGACGTACACGGGCGGTTGATTCTCGACGGTGATCGCGGCCACCAGGAGCTTGTCGTAGAACGGCGAGCGCACGATCCCGACCCGCACCGACACGGCCGGCCCGTCGCCGCCCGCGCTCCCGCGCCGCCCGGTCACTCCGGCGAACCGGAGCGCGTGGGGCAGGCAGCCGTAGTCCGGCGCGACCACCGCGGTGTCCGCGAGGCTCGGCTTGGCCTTCAACGTGGCGGTGAGCACGAATCCGGTGCGGATGGTCTGCATCGGATCGGGACTCGCCGTCCACCCGCCGTCGTCCAGCGCCCTGGCCGTCCAGCTTTCGCGGTCCAGGAACGACACGTGGAGCCGCGGGGGGTGGTTGCGGTCGTAGTGTCCGTCGAACTGGATGCGGGTCCCGTCGTCCAGGATGGCGTCATAGTAGACCGCGAAGCTCTGCCCCGGGCAGGCGATCTGAGGGGCCCGGATTCTGATCCGGCGGATGTGGGCGACCAGCCCGGGGTCGGGCGCGAAGTCGGCCGGCGGCTTGTGGGCGCAGGCGGCGGCGAGGGCGATCCCGGCGAGCGGGAGCAGACGGCGAGTGGTCATACGTCAATCTTTGAATCGCGGGGCCGGGGTGCAATAGGGAACTTGCCGCTCCCGGTCCCGCGCCGCATACTGGCGGGCGGTTTTCTCCCTAGGTTCACACTTCGGAGGCTCGATGCGCGGATCTCTTCTGATGCTGGCGGCGTTCGTGGCGACCACCGTGGCCCGGCCGGCCGGGGCGCAGGACCCCGGCAAAGGCGTCCCGACCACGCCCAAGCGCGGCGGCTCGCCCAACGTCCATATGATCAGTCACGTGGAGGTGCATCCCGGCGCCGCCTGGAAGGCCGCGGACATCGAGATGGAGCAGGATCCCGGCCGCCCCTACGTTTACGTCTGCGGGTTCGTCAACTTCGACGCCAAGATCTACGACGTGCGTGACCCGGCGCATCCGAAGCTGGTGTACACCTGGACCATCGAGAACCCGGAGCTGCATCGCGGGATCGGCGCGATGGACGGCAAGTACTTCAAGATCGGAGACCGGTACTACTACGCGCAGTCGCTCCAGTTCATGCAGGGGAGCCCCGACGCCGACCTCGGCGCGGTGATCCTCGATGTCACCGGTCTCCCGGATCCGACGAAGGTGAAGGAAGTGGCCCGGATCCGGTACGCGGCGGCCCCGGGCGGCTTCCACAACACGTTCGCCTACAAGCACTCGGACGGCCGGGTCCTGTACTTCGCCACCGTGAACCAGCCGCAGGCGCTCGTCTACGACCTCGCCAAGGTGGTAAGCGGGGCCGATTCGAGCACCTGGCTCATCGGCAAGGTGCCGAACCCCACGCCCTTCCGGGCCTTCGGCAACGGCGGCTACCACGACTTCTACGTCGGATACGATCCCGGCAGCCATCAGGACAAGTTCTACGGGGCGGGCCTGGGGGGATACTCGGTGTTCGACGTGACGCACCCCGAGACCCCGAAGCAGATGTTCACCATCACCGGGTTCGGCATGGACATCGCGCACACCTTCACGCCGTCCCCCGATGGGCATTACGCGGTGACGGAGACCGAGTATCAGTACACGCCGCTCCGGATCTGGGACCTGACCGAAGGCCAGAGCGGCAAGAAGCCCAACCTGGACCTCGCCATTTCGGGCTGGACCGCGGACTGGCACGACCTCTCGCACAATCACGAGGTCCGCTGGCCCTATGTCTTCGTTTCGGCCTATGAAGACGGCCTGCAGATCTTCGATCTGAAGGATCCGAAGCACCCCAAGACCGACGGTCACTACTTCACGTGCCTCTGCCGGCACGAGGACGGGTTCGGGGGCAATCCGGACAACGGCTGGAAGACGGCACCGGACGTTCCCAGCGTGGAGCAGGGGGCCTTCGGAGTGGACGTGCGCAACCGCGACGGTCTGATCGTCATCTCCGACATGCGGACCGGGCTCTGGCTGTTCCGGATGGACGGCTTCACGGGCTGGAACGGACACACCTACCACATGCCGAACATCTCGAGTGTGCAGGACTACGATCACGGCCCCGACGGGGCGGCGGCTCCGGCACCGGGCGGCGCCGGGCGTTGATCACGGCGCGACTCGGCGCGGCCCTGCTGGCGGCGGGAGTGCTCGCCGCCGGCAGGGGAGGGGCGGGCCCGTACGACATCACCCTGCTTTCGACGCCCGCGGCGCCCGGCGCCCGGGGCAGCGCGCGGCTGGTGAGCGCCGAGTCTCCGTTCGGGGTGGCGGTGACCGCCGACGGGCGCGCGCGGTACGACATCGAGCTCCGGATCACGGGGCTGCCGGCGCCCTCCTCCCTGGGCGCCTACGGGGCCTACGTCGCCTGGGCGGCCACGCCCGATCTCGCGCACTGGACCCGCCTGGGTCCCGTGACCAACGGGTCGTCCACGGTCGGCACCGTCGAGTACAACAAGTTCCTGCTCGTGATCACGGCGGAGCCGGGGCCGGAGCCGGCGGCGCGCAGCGGCCCGACGGTCCTGCACGGCACCTCGCCCTCCGGGTGGCTGCAGACGTTCCTCGCCCATCCCATTTTCCGGGGCGCCCCGGGGTGACGTTCGGCCCTCGCTTCATTCTGGCCGCCCTCGTGTTGCTGGGGGCGTCCCCGGCGGCCGCGCAGCGGCCCGACTCGGGAACGGCGATGGCGATGCCCGGGATGGGATCGGCGATGCCGATTCCGATGCCCCCGGGGATGGTGATGATTCCGGGGCTCGTGGGACTGGCCCCCGCCGTTACGCCGTTCCTGCCGGGCGTGGGCGTCGATCCCGCGTCGCTCGCCGTGGCGGGGCCGATGCGCACCGTCACGCTCGCGTCCGGGGACACGTTCGACCTGACTGCGTCTCTCGTGCGGCGCGTCATCCGCGGGCACTGGTACGTGACGTACGCCTTCAACGGCGAGGTGCCGGGTCCATTGATCACGATGCCGGCCGGCGCCACGGTGACGGTGCGGTTCCATAACCGGATCGATCTCCCCAGCTCGATTCACTGGCACGGGATCCGGCTCGACAACCGGTTCGACGGGGTACCCGGGGTGACCCAGGCGGCGGTGGCGCCGGGAGACAGCTTCGTGTACCGGGTGCACGCACCGGACGGGGGGATGTTCTGGTATCACCCGCACGTGCGTGAGGACATCGAGCAGGCGCTGGGGCTCTTCGGCGGCATCGACGTGGTCACGGCGGCGATCGACTCCGCGCCGGTCAACGCGCGCGCGGTGCTTTTCCTCGACGATCTGCTCGTCAACGCCGACACCCTGATTCCGTTCGGCCGGGAGGTTCCCGACTTCACCCTGATGGGGCGGGTGGGGAACGTGCTGATGGTGAACGGCGGCACCGATTACCGGCTGGCGGTGCGTGCGGGCGACGTGGTGCGGTTCTATCTCGTGAACACCGCGAGCTCCCGGACCTTCAACCTCTCGTTCGGCGGGGCGCCCATCAAGGTGATCGGGTCGGACGTGGGCCGGTTCGAGCGTGAGGCCCGGGTCCCGAGCGTGGTCATCGCGCCCGCCGAGCGCTACATCGTGGACGTCCGGTTCGACTCGGCGGGATCCTACCCGGTGCTCAACGAGGTTCAGGCCATCAATCATTTCATCGGGGAGTTCCGGTCCGAGGTGGATACGCTCGGTGTCGTCACGGCCGCGGGCGCCACCCTGGCGGACCATCACGCCGACTTCGATTCGCTGCACACCAACACCGATGTGGTGCGGGACATGGCGCGCTACCGGAGCGCGTTCGACCGGCCGCCCGACAAGCGGTTCACGCTGACGGTGAGCACGCACGGGCTGGCGCTGCCGACCGCGCAGTTCATGACCATCGACACGGCCTACTATGCGCCGGTCGAGTGGATCGACGGGATGCCGGACATGAACTGGCTGTCGACGGCGGATCAGGTCCGCTGGGAGATCCGGGACGACGCGACGGGGAAGACAGATCGGGACATCGACTGGCACGTGCCGGCGGGATCCCTCGTCAAGGTCCGGTTCTTCAATGACAACAAGTCGTTCCACCCGATGCAGCATCCCATTCATCTCCACGGCCAGCGGATGCTGGTGCTCGCGCGGGACGGGGTGCGGAACACGAACCTGGTCTGGAAGGACACGATCTTGATTCCGGTGGGTTCCACGGTGGACGTGCTGATCGACGCCGCGAATCCCGGGGATTGGATGATGCACTGTCACATCGCGGAGCATCTCGGGGCGGGGATGATGGCCGTGATGCACGTCGATCCGCGGTAGGGCGGGGGCGGGTACCATAAGGGGGCACGCCCGCATAGATTGGGTGCTCGCCGGAACGTGGTGGCTGTAGCTCAATCGGTTAGAGCGCCGGACTGTGGCTCCGGAGGTTGCGGGTTCAATTCCCGTCAGCCACCCTGTTTCGAACGCGGAAGTGCGAATGCGGAGTGCGGAACGGGTGAGGGGGTGAGGGTCGGCGCGCCGGGTCGTTCTCATTCCGCGTTCCGACTTCCGCATTCCGACTTTGATCTAGGTCCGTAGCTCAATTGGTAGAGCACCGGTCTCCAAAACCGGGGGTTGCAGGTTCGATTCCTGCCGGGCCTGTCCGTCGTTCGCTTTCGCTCACGCCGTCCAGTCCCGGCATGAAGTCGCGCTGCGCGTCCGATTCCTGCCGGGCCTGTTCGCAGCGCTAGCGTCTCTCC
>DATJQI010000005.1:0-85310 GCA_035505915.1 Gemmatimonadales bacterium | reverse complement strand
TTGTCTGGCATGCGCCTCACCTTGCCTGGTTCCGAATTGCTCCGCAGTATCCCCATGAACCGCTCGTTCCGCACGTTACAGAGTGAACAGGGGGACGTATGCGCCGTCTGGGACGGTTGGTGGGAATCGCGGGGTTGATCGTCATCGCAGGCTGTCACTCGAGCACGGCGGCGAACGGCCCGTTCTCGGGGCACTGGGTCGGACAGGACGTCACCGGAACCATCAACCTGGACCTCAACCTGACCGACGCCTCGGACGGGAGTGTGACCGGTTCGGGGTCGTTGTCGGGAAGCGCGATCTCGGGCGGGGACATTCCGCTCACCGTGAGCGGCACCGAGTCGGCCGCCGGCTGCGCAGTGACGCTGGACGCGCCCCCGTACACGCACGCGGATCTGTCCGGCCAGCAGACGAACGGCACCTGGAGCGCGGTGCTGAACGGGTCGGGATTTGTGAGCGTGAGCGTAACGCTGCGGAAGCAGGCCCATTGAAGGCTGTGGCCGGATGGGGGAGGGGGACCGGAATGCGCAAGCTGCGCGGGGTGGCGACGGGCTGCCGGACGGGGGGTCTAAGTGGCTGTTTGGTGGCCCCTTGACTCCGGTCTGCGCCCCCACTAGAATGTGATTCTCCCCACGAGATTTTCCGTGGGACGCTCTTTGAGAACTGATGGTCTGAGTGTGTGGAGTGCGGCCCCGATTGAGTGGTGCGTGGTCAGACGCGTGCCACGAGGGGTTAACTCTGAACGTGATTCGGACGACAAGAAGTACCAGTCGTTCGGGTGAGCTATTTCGAATTCTCATTGGAGAGTTTGATCCTGGCTCAGGACGAACGCTGGCGGCGTGCCTAACACATGTAAGTCGAACGGGACTGGGGGCAACTCCAGTTCAGTGGCAGACGGGTGCGTAACACGTGAGAAACTTGTCCGACGGAGGGGGATAGCCGGCCCAACGGCCGGGTAATACCGCATACGATCTTTCGGGGGCATCCCTGGGAGATGAAAGCCGCCGCAAGGTGGCACCGACGGAGAGTCTCGCGGCCTATCAGCTTGTTGGCGGGGTAACGGCCCACCAAGGCGACGACGGGTAGCTGGTCTGAGAGGATGATCAGCCACATTGGGACTGAGACACGGCCCAGACTCCTACGGGAGGCAGCAGTGGGGAATATTGCGCAATGGCCGAAAGGCTGACGCAGCGACGCCGCGTGTGGGATGACGGCCTTCGGGTTGTAAACCACTGTCGGGAGGAACGAATACCGGACGTCGAATAGGCGATCCGGGGTGACGGTACCTCCAAAGGAAGCACCGGCTAACTCCGTGCCAGCAGCCGCGGTAATACGGAGGGTGCGAGCGTTGTCCGGAATCACTGGGCGTAAAGGGCGCGTAGGCGGCTCGTTAAGTGGCTGGTGAAATCCCGGGGCTCAACTCCGGGGCTGCCGGTCAGACTGGCGGGCTCGAGCACGGTAGAGGCGGATGGAATTCCCGGTGTAGCGGTGGAATGCGTAGAGATCGGGAAGAATACCGGTGGCGAAGGCGTTCCGCTGGGCCGTTGCTGACGCTGAGGCGCGACAGCGTGGGGAGCAAACAGGATTAGATACCCTGGTAGTCCACGCCGTAAACGATGGGCACTAGGCGTCGGGGGGAGCGACCCTCCCGGTGCCGTCGCTAACGCAGTAAGTGCCCCGCCTGGGGAGTACGGCCGCAAGGCTGAAACTCAAAGGAATTGACGGGGGCCCGCACAAGCGGTGGAGCATGTGGTTTAATTCGAAGCAACGCGAAGAACCTTACCTGGGCTTGACATGCTGGTGAAAGCCGGTGGAAACATCGGCCCCTCTTCGGAGCGCCAGCACAGGTGCTGCATGGCTGTCGTCAGCTCGTGTCGTGAGATGTTGGGTTAAGTCCCGCAACGAGCGCAACTCTCGCTCCCAGTTGCCAGCGGTTCGGCCGGGGACTCTGGGGGGACTGCCGGCGTTAAGCCGGAGGAAGGTGGGGACGACGTCAAGTCATCATGGCCCTTACGTCCAGGGCGACACACGTGCTACAATGCCCGGTACAGCGCGTCGCGAACCCGCGAGGGGGAGCCAATCGCTAAAAGCCGGGCTAAGTTCGGATTGTAGTCTGCAACTCGACTGCATGAAGCCGGAATCGCTAGTAATCGCGGATCAGCCACGCCGCGGTGAATACGTTCCCGGGCCTTGTACACACCGCCCGTCACGCCATGGAAGCCGGAGGGACCCGAAACCGGTGGGCCAACCGCAAGGGGGCAGCCGTCTAAGGTCAATTCGGTGACTGGGGCGAAGTCGTAACAAGGTAGCCGTAGGGGAACCTGCGGCTGGATCACCTCCTTTCTGGATCGCCGAGTAAGTCGCGCCCTTTGCGGTGTGACCGAAAGGTCCCGGAAGTCGCCCGCACTTCCACACTCGACCTATCAGGTGCCAGGTACCAGGTGTCCGGTGTCAGGGGTTCTCCCTGACACCCGGCACCAGACACCCGACACCTTGCAGTTTTGCTCTTTGACAACCGACGTGCCGTGTGTGTGGTGTTCGAGGAATCACACCGAGAACCGAATCAAATTTTGAGATCAAGCGCGTAAGGGCGCACGGTGGATGCCTTGGCACAGAGAGGCGATGAAGGACGTGATAAGCTGCGATAAGCCTGGGGGAGCTGCAAATAAGCTGTGATCCCAGGATGTCCGAATGGGGAAACCCGGCGCGGGGCAACCTGCGTCACGGGCCGCAAGGCCCGAGCTAACCCGGGGAACTGAAACATCTCAGTACCCGGAGGAAGAGAAAGCAACCGCGATCCCGAAAGTAGCGGCGAGCGAAATCGGGCCAGCCCAAACCGGAGGTGCTTGCACCACCGGGGTTGTGGGACCGCGACATGGGAGCACGACGCTAAGCCGAAGCGGCCTGGAACGGCCCGCCAGAGACGGTGACAGCCCGGTAGGAAGACGCGTACGGCCCCTAGCGGTATCCCGAGTAACGTGGGACACGTGTAATCCCGCGTGAAACTGGGGGGACCACCCTCCAAGGCTAAACACTCCTCTGTGACCGATAGTGCACCAGTACCGTGAGGGAAAGGTGAAAAGTACGCCAGGTGGCGAGTGAAACAGATCCTGAAACCGTGTGCCTACAAGCGGTCGAAGCGAGCGGCGGACTTCGGTTCGTTGTCTCGTGACGGCGTGCCTTTTGCATTATGACGCAGCGAGTTACTGCTCACGTGCAGCTTAAGGCCCTCAGGGCCGGAGGCAGAGCGAAAGCGAGTCTGAATAGGGCGACCAGGTACGTGGGCGTAGACCCGAAGCCGTGGCGATCTACCCTTGAGCAGGTTGAAGCCGCCGTAAAAGGCGGTGGAGGACCGAACTGTTGTGGGTTGAAAACCGCTCGGATGACTTGAGGGTAGGGGTGAAAGGCCAATCAAGCTCGGAGATAGCTGGTTCTCCCCGAAACATATTTAGGTATGGCCTCGAGAAATGAGTCCGCAGGAGGTAGAGCACTGGATGGGTTCGGGGGCCGAATAGGCTCACCTCCCCCAACCAAACTCCGAATTCCTGTGTGATGCTGCTCGGGAGACAGTCGCTGAGCGATAATGTCCAGCGGCGAGAGGGAAAGAACCCAGATCTACAGCTAAGGCCCCGAAGTGGCGGCTCAGTATAGCGAAGGATGTGATCTTGCTGAGACAACTGGGAGGTTGGCTTAGAAGCAGCCATTCCTTTAAAGAGTGCGTAATAGCTCACCAGTCCAGCGAGGTCGCGCCGAGAATGGTCGGGATTAAGCCGCCCGCCGAAGCTTAGAATTCGTTGGGTCTTCGGATCCAACGTCTGGTAGGGGAGCGTTCCGGGAGCGGTAAAGCGGAGGTGGAAACCTTTCCGTGGAGCGACCGGAAGTGAGGATGCTGCGACGAGTACGCGCGAAACAGGGTGAAAACCCCTGTCACCGTAAGCCTAAGGGTTCCTGAGCCATGTCGATCAGCTCAGGGTTAGTCGGTCCCTAAGGTGAGGCCGAAAGGCGTAACCGATGGGAAACGGGTCAATATTCCCGTACCACCACTCAGCCGTTTGATGGCGAGGGGGGACGCAGGAGCGAGCAATCCGTCGGAGTGTGGTTGTGCCGATGCAAGGCGGTAGACGTTTCCGGGTTGGCAAATCCGCCCGGATAGTCGAGAGCCGATGCCGAAGGGGTCGCAAGACTCCGTCAAGGGATTCGCAAGCCGACTGCCGAGAAAAGCCCCGCGTCTAGGAGGAGTGGTGACCGTACCGTAATCCGACACAGGTGGGCGAGGCGAGTAGCCTCAGGTGCTCGAGTGATTTACGGAGAAGGAACTCGGCAAAATGACCCCGTAACTTCGGGAGAAGGGGTGCCGGTGGTACGTGAGGCCGTACAGGCCAAGCGGAATCCGGCCGCAGAGAATCGCGTCAAGCGACTGTTTAGCAAAAACACAGGTGCGTGCTAAGGCATATTCCAAGCCGACGTATACGCACTGACGCCTGCCCGGTGCCGGAAGGTTAAAGTGAGCGGTTAGCCGCAAGGCAAAGCTGTGAGCTGAAGCCCCGGTAAACGGCGGCCGTAACTATAACGGTCCTAAGGTAGCGAAATTCCTTGTCGGGTAAGTTCCGACCTGCATGAATGGCGTAACGACTTGACGGCTGTCTCCTCCGTAAGCTCGGCGAAACTGCAGTATCGGTGAGGATTCCGATTTCCCGCATCAGGACAAAAAGACCCCGTGCACCTTAACTATAGCCTGCCATTGGTCGTCGGCATGACCTGCGTAGCATAGGTGGGAGGCGTCGATCCCCAGGTTTCGGCTTGGGGGGAGCCAACAGTGAAATACCACCCTTGTTTTGTTAACGATCTCACGCCGCCGCTTACCGCGGCGCGGACCGTGGCTGGTGGGTAGTTTGACTGGGGCGGTCGCCTCCGAAATGGTAACGGAGGCGCGCGATGGTGCCCTCAGTGCGGTCGGTAATCGCACGACGAGCGCAAACGCAAAAGGGCGCCTGACAGCGAGAGCGACAGCTCGAGCTGGGACGAAAGTCGGCGTTAGTGATCCGGTGATACCGTGTGGACGGGTCATCGCTCAACGGATAAAAGGTACGCTGGGGATAACAGGCTTATCGCGCCCGAGAGTTCACATCGACGGCGCGGTTTGGCACCTCGATGTCGGCTTGTCACATCCTGGGGCTGGAGAAGGTCCCAAGGGTCCGGCTGTTCGCCGGTTAAAGTGGCACATGAGCTGGGTTCAGAACGTCGCGAGACAGTTCGGTCTGTATCCGGTGCGGGCGTTGGAGTGTTGAGGGATGTCGTCCCTAGTACGAGAGGACCGGGACGAAGCGACCTCTCGTGTCCCGGCTGTTCCGCCAGGAGCAACGCCGGTTAGCGATGTCGCGCGGGGATAACCGCTGAATGCATCTAAGTGGGAAACCCTCCCCAAGATGAACACTCCCGGGTCGCAAGACCCCTCAAGGGCCGTGGGAGACTACCACGTTGATAGGCGGCAGGTGCAAGGCGCGCGAGCGCTTCAGCCGAGCCGTACTAATTGCCCGTGTGGCTTGATCTCTTCGAAGTCTTCGGGTTGATTGTTCGAACACCCCACACATGGTCGTCGGTCGTTAACACCGGGGCACCGCCCCGGCGTTAACCGGACTTTGGCTGGTGACTAGCGCGACAGGGCCACACCCGTTCCCATCCCGAACACGGTCGTTAAGCCTGTCAGCGCCGATGGTACTGCGGTTGAGAGACCGTGGGAGAGTAGGCCGCCGCCAGCCTTTCACACGCGGAACGCGGAACTCGGAATGCGGAAGTCGTTACTTCCTGCCTCCGACTTCCGCGTTCCGCATTTTTGCCTCCGCTTCCACCCACCCCTCGTGGACGATGGGATCCCCCTCCCGCCACGCCCCCGCCACCGCCCGCCAATGCGCCGCCGCGCTGTCCGCGCGACCCGCGCCCGCGAACGCCCGCGCCAGCTCCCGATGCAACGCCGTCCGCGTCACCCAGAGATTACTGGACTGCAAATCCCCCCGCAGCGCCGACTCGAGCGGATACACCGCCTCGGCCGGCCGCCCCGCATCCACCAGCGCCCGCGCCAGCTCGTAGTTCGCCCGCGTGTACCCGATGGTCCACGACCAGATCGACGCCCGGAACTCGTCGATCGCCTTCGGCAAGTCGCCCCGCGCCCGCCAGAGCAGGCCCCGCACGTAATGATGGAGCAGGGGATCCCGCCCGAAGGAGCTCTGCGCGCCGATCGCCTGAATCGAGTCCGCCAGCGCCCCGAGTTCCGCCGTGTCCCCCGCGGCCGCCAGCGCCGTCGCCACATGCGTCAGCATCCAGCCGTGTTGCTTGGCGTACACGCCCGGCAATCCCGGCTGCGCCCGGATCCCCGCATCCCAACGCCGGAAGAAGCGCGCGGCGTCCCGCGGGCGCCCCATCTCCAACAGCGCGATCCCCTCCTGGAGCGAAGGCCCGTGACTGCGGGACAGCGCCAGCGCCTCCCGCCACCGGCCCTGATTCCGCAGACTGATCGCCAGAAACCAGGACCCCTCACCCGCCAGGGAAGCGCTCGCCGACGACATCAGGCGCGTCAGCCGCCGGTCGGCGGACGGATAGTCCCCCGCCCGCAGGTCGAGCTGGGCGTCTTCGAACTCGAGGAAGGCCGGATCATGCGCGTCGTCGCTGCGGCCGAACGCCTGCCGCGATTCCGCGTACCGGTTCTCGCGGGCCAACACCTCCCCCAGGCGCCCCCAGATGCTCCGCCGGTCGGGCTGCACCGACATCCACGCGCGCATGTCCCGCTCCGCCTGCGCCAGCGAGTCTCCCGAGAGCTCGCTCAGGAAGACATACTCGTACGCCTGGCAGGCGAGACAGCGCGCCGGCTCCGGGGACCCCCGCCGCGCCGTGGCCACGAGACTCAGAGAGTCGAGATGGATCACCTGCTGATAGTTCCGGACCGCGGCCGCGAACGCCCCGTGTTGCAGCGCGATATCCCCCAACGCCAGCCGCGACTCCAGATCCTCCGGATACCGCACCGCCAACGTCTCGGCCACCGCGTTTCCCGCCGGCGAATACGTCAGGTTCGCGGCCTGCTCGAGGATCCAGAGCCGCTCGCGGTCGGTGGCCCGGTTCGCCAGCGCCGCGGCCTTCAGTTCCCACACGCTCCGCAGGCTGTCGTTGGGTGACGCGATCCCGGCGTAGTACGCGGCCATCGCGAAGGTCGAGTCCTCGTTCAGCGCCGCGAGGAAGAGCCGGTACGCCACCGGCCGGTCCTCGCCCCGGTACGCCTGCAGACCCTCCACGTAGAGGCGATACGCCACCAGCGACTGCGTGGTCACCTCCGCGATCCGTTCGCGGGGAGACGGCACCCCGTACCCGCGGGCGACCAGGGTCGTCGCGTCGTCCACGATCGCGAACAGATCGGCGCCCGACGCCCGATAGGCGTGGACGACCGATCCATTCTTCAGCTCGACGATCTGGACGTCGAGCACCAGGCTCCCGTGCTCGTCCCGATGCACGGTTCCCTGCAGCAACTGGTCGGCACCCGCCTGCTGGGCCGCCGCGACCATCGAGGCCCCGGAATCCCCGGCAGCGCGCAGGTGTCCCTGGAGCTCGTACAGGCGCGTGACGGGAATCACCCGCATGCTCGACAGCCGGGCCACGCTGGTCGACAGCAGGTCGGATGTGACGGTGGACAGCCGGGATGAATCCCCGACGGTGAGCGTCGTGATCGGCCCCACCGCCAAGAGCGGAACACCGGTGCGCCGCCCCCAGGCCGCGATCGCCGCGCCCCCCGCCAGGAGCAAGAGGGTCACGGCCACCGCGGCCACTCGCCACGACCCCACGCGTCTGGCCGGCCGGGCCGGATTGCCCACCGGGGACAGTGGAACCGGGATCGGCGGCGCCGGAGGCGCGGAAGCGACCCCGGGCGTGCTCCGCCGGAGCTCATCCGCCACCTGACGGATTTCACTCCCGGGCTGGACCCCCAGCTCCTCCTGGAGCCGCCGGGCGAACTCGCCGTACGCGCGGAGCGCGCCGCCCCGGTCTCCCAGCCGCGCCAGCAGCCGCATCAGGTCCCGCGCCCCGGCCTCGTCCGTCGGGTCGAGCGCCACGGCCCGCTGGGCCCAGAACGTCGCGGCCGGCACATGGCCCTCCCGCTCCTCCCGGGTCGACAAGGCCCAGGCCCCCCGCATCGCCAGGTTCCGGAGCCGCCGCCGCTGGCCGCTGATCCACTCCTCGAGATCGGGGGACGCATCCGGAACGTGCAGGCCCGCGAGAAAGTCTCCGCGATAGAGCTCCAGCGCGTCCGCGGTCCGGCCCTCGGCGAGAGCGGCTTCGAAGAGCGCGGCGTCGCACCGGAGCGCGCCGGGATCCACCCCCAGCTCCTCGCCCCCACGGCTCTGAACGGCCTCGGAGCCCAGCTGCTGGCGCAACAGGTAGACCGTCTGCCGCAGGACCTGACGGCCGCGCGACTGATCCGCCTCGGGCCAGAACAGGGGCAGCAGAGAGTCCCGACGCAGGAACCCCTTCGGCTCGGTCAACGCGATGTACGCGAGAAGGGTGAATCGCTTCGGCTGGGCCAGGACCTCCGCCGCGCGCGGGTACCCCGGGGCACTGATATCGATCGATCCCAGGGTCCTCAGCACGATCATGGCAGATCCCGATCAGGTGACGGCCGTCAACTGGCGATTGACGGCGCCTTGTCGTGGGCTTCACGGCCCCGGTCGACATTTGGAACGTACCGCGTGCAGCCGTCCCCGGCAAATGGGTGCGATGCGACCGATTGGGAGAGCGCTCATCCTGATGTGGGTCACTGTCTCCGCCAGCGACTGCCGCGACCGCGGCGGGTCGAGCGCCGCTCCCGTCGTGGCGGCGCCCTATCTCCTGACCGCCGCCGAGGCCACCGCCTACCGGCGGGGAAGAGCGCGTGAAATTGTGCTCCTGCGCGCCGCCCTGAACCGGCACATCCGGAGTCCGGGCTCCGCGACCGACTCGTCCATCACCCCGCAAGCCCTGAGCCGGGACGGAGCCGCCGCCGCCGGCCTGTCCGTGGACGACTACGTGGTCGTGGTCTCCCGGGTCGACTCGGCGCTCCGGCTTCGCTCCGCGTCCCGTACGGCCGCGCCGGATGCGGCCGGCAACGCGGAATGGGCCAAGCTCGACTCGTTGCGAGTGGAGCTGACGGTGCTGCGCTCGCGGCTCGAGGCAGTGGGGACCGGATCCCCGTGAGACGCCTGCTCCTCGTCGGACTCGCCGCGGCGGCGCCCCTGGGGCTCTCCGCCCAGGGGTGGACGGCCTCGCTTCTGGTGCAGCCCTATCCGTCGGCGTTCATCGCGGACTGGCAGCGCAACCCCCAGACCGCCGTGCTCACCCTCCTCTATAGTGGAACCGGTCCGCAGAGCTACCGGGTGCAGGGTGTGGTCACGAGCCCCACCCGCGGCGAGCTGGCGCGCGTGATCAGCCCGCCCCTCACGCTCGGCTCCGGCCCGGTCACGCAGATCTTCACGTCCGCGGACATCCTCGATTGGGCGACGGTCTACAAGAACCAGCAGTACATCGACGTCGCGACGCGCACCGGACAGATCCCGGAAGGGCCGCTCCAGATCTGCACGACGGTCCTGGATCTGAAGGGGGCGACCCTCGCGTCCGCCTGCGCGACGGTCACCATCGTCCTGCCCGACCCGCCGCAGCTGATCTTCCCGCTGAACGCGGGCGTCATCGCGGTGGCCCAGCCCGTCTTCCAATGGACCCCCGTGTTGCTGCCGCCGGAGCTCGGCGCCTCCTACCGGATCAAGATCGTCGAGGTCTATCCGGGTCAGAACCCGGCGACCGCGATGGCCGCGAATCCGACCTGGTACCAGAGCGACATCAGTGGCCCGCCGGTCCTCGTGTACCCGCTGGACGGGCTCCCCCTCGATCCGGCCAAGCAATACGCCTGGCAGGTCCAGGCCCTGGACGGCAGCGGAAACCCCGTCACCCGTGGCGGAAGCGCGAGCGAGATCTGGATCTTCGCGCCCGGCGGGCCGGGATCCGGCGGCGGAGGCACGGTCGCCGCGTTGCCCGACACCGTGGAGCTGATCCCCGGGATGGCGCGCCTGACGGGGCTCAAGACGGCGGACGTGCAGACCACGGATCAGACCTACACGGTGAACGGCCCGGTCGTCCTCGAGCTCGCCGCTCCCTTCCCGGCGCGCCTTCGCGTGGACGCGCAGGACCTCGCGCTGGACCGGGCCAGCGTCGCCGCCGGAGGCGCCCTCGTGAAGAGCGGGACCGTCCACGGGACCGTCGGCACGGGGGTCGTGCCGGCAAGCCTCTCCGGTCCCTCCGTCACGTTCTCGAGCATCGACTACGCGGCGGGGTCGGGGCTCACGCTCGGCGCCCAGCTCACGCTCCCCGGAGCGAACGGCGCGGCGGACCTGACCGGGACGGTACAGGTCACGGCCGCCGGCCTGTACGGGACGCTCACCGCCCAGTCCGCCGCCGGCGGAGCACTGCTCTCGGTGGGGCAGGATCCGGCACTGCTCCGGATCACCCAGGCCCGGGTGACCCTGCCGGGTGGAGCGGTCACCCTGTCCGGCGCCCTCGACCTCTTCGGCCAGGACGTCGGCTGCGGCGCCGTGAACGCCTCCTTCGCGACCGACGGAACCCTGAGCGCGAACGTCGCCTGCCTCCCGGCGAATCCCATTCCCCTGGGCCCGGGCGGGAGCCGGGCGCAGCTGACCCTGCACTCCGTGACCGGTTCGTTCACCGGCGGGAGCCCGCCGGCCTACCACCTCACCGCGTCGGCCGAGCTCCGCCTCGACGCCGGGACCACGTCGATCTTCGGCACCCAGTCGGCCGCCACCGCGAACTGCGGCGGCACCTTCAGCCTGGATGTCTCCGCCGGCGCCGTCACGCCTTCGGCGTTCGCGGCCCGCTGCGATGCCGGCGAAGGGGACGCGGTCCTGGGATGGCTGCACGCCCGGCTCTCATCCCTGGCACTCCAGCGCTTCAGCTACGCCGCGGGGAAGGGATTCGATTTCGCGCTGACCGTGGACCTGGCGCCGTGGATCCCCGCGGTATCCGGGTTGAACCTGCCCACGTCCGCCAGCGTCACGATCACGCCGGGGGGACTCGGGATTCCGGCTCTGGACGTGGGACTCACCCAGCAGCCGTTCCGGCTGGCGGGGTTCGGGCTCCGCGTGACCCACGTCCGCCTCCCGGCCTTCACCCTCTCGTGGGCCGACTGGTCCGCCGGGTCGGCGTCGGGCTTCAAGTACTCGGTGGACGCCGAGGTGTCGTTCCCCGACCTCCCGGTAGGGACATCGGGATGCCTCGCCAACCAGACCATCGCCATCTCGGGCGCGACGATCGCGAACGGGGCGTTCAAGGCCCATCTAGGCGAGAAGACGCTGTCGCCACCGTGCGCGTTCACACTCCATCTGGCGAACCAGACGCCCGATTCCGCGAGCCTTCCCGCGGACACCGGCGCGGCGAATTCGTATCAGGGCCAGCAACAATCGGTGGGGCAGACGCCGACCCCCGGCTCCCCCATCCCCTCCTGGCCGTCCAATCCCGCGGACTCCGCGGCGCTCAAGCACAAAGAACTGGCCCAGATGGACTCCGCCGAGAACGCTTACCGGGCCGGACTCAACAATCCGAAGTGCGACACGGCCTGCCAACGGATCTTGAAGCATTCGTACGACAGCCTCCAGGACACGACCTTCAAGCTCTGGTCGGCCCGGACTTTCGGCGCGGTGCAGGCCAAGTGGGGAACCTGCCTCGCCGAGGAACGCCAACGCGAATTGATGGGGATGAACGACAGTGGGAGCACGGCGCCACCGCCGCAGAACTGCTCCAATCTGCCCAACGTCGACAGTGCGGTGAAGGTGTTCATCGCGAAGATCCCGCTGCCGCCCGCGAAGGTGGACTGCGACAACGAGGCCCGGTGGGACGCCCAGGTCGTGATCGGAGCCGAACGCCAGCGGCAGCTGTCGGGCGACACCGCGGATCTGGGTGTGTCGGATCCGACCGGGCCGCTGATGGCCTATTGCAGCCAGCAGGTGGTGAACCAGCTGCTGGCGACGTGCCGAGACAGCACCACCACCCGGGCGCTGCGCAACTACGACGCGGTGGCGGTGCTCGGCGCGGCGCGCCAGGCTCTCCTGATGGGCGACACCACCAACACCGCCCTCACGTCGTCGACGCCCGTGACCTTCGACCAGTGCGACGCCATGGGAAAGGGACCGGCGAAAGGGAGCGGGCCACCCTACGAAGATCCGCCGCCCCCGACGGCCGGGACGGCCCGGACGGCCCGGGCGGCGCCCGACACGACGTCGGCCACTCCGCCGGACTCGGGGTCCGGAAACGGGCTCACGCTCGAGATCACGGGCTTCGGCGGGGATCTCGCCGTCGCCTTCGCGCCGGATCTCGTGGTCCAGGAAACGCCGACCATCGAAGGCGCCATCATCCTGCCCCCGATCTTCACATGCTCGGACACCTCCCAGCGGCAGGAGCCGTTGCAATCGAAGCTCCGGTTCGGCCCGCATGGAGAGGTGGACGGCACCATCCAGGGGTTTGTGCCCTCGTGCCCTATCAACCTGGCGGCGGTGCAGGTGACGGTCACCCAGGCGGACCTCACGTTCAGCTCGGCCCCCGGCGCGCAGTCGATCGTCCTCTCCGCGGCCGCCGCGGCGAAATTCACGCTGACCACCACGCCGGTCACGGGTCAGGGCTCGGTGTCGATCGACCTCCTGCACGGGCGTCTCCTGTCAGGATCCCTCGCCTTTCCGGGGCCGATCCAGTTCGACCTGCCGCGTCAGTCTCCGGTACTGTCGTTCCAGCTGCCGTCCTTGGCCCTCGACGCCGGCGGGATCCACGTGGACGGCCGCGCCCAGCTCCAGTTGGCGGGTGCCCCGCCGATCGGCGCGACCTTCGACCACCTCACCATCAACCCGCAGACCGTGTCGGTCACGTCGGGGCAGGTGCTGTTCGACTCGGCGTTCGCCCTGCAGATCGGCGTCGGCGGGGACGGCTCCCTCGCCTGGGGCGCCGTGCCCCGGGGCGCGCCGCTGACCGTGTCGACCGGAATCCGGATCGACCTGCCGAGCCAGATCGGATTGTCGGCGGCGGGGTTCAGCGCGAGCGGGGATGGGGGCGCGCACCTGGTCTTCGGCGGGAAGGACGTCGACTCGCTGACGACGAAGTTCTCGACGGGCTTTTCGCTCGCCTTGGGGCCGCCGGCGGTCAAACAGGGTTCGGTGGATATCGAGCGGCAGGGCGTGAGCCTCGCGTACATCGACGCGTCGGGCTTCCATCCCAACATCGCGTACTTCGCCGGCGCCGCCCTCCCGGCCCAGCTGCCCCTCCCCACGGCGTCGGTGGCGTACCTCGAGCTGCGAGACGCGCAGGGGAACCTCCGCGTCTCGACCCAGAACACCGGGAACGGAATCCGCATCTACACGGCGCCCGGCGCCACCGTCCCCCTCGTGCTCCCGGGGCTGCAGCTGGGCCAGCCGACCGCGCCGAGGCTCGACGTGACCTTCGATCTCACGCTGGATCCGCTGGGGCAGGGCGTGGCGCTGGGATCGATCGCGGCGACCGTTCCGGCCGGCTCCCAGGACGCGTTCGACTTCTCCTCGCAGGGGCTCCCGCTGGCGCTCGAATCCCTGGGGTACCAGAAGGGCTCCGGCGGCACCTATCAATGGTCCCTCTCCGGGGCCTTGATGCTCTTCGGGCAGCGGGAGGAACCGGGCTCCGGGGCGCAGGTCCAGCTGACCCTGGACGGCACCGGACGGCTGACGGGGACGGTGTCGCTCGACGCCACCCAGAGCATCCCGCTCGTCCCCGGATCTCAGAAGATCACGCTCACCCTGCAGCACGTGGACGGTGCGTTCAACGCGGACTTCCCGTCCCGGAATCTCCAGTTCCAGCTGAACGTGAAGGGCGGAATCGACCTCGCGCTCGGCTCCGCGCAGGACTATCAGGTGGGCGCCGCCATCGCGGTCTCGGACCGGGGCGTGCAGGTGACGGACCTGACGTATCCGGGCGGGGACACGCCCCAATACCTGGACTTGAGCGCCTTCCAGCTCGGGGTCCAGCACCTCCGGATCCCGCAGCTCTCGTACAGCCCGCAATCGGGCTTCACGTTCCAGATGCTCTGCGACGTCCTGCTCAAGTTCCCGAGCCTGGGCACCACGCTGCCGCCCATCCAGGACGTCTCCCTTTCCAACAGCGGGTTCTCGCTCCCCGAGTACCAGGTCCCGGACCTGAATCTCGCGGTGTCTCCGATCAGCGGGTTCAACGCCACCCTGCTCGCGTTCCGCATGAGTCCGGTCAGCTACAACTGGTTCACGGGACAGGCGCCCACCGACTGGGGCTTCGGGTTCGACCTCGAGCTGGGGTTCGGGACGCTGATGACGGGCATCCCGGCGGAGCTGGCGAACGCCAAGATCCGGCTCTTGAACGCGGGATTGCACAACGGACGCCTCTCGGGCACCCTCGAGCGGGTCACGTTCGGGACGCCGATCAACCTCGGCATCGGGCAGCTCACGGCGCTCTCCGGGCAGATGCCGTCGGACGGAACTCCGTTCTCGCTCACCGCGGACTTCGATCTCGACCTCTCGGCGGTCCTGCCCGTCTGCCCGGGCGCCTCCCTCAAGAAAACCGGCAACGAGCTGTCGATCACGTCCAGCGGGTGGGTGTCGGGAACGCTCTCGGGCATCGTGCCGACCTGCAGCGGTAACCTCGGCCCCTTCACGTTCGCGTTCGGACAGTCGGAGATCACGTTCGGCAGCACCGGGTCGGGCGCGACGCTGGCCCGGTCGATCCAGGTCGCGCTCGCGGCGACGGTCAAGTTCCCCGGGGTCAATCCGGGCGACTCGGTGTCGGCCTCCGGCACCATCGACGTCGACGCGCTCCAGGGGCGCTGGCTCTCCGGGTCCATTTCGCTGACCCAGCCGTTCCGCTACCAGCCTCCCGACGGCAATCCCTACCTGGGGTTCACGGTTTCGCAGGCGACGCTCGATCAGGGCGGCCTGCACTTCACAGGGCAGGGGTCACTCGGGACGAAGGACGGCGCGCAGGTCACGGCGCAGTTCAACGCCTTCACGCTCAGTCTGCCCGACCTCAAGGTGACGTCGGGGAGCGTCACCTTTCTCAGTCAGTTCGCGCTGGGCGTCGGGATCAACAACGGCTCGCTCGACTGGGGCGTGTACTCGGTCAATGCGCCCCGGCCCTCCGGCCCGTCGTTCCGGGCCGTGGTCCCGGACACGGTCACGCTCGACGCCCAGGGCCTGTACCTGGGCGGGACCGCGACCGCCTCTCTCGCATACGGTGACACGTCGTTCGGAGCCTTGCAGGTGGCGTTCCAGGGCGGCTTCCGCGTGGGGTTCACGCCGCTCGCGGTCTCGGCCGGCAAGGCCACGTTCACCCTGGGAACGGACGAGATCGCCCACGTGGACCCGTCGGGCTTCTGGCCGGGGAACGTCTTCGGCGTGTTGCCCATCCCCGACCAGCTGGGCCTGCCGTCGACGGACGTCGCGTACCTGCAGCTCCGCGACCAGTCGCACAATCTGCTGATCGAAACGCAGACGTCCGCGACCGGCATCGAGCTCAAGACCAAACCCGGGCAGATGATCTCGCTCGTCGTGCCCGGGCTCGCGGCGTCGGGCGGAGCCGCCCCGGCGGTGCAAGTCAGCTTCGACGTCGTGGTGAACCCGGGCAACCTGCAGCTCGTGTCCGGCTCGGTACACGCCCAGGCCGATCCCAACGCGCCCGCGCTGCTGACCCTCGATCAGCTCGGGATCCCGCTCACGATCCGCTCGATTTCGTACGACAAGGTCGGTGCCGCGTATGGGCTCACCCTGGCGGCCCGGATCGCGCTGCCCGCGTCGCTCGACGGCCTGAACGTCGACATTCCGAACCTGACCCTCACGGCCCACGGCCTGTCGGGTGAGGTCCGGCTGGGCAGCTACATCCAGGGCAACACGTCCACGCAGCCCATCGCCTCTCAATCCTTCCTGAACGACACGCTGGTGGTGGCGGTGGATGGGGCCCTCCTGCAGTTCAACACCGGCGGGGGCACCGGCTCCTTCGCGCTGAAGGGGCACCTGTCGTCCGCGCTCTTCGCCCCGGACGGGCAGGCCCCGGTCCCGGTCCCCTGGACCGGAAGCGCGTCGGCGCAAGGGTTTTCGTTCGGGGTCGACGCCTCGCAAGGCTTGCCCACGCTGCCGATCGCGGTGGCGCAGTTCGCCCCCCAGGCGATCGGTTCCTCTCCGGCCTTCCAGCTCACGGCGGACGCCCAGCAGTTCACCCTCACGCTCTCGGGTGTGCTGACCGTGCCCAGCATCAGCCCGACACTTTCGGTGAGCATCGCCGGCCTCAAAGTGGGCACCAGGGGCGTGGTGTTCCCCACGGTGGCGGTGCAGGGCCTCGGGCAACAGCAGCTCCAGATCTTCGGCGCCACTTTTGCCCTGGCGGACTCCACCGCGGGGGGCACCACCGTCTATCCGGCCATCGCGTTCGGAAGCGACCAGGGAGCGCTGTCACTCACGCTCTCGGGGGACGTGACCTTCCTCGGCAACACGTCGCGGTTCTACGGCTTCAAGGTGTCGACCCGGGGCCAGATCTCCCTCGCGGGCGCATCGCTCATCTCCAAGCCCATCGTGCTGGTCGACAGCATGCTGTCGGTGGACGACCTGCTCATCCAGAACAACGCCCTCCGGACCGACATCTCGGTCACCCTCCCCGAGCCGCTGAATTCCGGCGGGCCGCAGAAAGCGAACTTCTCGATCGACGCGCAGGGTCACGTGTCGGGTGGTGCCACGATCGCGGTGATCGACGAGCCCGAGGGCCTCACGGGATCGAGCTCCACTCACTTCACCCTGGGGTCGGTGGCGACGGTCCACCTGCGGTATCTGGGCCTCACGCTCGATTTCGCGAACCTCAAGGCCAACAGCTCGGTCCAGGTCGTCACCGACCTGTACCTCGAGAACCAGGAGGACAATCGGATCTCGCTCGGAGACGTCACCGGCGGCGCGGTGCAGCCCGGTCTGCAGATCGGGTTCGACGGCTCCGTGCGGTGGGGCAACCTCACCATCGCGAAGGAGTTCTCCTTCGATTTCGATGTGCTGAAGATCGACGTGACCAATGTGTCCTTCCCGGCTCAGCAGTCCGGGTTCGCCGTGAGTCTCTCGGGAGGCCTGGGCCTGAACGTCGAAGACGTGTCCGGGTCCGTCAACTACCACGGCTTCGTCATCACCTCGAAGGGCGACGTGCAATTCCCGCCCGACGGCGTCGACGGCGGCAGCTTCACGGTCGCGAATGAAATCACGCTCGCGGTCTCGGGCTTCGGATACAGCCCCAGCCCCGCCTCCCTCACCCTGGTCTCGGCCACGCCGCCCTCCGGCACCCAGGTGGGAAAGGCGGATACCACCGTGGTCAACGTGCAGTCGTACTTGACCTTCGGCGGCTCGTTCTCGGTCGAGAACAACGAGGTGGCCGGCGGCGTCGATCGCTTCCTGTTCTATCGCGCGACCGACAACTCCATTCACCTGGTCATCCAGAACGCGGCCGTGAAGATCGAGGATCTCGCCGACCTCCACCTCGACCTCACCTATACCCATACCGCGACCGGCTTCCAGCTCGCGGTCGGGGGACAGGGCAAGATCTACCAGTACGACGGGGTCGTGGTCGGTGCCATCGAGAAGGACGGCAACACGGCCAGCCGCATGGGGATCTTCCTCGCCGCGAACGGCCTCAACATCAACATCACGCCGTACATCCGGCTCGACGGGGCGGGCGGCGGCTTCTTCCTGCACCCGCGCCCCGAATGGATCGACCTGGTGCGGTCGGTCGCCGGCGTGGCCCAGACGGGGGGCATGACCATCCGGGCCGACACCACCCGGTTCGCGGTCATGATGTACGGGAAGGTCTCATTCCTGCAGGGCGTGATCACCGGCACGTCGCTGACGACCATCTCCACGTCGCAGATCCTGATGGACGGCACGGTGGTGATCCTCGGTCAGGACGGCCATCTGACCGGCAATCACCACCTCGGCATCGGGCTCCACTCGCTCTCCGCCGTCGGCAACATGGACTTCAACGTGAATTACGACGGCGTCGTGACGGGAAGCGGCCCGGTGTCGTTCTACGTCTACAGCGACACCGCGTGGGCCGTCTTCGGCAGCTCCACGATCAACATCGTCAACTACATCAAGGGCACGTCGGACTTCTTCGTGGGCCCCCCCGGGTTCTACCTCAAGAGCCACGTGGGGGCGAGCTACGACATCTCCCTGCTCACCATCAACGGCTCCATCGACGCGCAGGTCTGGTACGAGGGGAAGAACAACACGTGGGGCGGGTACACGTCGCTGGGCGTGTCCGCGTCGGTGCTGGGGGGCCTGGCGAGCGCGACCGGCACGCTGCAGGGCGCCCTCATTCTCACCGACGGCACGCCCTACATCTTCGCCGCCGCCGACCTGCAGGCCAGCATCGTCGGCCAGAGCTGGCAGGGATGGGTCTGGGCCAAGTTCCAGAACGGCCAGGCGTCAGCGGGGCTGGGCGCCGATCAGTCCATTCTCGACGCCATCGCCGAAGCGAAGTCGGTGGCCGATTCGATGAACGCCGCCAAGCAAGAGACGCAGAACGCGCTCGCCGCGGTCTCGTCCGTCACCCCCGGCGTGGTGGCCCTGACCAATCAGGAGCTCGTCACCGCCTATCAGCACATCACCGGGGGCCTGAACAGCGTCTGGATGATCCTCAACCTGGCCGGGATGAACACCCTCGAGTCCCAGTACGCCCCCCAGCCGGGCGAATCGGATTACCGGTCGAAGTACCTCGGGGTCCTCACGCTCCAGAACGCGCCCGGGGACACCACGCTCATCCGTCAGCTCACCGACAGCGTGACCCGGACCATCTCGGCGCTCCAGGGTTCCCAGACGCAGGTCCAGAGCCGCATCAGCGCCCTCGCGATGTCCATCCAGCCCCCGGCCCAGAACGCCGGGACCCTCGGCGTCCCCGGGGGATCCCCCGTCACCAGCGTCACCTTCGCGTCGCTCGACACGCTGAACGCGACCGGCGGGCCGTCGTTCACGGTCGACGAGTCGGCGGCGCAGAACCAGCGGAGCGCCCTGAGCCAGGCCCGCCAGCGGGCGGACGCCATGGATCTCGCGGTCCGGCAGCAGATCGCGGCGGTGGAGAGCGGCCTCGGGACCGTGCAATCGGCCACGACCAGCGGGGACCCGGCGGGCCTCCCGGCGCTGGTGGGCGCGTACGCCGCCGTCGAGTCCCAGGCGGAGCACCAGTTCGCGGCCCAGACGGATCTTCTCCTCCGGCGGCGGGACTGGTACCACGCCTATCTCGACAGCCTGGGGTCCAACCAGGGCGCGTGGAATTCGGACTGGATCAAGGCGAAGGACGCGGCCCTGGGCTCGAATCATCGGAGCGCCGCGCTCAAGTTCGTCGACAGCTCCCGGGTCGTGATCCTCGGCAACTATGCGGGCGTCGACCTCGTCGGAGCCTTCGAGGACTCCCTCACGGTCAATGCGCAGAACCCCTGGCCCTTCCTCCAGGCCCAGGGAGACAGTGCCGGCCGCCAGCTCTGGTTCGGGATGGCCTGGTCCGGCATGCAGAACGCCCTGGCCAATACGACCACCCAGTTCACCCAGACCCAGCAGGCCGCCACGCAGCGCCTGGCGGCCATCCGGTCGGGCCACGCGGCGCTGTCCGGATCCCTCGCCAGCCTGTACGCCGTGCAAGCGCGGGCGACCGGCGTGCTGTACGACTTGTACGACCGGTACCTGCGCGCTCGGATGACCGACACGGTGCCGGCGCAGCCCGCGGCCTCCGGAATGCCTCCCTCGCTGGGCAAGACGACACCGGGCGGGAAGCAGGTGGTGTCCACCGTCGACGCGCTGCTCGACATCACCTACCTCCAAACCCGCCGCGCGGAGCTGGCGCAGGACCTGACCGTCCCGCGGATCAGCAGCGTGCAGGTCGTGCCGGTGACGTCGGACCGGTACTCGGCGCAGCTGCTGTTCACGTGGTCCGGATGGCACCCCAGCGGGGTCTACGAGTTCGAGTTCGCGGACGCCGATCCGACCGCGACCGCGCCCAGCCTGTACTCGAACGGAGCGAGCGGGTCGCTCGCGAGCTACCGGTTCACACCCGATCCGACGGCCGCGACGACCGTGTCGCGGACGTTTCTCGCGGGAGTGCGCGGCGGGGCGGGGTACCTGGGCGTCGGGCGCACGTCGTATGCGCTGTCCTTCTCTCCGGCCTCGACGCAGAATGCGTCCGTGAGCGGGGGAAGCTCCACGACGGTCGACAACACCCCGCCCTCCACACCCGTCGTCACGTTCCCGGGACTCGGAGAGCACCTCGACGCCACCGGGACCATCGCGGCCTGGACCAGCAGCCCGTCTCCGGCGGCCGTGAGCTGGTCGGCGGACGATCCGGAATCCGGCGTCGCGCAGTACGAGTACGCGGTGTGGTCCACCCCGACCGGGACGAGCGGCACCGGCTCGAAGGGTACCGTCGTGAGCCCGCCGGCCGTGCTGGGAACCCCGGTGCTCCAGCCCTTCACCGCGGTGGGCGGGCGGACCGACGGCACGCTCGACCAGATCACGCTCAAGGCAGGCCAGCCGATCTACGTCGCGGTGCGCGCCACCAACGGCCAGGGAGCGGTCTCCGCCACCGGCGTCTCCATGCCGCTCCGGTACGACCCGACGCCGCCCTTCTTCGCGGCCGGAGCCGCCCTCGCGCAGCCCATCGTGGCGACCCCGTTCGTGTCCACGGTCACCACCTATGCGGCGTGCCCGACGGCGGCGCCCCCGTACCCCGGGGCGGTGATTCCCCTCGCGGTGGGAACGCTGTCGCTCCCCTCCGCCCCCTGGTCGGGAACCCTGACGCCCCAGAGCGGGCCGGCCGGCGCCGCACCGCAGATCACCCTCAACCGGCCCGACGCCACCGACAACGAGTCGGGTGTCACGGGCTACTTCTATCATATCACCACAAGCTCCGCCGACACCGTGTTCTCCGGGTCCTGGATCCCGGTCTTGACGCGCGGCGGTTCCATCCTCGTGTCGGGTAGTCCGCTCGACTACACCAGTCAGTTCTACGTGATGCTGGTGGCGCAGAACGCCGCCGGCGGCGTCAGCGCCCCCCTGGTGTACGGGCCGTTCCGCGTGCCCGATCCCTCGCCTCCGACCGCGCCCGTGTTCTGCGCCGGTCCCGGTGCGCTCCCGGGCCAGCTCTCGGTCCTCGTCACCACTCCGGCGACCGACCCGGAAACGGGGCTGCAGGGCTACCAGTACCGCGTCCGGACCGCGGCCGGCGCCGTGGTCCGCGACTGGCCGGCGGCGGCCGCCATCGACTGGAGCGCCGCGGGAGGAGCGGCACGGATCGCCGGCGCGCCGCTGACCGACGGGCAGACGTACTACGTGGATGTCCGCGGCGTGAACCAGCAGGGAGAGATCGCGGCATACGTCGCGTCCGGCCCGGTGCTCTACGACGCCTCGGCGCCCCCGAATCCAGGGGTGACGGCGTCGACCGCCGGAGGCATCACCACGCTCACGGTGACCGCCGCCGCCGACCCGCAATCGGGGCTGTCCGGCGTGCAGTGGGCGATCGGCACCACTGCGACCGGGGCCGACGTCGTCCCCTGGTCCTTCACCACCGTCGCGGCCGGGGCGGGCGGAACGGCCATCACGCTCCCGCCGGTCCCGGTGGGGGTGACGCTGTACGCGCAGGCTCGCTCCGTGAACGGGGCGGGAGCGCCAAGCACGATCAGCGTGACCTCGTTCTCGGTACCGATCACGAAGCCCACGTCTCCCCCGGTCATCCCGGTGCTCCCGTCCCCGGCGAAGAAGGTTCCGTGAGGGCGCTCCTGCTCCTCTGCCTCGCGGCCCCGGGCCTGGCGCAAGCACCGGCGTCCCCCGTCCGGCTGGTTCCGGTGGGCGACACGGTGCTGGTCTACGTCCTGCAGGTCCCCTCGGACGGAGGGTTCGTCGTGTACCGCCGGCCGGTGACCGCGACCCCCGCCGGTTTCGAGAAGCGGACCGCCGCGCCCGTGGCGGGACCGGATGATCCCGCGGCGCTCGCGGGGCGCCTCGGCCCCGACCTGCCGCTGGCCTTGCGGGCCGTCCGGGCGGTCGACGAAGACGAGCTGATGCGCCGCCTCCGGAGCGACCGGTTCGCGTCGGGCGTGCTCACGCTCGTCAGCCGGCGCGCCGCCTCCGCCCTCGGCCGCCTCTACGCCGACGCGGGAGCCGTTCGCGGCGCCGACTACGAGTACCGCGTGGTATTCACGGGCGCGGACGGCAAGGAAACGACGCGCTCCTGGACCGGCCGGGTCCACGTGGCCGACGTCGCGCCCCTCTCGCCCACGGGGCTCGCCACCACCGGGGCCGATCACGAAATCCGGGTCGCCTGGCGGTATCCCACCTATCTCGGCGCCCCGACGGACTTCACGATCGGGTTCCACGTGTACCGCGCGGATGGCGGGGGAGCCGTTCACCGCATCACGGCGAACCCCGTATTGCGCAACGACGCGAACGGCGCGGCGTTCTCTTACGTCGACCGCGACGTCACCGGCGGTGCCTATGCCTATCAGATCACCGCCGTCGACCTGGCGGGGCGGGAGAGCGCGCCGACGGCCGCCGCTCCGGCACACCTGGTGGACCGCACGCCTCCCGCCATTCCGGTCGAGCTCGCGGTGCGGAACGGCAACAACGTCGTGGACATCACGTGGCGGATGTCGCCCGAGCTCGACGCTGCCGGCTACCACATCGAACGGTCCCCGGACGTCCGCCGGGGATTCCGGCGGCTGGACCGCGCCCTCATTCCGGTGCGGCGCCCCGTCTGGACCGACACGGTGCCGGGCGGGCACCAGTACTTCTACCGGATCATCGCGGTCGACTCGAGCGGCAACGCCAGCGCTCCCTCCAACCCCGTCGACGCCCTGCCGGTCGACCACACGCCGCCGCCGCCCCCCACGGCGCTCGTCCTGACGACGTCCCGGCACCGGATCACGGCCCGGTGGGGGCCCTCCACCTCGGGGGACTTCCGCGGCTATTACGTCTACCGGGGCTCCGGATCCGCCGGCGTACGGCTCACCGGGCGCCCGCTCACCGTCACGCAGTTCGTCGACTCGGGAACGGCCGGACGGGGGCTGACTCCGGGCGCGAAGTACCTGATCCGGGTGACCGCGCTGGATTCCACCTTCAATGAATCCGCCCCGCTCGAAGGCTGGATCACGATTCCGGACGACCAGCCGCCGACGCCGCCCTCCGCCGTGACCGCCCGGAACGTCGCGGGCCGATACGTCGAGGTGTCCTGGTCGGCGAGCGGATCGCGGGACGTGCAGACCTACGCGGTGACGCGCGCGGGCGGCCCGGCGGACACCGGGTCCCGCGCCACCCACCGCCTCCCGGCGTCGGCGCGATCCTGGCGGGATACCGCGGTGGTGCACGGCGTGCGCTACACGTATCGCCTGACGGCCGTCGACAGCGCCGGGAACGTGAGCCCGCCACGGGCCGACAGCGTCCTCTTTCGGGATTTCACCCCGCCGCCCGCACCCCGGATGGCGGCGGCGCGGGTCGTGGCGGGGGTCGTCGAAGTGCGCTGGGAGCGCGTCGTGGACTTGGAGCTCGTCGGCTACAACGTGTACCGCTCGAGCCTCCCGACCGGAGCGTATCGCAAGCTCACGCGCGCCCCAGCGTCACTCCTCGTCTTCACGGATTCGACCGGCCGTGCCGGGTTCTACTACACGGTCCGCGCGGTGGACCGGTCGGGGAACGAGTCGGCGCCGAGCCCCGTGGCGCCGGTGGCGAGCCGATGACCCCCGTCGTCACGCTCCTCACCCTCGCGTTCCTGACGGGGGATTCCACGAGTCAGGCGCTGCGCCGTCGCGTGTGGGATGGGCTCAACGCCCTGGAGCGGGCCGAGCAACACTTCACGACCCGGCGGGCGGCCAAGCGCGACACCACCGCCGCCCATCTGCTCTCGGAGGTCCGCCCGGCGCTCGACACGATGGTCTTCCGGACCTCGTGGGGAGGCGCCGAGCTCCAGCAGCTGCGCCTGGCGTTCCCCGGGAGCCCGCTGCTCGACGGGTACGCGGCCCGCCTGGCGGAGCGCGACGGCGAGACCGCGGGCGCCCTGGTGCTCGTCGATCGTCTCCTGGCGCGGGACGCCGCGGATGCCGAGCTCCAGCGGGCTCGGGGACGGCTCCTCGAACGGGCGGGCCGGCCGCGGGACGCGCTCGATGCATACGCCCGCGCCCTGGACCTTGCCCCGGAAGACGACTCGGCCTTCCGATCGCTCCAGCGCCTGGCGGAAGGGCAGGGGGCCGGAGCCCTCGACGCCCTGCTCGATCAGATCCGGCGTCTCCGCATCCGGCTGCCGGAGTCCCGGGTGCTCGCAGACCACGAGATCGAGGTGACAGAGCGGCTTGGAGCGGCCAAGTGAACGTCCGGTGCGCGCTGGTCGTGACCGCCGGGCTGATCGTCGCGGCCCCGTGCCAGGCTCAGACCCCGACTCCGGCGCCGGGCCTTCCCGCGTCCGGTACCGGCTGGCTGCCGGCGCGCTTCACGGGCGACATGACGCTCACGGAGCAGCTCTACGGCGTGAACGGCATCGCGTCGCGGCGTCCCGGTGAATCCTGGCAGATCGGGATGTCGCCGAACCTCCTGCTCTTCGGCCAGTTCAACGTGGGGGTGAGCGTTCTCCTCTCTTCCGAGGGCAGCGAGCTCCGCCAGAACATCGGCCAGCTCGGCCTCAATCCCCGCATCGGCTGGGCCACGTTCCATCTCGGCGATTTCACGGACAACTACTCGGACTACACGGTCCAGGGCACCCAGGTGCGCGGTGCGGGCGTGGACCTGCGCCCCGGCTTCTTCCGGTTCTCACTCCAGGGTGGGCAATCCCAGCGGACCGTCTCCGGGGGGCTGGGCGACTTCGCCTACAAGCGGAACCTCTTCGCCGCGTCCGTCGGGGTGGGGCGGGAAGGCGCGTCGTTCGTGGACGTGATGATCGTCAAGTCCAAGGACGACGCCTCGTCCCTGGGCGCGGCGGTGAACGACACCGCACTCCTCGACACCATCCCGCCGGCCCTCCGACCCAAGGTCGAGACCCGGCCGCAGGAGAACCTCGTACTGGGCACCCGGGGTCAGGTGCAGCTCTGGCAGAGCCGGGTGACGGTGAAGGCCGAGGCGGCGGGCGCCTTGACCACCGCGGATCAGACGAGCCCGCTGGCGAATCCGGGCAGCGTGACCGCCGGCTCCTTCCTCAACTCGTTGATGCCACTGCGGCTGTCGACGTCGGGGGACTACGCGTACCACCTCCAGGCCGACGCCAACCTCGGCCCGGCCAGCGTCCGGGGCGGCTACGAGTACGTCGGCGCCGGATACACCTCCCTGGGGCTCGCGTACCTGATCAACGACCGCCGGGCGATCGACCTCGGAGGCTCGCTCCGACTTCTGCGCGGCCAGCTGACGCTGCAGGGCCAGTATCAGCACCAGAACGACAACCTCCTGCATCAGAAGGCGGCCACCACCGACCGGGATGCCGTGATGGGCACCGCGGCGATGCTCCTGTCCCGGACCGTCACGCTGTCCGTCACCGCGATGAGCAACGTCATCGCGAACGACGCCGCCGTCGACACGTTCAAGATCGACAATCGCTCGTTCGCACTGTCCACCAACGCGGCCATTCAGTCCCGCCTCTTCGGTCATCCGTCGACGATCAGCCTGTCGTACGCGCTCCAGCATACGGCCGACGACAACGTGATCACCCAGATTCCGGGCGTCACGGTTCACAACCTCGCGACGTCGGTGCAGATCCCCCTGACCCGGGCGTTCTCGGTTTCCCCGACGGCGTCGCTCGCGGTCGTCGAAAACACCGGCGCGGCCACCCAGCGGAACATCTACCTGGGCGCGCGGGCCCAGTATCGCGCCGGCGCCCTCCGGACCTCGGCGGCCCTGACCCAGACCTTCAGCAGCGGCCGGCACGTGTTCGGTCTCACCGGCCAGATGGACTATCCGCTCTTCTGGGATTCGCGTCTCTCGCTGCAGGCCCGCCACACGCGGTACAGCGCCATCGGGAATCAGCCCGGGTTTCAGGAGTCGTTCCTCACCCTCACCCTGGCGAGAAGCTTCTGAGCCTCTCCCGCCGGGGCCTGGCCGCGCTCGCGGGCGCCTCGCTGGTGGGGGTCGCCTGCGCGGACTACGTGTTCGCCCCGGGCGAGCGGGCGGTCCGCGGCATCCAGCTCTCTCCCACCCAGCTGTCGGTGTCACAGGGACAGAGCGCGAGCATCCTCGCCACCATCCTCGACCAGACCGACTCCGCCTTCGCGTCGCTGCCCGCCGGCGTGTCGCTCACGTGGGCCAGCGCCGATACGGCCGTCGCCCGCGTGGACGCGACGGGCAAAGTGACCGGTGGCGGGACCGGAGTCACCCAGGTCACGGCCCAGGTGTCGGGCGACTTTGGGAGCTTCGCCGGTGTCGCCACCGTGACCGTGCTCCCGAACGCGGATTCCCTGGCCCTGGTCGCCGGGGACACCCAGACCGCCCGGGTCGGCACGGTGCTCCCGGTACCGCTCGCCGTGCGGGCGCTCAACGGTCAGGGCGGGGGCGTGGTCGGGGTGCCGGTGACCTTCACGGTCACGCACGGCGGCGGCTCGCTCTCGGATTCCACCGTCGTCACGGACTCTTCAGGTCTCGCCTCCGCAACCTGGACGCTCGGCGTCGTCAGCGGGATCGACAGCGTGGTCGCCCGGTCCTCCCAGATCCCGGGAGCCGTCGTCCGGTTCAGCGCCCGGGCGCTCCCCGGGTTCGCCCAGAGCTTCGTGATCGTGAGCGGGGACCATCAGACCGGGTCCACGGGGGCGCTCCTCCCCTCGGCCCTGGTGGTCCAGATGCTGGACCGCTTCGGCAACGGCGTCCCCGGACTGATGATCCACTGGGCCATCACGAGCGGCGGCGGGACGGTCGCTCCGGACTCCATCCCGACCGATTCGCTGGGCCTCGCGCGCGCGCAGTGGACCCTGGGCGCCACCCCCGATACACAGAAGGTCCTCAGCTTCATCGGCGATGTCTCGGTGACCTTCTCGGCCTTCGCCGTGGCCCCGGTCGCGACGGTGACCGTGACGCCGCCGTCGCCCACCCTCGCCTCCGGCGCGACCGTGAAGCTCACGGCCACTCCGAAGGACTCCGCCGGGAACCCCCTGGCGGTATCCGTGGCCTGGGCCAGCGGCGCGCCGACGGTCGCGTCCGTCGACACCACCGGCCTCGTGACGGGCCACCTCGTGGGGCAGGCCGTCATCACGGCCTCCGCCGGCGCGAAGAGCGGCACCGACACCGTCACGGTGGTGCCGGGCCCGGTCTCCCCGGCCACGTCGGTGGTCTCCGTCTCCGCCCCGACGGTGCCCGCGGGCGACAGCGTCACCCTGACGCTCACCACCAAGGATGGCGCGGGGAACCCGCGCACCTCGGGTGGGGCCGTGGTGACGTTCACGACCAGCGGCGGGACCAGCACCGGCAGCATCGGGCCGGTGACGGACCACGCGAACGGCATCTACACGGCCTTCTATAAGGGCGTCGCCTCCGGGACGCCTACGACCGTCGGCGCGACGATCGGCGGCCTGGCGGTGACCACGGCTCTTCCGACGGTGCAGGTGACCGCCGGCACGGACACGCTCGTCGCCACGGTGGCGGTGACGCCCAACCCGGTGACACTCGCCTCCGGCGCGACGCAGCAGCTCACGGCCACCGCCAAGAACTCGCTCGGCACCGTGCTCCCGGGCAAGCCGGTCTCGTGGAGCTCCAGCGGCCCCGGGGTGGCCGCCGTGGACGGGACCGGCCTGGTCACCGGCGACACGGCGGGCAAGACCGCGGTGACCGCCACGGTGCAGGGCGTCGCGGCGATCGACACGGTGACCGTGGTCCCCGGCGCGCCGTCCCGCAACACCTCGGTGGTGACGGCCGTGCCCGCGTCCATCGTGGTGGGCGACTCGTCGCTCTTCACGCTCGTGACCAAGGACGCGGCCGGCAACCCGCTCACGACCGGCGGCCACGTCGTGTCCTTCTCGGTCTCCGGCGGCAGCAGCACCGGCACCCTCCGGGCTACAGTGGATCACGGCGACGGGACCTACACGGCCGAGTTCATCGGCACGGCGGCGGGCACGGCGGTGACGGTCAAGGGCGCGATCGACGCGCTGCCGCCCGTCGTGTCCACCGCCTCGGTGACGGTGACGTCCGGCGCCAGCTCCCACGTGGTGCACTGGATCAATCCGGCCGGCGGGAGCTGGACCGACGTCGCCAGCTGGAGCCCGGCCCGCGTGCCGGGGCCGCAGGACACCGCCTATGTCGACGCGCACGGCGTCTACCAAGTGGCGATGTTCGCTGATTCCGCGGTCGCGAGCCTGGTCATCGGTACCGGCAACCCGGCGGACGCCCCGGAGGTCCAGCTCGAGAACGCCGTGCTCATCACCGGGGTGGTGCACGTTCGGGCGGACGGGCTGCTCGACGCCGCCGGCAACTCCGGCATCATCGGCGGACTGGATAACGCCGGCATCACCATCATCGAGAGCGATGCGGCCCTGGCCATCGACTCCGTGGGTCCGCGGACCGCCGTGAACACCGGCATCATCGAAGGGTCGGGGGGCGGCGTGTTCAACGTGACGTACGCCATCGGCGGGCTCGTCAATCACGGCACCCTGAGCCCCGGCGTGCCGAGCTTCCCGACCGACTACCTCACGATCGCGGGCAACGTGACCCTGGCCTCGGGATCGCTCGTGAACATCCAGGTCGAGGGCACGGGGTCGTACAATTACGGTGTCCTCGGCGTCACCGGCACGCTCAGCCTCGGCGATACCCTCCGGGTCACCGCGATCAACGGGTGGGTGCCCAGCGTGGGTGACACCTACGCGGTGGTGGCGTGGGGAGCCTTCAGCGGAGACTTCGCCAGCGTCCAGCTGCCCGCGCTCCCGACGGGGCACTGGCAGGTGACGTACCTGCCCGTCGGCCTCCTGCTCACCGTCACGCCCTAGCCTCGGGGGGGCCGGGCGGCCAACTTCGTTGCCATGCCCAGGTGCGGAATCGTCGCCCTGGTCGGCCGCCCGAACGTCGGGAAGTCGACCCTCCTCAATGCCTTGGTCGGCCAGCATTTGGCCATCGTCTCCCCCAAGCCGCAATCCACGCGCCTGCCCGTGATCGGGCTGGTCACCACCGAAGACGCGCAGTTCATCTTCACGGACACCCCGGGGCTCCTCGATCCCGAGTACCGCCTGCAGGAGGTGATGCGCGAAGCCGCGCTGGCCACCCTCGCGGACGCGGACGTGATCGCCTACCTCCACCCGCTCGCGGACGGCGACGCACCGGCGCTCGCGACGGTCGCGGGGATCCCGAACCCGCCGCGGGTCCCCGTGCTCACCGTGTACACCAAGAGCGACCTCGTCCCGGGGCGAGCGGCTCCGCGCGGAAGCCTGGCGGTTTCGGCGGCCACCGGCGCCGGGGTGCCGGAGCTCCGCGCGGCCCTCGAGGCACGGCTCCCCGAAGGTCCATTCCTTTATCCTGACGACGACCTCGCCGCCCAGCCCCTCCGGTTCTTCGCCGCCGAATACGTCCGCGAGGCGGCCTTCGCCGAGCTGCGCGAGGAGCTGCCGTACAGCCTGGCCTGCGCGGTGGATGAATACCGGGAGGCCGAAACGCCGGTATATATTCGGGCCACCGTCTACGTAGAGCGCGAAAGCCAGAAAGGCATGGTGATCGGAGCGGGGGGCCGGGCCATCAAGGCCATCGGCCGGGCCGCCCGCGAGCGGATGGAAGCGCTCATCGGCCAGCCCGTCTTCCTGGATCTCCACGTCAAGGTGATGCCGCGCTGGCGCGCGGATGCATCCTCCCTCAAGCGGCTGGGGTATTCAAACCCGTGAGTCTCGCGCCCGATCTGCTCGCCATTCTCGTCTGCCCCAAGTGCAAGGGCCCCCTCGAGCATCGTCCCGCACCGGCCGAGGCCCTCGCGTGCCCGGCCTGCCGCCTGTCGTATCCGGTCGAAGACGACATCCCCATCATGCTCGTGGATGAGGCCAAGCCCTACTGAAGCCGTCCGGGCCATCGCCGCGGCCGGCCTCCTGGCCGGGGCCTCGGCCGCGCGGCTGCCCGCGCAATCCGGATCGGACCTGACCAATGCGGGCGCCGTGTTCCTGCTCTTGCCCGTGGGCGCCCAGGGAGTCGGCATGGGACAGGTCGGGGTCACGCTGCAGGGGCGCGGCGAGGACGTGTTCTGGAACCCGGCAGGGCTCGCCACGATGACGCAGGCCGAGTTCAACCTGAACAGCGCCAATCTGGTGGCCGGACCGACCAACGCGATCACCCTGTTCGTGCCCCGTCGCGGCATCGGCGTGTTCGGTGTCGGGGTCTATCTGGTCGACTACGGTGAAGAGGACGTGGTGGTGGACAGCTCCAATTTCGCGCTCGCCCACATCTCGCCGCGCAACGTCGAATACCTGGCCTCGTTCGCGACCTCGGTGGCGGGGGCGGTGACGGTGGGGATGACCTACAAGCTGATCCAGTTCCAGGTGAACTGCACCGGCCTCTGCGGCGGCTTGCCGAACGGCGCAAACGCCATCACGCACGCGTTCGACGTCGGCACGCAGGTCACGCTCGGCGCCGGCGGGGCCTTCCGCTTCGGCGCGGTGGTGAAGGACATCGGGTTCAAGCTGCAGGTGAACAACGCCGACCAGGCCGATCCGCTCCCCGCGCGTCTGGTCCTCGGCGCGGTCTACCGGATCGATTTCCATCCCCGGGCGCCGGCGGGCGGCGCCGAGCTGGCCGTGCCCGATTCGGGAACGACCCGGCTCGCCGAGGCGCTCGACCGCGTCGACCTGCGCGTCGCCGCCGACGTCGACCGGCCCTGGGACAACTCCGCCCCGCCGCAGATGCGCATCGGCATCGACCTGGGCTACCGCGACCTGATCCGGCTCCGCAGTGGGTACGCATTCACGCGCCAGGGCCTGTCGGGACCCTCGGTCGGGATGGGAGTGCACTCGGGCAGCATCGCCCTCGACTTCGCCCGCACGTTCGTATCCGGCACCGACCTGCTCGCCGCCAATCCCACGTTCATCTCATTCAGCCTGGTCTTCTGATGTGGGGAAGGGCGGGCGCGGCGGCGCTGGTGGCGGTCGTCGTCGCGGCCGGTGCCCGGCCCGCCGTCGCGCAGATCGATTCCGCGGCGCTGGCGAGCCGCACCTGGGTGCGGCCTCTCGCGTCGCTCGTGGTACCGGGATTCGGACAGCTGCTGGGCCATCAGGACCGTGGCGCCGTGTACGGGGCGATCGAGCTGTATGTTCTGAGCCGCTACATCCAGCTCGAGCACGCGGGGAACAGCGGGGCCGACGCGTTCCGCGAGCTCGCCTTCCTGGTGGCGCAGCGCGGCTTCGCCACGATGCGGCGGGACACCATCTTCGAGTACTACGAGACGATGGAGAAGTTCGTCTCGTCCGGGCAGTTCGACCACGACCCGGGACCGGGGCTCTCGCCGGAGACGGACCCCTCCACGTACGACGGCTCGGTGTGGCTCCTGGCCCGGCGGACGTTCTGGGCGGATCCCAATGCACCGCCGCCGCCCACCAGCCCCGAGTACCAGAAGGCCATCGCCTTCTACGTCCAGCACGCCGTAGGGCCCGCCTACCAGTGGTCCTGGCAGAACGCCGCCCTCCAGCAGCAGGCGTTCCGGGACCTGATCCGGAACTCCGACAACGATTACCGGAACGCCCAGGGGCAGCTCGGCATCCTCTTGGCCAATCACATCGTGAGCGCCCTGGACGCCCTGATTTCCGCCCGGCTCACGGCTGCGGCCGGCCGGTCCGCCAGCCTCCGAACCCTGATCCTGCCGGACGCGGCGCATTTCTCGCTTCGCGTCGCGTTCTGACGGCGTGTTGGTTTGACACCGCCACCACCCCGGCCTACGTTTCGGTGCGCTCGACTCTTACACGAGGAGCCCGGTGCGGACGCGCCAGACGATCCTCTTTTTTTCGCCGGCGGGCCGCCCGGTTCCTGACGCGCTCCTTCCGTGGATTACGGGGAAGGCGGCGTCCCTGGTCCCGGTCACCGATCCGGCGACCGTGCTCCAGATGGTCCTCCGGGCGCTGCCCCTCCTCGTGCTGGTGGACGCGGACGCCGACGGTGGATCGGCGATGGAGCTTTGTTCGCGGCTGAAGGGCGATCCCTACACCGCCATCGTGCCGCTGGCCGCCGTCGCCGGCCGGCACGTCACGGACCGGGTGCGGGATTGGTTCGCCGCCGGCGCGGACGAGGTCCTCACGCCGCTCCTCGAGCCGATCGAGCAGGCGGTGCGCCTGGAAAGCCTCCTCAACCGCACCGCCCGGGATGTCGCCGTCAATCCGTCCACCCGCCTCCCCGGCACGACAGACATCGAGCGGGAGATCCGGCGGCGGATGGAAGCGGGGGAGTGGTTCGCGGTCTGCTACGCGGACCTGGATCACTTCAAGGAATACAACGACCGGTACAGCTACTACGACGGCGACCGCGTCATCTACTTGCTGTCCCGTATCTTGCACGATGTGGTGAAGGGGATGGCCGGACCCCGGGGGTTCGTCGGGCATATCGGGGGCGACGACTTCATCTTTATGATCCCCGTGGACGCGATCACCGAGGTGTGCGGGGAGATCCTGACCGTCTTCGATACCCTGATCCCGTTCCAGTACAACGAGCAGGACCGGCGGGCCGGGTATTACTTTGGAAAGGACCGCCGGGGCCAGCTGCATCGGGTGCCCTTGATGACGCTGTCCATCGGCATCGTCACCAACCAGCACCGCCGGTTCGCCCACCCGGCGCAGGTGTCGGAGCTGGCGACCGAAATGAAGAGCTACGCCAAGACGCAGGCCGGATCGGTGTTCGTGGTCGACCGCCGCCGCGATCACGAGTCCGGCGAGACGTCCGAATGAGGAGTGGATCGAAAGCCCCGTGAACGTCACCTGTTCGTCGTGCGAGACCGTCTACCGCGTCGATCCGGCCAAGGTGCCCGCCGGCGGCGTACGCGCGCGTTGTGCCGTGTGCGGCAATGTCTTCGCGGTCTCGGCAGCTCCGGCATCCGCTGCGGCCCCCATCGCTCCTCCTCAGCGCGTGAGTGTGGCGCCCCTCCCGGCGCCCCCGGCGCCCCCGGCGCCGGCACCCGTCGCGCCCGCGCCTCCACCGAAGCCGGTCCCGCCGCCGGCCCCCGCGCCGATGGCGGCTCCCGCGGCACCGGTGTTCACGCCGGCGCCGCCCGCGCCTCCGGCGCTTCCGCCGACTCCGGCCGCGCCCATGACCCCCGCGGCGCCCGTGCGGCCCGCCGTCGCGCCGCCGCTGCGGCCTCCCGTCGCGCCGCCGATGATGGCTCCCCCGACCGCGCCCCCGGCTGCGCGCCCGGCGCCCTTCGTCGCGCCTCCGGTCCGGCCACCGTCCACGCCGGCGCTGCCTTCGATGCCGACGGCGCCGCGAGGCACTCCGGCCCCGGTGATGCCGCCGCGTCCGTCGACGCCGATGCCGCCCGCTCCGCCAGCGCCCGCCGCGCCCGCGGCGGCCGCCGCGCCGGTGGAGCGGAAGACCGGTCCGCTGCGTCCGGTGAATCCCTTCATGGTGCAGGATCCGAAGCAGAAGGCGCGGCGGTTGGCCCGCGCGCTCATTTCGGACATGCTCGTCTACCATCCTGAGAAGCGGCTGCAGGGCCAGCGGGAGGGAACGCTGCCGCAGATCTTCAAGGACGAGATCGAGAAGAGCTGGCTCGAGTATGTAGAGCAGGTGGGCCAGGAGATGGCGCAAAGCACGCCCTTCTGGACCGATGCGTTGAACGAGCTTCTCGCGGGCGGGCAGAAGGTCTTCTAAACCGCTGGAATTTCGAGGTCTAACTCCGCATATTTCTTCACAGTTAGAGCCGTTCCCCGCACCCGGGGGACGGCTCGTCGCCTATCTTGCACTCAACCTGAGCGATCCCCGTGCCTTTGACCAACCGCTTCTCCGAGTTCCAAAAGCGTCTCGAGGAACTGCGGAGCTTTCTTTGACGTCGACGGCAAGACCAAGCGCCTGGCCGAGCTGGAGCAGACGATGGCCGAAGGCGGCATCTGGTCGGACCAGGAACGCGCCCGGAAAACCGTAGAAGAGGTGAAGACCCTCAAGCGGTGGCTCGACCCGTACCACGCCCTCAAGCGGCGCGTGGACGAGGGGCGGGAGCTCACGGAAATGCTCGAGGCGGAATCGAACATCGACCTCCAGATGCAGCGCTCTCTCGAAGCGGAGGCCGACGGCTGCGCCCAGGCACTCGAGGCCCTCGAGCTCCAGCACATGCTTCGCGGCGCCGACGACCGCCGGGACGCCCTCCTGACCATCCACCCCGGCGCCGGCGGCACGGAGTCGCAGGACTGGGCGGAAATGCTGATGCGGATGTATACCCGGTGGGCCGAGCGCCACGGCTTCGAGATCGAGGTCCTGGACCTGCTGGAGGGCGAGGAGGCGGGGATCAAGTCCGCCGAAATCGAGATCCGCGGGGACTACGCCTTCGGGCTGCTGCGGGCCGAGAAGGGGGTCCACCGCCTGGTCCGGATCTCGCCCTTCGATGCCCAGGCCCGCCGTCACACGTCCTTCGCCTCGGTCTTCGTCTACCCCGTCGTGGACGACGACATCGAGATCGAGATCCGCGAGGATGACCTCCGGATCGACGTCTTCCGCGCCTCCGGCAAGGGCGGTCAGCACGTCAACAAGACCAGCTCCGCGGTGCGGATCACCCACCTGCCCTCGGGAATCGTGGTGGCGTGCCAGAACGAACGCAGCCAGTTCAAGAACAAGGCGACCGCCCTGAAAATGCTGAAAGCCCGTCTCTACGAGAAAGCGCTGGAGGAGCAGGAAGCGAAGAAGGCCGAGGTCGACAAGCAGAAGGGCGACATCGCGTTCGGGAGCCAGATCCGCTCCTACGTCTTCCAGCCGTACACCATGGTGAACGACCATCGCACCGAGCTGAAGGTGGGGGACGTGCAGAAAGTGATGGACGGGGATCTGGATCAATTCATCGAAGCCTTCCTGAAGCAGCAGGGGGGTCGCGCGGCGTGAGCGGCTTCGTCGAAGCGGCCCGCCGGGAAAAACTGGCCGAGCTGGCGCGGCGCGGCATCCCCGCGTTCGCCTATCGGTTCGAGCGGACCGGCCTCGCCCGGGGCGCCCTGGACGCCTACCGCGACGGCGATGAAACCGCGCACCGCCTGGCGGGCCGGATCATCCTCCTCCGCGGGATGGGAAAGACGACCTTCGCGCACCTCGAAGACGCCTCCGGGAAGATCCAGCTGTACTTCAAGGCGGACCTCCTCGGCGACTCCTATGAGCTGCTGAAGCTGCTCGACCTGGGGGACGTGATCGGCGTGCGCGGGCCGCTGTTTCGCACCAAGACGGGCGAGGTGACGCTCCGCGTGGAGGAGCTGGCGCTCCTCGCGAAGTCCCTGCGCCCGCTGCCCCTGGGCAAGGAAGACGCCCAGGGCGTGCGCCACGGCGAGCTCTCGGACCCCGAGCTGCGGGCCCGCCAGCGGTACGCCGACCTCGCCGCGCACCCGGAAGCCCGGGACGTGTTCCGCGCCCGCGCCCGGGTGGTGAGCTACATCCGCCGCTTTCTGGACGAGCGGGGGTATCTGGAAGTGGAAACCCCCGTGCTCCAGCCCCTGTACGGGGGCGCCGCGGCGACGCCGTTCACGGCGTTCTACGAGGCTCTGGGGGCGACGTTCTATCTCCGGATCGCGGACGAGCTGTACTTGAAACGGTGCATCGTCGGGGGGCTCGAGAAGGTCTACGAAATCGGGCACGACTTTCGGAACGAAGGCGTGGACCGCTGGCACAATCCCGAGTTCACGATGGCCGAGTGGTACGAGGCGTACGCCGACTACGAGGACATGCTGGCGCTCACGGAAGCGATGGTCGCGGGCGTGGCCGCGGAGGTCACGGGTGGTGACACGCTCGAGCGGGGCGGGATGACGCTGTCCTTCTGCCGCCCGTTCGCGCGGCGGGACTTCTACGAGCTGGTCCGGGAGACCGCCGGCGTCGACCTCACGACCGCCGATGACGGAGCGCTGCGCGCCGCGCTGCGGCGGAGGGGCGTGGACGACGCCGACCGCTACTCCGGCGCCAAGCTGATGGACGAAGTCTTCAAGACCTTCGCGGAGCCCACGCTGGTGCAGCCGACCTTCGTGCTGAACCACCCGGTCGCCCTCTCGCCGCTGGCCAAGCGGAAGCGGGGGGATGCGACGCGCGTCGAGCGGTGGGAGCTGTTCATCCAGGGCCGGGAGATCGCCAACGCGTTCTCCGAGCTGAACGATCCGGACGAGCAGCGCCAGCGGTTCGAAGAGCAGACCCGGTTCCGGGAGCAGGGGGACGCCGAGGCGCACCGGATCGACGAGGACTACCTGCGCGCGCTCGAATACGGACTGCCGCCCACCGGCGGCGTGGGGCTGGGCGTGGACCGGCTGGTGATGCTCCTGACCGACCGCGCCAACATCCGGGACGTGATCCTCTTTCCCATGCTCAAGCCCGAATGATCACGCGCCTCGAGCTCCGCCTCGCGCTCCGGTACCTGACCAGCCGCCGCTCGTCGGGGCTGCTGTCGTTCATCACCGTGATCGCGGTGGGCGGCGTGGCGGTGGGCGTGATGGCGCTCGTCGTGGTCCTGGGCGTGATGAACGGCCTCCAGTCGGACCTGCGCGACAAGATCCTGGTCGCGTCCCCCCACCTCCGCGTCCTCACCTACGGAGAGGGCCTGCGCCTCGATTCCTGGCGCCGGGTGCTCGATTCGGTACGGGTCTTTCCGGGCGTCACCGCGGCCGCCCCGTTCGTGATGACCCAGGCCGGCATCACCGCGGGCCACGACTACGCCGAAGGGGTCGTGGTGTTCGGCATCGAGTCCGACACGGGCCACCTGGCCGTGACCAGCCTCCCGCAGCATTTCATCAAGGGAGACCTGCGGTTCCGCGCCAGCCGCCCCGACGTCGAGGGCGGCGTGGCCCTGGGAACCCGGCTCGCGAGCAAGTTGTCGGCGTACGTGGGGGACGTGGTCACGCTCATCTCGTTCACGGGCCGGTCGAGCTTCAGCTCGAGCGCCGGGTCGTTCGTGCCCCAGTACCACCGGTACGAGGTCACCGGCATCTTCGACACGGGGATGTACATCTACGACGACAGCTACGTCGCGATGAGCCGCCCCGACGCCCAGCGCTTCGCGGGGCTCCCGGACACGTCGGTCACCGGGATCGAAGTGCGTCTCCGGGACCCCTGGAACGCCGCGACGGTCGCGACCGCGCTCGACACCCGGCTGGGCTTCCCGTACCGGGCGGTCGACTGGCAGAGCCAGAACGCCAACCTCTTCTCGGCCCTGAAGCTCGAGAAACTCGCGATGGCCTTCGTGGTGTTTCTCATCTGTGTGGTAGCGGCGTTCAACGTGGTGGGGATGCTGACGATGGTGGTGCGGGACAAGACCCGGGAGATCGGTATCCTCCTCGCCATGGGGCTCAAGCGGCGGGCCATCCGGCGCGTCTTCCTGGCCCAGGGCATCCTGATCGGCCTCACCGGCACGGTGGTCGGCGCGGTCGGCGGCTTCATCCTGGGCGCCCTGGTCAACGACGGGCGCTGGGTGCGCATCGACCCATCGATCTATTTCGTCGATCACCTGCCGGTGCATACCCAGCCCCTGGACGCCGCGGCGGTGGTGCTCGCATCCCTGATCGTGGCCACCCTCGCGCCGCTCTACCCGGCCCTCCAGGCGGCGCGCCTCGAGCCGGTCACGGCCATCCGCTACGAATGAACGCGCTCCTCGAGTCCCGGGCGCTCCGGAAAGTCTTCGCGGGCGGCGACGGCCAGCCTCTCGAGGTGCTGCGCAACGTGGACGTCGAGGTCCGCCGCGGCGAAGTGATCGCCGTCGTCGGCTCCTCGGGGGCGGGGAAGAGCACACTGCTCCACCTCCTCGGCGCGCTGGACCGCCCCACGTCGGGGGACATCTGGCTCGAAGGCTCGCGGTACGCCGACCTGGATCCCGACGGGCTCGCGAATCTCCGCAACCGGCGGATCGGATTCGTGTTTCAGTTCCACCACCTGCTCCGGGAGTTCTCCGCGCTCGAGAACGTGATGATGCCGCTGCTCGTGGCCGGTGCGTCGGACCGGCAGGCCCGCTCCCGCGCCGAGGAGCGCCTGTCGGCGGTCGGACTGGCGGGACGGATGAGCCACCGCCCGGCGGAGCTCTCCGGCGGCGAGCAGCAGCGGTGCGCGGTGGCGCGCGCCCTCGTCAACGATCCGGCCCTGGTGCTCGCCGACGAGCCCTCCGGAAACCTGGATCACGCCAACGCCGAGGTCCTGCACGAGACCTTCTTCCGGCTGGCGCGCGAGTTCGAGACCGCCGTGGTCGTGGTGACGCACAACCGGCAGCTGGCCCAGCGGGCCGACCGCATCCTCTGGCTCGAGGACGGCCGGCTGGACGCCGTGCCGTCGGTGGAGGCGATCCCCTGATGCTCTGCGATCACTGCAAGGAGCGGGACGCGGTCATCAACCTCACACAGGTGGAGCACGACTCGAAAGTCACGCTCCACCTCTGCGAGCAGTGCGCCGCGGAGAAGGGTGTGGAGACCGGCGTGGCGTTGCTCAAGTCGCCGCTCGGAGGGTTCATCACGGCCATGGGGAAGTCCGCGGGGAGCCTGCTGCCCGCGACGATCGACGGGGCGCCGTGCCCCAATTGCGGCGGCACCCTGCGGGACTTCCGGGAGACCGGGCGGCTGGGGTGCGCGGTGTGCTACGGCGCCTTCGAGGTGCATCTCCGCGACCTGCTGCGCCGGCTGCACGGCTCGAGCCAGCACGTGGGCGAGCGGTACGAGGTCCCGGGGGCGGACAGCGCCGATCCGGCCCGCCGCCTGCTCGACCTGCGGCACCAGCTCCGCGTGGCGGTGGACGCCGAGAACTTCGAGCTCGCGGCCGAGCTGCGGGACCGAATCCGGGTGCTCGAATGATCGACCTGTCGCTCCTCCCCGACGGCGGCATCGGCTGGCTCGACGCGTCGGGCCCGAAGAGCCAGGTCGTCCTGTCCACCCGCATCCGGCTGGCCCGGAACCTGGCGGGCCACGCGTTCTCCCAGCGGGCCACCGACGCCGACCGCCTGGCGGTACTCGAGCGGGTCCGGGAGGCGGCGGCGGCGACCGAACGGCTCAAGGGCGCGGCCTACTTCCGGCTGGACTCCCTGGATCGCGGGGACCGGCAGCTCCTGCACGAGCGGCACCTGGTCAGCAAGGAGCTGGCGGCGCTCGACCAGGACACGCGGCCGCGGCCCGGGGCCGCGCTGGTGACCCAGTCTCCGGTCGGGGTGATGGTGAATGAAGAGGACCATCTCCGGTTGCAGGGGATGTGGTCGGGGTTCGCGCTCGACGAGGCGTATGCCCAACTGGAATCGGTAGATGCGGAGCTGGGTCGCCTGCTTCCCTTCGCGTTTCACCCCGAGTTTGGCTATCTTACCTCTTGCCCCACCAATGCCGGCACCGGGCTTCGCGCCAGTGTGCTTATCCACTTGCCGGGCCTCGTCTTGACCAAGGAAATCGGCAAGGTTCTGCAGGGGCTGGCGCAGGTCGGGCTGACCTTTCGGGGCCTGTACGGGGAAGGCAGTGAAGTGGTGGGCAACTTCTTCCAGCTGTCGAACCAGACGACGCTGGGGAAGTCGGAAGGGGAGCTCCTCGATCACCTGGGCAAGATCGTGCGCCAGGTCATCGAGTACGAAGGGCAGGCGCGGCAGATGCTGCTGCAGACCGCGCCGGACGAGGTGGCCGACAAGACGTGGCGGGCGTATGGACTGCTCAAGCACGCGCGGCGGCTGACCTTCGAGGAAGCGATGAACTTGTTGAGCGGAGTCCGGTTGGGCGTCGGGCTCGACCTGATTCCGGGCTTGAGTGTATACACGCTGAACAAATTGCTCATCTACACGCAGCCCGCGCACCTCGCGGCGCTCGAAGGCCGGGCGGGCGGCGATCCCGAGCTCCCGACGGTACGCGCCACCTACGTGCGGCGGTTGCTGGAGACCGAGTCTCCCTGAGGCGATGAGGCGATGAACGGCTACAACTTCACGGATCGGGTCCGGAAGGTCCTGCAGATGGCGCGCGAGGAAGCCGCCCGTCTGCACCACGAGTACGTCGGGACGGAGCACATCCTCCTGGGGCTCATTCGCGAAGGCGAAGGGGTCGCGGCGGCGGTGCTGACGAACCTGAACGTGGACTTGGACGAGATCCAGCAGAAAATCGAAGAGACCGTGAAGAAGGGGAAAGCGGCCGCCGCGGCGGGGCCCGATCTCCCGTATACCTCGCGCGCCAAGAAAGTCCTCGAGCTCGCCATGGCCGAGGCCCGGGACTTGAACCACTCCTACGTCGGCACCGAGCACCTGCTGCTCGGCCTGCTCCGGGAGGAGAAGGGCATCGCGGCCCAGGTCCTGACCGACGCGGGCGTGAACCTCGAGCAGGCCAAGGCCGAGACGCTCCGGCTGCTCGGGAGCGAGATGCCGGCGGCGCCGGCCGGGGGCGCCCCCGCCGGACAGCCCGCGACGCCCAAGAGCGAAAAGAAGTCCAAGACTCCGGCGCTCGACCATTTCTGCCGGGACCTGACCCAGCTCGCCAACGAGGGCACCCTCGATCCCACCATCGGCCGCCAGAAGGAGATCGAGCGGGTGATGGAGATCCTGTCGCGCCGGAAGAAGAACAATCCGGTGCTGATCGGGGAGCCGGGCGTCGGGAAGACGGCCATCGTCGAGGGGCTGGCACAGCTGATCGCGGGTGGCCAGTGCCCGGACGCCCTGAAGGATCACCGCGTCCTGTCGCTGGACATGGCCGCCGTGATCGCGGGCACCAAGTACCGGGGCCAGTTCGAGGAGCGCCTCAAGGCGGTCATCAACGAGATCGCCCAGAACAAGAACATCATTTTGTTCATCGACGAGCTGCACACGCTGGTGGGCGCGGGCGCGGCGGAGGGGGCGGTGGACGCCTCCAACATGCTGAAGCCGGCGCTGGCCCGGGGCGAGCTGCAGTGCGTGGGCGCCTCGACGCTCAACGAGTACCGCAAGTACATCGAGAAGGACGGGGCGCTCGAGCGCCGCTTCCAGACCGTGATCGTCGATCCGCCGACGGTGGACGAGACCATCGAGATTCTGAAGGGCCTGCGGAAGCGGTACGAGGATCATCACCGGGTCATCATTCCCGACGAGACCCTGGCCGTCGCGGCCCGGCTGTCCGAGCGCTACATCACCGACCGGTTTCTGCCCGACAAGGCCATCGACGTGATCGACGAGGCCGGCGCCCGCGCCCGCCTCGCCACCCAGGTGCCCCCGCCGGAGGCCGCGGCGCTCAAGGAGCAGCTGGAGAAGATCAACGCCGAGAAAGAGGGCGCGGTCCGCGACCAGAACTTCGAGCGCGCCGCGAGCCTCCGGGATCAGGAGCGCGATCTCCAGATGGAAATCCGGCGCAAGCAGGAGGAGTGGGAGAAGGAGCGGCAGACCCGGCGCCCCACGATCGACGAAGAGGGCATCGCCTTCATCGTCTCCCGCTGGACCGGCATCCCGGTGACCCGGCTGCAGGAGGCCGAGACCGCCCGGCTGCTCCGGATGGAAGAGGAAGTGCACACGAGCGTGGTGGGGCAGAACGAGGCCATCCAGGTGATCGCCCGGGCCATCCGGCGTTCCCGGGCCGGCCTGAAGGATCCCAAGCGCCCCATCGGGTCGTTCATCTTTTCCGGCCCCACCGGGGTCGGGAAGACCGAGCTGGCCCGCGCCCTCGCCAAGTTCCTGTTCGCCGACGCCAGCGCCTTGATCCGCGTCGACATGTCGGAGTACATGGAGAAGTTCTCGGTGAGCCGCCTGATCGGCGCCCCGCCGGGCTACGTGGGCTACGAGGACTCGGGCACGCTGACCAAGGCCGTGCGGCGGAAGCCCTACGCGGTCGTGCTGCTCGACGAGATCGAGAAGGCGCACCCCGACGTGTTCAACATCCTCCTCCAGGTGCTGGACGAGGGCCACCTGACCGACAACTACGGCCGGGTGATCGACTTCAAGAACACCGTCGTGATCATGACTTCCAACGTCGGCGCCCGGGACATGATCAAGGGCAAGGCCATGGGGTTCGCCCAGCCCGATACCGAGGCCTCCTTCGCCCGGATGGCGGAGAAGGTGAAGGAAGAGATCAACAAGACGTTCAATCCCGAGTTCCTGAACCGGCTCGACGACGTCATCGTGTTCCATCCCCTCACCCGGGAGCACATCGCCCAGATCGTGGCGATCCTGCTCAAGGACGTGCAGCACCGGCTGGGGGACGAGGAGCTGACGCTGCGCCTCACCGACGCCGCCTCGAGCTTCCTGGTGGAGCACGGCTACGACGAGCATTACGGCGCGCGGCCCCTCAAGCGGGCCATTCAGCGCTTCGTCGAGGATCCGCTGTCCGAGAAGATCCTGGTCGGCGAGTTCGCGCGGGGGGACGAGATCGAAGTCGACGTGGCGCCCGACAAGGAGCGCCTCGCGTTCCGCGCACTCTCCGGCACGAAGGCGTGACCCGCCGGCTCACCCTCGGCGCCGTCTGCGGTCTCCTCTGCCTGGCCCCGCGCCTCGCGCTCGGGCAGAACGGACAGCAGTCCCCCGATTCCATCGCGGTCCGGGGGAACCGGCGCGTCACCCGCGAAACCATCCTCTCGACCGCCGGCCTGGCGGCGGGACGTCCCACCGGCTACCGGGACATCCAGCACGCCCTCACCGCGCTGTTCGCCTCGGGCCAGTTCCAGGACGTCCGCATCGACGCCGATACCGGCAACGGGCGCTCCGTGCTGGTCCTCACCGTCCGCGAGCGCCCCATCCTCATCAAGTGGACCGTGAAGGGCACCGACCGCATCTCGGAGCGCTCGGTCCGCGAGCGGGTGACGCTCTTCGAGGGGCGCCCCGTGGACCCGGCCAGCGTGGCCCGGTCGGTCGCCCGGATCGACTCGCTGTACCGCGGGGACGGCTACTACCTCGCGTCGGTCACGCCCCACTGGATCTGGGAGGGCGACTCGTCTCGGGTCCGCATCGTGCTCGAGGTGGACGAGGGACGCCGCGTGGCCATCGCGCGCGTGAATTTCGAGGGGAACCACGCCTTCAGCGCCCAGACGCTGGTGGGCCAGATGGCGTCCAAGCCGGAGGGGTTCTTCTTCTGGCGGAACGGCGACTATGACGACGACAAGCTGCAGCGGGACCTGACCCAGCGGCTCCCGGATTTCTACGGCTCCCGCGGGTACGTGGATTTCCAGGTGCTCTCCGACACCCTGATCGTCGACGACACCACCGGCAAGGCCACGCTCCTGGTCCGGGTCAGCGAGGGCCAGCCCTATCGCGTCGGCACGTTCGAGATCGCCGGCAACCGGCGGTTCACCAACGAGGAGATCCAGGGGCTCTATCCGTTCAGCGGCGCACGCCGCACCGGCATGCTCGGGCTGGGGGGAGCGGTGTCGGGACCCGCGTATTTCAACCAGGGCAAGTGGGACGACGCGACCAACAAGGTCTACACGGCGTACCGCGACGAAGGCTACCTCTACGTCCAGATCCAGAACGACGTCGTCCGCCGCGTGGAGCGGGACGGCACGCCGGTGGTCGATCTCCGCTGGCTGATCCACGAAGGCCAGCCCGCCATCGTGAACAAGATCGACATCGTCGGGAACGACGTGACCCACGAGCAGGTGATCCGGGACGCGATCGACATGATCCCCGGCGACGTGTTCCGGCAGAACGCGCTCCTGCGCTCCTACCAGAACATCTCGAACCTCGGGTTCTTCCAGCAGCCGCTCCCGATTCCGGATACGCGCCCGGCCAACGATCAGGGCGACGTCGACGTGATCTTCCGGGTGGAGGAGAAGCGCACCGGCAACGTGAACTTCGGGGCGTCGGTGGGGCAGGGCACCGGCCTGGGCGGCTTCATCGGGCTGGACGAGCCCAACCTCTTCGGCCGCGGCAAGAAGGGCCACTTCCAGTGGCAGTTCGGGCAGAACATCACGGACTTCGACGTCTCCTACACCGACCCGGCGATCCTGACCTCACGGATCTCGGGGACGCTCGACCTGCACGACTCGCGGTACCGGTACACCATCGCGGACCTGGGCCAGCTCCGCCGCCGCGGCGGCTCGGTGCAGTTCGGCTTCCCCGTGTTCCACAGCCGGTACACGCGACTCTTCCTGTCCTACGGACTCGACGACCAGAGCTTCCTGGGCTCGGCCCTGAACCCGACCTTCGCGCTCCAGTACGGGTGCAACAACTGCCTCCGGTCCACGGTCGGGGCGTCCATCATGCACGACACCCGCGTGGAGCTGCCGTTTCCGACCGGCGGGGCGATGACGTCGATCGGGGTCTCGCAGAGCGGCGGCCCGCTGGGCGGCACCGGCGACTTCCAGCGCGTGGACATCGAAGCCCACTGGTACGCGCCGCTCGGCCAGATCGGCGGCAAGGCCGCGGGCAACAACGGGCCCAAGTTCGTCCTCGGGCTGTCCACGCGGTCGGGCTTCGTGTTCGGGAAATCGCCGTTCTTCGACCAGCTCTTCACCATGGGCGGGACCCAGTTCGGCATCCCGCTCCGCGGCTACGACGAGTTCTCCATCACGCCCCAGGGCTACGACCCGAACGCCGCCTCGGGCCAGGCGTCGGCCAACGCGTTCGGCAACGCCTTCTTCCTGATGACCGGGGAGATCGGGCTGCGGCTCTCGCAGGCGTTCTACCTCAGCACGTTCTACGACGCCGGGAACGTCTGGGCCCGGCCCGCGCAGTTCGACCCCACCCGCCTCTTCCGGGGCGCGGGCGTGGGCGTCGCGGTGGTGTCACCCCTCGGGCCCATCGGCTTGGACCTGGGCTACGGCTTCGACAAGACCAATCTGGCCGGGCAGCCCGCGCCCGGCTGGAAACTTCACTTCAAACTCGGCAACTTTTTCTGATGCCGTTTTCCACGTCCCTCTACCGGAGTTTCGCAATGAAGCGTGTCCTGGTGGTCTTCGCCCTGGTCGCCGCGGCCCGTTCCGCCGCCGCACAGGCCGGCGCCGCCCCCGCCCCGGCGCCGGCGTCGCACGGGCTCAAGATCGCCTACGTCATCCCGCAGGTCATCCTCGACTCGACGCCCGGATACGTCGCCGCCGAGTCCACGCTGAGCCACGAGGTGGCCGGCTACCGGGAAGAGGTGCAGAAAATGCAGCAGTCGATGGATTCGGCCCAGCAGGCGCTGGACCAGCAGTCCATCGCACTCTCCCCGGCCGCCAAACAGGCCAAGGTACATGATCTTCAGTCGATGCAGCAGCGGTTCGACGCCCGCACCCAGGAGCTGAATCAGCGGGCGCAGCAGCGCCAGCAGGAGCTGATGGCGCCGATCCAGCAGAAGATCCGCACCATCATCGAAGCGGTGCGGCTCGAGAACGGCTACGCGATGGTGTTCAACGGCGATCCCAACGCGTCGGGCCTGCTCGCCGCGGACCCGGCCCTGGACATCACGCGCACCGTCGTCTCCCGGATCAAACAGCTCCCGGTCCAGTCCCAGTAGGGCGCGTGCCTGCGGAAGGACGCCGCTCCCTCTCCGCGCACGACGTGGCCGCCCTCACCCGGGGGCGGCTCGTGGGTCCGGGAGACGCCGCCGTCGCCCGCGTCGCGCCGCTCGAGCGGGCCGGCGCGGGCGACCTGTCGTTTCTTGCCAGCCGCGCCTACCTCCCGTACTTTGAGCGCGCCCGCGACGCCGTGGTGCTCTGCCGGCCCGAATTCGCCGATCTGCCGGGCGGCCCCCCCACCCGGATCGTGGTACCCGACCCCCACGCCGCGCTCCTCGACGTGCTCCCGATCCTCTATCCCGAGCCGGCCTGGGCGCCGGGCGTGCACGCCACCGCCGTCGTGGGGCGGGGAACCACCTGGAATGATCCGGTCGCCCTCGGACCCCACGTGGTGCTGGGCGCCGAGGTCCGGCTGGGCCGGAACGTGCGGATCGACGCGGGATGCGTGCTGGGGGATGGCGTCGTCGTGGGCGACGACGTGCACCTGTATCCCTCGGTCACCTGCTACAGCGGCACCGTCATCGGCGACCGGGTGCTGGTGCACGCGGGTACGCGGCTCGGCTCGGACGGCTTCGGGTACGTCCCCGGCCGCGCGGGCAGCCTGCCGCGGAAGATCCCGCAGGTCGGCCGCTGCCTGATCGGCGACGACGTCGAGATCGGCGCGAACACCACCGTCGACCGCGGCAGCGTGGACGATACGGTGATCGGCCGGGGCACCAAGATCGACAACCTGGTGCAGGTGGCGCATAACGTCCGCATCGGCGAGCGCTGTCTCATCGCGGCGATGGTGGGCATCGCGGGGAGCACCCGGGTGGGCGACGACGTGTTCCTGGCCGGCCAGGTGGGCCTCGCCGACCACATCTCGGTCGGCTCGGGGGTCCGCATCACGGTCCAGAGCGGCGTGATCGGGGACATTCCGGACGGCGCCACCGTCACCGGCTATCCGGCCCGGAACCACCGGGACTACCTGCGGGCCCAGGCGGCCCTGTACCGCCTGGCGCCGCTGGTCAACCAGCTCGAGGCGCTCACGCGCCGGGAGGGAGAGCCCCATCGCTAGACGCTCGCTCCAGAAGCCCGCCACGCTGTCCGGCGCGGGGCTGCACACCGGGGCCCGCTCGGAAGTGCGGATCCTGCCGGCGGCGGGCGGACAGGGCATCGCCTTCCGGCGGACCGATCTCCCCGGCCAGCCCGTGGTCCCGGCCCGTCTCACCGAGGTGGAGGCGCTCGAGCGGCGCACCGCCATCGGGCACGGCGACGCCACCATCCATACCGTGGAGCACCTCCTCGCCGCGCTCGCCGCGCATCAGATCGACGACTGCGTGATCGAGCTGTCGGGACCGGAGCCCCCGATCCTGGACGGCAGCGTCGCGCCGTACTTCACGGCGCTGGCGGAGGCAGGGGTGGCGGAGGTGGAGGGCGAGCCCGTCATCCTCACGGTCCAGGCACCCTTCACGGTCACCGAGGGAGACGCGAGCTACGTCGTGGCCCCCGCCAAGACCTTCCGCCTCACGGTGACCATCGAGTTCCCCCACCCCCTCATCGGCCGCCAGGCGGGGACGTACGAGATCAACGCGGAAGCGTTCGGCAAGGAGCTGGCCCCCGCGCGGACGTTCGGGTTCGCCAGCGAGGTGGACGCCCTCCGGGCCAAGGGCCTGATCAAGGGCGTGACCAGGGACAACGCGATCGTGCTGGACGACCGTGCCGTGGTGCAGGGCGCGCCGCTGCACTGGCCCGACGAATTCCTGCGCCACAAGGCCGCGGACATCGTCGGAGACCTGGCGCTCACGGGCGCGCGCGTGCGCGCGCACATCGTCGCCACCCGGCCGTCCCACGTCGGGAACGTCGCCCTGGCCCGGGCCCTGTCCCGCACCGCCAAGCGCACCGGCGACGCCCGCTACGACATCGGCCGCATCCTGGACATCCTCCCGCACCGCTATCCGTTCCTCCTCGTCGACCGGATCATCGAGGTGGAGGGGGACCGGCGGATCGTCGGGATCAAGAACGTCACGATCAACGAGCCGTTCTTCCAGGGCCATTTCCCGGGCCATCCCATCATGCCCGGCGTGCTGATCATCGAGGCGATGGCCCAGGTGGGCGGGATGCTCCTGATGGGCCACTTCGAAGGGCAGAACGTCGAGGACAAGGTCGTCTACTTCATGTCGCTCGACAACGTGAAGTTCCGACGCCCGGTGCTGCCGGGAGACCAGATCCGCTTCGAGCTCGAGATGCTGCAGTTCCGGGGCCGCACCTGCAAGATGAAGGGCGTCGGCTACGTCGACGGACAGGTGGTGGCCGAGGCCGAAATGATGGCCATCGTGACCGACAAGTGATCCACCCGACGGCGCTGGTGGACGGCGGCGCCCAGCTCGGCCGTGACGTGGAGGTGGGCCCCTACGCCGTGATCGGACCCCAGGTGACGGTGGGCGAGGGCACCCGCGTGGCGGCCCACGCCGTCATCGAGCGGAACGCCCGGATCGGGGCGGGGGTGCAGATCGGCGTGGGCTCGGTGATCGGCGGGCCCCCGCAGGATCTCAAGTACAAGAACGAGGAGACCTGGGTCGAGATCGGCGACGGCACCGTGGTGCGGGAGTACTCGACCATCAACCGCGGCAGCACCGCCACCGGCAAGACCACCGTCGGGGCCCACTGCTTCCTGATGACCTACGTCCACGTGGCCCACGACTGCCACATCGGCAACGACGTGATCATCGCGAACGGCGTGCAGATGGCGGGCCACGTGACCATCGGGGATCGGGCGAACATCTCGGGCCTCACGCCCATCCACCAGTTCTGCCGGATCGGGACGTTCGCCTTCGTCGGCGGCGGGTCCCGGGTCAATGTGGACGTCCCCCCGTACGTGAAGGCGGTCGGGAACCCCCTGCAGCTCTACGGCCTCAATTCGGTCGGACTGCAGCGGGCCGGCTTCTCTCCCGAGGTGAAGCTCGCGCTCAAGCGCGTCTACCGGCTGCTGTTCAACTCCGATTTCACGATCAGCCAGGGCATCGCCCGCGCCCGCACCGAGCTGCCCGCCCTCCCCGAAATCGAAACGTTCCTGTCCTTCATCGAGACGTCGCAGCGCGGAGTGCTGGTGTGACCGCACCCCGGGTGCGGATCGGCGTGATCGGCACCGGTGCCCTTGGTTATCACCATGCCCGCCTCCTCCGAGCCGTCGCCGGCGCGGAGCTGGTCGGCATCTACGACCGGAATCCCGACCGCGCGGCCCAGGTGGCCCGTGAGCTCGGGACCACGGCGCTCCCCACGCTCGAGGCCCTCCTCGACCGGGTCCAGGCGGTCACCGTCGTGGTGCCCACTCCGGCCCACACCGAGGTCGGCCTGGCCGCGCTTTCCCGCGGCATCTCGGCCCTCATCGAAAAGCCGCTCGCGGACACCGTGAGCGGGGCGGACCGGCTGGTCGCCGCCGCCCAGACGGCGGGCGTGAAGCTGCAGGTGGGGCACGTAGAGCGCTTCAACCGTGCCGTCCGGGCCGCGATGCCGTACCTCGACGACCCCCGCTTCTTCCAGTGTGACCGGCTCGCCCCGTTCACGCCGCGCGGGTCCGACGTGGCGGTGGTGCTCGATCTGATGATCCACGACCTGGACCTGATCCTGGAGCTCGTCGACGCCGACGTGGTGGACGTCCGCGCCACCGGAGCGCCGCTCCTGACGCCCCACGTGGACATCGCCAACGCCCGGGTGGAGTTCGCGAACGGGGCGGTGGCCGTGGTCACCGCGTCCCGGATCTCGCGGGAACGCACCCGGAAGCTCCGCATCTTCCAGCCCACCGGATACTTCTCGCTCGACCTGGCACAGGGCACGGGCCACTTCTACCGCCTCAAGACGGGGTGGCGGGGCCTGGGCGCCACCCGGATCGAGGACATCGTCGAGCACGTCCGGCTCGACGCGCCCGAAGCCGAGCCCCTGAAGCTCGAGCTCGAGAGCTTCGTGCGGGCGGTCCGGGGCGAAGGCGAAGTCACGGTCTCCGGTGCCGCCGGGGCCCAGGCGCTGGTCCTCGCGACCCGCGTGGTGGACGCGATTCACGCCTCGCCGCTCGCCACCCTCCGCAAGTGACCGCCGGCCGGCTGTACGTGTCGGCGGGAGAGCCGTCGGGGGACGCGCACGCCGCCCCCGTCGTGACCGCGCTCCGCCGCCGCCTCCCGGACCTCGAAGTGGAAGCGTTCGGAGGCCCGGCGCTCGAAGCCGCCGGCGCGCGGGTGCTGGACCGGATGGAGGCGATGTCGGTGGTCGGCTTCGTCGAGGCGCTGAGCACCATCCCGGCCCATCGCCGCCTGGCCGCCCGGACCCGCGCGGCTCTCGCCGCCCGCCGCTACCGGGCGGTGATGCTGGTCGACTACCCCGGGTACCACCTCCGGCTCGCTCCGCAGGTCACGGCGCTCCAGGTGCCGGTGCTCTATTACATCGCCCCCCAGCTCTGGGCCTGGGCCCCGGGGCGCATCCGCCGGATGACCGGGAACGTGCGCCAACTGGCGGTGATCCTCCCGTTCGAGGAGCGCTTTTTCCGGGAACGGGGCATTCCCGCGACGTTCGTCGGTCACCCGCTGAAGGACCGCCCGCCGCCGCCCGCCCGGGCCGAGGCGCGCCGGATCCTGGGGCTCGACCCCGGTCGTCCGGTGCTGGGGATCTTTCCCGGCTCCCGCCGCCAGGAAGTCGACCACATGTGGACCCGGTTCCGCGACGCGGCGCTCCGGGTGCGGGCCGCGCTGCCGGATGTGCAGCTGGTGGTGGCCGGCACCGATCGGGCTACGTACCCGGATCCGCGCGAAATCCGGATCGCGTTCGGCGACCCCGGCCTCGTGTTCGCGGCCGCCGACGCCGGCTTGTGCAAGTCGGGCACCACCACCCTCGAGGCCGCCCTCGCCGATCTGCCGATGGCGATCGCCTATCGGATGAACGGGCTCTCGTATTTCATCGCCCGCCGCCTCCTGCAGGTGCCCAACGTCGGCCTCGTGAATCTGGTCGCCGAGCGCGAGGTGGCTCCCGAGCTGCTCCAGGGACAGGCCACCCCCCGCGCGCTCGCCGACGCCGTGCTCCCACTCCTCGATCGCGCGGGCCCGGCCGCCCGGCGCCAACGGGAAGGGCTGGCCCTGGTCCGCGAGCGGCTCGGCCCGCCGGGCGCCGCGGAGCGCGTCGCCGATCTGGCGCTCGAGCTCCTCCGGTGAAGCTGACGTTCGCCGAGCCGCTCTTGTCCCGGCTGGGGCGCGGGCTGCTCTCGGTCCTGGCCCTCACCTGGCGCTTCCGGGTCACCGGTGAGGAACCGGTGGCGGAGCTCGTCGCGGCGCGCCGCCCGTACATCCTCGCGCTCTGGCACAGCGGCATCCTTCCGCTCCTGTTCTCCCACCGGGACCGCGGCATCGTGCTCCTGATCAGCCGCCACCGGGACGGGGGGCACCTCGCCGACCTCGCCGCCGGGTTGGGATACTCGGCCGTGCGGGGCTCCACGAACCGGGGCGGGGACGTGGGACTCCTCGGACTCATCGGCGCCCTCGAGACCGGCAACATCGTCGCGCTGACCCCGGACGGCCCCCGGGGGCCCGCGGAGAAAGTGCAGCCCGGCATCGTCTCGGCCGCGCGCCACGCGCGCGCGCCCATCGTGCCCATCGCCGCCAATGCCAGCGCCGAATGGCGCCTGCCTACCTGGGACCGGATGCGCATCCCCAAGCCGTTCGCCCGGCTGGACGTGAGGTTCGGCGCGCCGATCCACGTGGGGCCCGCCAAAGAGGACGCCCGGCGCGCCCTCGCGGAGCTCGAACGCGTGCTCGCCGCACTCTCGGCGCCGGCATGAGGTGGCTCTGGGCCGGCCGGGGCCCCGGCGCGCGCCTCGCCCGGGCGCTCCTGCTGCCTCTGTCCGCGCTCTACGGCGCCGTGATGCTCCTCCGGGAAGCGCTCTACCGAAGTGGCCGGCGCCGGGTCACTCCGCTCCCGCTCCCCGCGGTGGCCGTGGGGAACCTGACCGTCGGGGGAGCGGGGAAGACCCCGGTCGCCGCGTGGATCGCCCAGTGGCTGCTCGACGCCGGCGCTCACCCCGCCATTCTGCTCCGGGGATACGGCGGCGACGAGCCGCTGGTGCACGCCCGGCTCGTACCCGGCGCGCTGGTGCAGGCGAACCCCGACCGGCCCCGTGGGGCTGAGCTGGCCCGCGGCGCGGGCGCCGACACGCTGGTGCTGGACGACGCCTATCAAACGCTCGCGGTGGGACGGGACCTCAACCTCGCGCTGGTCGCGGTGGAGCACCTGGACTACGCCCCCTGGCTCCTGCCCGCGGGTCCGTGGCGGGAGGGGTGGGGAGCGCTGGGCCGGGCCGACGGGATCATCGTCACCCGAAAGCACGCCTCCCCGGACGCCGCGGCGGCGCTCGCCGACCGGATCGCGCGGCGGTGGCCCCGGACCCCGGTCGGGATCGTGCACCTCGCTCTCACGGGCTTCTCCGCCCTCCGGTCCGGCCAACCCGCCCCCGAGGGGGCGCTGGCCGGTCGGCGGGTGATGGCGGCCGCGGGCGTCGCCGACCCGGAGTCGTTCGCGGCACAGCTGCGCGAGCAAGCCGGGACGGTGCAACTCGTGGCGTATCAAGACCATCACGCCTACGACGACGCCGACGTGGCCACCCTGCTCAGCGCCGGTGCGGGGGCCGATTATGTTGTAGTCACCGAAAAGGACGCCGTGAAGCTCCGGCCCCGGTGGCCCGCCGACGCGCGGGAACCCCTGGTGGCCGCGCTCGGTGTGCGATGGGAGCGGGGGCGGGAGGCCATTGCCGGCCTCCTGTCGTCCCGGATGTCCCGGCCGCCGCGGTCCTCAACCGATCCTTCCACCACCGTGATATGAGCGACGCCATCATCCGCCCCGAGAAGGACACGTTCCTCGCCGAGGAGAATCCGTTCGAAGCGATGATGGAGCGCTTCGACCACGCGGCGAAGCTTCTGAACCTCGACCGCGGGCTCTACAAGGTCCTCCGCAACCCCGAGAAGCAGATCATCGTGTCGGTTCCGGTGCTGCGGGACAACGGGGAAGTCGAGGTCTACACCGGCTACCGCGTGCTCTACAACACGTCCCGCGGTCCGGCCAAGGGCGGCATCCGGTTCGACCTGAACGTGACGCTCGAGGAAGTGAAGGCGCTCGCGGCCTGGATGACCTGGAAGTGCGCGCTGGTCAACATCCCGTTCGGCGGCGCCAAGGGCGGCGTGGTCTGCGATCCGACCACCATGTCGATGGCCGAGCTGGAGCGGGTGACCCGTCGCTATACCTCCGGCATCATCGAGATTCTGGGCCCTGACTCCGACGTCCCGGCGCCAGACGTGAACACCAATGAGCGCGTGATGGCGTGGATCATGGACACCTATTCCATGCACAAACGCCACACCGTGACCGCGGTGGTCACGGGCAAGCCGGTCGAAATGGGCGGCTCGCTGGGCCGCCGCGAGGCCACCGGGCGCGGCTGCATGATCGTCACGCGCGAAGCGTTGAAGCGCATCGGGATTCCGATGGAGAAGGCGCGCGTGGCCGTGATGGGATTCGGCAACGTCGGGTCGGTCACCGCCGACCTGATCGGGAAGGCCGGCGCCACCATCGTCGCCGTGGCGGACAAATCGGGTGGGCTGATGAATCCCAAGGGCCTGGACGTCCCCGACCTCATCAAGTGGGTGCGCGAGAAGCGCCAGCTCGCCGGGTATCCCAACGCCGAAGCCATCACCAACGAGCAGCTGCTCGTCTGCGACTGCGACGTGCTGGTGCCCGCGGCCCTCGAAAACGTCATCACGTCCAAGAACGCCCCCAAGATCAAAGCGAAGATCATCTGCGAAGGCGCCAACGGGCCCACGACGGCCGGCGCGGACAAGATCCTGGAGGACAAAGGCATCTTCGTCATCCCCGATATCCTCGCGAATGCCGGCGGCGTCACGGTGAGCTACTTCGAGTGGGTGCAGGACCGGGGCGGCTATTTCTGGGACGAGCCGACCGTGAACAGCCGCCTCGAGCAGATCATGGTGAAGTCGTTCAACGACGTCGTCGCCCTGGCTGACAAGCACAAGGTCAACACGCGGATCGCGGCCTACATGCTGGCGATCGACCGTGTCGCCGCGATGCACCGGCTGCGTGGGATGTATGCCTGATGAAGTACCGCGTCGTCGGGGTGGGCCGCGTCCGCGACGCGGCGCTCCGCGCGGCGTGTGACGAATACCGGGACCGCCTGTCGCACTACGCCAAGGTCGAAGAAGTGGAAGTGAAGGACGAGGCGCGTCTCCCGGGGGCCATTCCCGCGGAGACGCGCCTCGTGGCGTTGTCCCGTGCGGGAAAGTCCTGGTCCTCCCGCGATCTGGCGCTTCAGACCGAGCGCTGGGAGCGCGAAGCGCGGGACGTCGCCTTCGCCATCGGCGGGGCCACGGCGCTGCCGGCCGCCGTGATGGACCGCGCCGACGACGTCTGGAGTCTGTCCGCCCTCACGTTGCCGCACGAGCTGGCGCGCCTGGTGGTGCTGGAACAGCTGTATCGCGCATTCACCATCCGGCGCGGAGAGCCCTATCATCGAGGCCCCTGATCTGACCGACGACGCGGGGCGCGCACTCCTCGCGATGGCGCGCGCCGCCTTGCGTCAGGTGCTGGGCCGCCATGCCGAGGCCGCGCTCGCCGGCGGGGCGCTGCCGCTCACCCGGCGGGGCGCCTTCGTCACCCTGCGGGTCGGGGAGGAGCTGCGCGGCTGCCTGGGACGCGTCGCCGCGGACCGGGCCTTGGCCGACCTGATCCCGGAGCTGGCGGTCGCGGCGGCGCGGGAAGATCCGCGGTTCCCGCCGGTGCGCGCGGAGGAGCTGGACCGGATTTCGATCGAGATCTCGGTGGTGTCAGCCCCCCGGCCGGTGCCCCACCCGCCCGAGGCGATCGAGATCGGCCGCGACGGGCTGATCGTGGAGCGGGGAAGGGCCCGGGGCCTCCTGCTCCCCCAGGTCGCGCCGGAACAGGGATGGGGAGCCCTGGCGTTCCTCGAAGCGACCTGTGAGAAGGCCGGTCTCTCACCCGGCGCCTGGCGGGAGCCGGAGACCCGCGTGTTCGCGTTCGCGGCGGACGTGTTCAAGGAGCAGGAGCTTCGATGATCCCCAGGGTCCAACCGACGCCCATCCCCTCCGGCCCCGCGCGCCCCGCGCGGCCCGCCGCCGGCCAACCGCGGCGGATCGCGCCCGACGTGCTCGAAGCCGTGCTCCCCGGGCCGGGGCGGGACCGGCTCGCGGGCGGGGATGTCCTGGTCGTGACCACGGGCCAGCAGCCGGGCCTGTTCACCGGACCGCTCTACACGGTTCACAAGGCACTCTCCGCCGTCGCGCTGGCGGCGCGCCTCGAGCGCGAGCGCCGCGTTCCGGTGGTGCCGGTGTTCTGGGTCGCGGGGGACGATCACGACTTCGCCGAGGGGAACCACTGCGCGTTTCTCGACGCCGCGGGGGACGCGCAGCGCCTGACCCTCCGCGAGCGGGCCGCCGACGCGCCGCAGGCTCCGCTGTTTCGCGAGCCCTGCGGTCCCGAGGCCGCCCGCGCGCTCGACGAGCTCCGGACCCGGACGCCCGAAAGCGAGTTCAAGGCCGGGGTGCTCGAATGGCTGACCGCGGCGTACCGGGCCGACCAGAATCTCGCGGACGCCTTCGCTCAGGCGGTGGCCGGGCTGCTCGGCGCCCGCGGACTCGCGGTGTTCCGCGCGCACGCCCCCTCGGCCAAACGGGCCGCCGCCCCCTGGATTCTCAAAGGCCTCGGCGTGGCGCTTCCCGACGGCCTCTCTCCCGTGCTCGTCGAAGGCCGTCTGGGCCGAGACCGCCTGCGCCCGGACGGAGACGCGTTCGTGACCCGCCGCGGCGGTGAGCGCTTCACCCGGGCCCAGATCGAAGCGCTCGCGGCGTCCGCTCCCGACCGGCTGTCCCCCAACGTGCTCCTCCGCCCGGCCGTGGAGGCCGCGCTGTTTCCCACCGTGGCCTACGCCGCCGGCCCCGGCGAGCTGGCCTACTTCCCGGACGTGGGGCCCTGTTACGCCGCGCTCGGCGTGACTCCGCAGACACCGGTGCCGCGATGGTCGGGCGTCCTGATCGAGTCGCGGGTGGACAAAGTCCTGGAGCGGTTCCGCGTCGCGGTCGAGGATCTCAAGCCGCCCGCCGGGGCGCTGGAGGGACGGATCGCGCGGGACGAGCTCCCGGCGCACGTCCTGGAGCTGCTGACGCGCCTGCGCGACACGCTGACGGTCCAGTACGACGCGCTGGCGCTCGCCGCCCGGGCCGTCGACCCCACGCTCGAACGGACCGTCCAGTCGACGCGGAATCAGGCGCTGGGGGGCACTCACGAAATCGAGAAGAAGCTGGTCGCCGCCTCCAAGCGGGCGCACGAGACGCTCACCGGGCAGATCGTCCGGGCGCGGGCCGCGCTGTTCCCCCTGGGTACACCGCAGGAGCGCACCCTGACCGTGGCGTCGTTCCTGATCCGTTACGGTCCGGCGCTCCTGGACGAGCTGGCGCGCGAGGTGGCGCGCTGGACCGACGCTCTCTAGAATCCCTCCCATGTGGGAAATCGCGCTGGCGGGCCTCCTGTTCGTGGCCCTGTTGATCCCCATCACCGCCATCCTGGTGGACTCCCCCCTGGGACGCTCGTTCGCGCGGCGCCTGGACCCGCAATCCGAGGTCACCGCGAAGGCGGACGTGCTCGAGCTGCAGCGGAAGGTGGAGGTCCTCGAAGCCGAAGTGGAGGAGATGCGGTCCACGCTGGCCGCGACCCGCGACGAGATGCAGTTCGTCCAGCGGCTCCTCGAAAAGCCCAAGAATCGGCCGCAGTCCCCCGGCTGACGTGCCCGACGCCGACGCACGTCCGTCGGGCGGCGGCCGCCACGCCGCCCTGGTCGCCGCCGGAATCCTGGTCTCCAGGATCCTCGGATTCGTCCGCGAGCGGGTGTTCGCGCATTACTTCGGCAACGACACCATCCCCGCCGACGCGTTCCGCATCGCCCTGAGGATTCCCAACACCATCCGCAACCTGCTGGGTGAGGGGACGCTGTCCGCCTCGTTCATCCCCGTCTACGCCGCCCTGAACGAGCGCGCCGACAAAACGGCGGCCCGGGCGGTCGCCGGCGCCGTACTCGGGCTGGTCCTCGCGGCCACGGGCATCCTCGCCGTGCTCGGCATCGCGTTCGCACCGGCCATCACCACCGTCATCGCGGCGGGGTTCGACGAGCCCCGCCGGGCGCTGACCATCACGCTCGTGCGGATCCTCTTTCCGATGACCGGCCTGATGGTGGTGTCGGCCTGGTGCCTGGGGGTCCTCAACACGCACCGCCGCTTCTTCCTGCCCTATGCCGCGCCCGCCATGTGGAACGTCGCCGGGATCATCGCGATGATCGGGGGAGCCACCTGGTACGTGAATCGCGCGCTTCCCGTGGAGGAGCAGCTCCACCAGCTGGCCCTGGCCCTGGCCTGGGGCACCGTGGCGGGCTCGGTGCTGCAGATCGCGGTCCAGCTGCCGGCCTGCTGGCGCATCCTGAAGGGCATTCCCCTTCGCGTGAGCGTCGTGCCCGAAGGCGCGCGGGACGTGGTGCGGGCGCTGATCCCCGTGGTCGTGGGCGCCGGCGCGGCCCAGCTGTCGGGGCTGGTCGACGCCCTCCTCAGCACCCTCACGGGCCACGGCGGGACGTCCACGCTGGGGTATGCGCAGCTCGTCCAGGTGCTCCCCGTGAGTCTCTTCGGAGCGTCCGTCAACGCCGTCGCCCTCCCCGATCTCTCCCGGGAGGCGGTCGCCGACGGCGCGAATCAGCTCCTGCGGGCCCGCGTGGCGATGGGGTTCCGGCGCATCGGATACTTCGTTTTGCCCTCGGCCCTGGCGTTCATCACGATGGGAAGCGTCCTGGCCGCCGCCATCTTCCAGACCGGCCGCTTCGAGGCGCGGGATTCGGCCCTCGTGGGCTCGGTGCTCGCGGCCTATGGATTCGGCCTGCTGGGGCAGGCGTCGGTGAAGCTCTTCGCGTCGGGGTTCTACGCGATGCGGGACACCCGCACGCCCGTGACCATCGCGATCTCGTGCCTGGTGCTGGCCGGCGTTTCGGCCTTCGTGCTCCTGCGGTGGCTCGGGCCGGCCGGGATCGCCCTCGGATCGTCGATCGGCTGGACGGTGAGCCTCGTGTTCCACGTGCGGGACCTGAACGCCCGCATCGGCCGGATTCTCCACGCCGCCGACTGGCGCGCCTTCGGAATCGCGCTCGGGTCCGCCATCGTCGCCGGCGGGGCGGGGGTCCTGGTGGCCCGGCTCACCGCGGGGGCCGGCCCCGTGGTTCTGGCCCTGGGCGCCTTTGGTATGTTTGGAGCTGTGTACGGCGTGCTGACGCTCCTGTTGCGGCACCCCGACGCGCTGCGCCTATGGCACTATCTCCGGAACTCGCCCGTACCCTAGCCACGCTCCCCGACCGGCCCGGCGTCTACCTGTGGAAGGACGCCCGGGGCGAGATCCTCTACGTCGGCAAAGCGAAGAACCTCCGCTCCCGGGTGCGGAGCTACTTCGGGCCCGACCACGAGGACGTGGCCAAGCACGCCGCGCTGGTCCGCCACATCGCGGCCGTGGACACCATCGTCGTGCCCACCGAGGCCGAGGCCCTGCTCCTCGAAAACAACCTCATCAAGGCGCACAACCCCCGGTTCAACGTCCTGCTTCGGGACGACAAGAGCTATCCGCAGATCGCCGTGACCCTGGCCGAGCCGTTTCCCCGGGTGCTCGTGGTGCGCCGCGTGGCGCTCCCCGGCGCGCGCTACTTCGGTCCCTACACCGACGTGGGGACGCTCCGGCAGACCCTGCAGATCATCCGCCGCCTGTTCACCGTCCGCTCCTGCCACTGGGACCTGCCGGCCGACCACCCCGAGCGCCCCTGCCTGGACTATCACATCGAGCGGTGCCGCGCCCCCTGCGTGGGCTACCAGAGCCGGGAGGATTACCGGCGGATGATCGACGACGTGCTGGTGTTCCTGGAGGGCAAGACGGTGGACGTCCGGACCCGGCTCCGGGAGCGGATGCACGACGCCAGCCGGGCCCAGGACTTCGAGCGCGCCGCCCAGCTCCGCGACGCCATCCGGTGGCTGGAGCAGATCGATCAGCCCCAGGCGGTCGAGCAGGTCGGGGGAGGGGACGCCGACGCCATCGGGTTCGCCCGGGACGGCGACGATGCCTGCGGCGTGATCCTCCGCGTGCGGGATGGCCGGGTGGTGGCCCGCGAGCACCGGTTCCTGGAGCACGCCGAGGGCGAGCCTGAAGCCGCGGTGCTCTCCGCCTTCCTGGTCCGGTACTACCTGCCGCTCGAGCAGCGGGCCCGGCGCGTCCTCCTGCCGTTCGCGCCCGAGGACTTCGACGCGCTCCGCGCCCTCTCTCCAGAGGTCGACTGGCTCAGCCCGCAGCGCGGAGCCAACGCGCGGGTCGTGGCGCTGGCGGAGCAGAACGCGCGCCACCTTCTGGATTCTCTGATGATCGAGTCGTTCGACATCGAGGAGCGGTCCGCCGACCCGGTCTACGCCCTGGGTCGCGATCTGGGGCTGGCCGCGGTCCCGCGCTCCTTCATCTGCGTGGACATCTCCACCAACCAGGGGCGGGACACGGTCGGCTCCCTGGTCTGGTTCGAGGCGGGCCGCCCCAAGAAGGGCGAGTACCGCCGCTACCGGATCAAGGGCCCGGGCCAGCAGGACGACTTCGCCGCCATCCACGAAGTCATCACGCGTTTCGTCAAGCGCCGCATCGAGGAGGAGAAGGCGCTTCCCGATCTGGTGGTCATCGACGGCGGCAAGGGCCAGCTCAGCGCGGCCGTCAACGCGGCCCGGGCCGCCGGCGCGGCCGACCTGCCCCTCGTGAGCCTGGCGAAACGCGAGGAGCAGGTCTTCTTTCCGGACCGGAGCGAGCCGCTGGTGCTCTCCCGCCGGAGTCCGTCCCTGCGCCTCTTGCAGCGGGCCCGCGACGAGGCGCACCGGTTCGCCGTCTCCTACAGCCGCAAGCGCCGCTCGGCCCGGACCATCACCTCGGCGCTGCTCGAAATCCGGGGCGTCGGGCCCTCCCGGCGGAAGTCCCTGCTCGAGCGGTTCGGATCGCTCGCGGGGGTCAAGACCGCCACAGCCGCGGAGATCGCGGCCCTCCCCGGATTCTCCACCGCGCTGGCCGAGCGCATTCTGGACCGACTCAAGGACCACCGATGACCCTGCCCTGGACCCTGGTCTGCTCCGCCTGCGACGCCACCCGCGACGCCGCGGGACTCCCCGGCGTCTGCACCGCGTGCGGCGCACCCTACCTGGTCAAGTATCCGAGCGCACCGCCGGCCGAGGTGAAATCGGTGCTCCGCGAACGCCGTCGCTCGATGTGGCGATACCGCGAATGGCTGCCCGTCGGGAACGGCGAGCAGCCGGTCTCCCTTGGGGAAGGGGGAACGCCGCTCCTGGGGGTCGAGCGCCTCGGGCCGGAGCTCGGGTTCGACGATCTGATGGTCAAGGACGAAGGATCGAACCCGACCGGCTCCTTCAAGGCCCGCGGCCTCGCGGCCGCGGTCACCCGCGCCACCCTCGCCGGAGCGCGCCGGTTCGTCGTGCCCACCGCCGGCAATGCGGGCGTGGCGCTCGCCGCCTATGCCGCGCGGGCGGGGGCTTCGGCCCGGGTCTACGCGCCGCGGGAGACCCCGGCGCCCATTCGGTCCCAGATCGAGCACTTCGGCGCGGAGCTGCACCTCGTGGACGGCCACATCGGGGACTGCGGCAAGGCCGCCCGCGCCTACGCGGCCGAGTCGGGCGCGGTGGACGTGTCGACACTCCGGGAGCCCTACCGGATCGAAGGGAAGAAGACGCTGGGCCTCGAGCTGGCGGAGCAGCTGGGGTGGACGCTCCCCGACGTCATCATCTATCCCACCGGCGGGGGCACCGGGCTGATCGGAATGTGGAAGGCCTTCGGCGAACTGCGGGACGCGGGATGGATCCGGGGCGGACTGCCGAAAATGTTCACCGTCCAGGCGTCCGGCTGCGCGCCGGTGGTGCTGGCCTTTCAGTCGGGCGCCGACCGCTGCACTCCGTGGCCCGACCCGCACACGGTGGCGGCGGGCCTGAGAGTGCCCGGGCCTCTGGGGGACCGGCTGATGCTTCGAGCCCTGCGGGAAAGCGGGGGAGGAGCCGTAGCGGTCACCGATGACGCCCTGACACGGGCGGCGGCGGACCTCCAGCGTCGCGAAGGCATCGACGCCGCTCCCGAAGGAGGCGCCGCCCTGGCCGCGGCCATGGCCCTGCTCGCGGCCGGGACCATCCGGCGGGCCGACCGCGTGGTCATCTTCAATACCGGTGCCGGGTGGCTCTACCGTGGCTAACCCGTTAATTTTTATGATCTTCGGCATATGAAAATCGCCGTTCTGGACCCCTCTGCCGGTATCAGCGGCGATATGACTCTGGGCGCACTCCTCGCGCTCGGGGTACCCGTAGCGTGGCTGGAGGGGCTCCCCGGACGCCTGGGCTTGGACGGGGTGCGGGTCGCCGTGCGGGACGCGATGCGGTGCGGGGTGTCCTGCAAGCAAGTGCGTTTCGAGATCCCGCCCCAGCCGCACGGACGCCACGTCGGGCAACTGGTGAAGCTGGTGGAGCAGGCGCCGCTTTCCCCCGGCGTGAAAGAGCGCGCGGTCCGGGCGTTCCGACTTCTGGGCGAAGCCGAGGGCCGGGTGCACGGCGTCGCGCCCGAGAAGGTGCACCTGCACGAGGTCGGGGCCGTGGACGCGGTGCTGGACATCGTCGGGGCCATCGAGGGATTCGAGCAGCTCGGCGTCGACGCCGTGTACCACCGGCCGGTGGCGGTCGGAGACGGGTGGGTCGAAGCCGCCCACGGACGTCTGCCGGTCCCCGCGCCCGCGACGGCCATTCTGCTGGAGGGTCTGGACGTCAGCGGGGGAGGGCCGGTGCACGGGGAGGCGACCACCCCCACGGGCGCCACGCTCCTTCGGATCCTCTCGGCGGGCGCGCCGCCGGATCGGTGGCGGGTGACGGCCGGGGGATGGGGCGCGGGAGGGCGGGATCCCAAGGAATACCCCAACGCGCTCCGGATCCTGCTCGGCGAGACCGCGGACGAAGCCGAGGCGGTGACCGTGCTGGCCACCGACATGGACGACCTGAGCCCCGAGTACGCCGAGCCGCTGCGGCAGGCGCTGGCCGAGGCCGGCGCCGTGGATGTGCAGATGTGGCCCGTGCAGATGAAGAAGGGGCGGACCGGTCTCCGGGTCGAGGCACTGGCGCCCGATCGCGCCGCCGAGGCCGTGGCCGAAGCGCTGTTCCGGCACAGCCCGACGGCGGGGCTCCGCCGTTGGCGGGCCGAACGGACCACGCTGCCGCGCCGCGAGGTCACGGTGCGGCTCGCGGAGAACGTGCCGGTCCGCGTGAAGGTGTTGGAACGCCCGGACGGAGTCCGGGTCAAACCCGAGTACGACGACGTTCTGGCGGCGGCGCGCCTCCTGCGCCTTCCGCCCCTCGACGTGGCCCGCGCGGCGCAGCGCGAAGCGGAAGCGCTCGTGGCCCAACCAAAATAAGGAGTGGCGATGCGACGGAAGCTGACGGCGATGGCGCTGGCCCTGGGGTTCGCGGTGCTGGCGGCACCGGCCGCGGGGGCCCAGGACTGGGTCGCGGCGAAGTGCGACCTCTCCGGTACGGGGCACTATCTGGTGGCCAGTGCGATCGTCTACCTCCGCCAGGAGAAGGAGACGCACTTCGACGAGGTGAAGGATCGGGAGCTGCGGGACGCCTTCCGCGTCCTCAACCAGGCGATCAACCAGGCCGGCCAGGACAAGAACGCCGGCGCGTGGTACTACCTGGCCCGGTACTACATCGAGCGCAAGGACCTGGTGGGCATGGACTCCTCCTTCACCAAGGCCGACGCGCTGGACCCGAAGTGCCACGACGACATCTACTCGTGGCGCCGGAACACGTGGGTCCCGCTGTACAACAACGCCGTGCACGCGCTCAATGCGTCGAAGAACGACTCCGCCATCGTGTACCTGCACCAAGCGAGCCTGGCGGACGCCGCGGAGCCGGAGGGGATTTCGCTCCTGGGCACCCTCTACTTCAACAACCAGCAGTACGACTCCGCATCCGTGTATTTTGGAAAGGGTCTGGTGCTGGCCCAGGATCCGAAGTTCGAGAAGAACCGCAAGGACCTGCTGTTCAACCTCGCCGCGTCGGAGCGGCAGGCGCATCACTTCGATTCGGCCGCGGCGGTCTACCGCAACTACCTCAAGATCGCCCCGAACGACGGAAAGGCCCTCTCAGCCCTGGCCGGGACGTTCAATGACGCGGGCCACCCCGATTCCGCCCGGGCCCTGTACACCCAGATGCTGCAGCACGCGGACTCGATCGACCCCACGGTGCTGTTCTCCGCGGGCGCGGACATCTACAATCAAGCCCCGCAGGCGCCCGATACCGCCGCGCAGGGCGCCAGCTGCCGGGACGACGCCCGGAAGGTCCGGCCCGCCCTGACCGCGCTCCAGATCAAGCATCGGTGCGACCCCGTGACCGCCAAGACCATGAGCGACTACCAGGCCGGCACGAGCGCCACGTACGCGCAGGCCATCCAGGCCTTCCGCGCCGGACTCGCCCGGAATCCGTACTTCCGGAACGCGCTCAACGATCTCACGAACACGTATTTCGTCAGCGGCCAGAAGGACAGCATGTTGTCCGCGGGGCGCCGCCTGTACGGCGTCGACCCGATGAACCGGCACACCCTGCAGCTCCTCGCGGAAGCGTTCCAGGAGCACGGCAACAGCGATTCGACGCTGCACTACATCACGCTCGCGGATTCGCTGCTGCCCTTCGAGGTCACGGTCGGCACCTTCGATCCCGAAGACCAGAACGCGAGCCTCGCGGGACTCTTCACCAACTTCCACACGACGAAGAGCGCTCCCGCCAAGATCGTCTTCGAGTTCCTGGACGGGGCGGGGAAGGTCGTCGCCTCGCAGACCACCGACGTCCCGGCGCTCGACGCGGGCGGCAACCAGCCTTTCCAGGTTCAGGTGATCGGCGCCGGCATCGTGGCCTGGCGGTACAAGCGGGGCACGTGAGGTGAACGGGGCCGGGGAGACCGGGGGCATTCCGGTCTCCCCCTCGTTGATCCCGGCCCTCGAGAACCTGCCGCCGGCACCGGGCTCGAGCGCGGGTGACCCGCGCGTGCTGACCATCAGCGCCCTCGCCGTGCTGGTCGCCGGCGCGGCCGGCGTGATCGCCCAGGCGCTGATCCGTCTCATCGGCTTCATCACTAACGTCAGCTTCTACGGACGCGTGTCCACCAGCTTCGCGTCTCCGGCCGGCAATCACCTCGGCTGGTGGGTGGTGGTCGTGCCGGTGGTCGGCGCGCTGATCGTCGGTGTGCTCGCGCGCTACGGGTCCGCCGGGATTCGCGGCCACGGCATTCCGGAAGCCATGGAGCAGGTCCTCACCAATCAGAGCCGGATCCCGGCCCGGCTCACGCTGCTCAAGCCCCTCTCCGCGGCCGTCTCGATCGGTACCGGGGGTCCCTTCGGCGCCGAGGGCCCCATCATCGCGACGGGCGGCGCCCTCGGCTCGCTCGTGGGTCAGCTGCTTCGCACCACGGCGTCCGAGCGCAAGACGCTCCTCGCCGCCGGGGCCGCCGCCGGCATGGCCGCCACCTTCGGCGCACCCGTTTCGTCCGTGCTCCTCGCCGTGGAGCTGCTGCTGTTCGAGTACCGCCCGGCCTCACTCGTTCCGGTGGCCCTCGCTTCGGTCACGGCGACGGGCGTCCGCCTCGCCTTCGGCGGCCCGCTGCCCGTGTTCCCGATGCCGGCGATCGCGGCCCCGCACGCCGGTGCCCTCGCCGTGTACGTGCTGCTGGGCGCCGTAGTCGGCTGGGCGTCCGTCTGGGTCACCCACGCCGTCTACTGGATCGAGGACCAGTTCGACCGCCTGCCGGTCCACTGGATGTGGTGGCCGGCGATCGGCGCGGTGGCGGTCGGGGTCGTGGGGTACTTCGCGCCTCGGACCCTCGGCGTGGGCTACGACAACATCACCGACATTCTGGGCGGACAGATCCTCGGTGGCGCCCTGGTGACCCTCTTCGTGCTGAAGTTCGTTTCCTGGGTGATCTCACTGGGAAGCGGCACCTCCGGAGGCACGCTCGCCCCGCTGTTCATCGTGGGAGGAGGGCTCGGGGCCACGCTCGGGGCGCTGGCTCGGACCGCGGCCCCCGGAGCCGGCGTGGACCTCGGAGTCGCCGCGCTGGTCGGCATGGCGGCGATGTTCGCGGGCGCCTCCCGCGCGTTCCTCGCGTCGGTGGTGTTCGCGCTGGAAGCCACCCGCCAACCCCTCGCCATCCTGCCCCTGCTGGGCGGCGGGGCCGCCGCGTACCTCGTCTCCTACCTCCTGATGCCCGACACCATCATGACCCGCAAGATCGCCCGCCGCGGCGTCCGGGTGATCGGGGAGTACGGCGTGGACCCGCTCGAACGGGGCACCGTCGGCGAGCGGATGCACGTGCCGGCGGTCACCATCTCGAGCGGAGACACGGTCGGGGATGTCCGGCGGTGGCTGGATTCCGGGGTTCCCGGGAGCGGCCACCAGGGGTTTCCCGTGGTCGGGGAAGGCGGAGAGCTTCGGGGCGTCCTCACCCGGCGCGACTTCCGGCAGGCCGCGGGCCCCGAGCTGGTCGGCGACCTGCTCACGCGCGCGCCGGTCACCGTGCACGAAGGGCATACGCTCCGGCACGCCGCGGACCTGATGGTGGCGCACGCCGTCGGCCGTCTTCCCGTGGTGTCGTCCGCCGATCCGAAGGCGGTGATCGGGATGCTCACGCGGAGCGATCTGCTGCGCGCCCACGAGCCGCGGCTCGAGGAAGCACACGCGGTGCAGGGGATCGACATCCGCCGCCTGTGGCTCGACCGGTCCCGTTGACGCGGGTTTCCCGCGGGGCGATATTCCGCTCCACGCGGGCGTAATTCAGGGGTAGAATGCCAGCTTCCCAAGCTGGACGTCGCCGGTTCGAATCCGGTCGCCCGCTCTCGCAGGTGCTTGACCCGACTCCGCTTCCGTCCCTGGCCCGCCCGGAAAGGCGGGCCATTTCTTTGGTTGACAACCGGAGTCATGGCGGAAGATTCGAGGCACTACACGACACCCCTGAGGGGACCTATGCGTCCGTCGGCCGTCGTCGCCCTGTCACTCGCCCTGCCCGTACTCGCCGCGGCGCAGGCCAAGCCGGCCTGCGACCTGTCGCCCAATTTCTTCCGCCTGAACAGCGCCCCGCTCAACCTTCACCTGGCCGAGGAGAAGCCCGACCAGCGGGACCGGATGCTGGCCGGCGTGAAGGACGTCGCCGAGCGGACGCTGGCCGAGCATCAGGACAACGCGGTGGCCTGGTACTACCTCGCCCGGTACTACCAGGAATCCCACAACCCGTGGGGAGCGGACACCGCCTTCGCCCACACCGAGAAACTGGTGCCGCAGTGCGCGGATACCCTCGTCCAGTTCCGGAAATCCGCCTGGAATGACGCCTTCACGGCCGGGATGACCGCGTGGCAAGGCGGTAAGACCGACTCGGCCGTGATCCTGTTGCAGCTCTCGCGCCGCCTGATGCCCCGGAACCCCCGGGCGGACTTCCAGCTCGGCCAGCTCTACGCCGGCGCCAACAGCACGGACTCGGCGATCACCTATCTGAACCTGGGCGCCCAGCTCGCCGGCACCGATACCGCCTACGGGGACGCCCGCCACGACGCGCTGGGAACCGCCGCCCGGCTGGCCCTCGCCCGGGCCCAGGGTGACCCGGTCATCGCGCGCTCGATGCAGGTGCGCCAGTCTCTGGACTCGCTGGGCCGGTACCTGCAGAACGACTCGATTCTGCTGGCTCACCGGCTGGCTCAATCCGCGTCCCGCCATTCGCGCGGCGCCCGCCTCAGCCCGACCGATCAGCAGGCGTTCGCGACTGATTCCACCCAGCTCTCCCAGTCGTTGAGCAACGACCGCGCCCTCCGCACCTCGCTTCTCGCCAGGGCTGCGGGAGATACCACGGCCCTCAAGGCCGCCTACGCGCCGGCCGTCACCGCATACCAGGCCCTGTTGGCGGCGTATCCGGCGTCCCTCGATGCGGCGGTCAACCTCGCCGCCATCTTCTCGCAGAGCGGTCACCCGGAGATGGCCGCCACCGCCCTCGACCCGGTGGTCGCCCATCCCGACCTCATCGACCAGAACGCCGCCCTCGAGGCCGCCCAGCGTATGGGGAGCGGGGGACTGGGAGCCGCGGCCCTGAAGCTCTACGGCATGCTGCTGAAGGCCAACCCCAACAACCGCGGGGCCCTCGCGGGTCAGGCCGACGCGCTCCTGCGGATGCACGACGCCGGCGCCGTGGCGCCCGCGCTGAAGGTGATGGCCCTCGACCCCTCGAACCAGCTGGCCACCCGGGCCCTCGGCCAGGCGTACGGAGTGGCCGGGCAGGCCGACTCCGCGAAGAAGTACCTCGCCCGCGCCGACACCGGGCTCGCGGTAGACATCTCCGTCACCCAATTCCAGCCTGACTCGGCGGGGGCCGACCTGTCCGGCGTGGCCTCCAACCTGAAGGGGGCCCCCTCGGCGCCCCTCCACCTGACTATCGACTTCCTGAACGCCGCCGGCGCGGTGGTGACGACTCAGACGACCCAGGTGGCGCCCATCGCGCCTCAGGGATCGGCCCAATTCGAAGTGAAGGCGACCGGAAAGGGCATCGTCGCCTGGCGTTACAAGCTGTCCTAGGTGATATTTAGGGGTTCCGAAGTCCAGGTGAGGATTGAAGTTGCACTCCCTGGGTTGAGAAACTCCTTGAAGTGAAGGTAGATCGTGATTCGTGTGCAAGCGGTGGCTCCGGAATCCCTGGGGGCCGCGCTTGGGCTGGTGCCCGGAACTGAGCTCGTCGCCATCAATGGGCGTCCGCTGGAGGACTTCCTGGACTGGGAGTTCCTCACGGCGGACGACTCGTTCCTTTTGCACGCCCGCCAGCCTGGCGGGGAAGAAATCGAGTACGACGTGGAGCGCCCCGACGTGCTCCCGATGGGGGTGACGGTCGATCCACCCCGGATCCGGCGCTGCGCCAACCATTGCGACTTCTGCTTCGTGGACGGCAACCCCGAGGGCAGGCGGGATGTCCTGTACATCCGGGACGACGACTACCGGCTCTCCTTCCGGTACGGCAACTTCGCGACTCTGACCAATCTGAAGCCCTGGGACGTGGCCCGGATCGTGGAGTACCGGCTTTCGCCCCTCTACGTCTCCGTGCACGCCACGGACCCGGTGGTCCGGCGCTGGCTGCTCCGGAATCCGGAGGCCCCGGCCATCGTCCCCCAGCTCCGGGCGTTCCTGGAGCAGGGCATTTCCTTCCATACCCAGATCGTGCTGGTGCCGGGGGTGAACGACGGCCGGGAGCTCGAGCGCTCGCTCGACGATCTGTGGGGACTGGGACCGGGGATCCTGTCGGTGTCGATCGTTCCTGTCGCCCTCACGGAGTACAGCAAACACGACCTGGTCCGGGAGCCCTCGCGCGCCGAGTGCGGGGCCGCGCTCGACATCGCGGGGCGATTCGCCGCCCGGTCGCAGGATGAGCGGGGCCACCCCTGGTGCTTCGGCGCCGACGATCTCTACCTGCAGGCGGGGCGCGAGCTGCCGCCGGCCGAGTGGTACGGGGACTTCGACCAGCGCGAGAACGGCGTGGGCGCCGTCCGCTACCTGCAGACCCGGATCTCCGCGGAGCTGCTCGGTCTGGCGGGGCAGGCGGGGCGGCGCGTCGCGGTGGTCACCGGCCGGGCCATGGGGCCGTTGATGCCGCAGGTGGTGGAGCCGCTGGCGCGCGCCACCGGCGCGGCATTCGAGATCGTCGTCCTCGACAACCCGCTCTTCGGGAGGTCGGTCACGACGGCGGGACTCCTGCCCGGGGCCGCGTTCCGCGCGGCCCTGGAGCACCGGCGCGACCTCGACCTCGCGCTGCTCCCCGCGGAAGCCGTGAACGACGATCTCCTCTTCATGGACGACATGAGCCTCGAGGAGCTCGCGGAACAGGTGCCGATGCCGCTGCGACTCTCCTACGATTTCGCCGACGCGCTCGCCGGCGATCCGGTGGCCGCATGAACGCGACCGGCGCGCCCACCGTCGCCATCATCGGCCGGCCGAACGTCGGCAAGTCCACGCTCTTCAACCGCCTGATCGGCCGCCGGGAAGCGATCGTCGACGCGCAGGCGGGCGTCACCCGCGACCGCCACTTCGCTCCGGCGGAGTGGAACGGGCGGCGGTTCTGGCTCGTGGACACCGGAGGCCTGGTGTTCGACACGGGCGACTCGATGAACCGCGCCATCCGCCAGCAGGTGGAGCAGGCTGTGGCCGAGAGCGACGTGGTGCTGTTCGTGGTGGACGTACAGAGCGGCGTGCACCCCGCCGACGCGGAGATCGCGCGCTATCTCCACAAGGCCGGACGCCCGATGATTCTGGTGGCGAACAAGTCCGATCATCTGCCCACCGACCAGCGTTCCCTGGCGTTCTACGAGCTGGGGCTGGGTGATCCGTTCCCCGTCTCGGCCGCCATCGGCAAGAGCAGCGGCGATCTGCTCGACCGGATCGTGACCCTGCTTCCGAGCGACGGCAACGTGGAGCCGGAAGAGGCCGTGCGCGTGGCCGTGGTGGGACGCCCCAACGTCGGCAAGTCGAGCCTGGTGAACGCGCTGGTGGGCGCCGAGCGCGTGGTGGTCGCGGACGAGCCGGGAACGACCCGCGACGCCATCGACACCCCTGTCCTGCATCAGGGGCGCGCGCTGGTGTTCATCGATACCGCGGGACTCCGGAAGCGCAGTAAGGTGAACGAGGACCTGGAGTTCTACTCCACGCTCCGCACGGCGCGTGCCATGGAGCGGGCGGACGTCTGCGTCCTCGTCGTCGACGCCGCGGACGGGATGCACGCGCAGGACCTGAAGATCGTGTCGGACGCCTGGGAGCGCGGGGCCGGCGTCGTGGTCGCCGTGAACAAGTGGGACCTGATCGAGGAAAAGGACTCGAACACGGCGGTGCGGGGCCAGAAGGAGCTGATCGAAAAGGCTCCCTTCCTGGCGTTCATTCCGTTCGTGTATCTCTCGGCCAAGACCGGGCAGCGCGTGCCCAAGGTGCTGGATCTGATTCTCGAGGTGGCGGACGCACGCCAGCGCCGGATCTCCACCGCCGAAGTGAACCGGGTGCTGGGGGCCCTGCTCGACCGGCAGCAGCCGCCGCAGCCGGTGGGCGAGTCCGTCCGTTTGTTCTACGCATCGCAGATCGGCACCGCGCCCCCGCGGTTCGCCATCGTGGCGAACCGCCCGGAGGCGATCCCCGAGTCCTACACGCGGTATCTCGTGAACGGCTTCCGGGACGCGTGGGCGTTCACCGGCGCGCCGCTCGACATCAAGTTCCGCCCCAAGCGGCGGGAGCGCCGGTGAGTCCCGTCACCGCCACGCTCTGGCTCCTCGCCGCCTACCTCCTCGGCGCGACGCCGACGAGCTACGTCGCCGGCCGGCTGGCGAAGGGCATCGACCTCCGGGAGTACGGCTCCAAGAACCTGGGCGCCACCAACGTCTACCGGGTACTGGGCTGGGCGTGGGCGATTCCCGTCGGCCTGATCGACATCGCCAAGGGAGCCGTGCCGGTCGCGGTGTTCGGCCCGTGGGCCCACGGCGCGCCGGGGTTCCCGGTGTTCCTGGGTCTGGCGGCGGTGCTGGGCCACATCTTCTCTCCGTACGTCGGCTTCAAGGGAGGGAAGGGGGTAGCCACGGCGGCCGGGATGTTCCTCGCCCTGGCGCCCTACGCGGTCCTCATCTCCCTGCCGGTCTGGGGCCTGTGTCTCTGGGCCACAGGGTATGTGTCCCTCAGCTCGATCCTCGTCGCCGTCCTCTTCCCGGTCTTGATTCTGCTCACGCCCCACGCCGGGCCGCCGGCGGTGGTCGCGAGCATCGGCCTCGCCGTGCTCATCGTCTACTCACATCGCGCCAACATCCGGCGTCTCCTCGCCGGCACCGAGAACCGGTTCCGGACCCGCAAGGAGCTGGCGCCGTGACGCGGGTCGCCGTGATCGGCGGCGGCGCGTGGGGCACCACGCTCGCCGACCTGCTGGCCCGGAAGGGCGAGCCGGTGACGTTGTGGGCACGCGAGCCGGAGGTGGCCGCGCAGGTCGCGCGCGAGCACGTGAACGGCATCTTCCTGCCCGGGGCGTCGCTCGCTCCCGCCCTCGCGGCCACGACCGACCTTCCGACGGCGGTCACCGGCGCCGAAGTGATCGTGTCGGCCGCACCGTCACACGCGGTCCGCGCGGTGATGACCGAAGCCCTGCAGGGGCTGACGACCCGCCCGGCGATCGTGAGCGTCTCCAAGGGCCTCGAGCCGGAGCGGCTCGTCACGCTGTCCTGCCTCCTGACCGAGATCGGGCAGGGGGCGCCGGTCGCGGTGCTCTCGGGCCCGACGTTCGCCGTGGAGGTCTATCACCGGCAGCCGACCGCGGCGGTGGTCGCCTCCAAGGACCCGGAGCTGGCGCGCCGCATCCAGGCGCTCTTTTCGACGCCCGCGTTCCGCGTCTACACCCACACGGACGTCACCGGCGTGGAGCTGGGGGGCGCTCTGAAAAACGTGATCGCCCTCGCCGCCGGCATCGTGGACGGCCTGGGCTTCGGCTTCAACACGCGCGCGGCCCTGATCACCCGCGGGCTGGCCGAGATCACCCGGCTGGGTCTGGCCCTCGGCGCCGAGCCGCTGACTTTCGCCGGTCTCGCCGGCCTGGGCGACTTGATCCTCACGGCCACGGGGACCCTGTCCCGCAACCACACGCTCGGTGTGGAGCTGGGGAAGGGCAAGACGCTCGCCGAAGCCCTCGCGGGCAAGCAGTCGGTGGCGGAAGGCGTGGGGACGGCCCGGACCGCCGTGGCGCTCGGTGAGCGTCATCACGTAGACCTGCCCATCGCCCGCCAGGTGGCGGCGATCCTGTTCGAGGGCAAGACCGCCCGCCGGGCCATCTCCGAGCTGATGGAACGCGAGCCCAAAGCGGAGCAGTGGCGATGAGCATTCCGCACCCGGTGCAGGAGTTCTTCTCGATCGGCGAAGTGTGCCAGCTCACCGATCTCAAGCCGCACGTCCTCCGGTACTGGGAGAGCCAGTTCCGGTTTCTCAATCCCGCCAAGAACCGCTCCGGCAACCGCGTCTACCAGCGCCGGGAGATCGAGCTGATCATGCTCGTGAAGCACCTCCTCTACACGGAGAAGTACACCATCGAGGGCGCCCGCCAGAAGATCGAAGCGTACCGCCGCAGCGGAGAGCTCAAGCCCGAAGCGCGGAAGGCGCTCGGCGCCGAGACGGTGCGGGACCTGCAGGGGGAGCTGAAGGCGGTGCTCGCCATTCTGGACGGCAACGCATCGCCCCATGCCGGACCTCGCTGAGGCGGGGGGCGCCCTCCGGGTCGCGGTCGTCATCCCGGCCTATCAAGCCGCCGCCACCCTCGGGAACGTGCTCGCGGGCGTGCGGGCCGCCGTGCCGGACGCGCGGATTCTCGTCGTCGATGACGGTTCGACCGACGGCACCGCACGCGACCTTTCCGCCGACCAGGTGCTGCGCCACGCCGCGAACCTCGGGAAAGGGGCCGCGCTCCGGACCGGGATCGATCGGGCCATCGCGGACGGGGCGGACGCGATCGTGACCCTGGACGCCGACGGCCAGCATTCCCCGGCGCACATCCCCCGGCTGATCGCGCCTCTGGCGGAGCGACGCGCCGACCTGGTGCTGGGCGCCCGCGCCCGGAGCGGCCCGATGCCGCTCCCGCGCCGGGTGACCAATTGGGTATCATCCGCTCTGGCGACCCGCATCGGCGGGGTGGAGATCCCCGACGCGCAAACGGGGTTTCGGGCCTTCTCGGCCGAGGTGGGGCTCTTCAACTCTCCGGACCAGTCGCGGTACGACTTCGAGGCCGCGTTCCTGCTCCAGGCGCTTGTCTGGCCCTGGAGGGTCGTATCGGTAACCGTACCAACGATTTACGATGGTGCGCGCAGCTACTTTGAGACCGGCCGGGACACGTGGCGGATGGCGCGGGTCTTCTGGCGGTACCGCGGGCGCATTCTGAACGGGGCGCGATGAACATCCTGATTTCCAACGACGATGGAGTGCTGGCCCAGGGCCTCGGGATCCTCGCCGAGGCGTGCGGTACGCTGGGGAAAGTGACCGTGGTCGCGCCCGACCGCGAACAGAGCGGCACGAGCCACTCGCTCACGCTGCACCGGCCCCTGCGTGCCACCCGCCGCGCGGACGGCGCTTTTCAAGTGGACGGGACGCCGACCGATTGCGTCCTGCTGGCCCTCGGCGCCCTGATGACCGACAAACCGGACTTCGTCATTTCGGGCATCAACCACGGGCCCAACATGGGCGAAGACGTGCTGTACTCGGGAACGGTGGCGGCGGCCATGGAGGGTCTCGCGGCGGGGATCCCGTCGGTGGCGGTGTCCTACGGATCGTTCGATCTCGAGCACCTCGAGACGCATCGCTCCGGACTGCAGCGCCTGCTGGCCGACATTCTCGCGGTGGCCACCTTTCCAAAGGAGACGCTCCTCAACGTGAACCTGCCGCCCATTCCCGGACACCAGGTGAAGGGCGTGAAAGTCACGCACCTGGGGAGCCGGGTCTTTCACGAAGAGATCGCGCGGATGAAGGACCCGTGGGGCCGGGAGATCTACTGGATCGGCGGCGGGCACGTCACCTGGTCCGGGGGAGCGGACTCGGACTTCCAGGCCGTGCGCGACGGATACATCTCGGTGACGCCGCTCCACGTCGATATGACCAACTACCGTCTCCTCGACGAGGTGCGCGGCTGGGAGCTCGGCCGGTAGGGAATGGCCGAACCCTCCGGTGACACCTACGGCGGCTACCGCCTCCGCCTGGTCGACGCCCTCCGCGCCAAGGGCATCGAGGACCTGGCGGTACTGAAAGCCTTCGCCGAGACGCCGCGGCACCTGTTCGTGCCCGAGGCGGTCCGCCACCGGGCTTACGAGGACTCGGCGCTCCCCATCGGCGCCGGACAGACCATCTCACAGCCCTCGATGCAGGCGCGGTATCTCGCACAGCTCGGCCTCCGAGGCCGGGAACGGGTGCTCGAAGTCGGCATGGGTTCCGGATACCAGACGGCGCTTCTGGCCCGACTGGTCGATCAAGTCTTCACGGTGGAGCGCGTGCGCGAGCTCGCGGATCGGGCGCTCCGCGCCCTCCGGGAAGCGGGAGTCCCCAATGTCTCCGTGCTGGTGGGGGACGGAACCCTCGGCTGGAGCGCGTACGCGCCCTACGACGCGATCCTGGTCGCAGCCGGGGGACCGGAAATTCCGACTCCGTTGGTCCAGCAGCTCGCGGTCGGCGGGAAACTGCTCGTGCCGGTCGGAGAACGCGGCAAGCAGATCCTGACGCTGGTCGAACGAACCGGCGCCGGTGAAGGCGACGTCCGCCGCCGGGCCCTCGGCGACGCCCGATTCGTCCCTCTCGTGGGAGAACACGGCTTCGATGCTTGAGTCGTTCATTCAGTGGCTTTTGGACCGGTTCCGCGACATCGGATACCCCGGGATCCTCCTCCTGATGGCGGTCGAGTCGTCCATCATTCCGCTGCCGTCCGAGCTGGTGATGCCGCCGGCGGGCTACCTGGCCGCCAAGGGCGAGCTGTCGCTGCCCCTCGTCATTCTCTGCGGCATCCTCGGCTCCGTGCTCGGCGCGCTGGCCAACTACGGCCTGGCGATGTGGCTGGGCCGGGCCTTCGTGCATCGCCTGGGCCGGTACGTGCTGGTCTCGGAGCGGAGTCTCGAGCGCTCCGAACGCTTTTTTGCCGCCCACGGCGAGATCAGCACGTTCATCGCCCGGATGCTCCCGGTGATCCGGCACTTGATTTCGCTTCCCGCCGGGCTCGCGCGGATGCCGTTACCCCGGTTCGTCGGGTTTACGGCCCTGGGGGCGGGAATCTGGGTCACCGTACTGACCATGATCGGGTGGACCATCGGACGGAAGGAGGACGTGCTGCTGGGCACGCTGAACGCCGAAGTACGGCGGGAAGCGGCCCATGCCATGACCTTCATCGTTCCCGCGCTGGTCGTCCTGGCCGTCGGTTACGTCATCTGGAGCCGGCGGAGACGCTCCGCGGGGCTGTGAGCCATGGCGCGAGCGCGGTTCCTGGTCGTGGGGATGGTGCAGGGAGTGGGGTACCGGTGGTTCGTCCGGAGAGCGGCTCTGCGACTGGGGCTCTCCGGGTACGCCGAGAATCTTCCGGACGGGCGGGTGGAGGTGGTGGTGGAAGGGGAGGCTGCCAGCATCGAGGAGCTGAGCCTGGAGCTGAAACGGGGCCCGTCGCTCGCCCAGGTGGACCGTGTGGAGAAACACAATCTTCCACACGAGGTATCAGTTCCTAAGAACTTTGAAACCAGGTAGATGCTCATTCCATGGAATCCGGTGCTCCAGCGTTTACCCTTGCCCGGATGAGTCTAAATTGCTTATTTTGTGAGGCTTACGCCCCTGTAGCTCAGGTGGATAGAGCAGCGGTTTCCTAAACCGTTGGCCGGGTGTTCGAGTCACCCCAGGGGCACTGGGGGCCGAACAGATCCCAGAACAACAGAACGAGAGGGTCGGCGCAGGATGGGAACGCAAGCGGAATCGGCTGGCGCGTCGGGACAGCAGGATGCCTTCACCCGGCTGGTCGCCTGGGCCAAAGCAAACCCCCGGTCGGCGACCTGGCCGGCCGTGATCCTGGTGCTGGGCGGCCTCCTGTTCTGGTGGAATCTCGTGTCGTCCAGGACCAGCGAGCGGGTGGCTTCCACAGCTCTCAACGCCGCCCGCGCGGCCTTCGAGAACGACAACTACCCGCTGGCCGCCAGCGAGCTCAGCCAGATCACCGCGAACTACTCCGGCACCAATGCCGCCCAGGAGGCGAATCTGCTCCTGGCGCATGCCCGGATTCTTCAGGGGCAGCCCCAGCAGGCCGTGGACGTCCTGACCAAGTTCGCCCCGTCGGCGGGCTCGTCCTACCAGTCCCAGGCCTATGGGCTCCTGGGGGACGCGCTCGAGAACATGGGGAGGCCGGGGGACGCGGCGGTCGCCTTCCGGAATGCCGCCGACCACGCGCCCTTTGCGTTCCTGAAGGGACAGTACCTGGTGGACGCCGGCCGTGCGTTCGGCGAGGCGGGCGACACCGCCAACGCGGTGGCGGCCTACCAGAAGATTGTTTCAGGAATGGACTCCACAGGCTATATCGTGGAGGCGAAAGTGCGTCTCGGGGAACTGACCAAGGGGGCTTGGAAGGCCACGAACTAGTGGCCTTCTGGCGGATTCAACTTCGTATAAGAGATATTATGTTAAGTTGATGTGTGGGAAAGTGTGGACAACCACATCACGACAGCACCCCCCGGAATACCATGCGCGCCTCCCCCTCCAGCCACACATCGTCGTACTGACTCCCGGATTTCCGGGCGCTGATCTTCATTTCGAGACCGCTCCGGGTCAGGAACACCACCGGCAAGGTCGCCATCCCCCAGGCCGCCAGCGCGCAGGCCGCGGTCACCGCGCCCGTCCCACAGGCCAGCGTCTCGGCCTCCACGCCCCGCTCGTAGGTCCGCATCTTCCAGCGGCCGCCAGCGGCCGCCGAGATGAAGTTCACGTTCGCCCCGGCAGACCCCACCGCCTTGTCACCCCGCAGCGCCCGACCGCGGACCATGAGATCGATCTTCTCGACGTCGTCCACCAGGACGACCAGGTGCGGCACGCCGACCACCCCCAGCGCCGCCCGCCGCTCTCCGGCCGCCGCCGACAGGCCCAGCTTGGGCACGTCCTTGGGCTCCGCCACCGGCGCCAGGTGCAGCTCCGCCCGGTCCGCCGTCCCGTTCACGCGGCTTTCGTAGACGCCGGCGTCGGTTTCGAGGCGCATCGTCTTCCCCGGCACCATCCCCAGGTGTGCCGCCAGCCGCGTGGAGCACAGGGCCGCGTTGCCGCACATCGCCGCGTGGGATCCATCGGAGTTGTAGTAGACCATCCGCACGGCCCCCGGAGCACTCCCCGGCGCCACGAACACCAGGCCGTCGGCGCCCACGCCCGTCCCCCGGGCGCACACCTCGGCGATCTTCTCGGGAGTCCAGTCCGCCACCGGCGACAACCGGCCGTCCACGAACACGAAGTCGTTCCCGGACCCGGACATCTTGTAGATCGGCAGGCCCAGGGTCACAGGCGTCCCCAGAGCGCCAGCCAGCGCAGCCGCGGAACCACCCACACCGCCTCCCGAACGATCGCCTTGTTCATCTTGCTTTGTCCCTCGGTCCGATCCACGAAGGTGATCGGAATCTCCGCCAGCCTGAATTTCTTTCGCCACGACCGGAACGTCATCTCGATCTGGAAAGCATAGCCATTGGACCGAACCGTCGAAAGGTCAATGGCTTCCAGCACGGACCTGCGAAAACACTTGAACCCGCCCGTGAGATCCCAGATGGCCAATCCCGTCACCCACCGGGCATAGACGTTGGCGAAGTAGGACAAGAGGAGCCGTCCCATCGGCCAGTTCACCACCGTCACCTTGCCGCCGAGGTACCGGGACCCGAGCACCAGGTCGGCATCGGCGCTGGCCTTGAGAAACTCCTTCAGGTGCCCCGGATCGTGCGAGAAATCGGCGTCCATCTCGAACACCAGCTCGTAGGGCCGCTCGAGCGCCCAGTGGAACCCCGCCAGGTACGCGGTCCCCAGGCCCTGCTTCCCTGCCCGATGCAAGACGTGGACCCGCGGGTTCTCGGCGGCCATCTGATCGGCCATCCGTCCCGTGCCGTCCGGCGAGTTGTCGTCCACGACGAGGACTTCCAGCCGCGGGTCTTGCCGGAGCACCTCGGGGATCAGCGTGGGGAGGTTCATCGACTCGTTGTAGGTGGGGATCACCACCAGCGCCTTCCCCCCGCCCGCCACCGCCCCGGTCCCCATCTCAGCCACGGCGGCCCGCCATCCGGCGCATCGCGAGCGGCACGCCGGCCAGGAGCACGATCAGGAAGAGCGATACCTGCGTGATGAGCTTCCCTTTCGCGTAGTCGGCGGGTTCGAAGGACAGAGCGACCGATCGGGCTCCCGCGTGAACGGGGACCGTGATGAGGGATTCGTCTCCGCGGAGCACCGGCGCCGGCGCGCCGTCCACGGTCGCCTTCCAATCCTTGTACCAGTTTTCGCTCACCACGAGGTAGCTGTCCGAATCCGGTGGCGGCGCCATCGTGATGGTCATCGCCCCCGCCGCCCACTTCGCGACCGTCGCCACGGATTTGGAGGCCGGCGGCATCTCCGTCACCGGCAACGGGTTCACCGGCTCGTCGGGACTGAAGAGCACGAGCCGGTTGTAGTCGAGGCGCGGGTCCATCAGCGTCGGCACGATCTGGCTGGTGTCCGCCTTCACCGCCGCGGGCACGACACGGGCATACACCCCCGCGCTGTCCGCCTCGTACAGGTAGGCCCGCCGGCCCAACCCGGTTCGGATTGGACCGAGAACGCGATGGTAGCCGTGCAGGGCGACGGTATCGGGAAAGATGAGATATCGGATGTCGAGCAGTTTCCACAGGTTCGCGGAATGGAGGTTCTCGCCCCCCTCGCCGCCCAGCAGGTTGAGCGAGGTTTGCAAGTGGTTGCCGTGGTAGCCCGTGACCTGCGGGATGTCGAAGGCCATCAAGGCGTCTCGCGCATACACGGGCATGGGATCGAAGACGCGGTACGGACGCGGCGTCGCGATGAGCCGCTTGACGAGGTCATCGGACGCGATTTGTTCCTCCGCGGGACGGCTCCAGTGCCAGAACCCCGCGCCGGCGCGGTACAGATCGGCGCCCACGACGAGGATCAGCGCGATGCCGAACACGCGCTGGGGCACCCGCTCCCGGAGGTAGAGTGTCGCCAGCCCCGCCAGGAGCAGCAGCCCGACGGCGCTCCCCACCGCTCCGATCGTGATACCGGACTGGGCGGCGGCCGCGGCGGCCACCAGACTCTGCCCGTAGTTGTCGGTGGGGTGGGCCTGCGCATAGGTCGTCGCCATCATCCCGAAGGTGCCCACGGCCGCCAGCAACGCCACGATGCCGCCGGTCACGAGTCCGGCCGTGGTCCACCACGGCTTCGCGTCGCGGCGCTCGAGCCGTTCCGCGCCCAGGGCGGCGAGGACGGCCACGGCGAATCCCACCTGATAGAACGCGATGCCGGGTGCGCGGGTCTTGTTCACGTACGGCACCAGCGACCACCAGATCCGGTAGAACGGCGTGCCGTCGCCCAGCGCGACGAGGAGAAAGAGCGCGCCCAGCCCGATGATCCATTTCATCAAGCGCCGGCGCGACGTTCCCGCCCCCAGCGCGGCGAGTGCGATCACCGGCAGCCCCAGGTACTCACTGTGGAGCTTGAGGCCGTTCGGCCCCCAATAGTCCCCGTTGAAACTCTGGCCCGTGAACCCGGAGAGGAAGAACTCCGGCACGTGAATCCAGGGGGTGGAGTACGAGGTGGCGAACTCCCAGCCGCCTGCGGACGCCCGGGGGGAAAACGGGATGTAGTGGACGAAGGGCAGGACCTGGATCAGGGACACCCCGAATCCGAGCGCGACACCGATCGCCGCGCCGAGGATCCCCGTGGCCCCCTGCTTCACCGTCAGGTCCTCGGGCTCTCCGAACGCGAGATACAAGGCGAAGATCCCGGCCGCGAGCAGAGCGTACTGCGTCGTCTGATACTGCGGAGACAGGAGCGCGAGCCCGACCGTCAGCCCCAGGAGCGCGTGCCCCTCCATCCGTCGGCGGCGGATGCCCAGCACCAGGGCGATGAGCATGAGCGGGAACAGGGCGCTGACGAAGAGCTTGCCGTCGTGCCCCGGACTCGCGTAGGAGATGACCACGCCGGTCAGCTGATATGCCGTGCCGCCCACGACGGACCCGACCCAGCTCACGGCGAGCATCCGCAGCAGGAGATACAAGAAGAGTCCGGCGAGGAGGTAGTGCACCACGAAGGCCAGGTCTACCGCCACCGTGGTTGGCAGCACCAGCCGGAGCCACGCGGTGGGATAGAACAGATCGCCGAAGCCCGCGACCACCACGACGCCGCCCAGCCGGTCTGGATCCCAAAGCGGGATATGCCCGGTCGCCTTCCACTGCTCGGCGCCCCAGTGGCGAATGGCCCACCCCGCCGAATACTGGTCCGACATGGGGCCGGCGAGGAATTGTCCGCTCCACATGGGCAGCGAAAGGACGACCACCCAGAGCGAGAGCAACGCCAGCGCCGTGAGGGTGGGAAACCGAGGCGTATACGCCGAAGGGCCGGCGGCGGTGTCGGTCAACGCGGTGCTCCTCTGGAAGTTCGAACCAGCAGGAACGGCAGCGCCGCTCCCAGCTCAGCTATGGTCAGGGTCACCCGGGTAGCCAGCGCCAGGGCCCCGGCCACTTTCACCCCCAGGGGACCGCCCAGGAGCAGGACGAACATCGATTCCCGCACCCCGAGCCCCCCCGGCGCGAACGCGACCAGCAAACCGATAAGATACGAGGTTGTGAAGACGCTCGTGGCCAGCGCCCAGGGCAGCGCGGTCGTCGGCAGGACGCCGCGGACCAGAGCCAGGAAGGCGAGGCCATACGCGCACCAGGCGAGGCCATTCACCACCAGCGCCGCCAGCATCACCCCCGGGGCGATGGGCTCGAGCCGCGGCACGGAGCGCGGCAGCCAGCGCTGCACCACTTCCAGCGCTCGCCCGGAACAGAGGACCGCGATCCCGCCGAGGGCGGCCGCACCGAGCGCGGCTCCGCCCACCAGATACCCCGCCGGGATCCCTTGGAGCGCCGGGGCGAGTCCGGCGACGAGCAGCACGCCGCTTGCGAGCGCCAGCGCCTGCAGCACGACGGCCGCGGCGATCGCCGCCGCGGGCGCCACGCCCACCTGCTGCGCAAGATAGGCCGCACCGGCGATCGCCCAGACTTTGCCCGGCACGTACTTCCCGAGGTTCGAGACCATCGTGATGCGGGCAGCGTCGGGATATCGGAGGCGCTGCCCCAGGCTCACCACCACGCGTCGCCATGCCTCGATGAGCCCCGCATACGCGAGCCAGGTGATCCCCAGGCTCAGCGCGATCCATGCCGGATCGAGGTGCCAGGCGATCTCCTGCGACCGGAGATTCGACCAGTTGGAGAGGAGCGAGCGCATGGCCAGGCCCACCAGCGCGAGCGCGCCGAGGATCTGGACGCCGCGCCAGATCAGCCGCCGGTCAGGCAACGGCCCGCCCCGCGCCGTCCTCGAGCGGCACCGGCGCGCCGATCCACTCCACGGCGCCGTCGGGCCCGACGCGGTTCGCCCGCGCCGCGCGGCGGCGCCGGCGCCAGGACACGAAGCGCTCGAGCGTATCCACGGCGGGGGGATCTCCCGCCCCGACGATGCGGCTCAGCAGCTCTTCGTACGCCGCCGGCGCCCCGGGGAAGCCGAGGGCATCGGTGAGATTGGGATGCCAGAGACCCACCCACAGGCCCCCGACGTCGCGGCAGCGGCCGGCGAGCTCGAGCGCATCGGCGACCCACACGCGCGGGTCTTCGATCCCCTGGTACTTGCTCTGCGCGCGATCCATCCAGTGGAGCGGCACCTCGTCCAGTCCCGAGAGGGCGCCGGCCTCGGCATCCCAGCCCGCGACCACATCCGCGACTCCGAGTCGGAACCCGTTCCGGTCGGAGAATCCGTAGGTCGCATCGTATGTGAATCCGGAGCGTCGCATGCGCCGCTGGGTCACGCCCGGCCGCATCTTGAGAAAGTGTTGCCGGATCCCCGGCGCCACCGGCAGGCCGGTCACCGCCGCCAGACGGGCGCGCTCCTGCCCGAACGCGCCCCCCTCGACCGTGGTCGCGAAGGTCCCGTGGACGCCAAGCTCGTGGCCGGCGTCGCGCACCGCGGCGATCAGACGCCGCGCCGGCCGTCCCTCGATGGCGTACGTGACGTCTCCCGCGCGCCAGCGTCCGAGGGTGGGCGTGCCGCACAGAAAGAACCAGGTGGAGTGCACGCCCCGCTCGGCCTCCATCCGCAGGACCTCGCTCACCCCTTGCCACACCGGCGAGCCGCCCAGCGCCCCCGCCGCCGCCCCGAGCACCCGCCCCGCCCGACGGATCTCGCCGGCACGCGTAAGCTCGAGGAGCCGGAGCACCGTGAACGCGGGCCATCCGCTGACCACATCGACGTCGTGCGACAGGGCCGCGGCCCAGCGTCGCCCTCCCGGCCACGGCATCAGGCACCGGACCGGCCGGCGGCCGGCGACAGCGCGCACGCCCTCCCGGAGCGCCCGGCCCAGCTCCGAGAGCACGGGACGCCGCTCCGCCCCGGCCCGCACCACGGGGTTCTCGCCGGCGGGCACCCGGTCGTGCCGGTCCGCCGCCCGGGTCGCCTGCTCGGCCCCGGCCCCGGCGATCCCGAGCACGTGACTCAGGACGGCCCGCGGGAGACGGACCTCGCCGTCCCCCCGCTCCGGCACGACCCGACCGCCCGCGACCGCGTCGAGCGGACACAGCTCCGGTGTGAAGACCAGTGTGACGACGGAAGCGGAGGAATCCTCTACGCGGAGGACTCCGGACAGATCGAGCAGGGTGTCGAGGCCATACCGTTCGGGGGCCGTGAAATCCTCGCCCGGCGGCGTGATCCGGATCACGACCAGCCGGGCGGCGTCGGCAGGACGCGGATGGTCCGGGCCGGCTGTCCCGCGACGACGTGCAGCGGCTGAACGTCCTTGGTGACGACGCTGTTGGCCCCGACGACGGCCCCCCGTCCGATGCGGACGCCGGGGAGAACCACGACCCCGGCCCCGAGCCATACGTCGGCCTCGATCACGACGGGGGCGCGCGCCACCGGCGCGACGGAACGGATGCGCGACTCATTGGGATGGGACGACAGCACGAGCGTCACCCTCGGGGCGATGCTGACCCGGTCCCCGAGCGTGAGGTTCCCCCGGTCCTCCAGCTCCTCGGCGATGATCAGCTCGTCCGCGATGTAGACGTCCGCGCCGATGTGATACCCGCACCAGCGCAGGAGCCGGATCCGCCAGGCCGGGAAGAACGCGTTACGGGCCCAGCGCTTGAGGATTTTCTTGCGGAGGCGCCACCAGAATCGGGTCACGGCGTCATCCCAGGTAGCGGTAGAGCGCGGAGCCGAGCCGGGCCACCGGAGCGGGCAGCGCGGCCCAGGCCCGGGCCCCGAGGGCCAGGAGGCCCCGGTCCCGCCGGGCTTCGAGGAGTCCGCCGGCGTCGGGCCAGTAATCATATGCCAGCGGCTCCGGCCGCGCACCCCAGCGCTCCTTGAATTCGGCCAGGGAGGCCTGCTCCGGCGCCGTACGTCCCAGGTCGAGCACCACGCCGGCCGCCACGGCGCGCTGGAGGCCGGCCCACAGCAGCACGTGCGTCGACCGGTACTCCCGGATCAGCGCGGGGTCGGACGCGCTGAACGCGTAAATCCATTCCCGGGGCCCCTTGAACATCACGAAGCCCGCGGCGATGCGGCCGTCCGGGACCCGGGCGAGATAGAGGTCGGCGATCCCCTGCTCCTGCAGCCCGCGGCAGACGTCGACAAACAGCGCCCGCGGCGGAGCGGGCACGCCGTGCCCTTGCTGGATCCGCTCCTCGAGCCGGGCCATCGTCAGCCAATCATCCGCGCTCCTGCCGTCCACGACTTGAACACCGGCCTTCTGGCCCTTCCGGATGCGCTGCTGGGTGCTCGTCACGTGCAGGCGCTTCCAGACGGCCGCCTCCCCGCCGTCCGGGAGCACCCGAAATGTCGAGTACCGGGTGCTCCGCATCCACCCGGGCGCCGCCGGAAAGGGCGTCGTGCCCTGCTTGAGCTCGACCCGGCGCGCTCGCCGTTCGGTGCCGAGTCGCTCGGCTTCGCGCGCGAGGGCGTGGGCCACGTCCGGACTGGTCGCCAGCGGTCCCGCGATGAAGCTGAAGGGGAACGACACGAGTCGCGCGGGGCCGAGCAACCCGGGCACCGCCGCCAGGGCGAGTCCGCCCACGAGGCGGTCTCCCTCGCGCGCGGCGAGCCAGTGCACGGGATAGCGGAGGCACCGCGCCAACGCGGCGATCCAGCGGGCGTCGTGGTAGAAGGTCCCGCGAGCCTGGGCCAGCTCCTGCCAGCCCTCGGGGGGCGCGGAATGGCGGGTGACGTTCATCGGCGCTCGGCCACCGCCTGGTACAGCTCGAAGAATCGCCCCGCGGCGGCGGCGGGCGCGTACGTGTCGCGCATCCGCTCCGCTCCGGCGGTCACGAGGCGGCGGCGGAGCGACGCGTCGGCCAGCAGCTGCCCGAGCCGCTCCGCGAGGTGGGCCGCGTCGCCATCCCGGGCCAGGAACCCCGTCACGCCGTCCTCCACGACCTCTGGAATTCCGCCGGCCGGAGTGCCCACGACCGCGGACCCCGCGAGCAGCGCCTCCACCAGGGTGAGCCCGAGTCCCTCCGCTTGACCGCGACTGGGGAGCACGGTCACGGTGGCGGCGCCATACTCGGCGGGCATCGCGTCCCGCGAGACGAACGGTGACCATTCGACGTCCCCGGCGATCCCCTGCCTTTCCGCGAGCGCGCGCAGAGGTCCGAGCTCCGGCCCCTCACCCAGAATCCGGATTCGGAAGCTCGTGCCGCGCCGCTTGAGCTCACCGGCGGCCGCCAGCAGCACGTCGACCCCCTTCCCCGGCACCAGGTTTCCCGCGTACAGGATTCGCGGCGGCGCGGCGCGCGGGGCGTCGACACCGCGGGCGAACCGTTCGACCTCCACCGGCATCGGGGTCACGTGAACCGGATGGGAGAGCGGGCCGACCCGGCGCTCGAGGTCCGCCGCGAGGAACCGGGAAGCGGTGGTCACCCGCGCGGCGCGGCGATAAACGGGCCGGGCCATCGCGCGGAACCAGGAACCGCGGTCGAGCAGCCGGGCGTCCGAGCCGTGTGACGTAACGAGGTACGGGGTTCCGAGGCGGGCGGCGATCCATCCGGCGGGGAACCACCAGTGGGCGTGCACCACGTCGGGGCGGAACTCCCGCTCCATCCACCGGGCCTGACGACGGAACGCGTTGAGGAAGAACGGGAGGAGGAGAAGCGTCAGCGGAGCGAACAGCGTGCGGGAACGGACGTCGCCGCGGTACCCGACGCGCTCGAGGGCATCCGGCGCATAGCGAAAGCGTCGGACCAGGAGGCCGCCGGGGCCCCGTTCCTCCGCCGGTGTGCCCCGGACGTGGGGGGCGAGGACCTGGACCTCGTGCCCCGCTCCGGCCGCTGCCTCCGCCAGGCGGGCGACGTAAAAGCCCGCCGGATCTCCGGCGAAGCGGGGGTAGTTGTGGGTAAGAACGAGGATGCGCACGGGTGCACAAAGGTAAGAAAACGCCCCCGGGGCTCAATGCCCCGAGGGCGTCCTCGAAGGCTTGCGGTCACTTGATGAAGTCGACGGCCCCAGCCTCGTTGCCGACCACGATGAGGCCCGAGGCCGGCGTCAACCCGATTCGCCTGGGCGTCCCTCCCGTCTTTACGGTCCGAACCAGCGTCAAGGTCGCCCGATCGTAGACATCGACGCGGCCAGCACCGGAGAGGCTCGCCCACAACTGCGTTCCGTCGGTGCTCAACTGGAGGTCGAACGCCCCCCCACCCGATGTGGCCACGAATCCGGCGGCGTTCCCGGCTGACAGGTTGATGGCATCGACGCGGTTCGTGGATTCGTTCGCCACGTAGAGTCTGGTACCGTCCGCGGACACGACCACACCCTGCGCGGTGCCACCGACGTTGAAGGTCCGCCCCATGGTCTTCCGCTTGTAGTTGATCTC
>DATJQI010000004.1:0-7871 GCA_035505915.1 Gemmatimonadales bacterium | reverse complement strand
GAGCAGGGCGATCCGGTCGGCCACCCGGAACGCTCCGCGGACGTCGTGGGTCACCACCACGCTCGTGACTCCCAGCTCTTCCTGCAAGCGCTCCACCAGCCCGTCGATCACGTCCGAATTCACGGGGTCGAGCCCCGAGGTGGGCTCGTCGTAGAGCAGGTACTTGGGCTTGCCCGCGATGGCCCGCGCGATGCCCACCCGCTTCCGCATCCCGCCCGACAGCTCGGAGGGAAGCTTCTGCGCCACGTCGGGCTGGAGATTGACGAGACGGAGGCATTCCCGCACGCGCGCCTCGCAGTACTCCACGTCCCCGTACAGCTTCTCGTCTGTGATGCCGAGCCGGATGTTCTCCTTCACGTCCATCGAGTCGAACAGCGCGCCGTTTTGAAAGACGTACCCGATGTGCGTGCGGAGCGTCGCGAGCTCCTTCCGGGACAGCCCGGCCACGTTCTGACCGTCCACGGTCACCTGCCCCGCGTCCGGCTTGATGAGCCCGATGATGTGCTTCAAGAGGACGCTCTTTCCCACGCCCGAGGGGCCGAGGAGGGCCACGGTCTGGCCGTCGTCGACCTGGAAGTCCACCTGGTCGAGCACCACGTGGTCGAGGAAGCGCTTGGAGACCTTCGAGAGCGTGATCACGTCGTCCCCGTGAGCAGGGCCTGGGTGAGGATCACGTCCAGGAGCAGGATGGCGATGGACGACGCCACCACGGCGTTGGTGGTCGCCCGGCCCACGCCCTCCGCGCCCTGCTGGGTGTTGTAGCCCACGTAGCAGGGGATGAGCGTCACCGCGCCGGCGAAGAAGAACGACTTGATCACCGAATACCAGAGGTCGAAGGACTTGAAGAAGAACCGGGCCCCGTAGATGAAGTCGGCGTTCGTGATGCCGAGGGACGACTTGGCCGCGAGCCAGCCGACGCCGAACCCGGTGGCGTTCGCGAACATCACGAGCGCCGGGATCACCAGCATTCCGGCGATGCAGCGGGGGAGCAGGAGGTGGCTCATGGGCGAGCGGCCCAGGCTCTCGAGCGCGTCGATCTGCTCGGTCACCCGCATGGTGCCGAGCTCAGCCGCGTAACGCGCGCCGATCCGGCCCGCCAGGATGAGACCGGTGAGCACGGGGCCCAGCTCGAGGATCACCGACTCGGTGATCACCCCGCCCGCGATGTACTTCGGGAACTGGTTCGAGAACTGGTAGCCGGTCTGGAGCGAGGTCACGGCGCCCGCGAAGCCGGCGATGAGCAGGACGATGAATACGGAGCCGTAGCCGACCAGGACGGCCTGCTCGAAGGTCCGCGGCACCCAGATCCGCCACTCGGCGAGACCCCGGACCAGGTCCACGAGGAAGTAGGTGAAGCGGCCAGCGTGTCCGGCGGTGCGGAGGCTCCAGCGCCCCGCCACCCGCCGCACTCCCACCATTACCGCCATCGCGGCTCCATAGTGCGTGTATCTTGGGTGCGCATGGCGTCTAAGTCCACCCCCCGAACGCGGAAACCACCGTCCGCGCAACGGTTTACGCGCGCGCTCCTGGCCTGGTACCGCCGCGCGGCCCGCGACCTTCCCTGGCGCCGCACCCGGGACGCGTACCGCGTCATCGTCTCCGAATTCATGCTCCAGCAGACCCAGGTCAGCCGGGTGCTCGAGTACTACCCGAGGTTCCTCAAGCGATTTCCCACCGTCTACAAGCTCGCCGCCGCGAAGCCCAGGGCCGTCAGGGAGCAGTGGGAAGGGCTCGGCTACTACGCGAGAGCCTCGAATCTCCACGCGCTCGCGAAGAAGGTGTCAGGGGCCGGGGGTCAGGTGCCGGATGATCCCGAAGAGCTACGAAAGCTCCCCGGAGTCGGACGGTATACGGCCGGCGCGGTGGCGTGCTTCGCGTACGAGAAGCCGGTGCCGGCGGTGGATACCAATGTGGCGCGGGTGATCGAGCGGTACTTCATTGGGAAGCGGGAAGGGGGAAGCGGGAAGCGTAACACACGGCTGTGGGAGATCGCCGCGGCGATCGTGCCGCGAGAGGGCAAGACAGCCTGGCGTTTCAATCAGGCGATCATGGAGCTCGGGGCGACGGTGTGCATTGCCCGTCGGCCCCGATGCCCCGATTGTCCCGTCCGGAACGGGTGCAAGACGGCTCGGCTCAATCCTCCCGCGCGACCCGGTCCAGGCAGGCGCTGAAGCCGTACTCGCGCTCGGACCAGAGCCGGCCCTGCTTGCTCCCGCAGTAGAACGTGACCTTGAGCCTGGTGAGACTGATTCCGAACTGGAAGGCGTGCATGTTTCCGGACGACTGGTTGGTCAGGCCGGAGGTGGTCTGGGTCAGCTTCGAGATGGACGCCCGCGAGTAGGACACGAAGGGCGTGATGGCGAGGCTGGGCAACACGTAGAGATCGTATCCCGCCCCCGCCAGAAATCCGAAGCCCTTGCCGTTGAAGTTGCTGAGCGAGTCGTCGATGTTCGGATTGAGATAGACCACTCCGCCCCTCACGTGGAGGTGACCCAGGAGATACACGGAGGCGCCCAGAGTGCCCCCCAGGAAGTGGTTCCCGCTCTCCCGGTTGGTCTGGAACAACACCCCGATCTCGGCGCGCCAGGTCCGCGAGAAGTGGTGTCCGAGGTAGAAATTGATTCCCCCCGATCCCCAGGTATGTCCCGAACAGCTGTCGCAGGTCAGCTGAAAACTTCCGGGACCGAATTCGAAGGCTCCGTAGCCGCCCGTGCGCCGGAGAAAGTACAGGCTTTCCCGGCCGTCCTTTCCGTCCTGGCCGGCGGCGGAGCCGGCGGTCGCGAGTAGCAGTACAGCGAAAAGCAGGTGGGCGCGCATGGAAGTTCCCTCGGGTTCAGTGGTGGTGGTCAGGGGGTGATCTTGACGGGAGTGGAGACAAAGGGCTGGACATTCGGATTGGGTCCCGGTCCCAGGCGGCCATACTCGGTGGCCCCCCAGCAGTAGACCTCACCGGCGCTGGTGACGCCGCACGTTCCGGCGACGCCGGCGCTGAGTTGCTTGAAGGTGTGGCCCCCCGACACCGCCACCGGTGAGCTGGAGCAGAAGGTCGCCCCGTCGCACGCCGCGCGGGCCACACCCAACTCGCCGTTCATGTTGCTGCCCCAGCACCAGGCGGCGGCGCCGGTGTCGAGCGCGCAGAAGTGGATGCCGCTGCCGGTGATGCCGGTAAAGGTGTGGGCGCCCGCGACGGCCACCGGCTTGAACGAGAATCCGTTGCCGCCCCAGCCGAGGAGCCCGCCCCCGCCGTAGCCCCAGCAGTACGCGGTCCCCCCCGTGGAGACGGCGCAGGCACTCCAGGAGCCCGTGGCCAGGCTCTTGAAGGTCAGGTTCGACATGATGAGGGTGGGGGACTTCACCTGATTGCCGGTCGAGTCAGTGCCCACGCCCCAGCCTCGCTCGTTCCAGCCCCAGCAGTAGACCTTGCCGGTGGTCGCGAGCGCGCAGGCGAACCTGCCGAACGGCGAGAGCGCCACGGCCGTGGAAGCCGGAGCTCCGGCCACCGGGATGAGTGAATCGGCGAACAGGGTCGGCGTATCACCCAGCAGGTTGTAGGAGTTGCCGCCCATGCAGAGGGGCGCCCCGGCCGCCGACAGGGCGCAGGCCGGGTAGACCATTTCCTGGAGCAGACCGCCCCGCACCCGCTGGGGCGAGTAGTAGCAGGGGGCTGTTCCGCAATACTCCACGCCACCGGAAATCGAGTCGTAGGGCGTGCTCAGGAAAGCACCCTGACCCCAGCAGAACGCCTTTTGGGTGACGTCCAGCGCGCAGAACATGCCGTCGTTGACCGGTTCGCTGATGGAGACGTAGCTGTTGGGGCTGACCCGGACCGGGTGAAGCACGTTGCAGGGCCAACCCGGCATGTCGTCCGGGAGGTAGTTCTTGGTGCAGATCGAGGCTGCGAGCTGGCCCGCGTTCGGGCCCCGGAGGCCGTCGTCGATGCGGGGAAGCCCCAAGTGGAACCGGTTCCCCCAGCACCAGGGTGTACCGTCAGGCTGGAGCAGGCAGACCGCCGCCTCGCCCACGGTCACCGAGGTCGCGACCCCCGACCAGGGGGGGCCGGGGGGAGCCGGGATGTAGTGCGCGAGAGGATCGCCGGACCCTCCCGGACCGGTGGAGGAGTCGCTCGTACACGCCGCCACCGTGGCTGCGAGCAAACCAATCAGAACCCTGCGCATGGTCGTCCCCTTTCCCTGCTTCAGAGCCTCACGAAGACGCCCACGAACCCCGCGGGCTCGTCCTCACCGTCACCGTCGAAGTCCCATCCCGACCGCTCGGTCGACAGAGCCAGCTCGTGCCAGCCGAGTCGCACGCCCACCGATTCCGTTCCTTCCACTCCGGGCCACGAGTACTCGAGCGCCCCACCGCGCAGCGCCCACCGGCCGCCGATGCTCTGGCCGCCGATCCCCGGGATCTCCCACGCGAGGATGAACGTCCCCGCCGAGAGGCTGAGGGTGACCGAGCCGCCGAGGTCGGTGATCACGTCGACCGTCCGGGCCGGTGAGTCGCGGCTGGTGTAGTGCCAGCGCGTGGCCGCCCAGCTGCCGTGGAGCGCGTCGGCTTCGGCGCCGGGTTGCCCTCCCCCGGCCGCCCCGGCTCCCCCGGCACCCGGGGGCTGGTCGCGAGGGGTGCCCGAAAACCCTGTCCCGGCGCGGGATCCTCTCAGTCGCACGTGTCGTCCCCGGCGTTTCTAAAGGCCCGCGCTTGTCACGCCTCGTCCCGCGCGGTAACTCTTTCACTTTGGAACCCGGGCCTTAGGCGGCTCTGGTACCGGGTCTTATCGCGGGAGTAAGGGGGCATCTCGTTGGGGGGACTGTGCTTCGGCTGATCACGCTGGGTGCTCTGGACCTGAAGGACGCGCGGGGCCGGACCATTCACGACGTCTTGTCCCAGCCCAAGCGCGTAGCCCTGCTCCTCTACCTGGTGATGGAGGGGCGGCGGGCGCCGGTGAGCCGCGACCGGCTGCTCGCCCTGTTCTGGCCCGAGTCCGACGAGACCCGCGCCCGCAACGCCCTCTCCCAATCCCTCCACCAGCTCCGCCGCTCCCTCGGCGCCGATGTCATCGAGAACCGCGGCGCGAGCGCCGTGCAGGTGCGGGCCGAGGCACTCTGGTGTGACGCCGGCGCGTTCGCCGATGCGGCCGACCGGGGAGACTCGGACCTCGCGCTCGACCTCTACCGCGGCGACTTCTGTCCCGGACTGAACGCGAGCGGCTCGGCGGACCTGGAGCACTGGCTGGACCAGGAACGGGAACGGCTCCGGCGCGTCGCCCTCGATGCCGCGCGCACCCTCGCCCGGAAGGCGGCCGACTCGGGAGACCCGGCAGCGGCCGCCCGGAACGCCCATCGCGCGCTCGCGATGCACCCGGACGACGAAGAGGAGATCCGGTCCCTTCTTCTGCTTCTTGAGTGCTCCGGTGACGCCACCGGCGCGCTCCGCGCTTACGACGACTTCGCCCGCCGGCTGAGGGCCGAGCTCGATGCCGACCCGGAGCCGGGAACGGTCCGCCTGGCGGAAGCGATCCGCGCCCGGCGCGGCGCCAACGTGGATACCGGTCCTCTGCCGGCGGTGCCGGTTTCGTCCGCGCCGGACACGGCCGTCCCGGCTCTGGTGCCGCGCCCGCCCCGGCTCGGCAGGCTCGCCGCCGCGGCGGTCGTCACGCTGGCCGTCACCGGCACCGTCGCGGGATTCTGGTGGCGCTCGGGACACGGCGCCGAGCATTCGGCCCGCACGCTCGCCGTCATTCCGTTCACGGTCCGGGCTCCGTCCCTCAATTACCTGCGCGACGGCATGGTCGATCTCCTGAGCACCGAGCTGGATGGGATGCCCGGACTGAAGGCCGTGGACCCGCGGAGCGTCATCGGTTCCCTGGGGACCGACGGATCCGATCCCTCGGGCGGCGCCCGGCTCTCCCGCCGTCTCGGCGCCGACTACTACATCCGGGGCGAGGCGCTCGAGGTCGCGGGGCACCTGCACCTCGATGCGTCACTGGTGGACGCCGTGAACGGCGAGGTCGTCGCCACGGCGAGCGTGGTGGGGGACACGACGGCGCTCTTCGATCTGGTGGACGACTTGAGCGGCCGGATCCTCGCCGGCCTGAGCCGGGGCGGAGACACGACGATCGCGCGGCTCGCCGCGGTGACCACGCATTCCCTGCCCGCGCTGAAGGCGTTCCTGCGGGGAGAAGAGGCGTTGCGGAACGGGAACGACGCGCAGGCGGGCGCCGCGTTCCGCGAGGCCGCCGAGCTCGATACCACCTTCGCCCTGGCCCAGTACCGTCTGGCGACGATCGGCACCTGGGTGCTGGTGCGCGGCGTGGAGGATCCCTCGGTCTGGTCCGCGCGCGCGGCCCGCAACGCCCGCCGGCTCACGCCGCTCGCGCGCGACCTCCTGGCCACCTACGGCACCTATCGCGATCTCCAGATGGACGAGACGGAGCGCCGCTCGCGCAACCTCACGGAGGCCTACCCGGCGAGCGTCGAGCCCTGGATGATGCTGGGCGAGACCTGGTTCCACTTCGGCCCCGTCCGCGGCCGCTCGCCGATGGATGCCTGGGCTCCCTTCCAGCGGGTGCTGGCGCTCGAGCCGGGGAACTCGCACGCCATGATCCACTTGGCCCGCCTCGCCGCCTACGACGGCCGGCCGGCCACGCTCGACTCACTGGCCCGGCGGTACTTCGAACGCTACCCGGACGTCGGCCGGGGTCTCGAGATCCGGGCTTTGCAGGCCTACACGCGGGACGATCCGGCCGGGCGGGCGGCGGTGGTCGCGGCCGCGCGCCGGGCCGACGATCTCGTGGGGGTCTCGACGCTCGAGGCGGCCATGCTCTTCGCCCAGGATCTGGACGGCGCCCGGGAGCTGGCGCGCCCCCTGGACCGCTCCGTGAACCATCCGGTGATGCGCACCATCGCGGCCCGGCTCATCGCCGACCTCCCGCTCGGCGAGGGACGGTTCGCCCGGGAGCCGGTCCAACTGTTCGATTCAGCCAGCGAAGACGAATGGCGCCTGAACGGGCAGGCGCTGGTGGCGGGGGATCCGTTCTTCCCGGTCCCTCCCGGCCGCATCGCGACCCTGCGGGCGAGCATCGCCGGGGGCCGTCCCTACCACGCGCCCCCGACCCCCATTTGGGTGCCGGACCGGGACCTGAGCCCCGAGATGCAGCACTACCTCCTGGGGCTTCTGAGCCTGCGTCTGGGCGAGACCGCCGCCGCGCGCCGGTATCTCGATTCGCTGACGGCGGTGCGGGATCCCAAGCGTCAGGGGCCGGCGCGGGATCTGGCGCGGACCCTCCGGGCCGAGCTGGCCCGCGCCCGCGGCGACCTCTCCGGGGCCCTCGAGGAGCTGGAAGGCTTCCCGTTCGACATGTCGAACCCGGGTCCGCACTCGCTGGCGCGCTGGGGCGTCCGGGAGCGCTTTCTCCACGGCGAGCTGCTCCACGCCTTGGGCCGCGACGAGGAAGCCCTCGCGTGGTACGACTCGTTCGTGGGGCCGTACGACCTGCCCTACCTGGCACCCGCACACCTGCGGCGGGCGCAGATCTACAAGAAGCTGGGGAATGCCGAGAGGGCGCGGTTCCACTACAGGAGATTTCTGGCGCTGTGGAAGAACTGTGATCCGGAGTTCAGAGTGCTGGTGCAGAATGCTCAAGTCGAATTCGAGCAATCGTAGCTCTACCTGAGCACCGTCCCCCCGAAGAGCGCGATCAGCCCCAGCGTTCCCGATATCGTCGCGAAGATGACCTGCCGCCGCCGGAGCGCCGTGAACGTCTCGGGCAGATCGCCTCTCGGATCGGCGCTGAGCCGCCCCAGTTTGGCGGCGGTGGGGACCACCACGACGAGCACGAGCAGGGCGCCGACGAGCCCCGCGCCCATCAT
>DATJQI010000003.1:0-2865 GCA_035505915.1 Gemmatimonadales bacterium | reverse complement strand
TCGGCAACCGAACGCAGGCCCTGGAAGGAACGCGCGAAGTGGACATCGTGGCCTGGCTCGACTCACTCGGCGCCGACCTGCGCTACGCCCTGCGGGCCCTCCGCGCCGCTCCCGGATTCACGTTCGTGGCCATTCTTTCCCTTGCCCTCGGGATCGGCGCCAACTCCGCGATCTTCAGCGTCACCAACGCGCTGGTGCTCAAGTCCCTCCCGGTGAGTCACCCGGAAGAACTGGTGCGGATCACCATGGGATCCCGAGGCGCGGATCCCCACACCGGCCTGTGGGAGCAGGTCCGCGACCGGATCACCGTGTTCTCCGGTGCCCTGGCCTACGCCGGTACCAGCTTCAACCTCGCGACGGGCGGAGAAGCCCGCCGCATCTCCGGCGCCTGGGTGAGCGGCGATTTCTTCAACGTGCTCGGTGTTCCGCCGGTGGCCGGCCGCACGCTGGCCCGCGCCGATGACTCTCCCGGGTGTCCCGGCGTGGTGACGGTCAGCGGAGGATTCGCGGCCCGGGAATTCGGCGCCGCCAACGCGGCCGTCGGCAAGACCCTCTCCCTCGAAGGCCATCCCTTCACGATCGTGGGCGTGACCGACGCAGGCTTCTTCGGCATCGACGTCGGGCGGGCCGTCGACGTCTATGCGCCTGTCTGCGCGCAGACCATCACGGGAGATCCGCAGTGGTCGTTGAGCGTGTTCGCCCGCCCCAAGCCCGGCGTCTCCCTGAGCCAGGCGCGCGCCGCGCTCGCGGCCGCCACCCCCGCGATGCTGGCCGCCAGCGTCCCGCCCTATTGGGAAGCAAAGGATCAGCAGGACTACCTCAAGGAGACGCTCGACCTGCAACCCGGGGCCACGGGCCTGTCCGGCCTGCGGCGGCAATTCAGCAAGCCGCTCTACGTCCTGATGGTGGTGGTGGGCCTGGTCCTGCTCATCGCCTGCGCCAACATCGCGAGCTTGCAGCTGGCCCGGGGCGCGTCCCGTCAGCGGGAAATCGCCGTCCGCCTGTCACTCGGCGCCAGCCGTGCCCGAATCATCCGACAGCTGTTGACCGAATCCGTTCTCCTGGCGTTCCTGGGCGCCGCTGCCGGCCTGCTCTTTGCGCGATGGGCCGCGACGGTGTTGCTGTCCCTCATCACCTATCGCGGCTCCGACCCCTGGCTCAATCTCGATCTCGACTGGCATGTGCTGGTGTTCACCACCGCCCTGGCCACGATCACCGGCGTGCTCTTCGGCATCGCCCCGGCCTGGCGCGCCACGCATACCGATCCCCAGGCCACCCTGAAAGCGGGCGGGCGGGGAATCGCGGATGGCAGGGGGCAACGCCGGACCGGAGGCGCCCTCGTGGTGGGGCAGGTCGCGCTGTCCCTGACGCTGGTCACCGCGGCGGGTTTGTGGTTGGGAAGCTTCAGGAAGCTCGTCACCATCGATCCGGGGTTCCGCCGCCAGGGTGTCCTGCTCCTCAGCATGAACTTCGGTCGTCCCGTTCCGGGCCCCGACCAGCAGGAAGCAACCCGGAACGAGCTGCTCCGGCGCCTTCGCGCCCTTCCCGGCGTACGGGCGGCCGGCGTGGGCCTCCCGGTGCCGTTCGTCGGCGGGGGGTTGGGCGACGAGGTCGTCCTGGTGGAGGGCTTCACGCCCTCGAGCCCCGAGGAGGCCCGCGCCCTGGTCAGCCGGGTGAGCGAGGGATATCTGGAGGCGCTGGGGATTCCCTTGCTCGCCGGGCGCGGCATTTCGCCGGCGGATGGGGCGCATGCCCCCCACGTCGCCGTCATCAACGAGGCGATGGCCCGAAAGTTCTTCAACTCGCCAAGCCCGTTGGGGCGGAGCTTCCGCAACTCGGATGGGCGCGGAGGGGTCAGTGACCCCATCGAAGTGGTGGGCGTGGTGGGCGACACCAAGTTCGGGGCGCTGGACGAGCGGACGCAGCCGGCTGAATATCTGCCATTCGCCCAGAGCGAAGGCCCGCCCGTGGCGACCTTCGCCCTGCGTACGGAGGGTCCCCCCCGGGCGCTCGCCGGCGCATCCACGGCAGCCATGGCCGAGATTGCGCCCAACGTGTCCGTGGACGTGGCGACGCTCGAGGAACAGGTGTCCCTATCCCTGCGCCGCCCCCGGCTCCTGGCCTTGCTCTCCGGGTTCTTCGGCGGGTTGGCACTGCTCCTGGCGGTGATCGGCCTCTACGGTACGGTGTCGTACGACGTCACACGGCGGCGCAACGAGATCGGCATCCGGATCGCCTTGGGAGCGGCCACGTCCGGTGTCATGCGCCTGATCCTAGGTGACGCCGGCCGGCTCGTCCTCTTCGGGGTCGTCCTGGGCCTCGGCCTCGCGCTGGCTTCCACCCGGTTTGTGGCGTCCCTCCTCTATGGTCTCACGCCTTCGGATCCCGCGACCCTGGCCCTCGCGACCGCGACCCTGGTCCTCGTCGCATTCGCCGCGGCTCTCGTCCCCGCGCTCCGCGCCGCCCGGCTCGATCCCATGGAGGCGCTGCGCGAGGAGTAGCCGGTTCGCCTACATTCAAGCCTTCCTTCCAGACACGGGAGCAAGGTCGTGTATCGGGATGACGAAGAAGCCGGTGCCCGCAAGAGGGCGGCCCGCGAAGTGTCGGACCGGCTCCGCGGCCGCGGGGTCACGCTGACCGGGACCGAGCACGCGGACGAGCTGGCGGAGCTCCTCTCGGCCGTCGAACGCTTCGAGCTTCTGGTAGAGGCGCACGGCGGCGACCTGATGGTGGATGACTTGAAGAGCTCCCGGCCCGACGACAGCCACTTCGTGCTGCCTCGGCGCGTCCCTGCGGAGACGATACCTGCATACATCGCCCGGATCGACGCGGCCGCGGAACGGCTCCGCCGGCACCCCGGGCACC
>DATJQI010000002.1:0-5216 GCA_035505915.1 Gemmatimonadales bacterium | reverse complement strand
TTACGCTGAGCTACGAGCTGCAGCGCCGGTGACCGTCCTGCGGGCCCTCGGTCTCGTGACCGGGCTGGCCGCGGCCGGTCCCACGCGGCCCGATCTCGCCCGGCTGCGCGGGCACTGGATCATCGATTTCCGGCCGCGATCGAACCCCCGTTCGACGGTGCACCGGGGCGTGGCGACCCTCGACCTCGACGTCGTGACGAAGCCCCATCGGCCCCAGACCGTGGAAGGGCCCTACACGCTCTCGATGCAGGGGCTGACCCGTCCCGATCCCTGCCTCACGCTGGGCGGCACGGCCCGTCTCGTGCCCGCGGCCGCCGACTCGATCCGCGTCGACCTCCAGCAGGGGTTCGCCTGCGGGCTCTACGTCATCGGCCGGGTCCGTCACGACACCCTGTTCGGACGGTGGTATCAGCGCTCCTCCTCCGGGCCCGTCGCCCGGGGCACGTTCACGATGACCCGGAAGGATCCCCATGGCTCATGACGGCACCATTCGCTGGCTCGACCGCCCCGAAGACCACGACTACGACGCCGCGGCCTCCTACCTCGGCCTGCTCTTCCCCGGAGCCGAATCGACGCGCCTGGTGAAGGCGCTCCGCCGCGCCCGCGCCGTCGAGTTCAAGGCCAAGGACATCTTCCGGGCGTCCGGGCTCTCCCTGCTGGGCATCAGCAACGCGCACGTGGAGAAGGACCGGCGCAAGATCGCCGCCGGCAAAGAGCTCTCACCCCTTCTCCTGGTGCGGGACCGGGAGCACGGGCGCGTGATCATCGCGGATGGGTACCACCGGCTCTGCGCGGTCTACGGGTACGACGAGGATGCGAACATTCCCTGCCGGATCGCCTAGCCGTCAATCCGACCAGGTGGTCCCGGTCACCCGGCGCTTGAGCGCCTCGAACCGCGGATTGCCGTCGAGCTTCTTGAACCAGTACGAGTCGTAGTTCAGGGAGAACCGCAGGACCCAGTCCTTCTTGTCGAAGGCGGTCTGGAGCAGGCTCAGCGCACGGTCCCGGTCCCCGAGCTCCGCGTGGGCGGCCGCGAGGAACACCGGCTCGATCCACGTGGTCCGCGACTGGGCTTCGAGCCGGCGCGTGATGGCCAGCGCCGAATCGCGTTGCCCCATCCGGGCATAGGTGATCGCCAGCCCGAACGCGGGGCCGCCGCTCACCGCCTCGAAACGCCGATAGGCGGCCACGGCCTCTGGCAGCCGGCCCAGCTCGCGCAGGGACATCCCGTCCCACGCCTCGGCGTACACCACGTTGGCGTCGAGTGTCTTGGTGATGCTGTCCTGTCGCAGGGCCTCGCGAAACCGCCCCCCGAAGGCCAGGCTCAGCGCGCGGCACATCGACGCCATCGCCGACAGGGGATCCACCGCGATCAACCGGTTGGACACCGCCACTCCCGAGTCGGTCGCTCCGGTGATTCCCAGAAACGAGGCGTACATGAACAGCCCATCGGGGGCGTTGGGGTTGAGCGCCAGCCCCCGGCGCATCTCGGCGTCCCCGGCCGGCAGGTCCCAATTCGCCGCCGCCAGCTCGAACCCGTACAGCACGTGCGCCTCGGCCAGCATGCTGTCCGCGGCCAGCGCGCGCTTCGCCGCGGCCATCGCCAGCTCGTGACCGGGGTGGGACGGGATGTAGGCGTCCGCCAGCATGTCGTACGCGAAGCCCATCGCCGCGGCCGCCTGCGCGTAGTTGGGGTCGATCTTGAGCGCCTGCTGGAACAGATCCACCGCGTGGTTCAGGCCCTGCTCGGACAGCTTGTTCTTCTCGAACATCCCGCGCAGATAGAGGTCGTGCGCCTCGGGGCTCACCGTCCGGCCCGCGTGCGCCACCGCCACCGCGGTGGGCCGGAGCACCACGCGCAGCTCGCCCGCCACCGCGTTCGTGATCTCATCCTGGAGCGCGAAGTTGTCGCGGCTCTCGCGGTCGTACTGGTTGGACCAGAGCAGTTTCCCGGCGGCGTCGTTGAGCTGCATCTGGAGCCGGACGCGGCCTCCCTGGGACTGCATCCGCCCCGTCAGGAGCAGTCCGACGTGCAGCTCGCGGGCGATCGCGTCCGGCGAGAGCGTGGTGTGCTTGAAGCGGAAGGTGCTGAGGTCTCCCACCACGTCGAGGCCGAGCGATTGGCGGAGCGCGCTCGCCATCTCGGTGGTCATCCCGTCGGCCAGGTATTCCTTGGTCGAATCGCCGCCGACGTTGTCGATCGGGAGGACGGCGAGCGACACGGATGCCGGGGCCGCGGGGCCGCCGGCCTCGCGCCGCCAGAGGAGCAGGCCGGCGATCACGATCACCGCCGCCACGACGGAGAGAGCGCCCCACGGGAGGCGGCGGGCGGCGGACACCGGGGCCGTCCGCGCCGGGGGGACGCCCCCCGACGGCGTGGTGTAGGGCTCGAGCGCCGCGTGCAGGAGGGCGGCGGTCTGCCAGCGGTCGTCGGGGTTCTTGGCCAGGCAGCGCATCACCACCGCCTCGAGCCCGGCGGAGATCCCCGGGCGCCGCTTGGCGAGGGGCTCGGGCGCCTGGGTGAGGTGCGCCGCCAGGAGCTGCTGGGCCGTCGTCGCCACGAACGGCGGGCGCCCGGCGAAGAGCTCGTAGGCCATCACGCCGACGGCGTAGATGTCGCTCCGCTGGTCGATGTTCGGCTCGGCCGCGGCCTGCTCCGGGGACATGTACGCCGGCGTGCCGATCGCCACGCCGACCGTGGTGGCCGCGCCGTGGCCGGTGGCGTCGCTCACCGCCTTCGCCACCCCGAAGTCGGCCACCAGCGCGTGCCGTCCCGACAGCATGACGTTGTCGGGCTTGATGTCGCGGTGGACCACGCCCTGCGCGTGCGCGGTCGCCAGCGCGTCGGCCACTTCCGCGATGAGACGCGCCGCCTCGTGCACCGGCATTTCGCCCTGGGCAATCCGCTCGCGGAGCGTGGGTCCCGGGATGTAGGGCATGACGTAGTAGAGGAGGCCGCCGGCGTCGCCCGAATCGAGCAGGGGCAGGATGTTGGGGTGCTGGAGCTGGGCCGCGATCTCGATCTCGCGCAGGAACCGGGACGCGCCCATCGACGCCGCGAGGTCTTCCCGGAGCACCTTGATCGCCACCTTGCGGTGGTGCTTCAGGTCTTCCGCGAGGTACACGGTCGCCATCCCGCCCTGGCCGAGCTCCTGCTCGATCCGGTAGCGGTCGGCGAGGGCCGCGGAGAGGCGCGCGCGCTGTGAGGTGGTGGGCATGTGAGCGTGTCGGCGGCCAAGTTACGCTTGTCGGGGGGGAGGCGCCAACCTACCTTCACGGCTCACGATCCACTTCCACGGAGAACGGAATGCTCAAGGGGCAGTCGTTGCAGGCGTCGCTCACGGTCAAGGACCTGACGAAGAGCGTGAAGTGGTACCTCGAGGTGTTCGGGTTTCAGGAAGACCGGCGCATCGAGCGGGACGGCAAGCTCCGCGGCGTCGCCATTTCCGCGGGAGAGGTGCGGATCATCCTGAATCAGGACGATGGCGGCAGGGGGTGGACCCGGGTGAAGGGCGAGGGCTTTTCGCTCTACGTACCCATTCAGCAGGACATCGACGAGCTCGCCCGCGGCATTCGGGAGCGCGGTGGCGTGTTCGAAACCGAGCCCCAGGACATGCCTTGGGGGGCCCGGATCTTCCGGCTCCGCGACCCCGACAACTACAAGTGGGTCGTCTCGGCGCCTCTCACGAAGTAGGCTCGGTCCAGGGGAGTCACTCGTCATGGCCACGCCGACGCTCCGCCGTTCATTCTTCGCCTTCCACCTCACGCTGGGACTCGTGCTCCTCGTGTTCAGCGCGAAGACTGTCGTCGAGGGGCTGTCCCCCGGCACCGGTCACCTCAACCACCCGGCGGTCCTGATCGGCACCATCGAAGCGCTCGGCGCCGTGCTGTTTCTGTTTCCCGGGACCCTGCGCACGGGCGGCGTGCTGCTCCTCGCGAGCATCGGGCTCGCGTTCCTTCTCCACGGCCTCTCGGGCCAGTTCCGCGGAGATTTCCTGGTCTACGGCACCGCGACCTGGTTCGTGATGGTCCACGGTCCGGCGTGGCCGCGGGTGAGGTCCGGAGAATTGATCTGATGCCCCACGGAAAGATCTGCTACCTGGAAATCCCCTCGAAGACGGTCGACTCGTCGGCCTCCTTCTACTCCACGATCTTCGGCTGGAAGGTGCGCGCGCGGGGGGACGGGAATCTGGCCTTCGACGACCCGGGGGGCGTGAGCGGCACGTGGGTGAAGGAGAGTGACCGGACCCCGGACGAAACCACCCGGGTCTACATCATGGTGGACCACATCACGGAGACCTTGAGGCAGATCCAGGCCGCGGGCGGTAAAGTCCTCACGCCGCGTACCGAGATCGGCCCGGGCATGGGCGCGTTCGCGGCGTTCCGTGACCCCGTGGGGAACGAGTTCGGCTTGTATGAGGAACCCCCGAGGGGGAGCCCGTGAGCGGGTCGCAGCCGAACATCGATTTTTCGGGAAGCATTCCCGCGATTTACGACGAGTTTCTGGGCCCGGTCATCTTCGCCTCGTACGCCGACGACCTGGCGCGGCAGGCGGGCCGAGCGGTTCGGAGCGGCCGGCTCCTCGAAACCGCCTGCGGAACGGGACTCGTCACCCGGCGCCTGCTCGCGGTGCTGCCCCCCGCCGTGCACATCGTCGCGACCGATCTGAACGAAGCCATGATCGCGTACGCGCGTACCCGGGCGCCCGAGTCCCCGCGGCTCGAATGGCGGACCGCGGATGCCGGCGCGCTGCCGTTCCCGGACCGGTCGTTCGACGCGGCGGTCAACCAGTTCGGGATGATGTTTGTCCCCGACAAGGCCCTCGCGTTCCGCGAAGCCCGCCGGGTGCTCAAGGCCGGCGGCACGTTCGCGTTCAGCGTCTGGGGGCGTCTCGAGGAGAACGCGTTCGCGCGCGTCGCCCATCACACCATCGGGAGCTTCTTCAAGGCCGACCCGCCCACGTTCTATCAGGTGCCCTTCGGCTTCCACGACGCCGCGCTCATCACCGAGCTTCTGAAAGAAGCCGGATTCGGTGACGTGGCCACCGAGTTGGTCACGAAGGACCTGACGGCGTCGTCGGCCCAGGCGTTCGCCCGTGGGCTGGTCGAAGGGAATCCGGTGGTGGCGGCCATCCGGGAGGCGGGTCTGCCGCCGGGGGAGATCGTGGCCGCGGTGGCGGCGGCGCTCACGCGCGAGGGGGGCGGCGCCCCGTTCCG
>DATJQI010000001.1:0-6218 GCA_035505915.1 Gemmatimonadales bacterium | reverse complement strand
GCGGCGCATTATAGCAGCCGCGGCGGCGGGACGGGGACCGAACCGCGCGCGCCGTGATCGAGTTTCCCGAGCGGCGCCCGCGAGGCGAACAAATACGCGGTCGTCCCTGGGGTAGAAATCGCCGATACAGTCATCGGTGTGTCCGCAGGGATCCCGCGTGACGGAGGCCCATATGATCCGGTCGGTCCTGTTCCTCTTCGCGCTCCTCCTGGTCGTCGGTGGAGCGGTCGCCGCAGAGAACGAGTGTCAAATGCTGCCGCCCGGGTCCCTGTCGCGGCAGGAATGCGAGCATCGCGCGCGCCAGGTGGGGGTTTCACTCATCATGATCACCGGGATCGCTCCATCATGATCACTCGGATCGGTCATCGTGATCGCCCGATCGCCGATCTGACCGGAGCGGAGCGAGGCGGGGCGTCGGCTTGGATGTCGAGCGTTCCTCCTTTCTTCGCGACAGCCCTTTGCGTACGAGCCGTAAGGGCCTTCGCGTCACTCACGTAGAGGCGGCCTCCTCCCCGCTACTGCACCGGGGCCGCCGTTTCTCACACGAGGACTCCCTCGGCCTGCACGGCCTGCACGAACAGCGACTGCCGTTCTGGGCCGTGCTCCCACTCGCTTCGGGTGTACACCATCGGCACCACGACGATGCCATGAGTAAAGCCGGCTTCCCAGGCACATTCGCTGACGTACTCTCGTGCCGCCGCATCGCTACCGTCGTTCAGCACCACGACCACATCGAGGTCCGATTGCGGATCGGCATCACCCCGGGCTCGTGAGCCAAAGGCAATGATCTTGTGCACCTGCAGCCGGTCCTGCAGCAGAGTCTTGAAGCGCTCCAGGATCATCTTGTCCGTGCGCCGCATCCTGCTCTCCCCGTGCGTGCTGAGGTCATGCTGCCGCCCAGCGGTCTCAAGTGGATTGGGAGCGACGAGTTCAGCTTAGCGAACCGGGTTCCGCGGGTCAATCTCGTCGGTCGGCTCCGCCGTCGCGGTGTCCTCCTTCTTGCGGCGCGAGGGGCCCTTGAGCTTGAGTCGATGCGCATTGTGCAGCAGCCGATCGCAGATCGCGTCTGCCAGGGTCGGATCCCCGATCGCCTGATGCCAGAGCGGGGGATCAAGCTGGCTGGTCACGATGGTGGACCGGGTCCCGTAGCGATCCTCCAGGATCTCGAGCAGATCCCGCCGCTCGGCATCCTGGAGGGGCACCAGCCCAAAATCGTCGATGACCAAGACGTCCATCCGGGCGAGTTGCCCGAGCAGCCGTCCGTAGGTCCCGTCGGCCCGGGCGAGCGCACACTCCTGGAACAGTCGCGGCGCGCGCCAGTACCGGGCGCGATAGCCCTGCCGGCAGGCCTGCTGGGCGAAGGCGCAGGCGACGTACGTTTTGCCCGTCCCGGTCATCCCGCTCACCAAGATTTGTTGGTGTTCCTGGAGCCAGCGGCCGGTGGCCAGTTGCCGGACCAGCGCCTTGTCCAGTTCGCGGCGGGCGGGGTAATCGATGCCCTCGAGACACGCCTGCCCGAACTTCAGCTTGGCCGCCTGGAGGGTCCGCGTCAAGCGGGCGTTCTCGCGGGCCACCCACTCGGCCTGCACGAGGAGCGCGAAGCGCTCGTCGAAGCTGAGCTGCGTGCACTGCGCGTCCTGCTGCTGGGCGGTCCAGGCCGCCGCCATCGCGGTGAGCTTCAAGTGCTGCAGCTGGTCCATCGTCGGGGGATTCAGCATTGGTCTCTCCTTTCTCTTGCGCGTAGGCATCACGGCTCCTTGCCTTTGCCTCCTGGCGTGCCCCGCTCACTCGTAGTACGCGGGCCCGCGCAGCTGGTCGTGGACTAGGGGGCGGGCGGGCGCGGCGGCATCGGGGAGCGGCACCCGATCCAGCCCGTGCTTCAAGATCGCATCGACGTGCCGGTACGAGCGCGCCCCGACCGCGAGGGCCCGGGCGCAGGCCGCCTCCACGCGGGCGGGGCCGTCCCGCTTGGCGAGGCGCAGGATCCCGAGACAGGAGCGGTAGCCCTGCTCCGGATGGGGTCGGCTCGCCAGGACGGCTTCGACCAAGGCGGCCGTCTGGGGCCCGACGGTCCGCGCCCAGGCAATGATCCGGGACGGGCTCCACTCCCGGTGCGCCAAGTGGGCCTTGGGCATGTGGGCGGGATCGGTGGTGAACCCGCCGCGCACGTGGCTGCGGACGTGGGCCGCCACGCGCTGGCCGCGGACATAGACCTCGACCGTGAGCGCGCTAAGGCGGACGTCCACCGGCTGCTGCAGCTGGACCAGGGGGTGGGGGACGGAATAGAAGTGATGGGCCACTTCGATGTGATAATCGATCGAGACCGTCGCCCGTTTCCACTCGCCGTACACGAAGGGGCGGGCCGGCAGGGGGCGCAGCGCCGGCCGGTCGATCCGCTCGAAGAGCTCCCGTCGGCTCGCCTCATAGTGCCGCATGCGCCTGCTGTTCAGATCTTCGAGCAGCTCCCAGATGCGGGTATTCAGCGCGCCTAAGGTGTAGAAGGTCTCGTGCCGGAGGCGCGCGAGGATCCAGCGTTCGGCCACTTGCACGGCGACCTCGATTTTCGCCTTATCGCGGGGCATCGCCGGCCGGGCCGGGAGGATCGTCGTCCCCATATGCTGGGCGAACTCGTCATACGTCCGCTGGAGCCCCGGCTCGTAGCGACAGGGCATCGTGACGCCACTTTTCAACTGATCGCACACCAGGGCTACCGTGACGCCGCCAAAATAGCGGAACATCCGTTCGTGGCTGCCGAGCCAGTCCGCGAGCTGCTGCGTGCGGGTGGCTTCCGCGTAGGTGAAGTTGCTGGCGCCGAGCACGCCGACGAAGAGCTCGACCTCAGTAATCGCGCCTGTCTCGGGATCGACCAGGTGGGGCTTCTTCCCGGCGTAATCGACGAAGGTCTTCTCCCCCGCCCGGTGCGCCTGGCGCATGCTGAGGCGGTGGCGGCGGAGCCACTGGCGGTAGAGATCGCAGAACCGGGTGTACCGGTATCCGGTGGGATGCTGCTCGAGATACTCGATATGCAGGAGCTCCAGGGTGACCCCGGGCTTCTTGCGCTCGGCGTGGAGGTAGGCGCAGTTGGGGACGGGACGTCCGCGGCCCGTGGCGCTCGGCGGACCGTAGAGCCGGACCTCGAGGGCGTCGTCGGTGAGGCTCTCGACCTGGGGCCAGTCGAGGCCGGCCGCCCGGGCGCGGAGCACGATACTGCCGACCGTGCCATGGCTGATGCCCAGGCTCTGGGCCACCGCGCGGTGGGTACAGCCTAAGACCCACTTCTGGCGCAGGATCTCTCGGGTGTGACGCATGGGTAGTCGCTCGGTCGCCATCCCGCCTCCTTTCGGGTGGATGGCGTGTCCGACGCTTCCTGCGTCACTCCACTCCCGGCGGCCATCCCCCGTGGGGAGGATACGGCACGCCGTGATCACGATGAGCGATCCCGGTGATCACGATCATGATCCGCGTGATCACGATCATGATCTTGGTGATCGCGATGAAGTGATCCGCGTGATCACGATGGATTGATCTTGGTGATCATGATGGGGCGGTACCCGCACCAGGCGCCGCCGGCTCCCGTCCGGTCGGCGCCCGCAATCCCGGCCACGTCGAGGGCCTCCACGCTCCCGCCCTACTCCTTCACGCTGATCCCCGGGTTCTTCGAGCTCTGGTTCGGGGACCCCGCGCTGCCGACCAGCTGCGAGGTGCACGTCAACCCCGACGCGGACGTGCGCACCTTCACCCCGAATGGGTGCCCGCCCAAGTGATCCGGTGCCTTGGAATGGCGGCGCGGCTGATGACGCGCGGCGCGCGACCGGCGATATTCCACCTTGGCCTCGCCCTCCTCGCCCTGGGTCTCCTCGGCCCCGCGCCGGGCCGGGCGGCCTCGCAGAGCTTCGCCGACTTCGACCTCGTCTACCAGGAGCGGGACGCCGGGCAGGTCGCCGCCGTCGCGGAATGCGTCGCCGCGAACCTCCGGGCCATCCAGCAGACGCTCGGCCTGACCCTGCGCCACCGCCTCTCCGTCCTGCTCTACGGCCCCGCCGAATTCGACCGGATCGCGCCGCCGAGCGTGGCGGCCCAGCGCTCCACGGCGTTCTATTCGATCACGGAGCGGACCGTCAAGATGGTCTACGGATGGACCGTGGCGCGCTCGACCGCCGCCGTCCGCACCGACGCCGTGCTCCGGCACGAGCTCACCCACGCCGTCGTCCACTCCTACATCGGCCTCCGCGCCCTCCCCCGCTGGTTCGACGAGGGGCTCGCCATGCACCTGGAGATGGGGCGGGAATGGGTGGCGCAGCAGCGGCTCCGGGTGCAGCAGGACGCCCGGCGGAACCTCCTCGCCCGGATGGGGGAAGGGGACTCCGCCCCGTACTACGTGGGCGTGGTCGCCGTCGACTACCTGGTCGAGCGCCACGGATGGTCCGTGGTCCCGGCGATCATGACCCGCATGCAGGCCGGCGCGTCCTTCGCGGCAGCCTTCCAGGTCGCCGTGGGGCAGACGCCCGACGTGTACGAGGAGACGTTTCGCCAGGCCATGCGGTGAGGCGGCTCCCGCCGGTCCCACGCGGCCGGCACGCCGTCTCGATTTCGGAAAAATGACGCACACCGAAACAATCTTCGGGTTCGCTTTTTGAAAACGACCCCCGTCCCGGTATATATATATACAGGTACGGACCACGACGGATCGTCACCGGGAACAGGAGGACGCGGGTGTCGAATCTCGAAAGGCGAAACGGGAGTCATCCAGGGCGGGTCGGGAAACCGAACGGCGGATTCGAGGAGGTGCGGGACCGCATCGCAGCGGCCCTCGCCGGCAACGCCCTGACGGATGGCGAGGAGAGCGTCTGCTCGCGGAGTGCCGGGACCAGATCATGCACCGCAGGCTGGCCCGAGTGCTGGCGGACGAGGCCGGACTGGTCCTGTCCGGTTTCCGGACGACCCGGGATCTCGCCGTGTTCTCCGCCATCAATCGGGAGCAGGAAGACGTCGGGTACCTCGCGAAAGGATGGGGCGACCCCGGCTTCCGCATCGGTGGGACGCTCACCGTCCCGGAGGGGATCAGCCTGCTCTGGGCCGGCGCTAAGATCCGGCGGTTCCGTGCGGTCCACGGGATGGGCGTGACGTTCGACCAGCGCGGCGACACCACCGAGGTGCAGGTCGACGGGGTGATCAATCTCGAAGGTTTCACCGGACGGACGATGCTCAGGACGGTCGAATCACTCGATGAATGCCTGCGGAAGATCGTCGAATTGACGGCACGGCAGTAACGGAGGACCTCGCATGCCCGGCGGACCGTACGACAGCTCGCTCACGCGCGTGCAATCGCGCCCGCGCCCGGTTCTTCGACAACCGGGGGGACCAAACGACCGCTCCGGGGGGCTCCTATCCTTCCAGCGCCTCCCCGTTCGGCGTCCTGGATCTCGCCGGGAACGTGTGGGAGTGGACGAACTCGTTGCACTGGCCGTACCCCTACTCGGCCGATGACGGTCGGGAGTGGGACCACCCCGAGGCGTCCGGGCAGCGGGTGATCCGGGGCGGGTCGTGGAACAACGGGCCGAGCTTCCTGCGCACCACGGCCCGCAGCGGAAACTACCCCGGGATCGGAGACGACACTGTCGGTTTCCGGTGCGTCCGGGGTCGTTGACGGTCCCGCGGACCCCCCCGCGCGGCTGGTCGAGCGCCGCTCCGGGGTCCACGCCGAGCCTCGACCGAGGCCCGCAGCCGCGTCTGCCGACGCCGCGATCCAGGCTTGCCTGGCGAGTGAGAATTCTGTCGCCGCGCCCGGCGCTGGCGGCGGCTGCTCACCGGGGTCCGCCACCGGCAGCGGCTCCGCGACACGCTGGCCGAGATCCCGGCGATGGCCAATCGGACTCTCCGCGGCGACGCCCGCCGGTGGTTCACCGCCCCCAAACCCCAGCCTGGGGGCCGCATCCCGCTCGAGGTGATCCGCACCACGGAGGGCTGCCAGGAGGTGCTCCGGGCCCTGCCTCGGATCGAGCACGGGGCGTTTTCTTGGGGGCCGCTCACGGGTTTCCGGGACGACTGGCCGCGTCGCTCGCGCGCTTGAACTCCGGGTTGCCGGACCGTCCGCAGGGCGGCTGGCGGGTGAGGGGCGCCCCTCCCGGACCGCAAGAAAATCGGCCCGAGGCCTGTCCCACCCGATCAATCACGGCGGCATCCGCGGACCGATTTCCCCCCTGGCCAACCGCCTGCCC